>JAHHHW010000088.1 GCA_019359115.1 Pelatocladus maniniholoensis HA4357-MV3
TATTAATCGCTTGGTTTCTTGAGGATTCTCCTCTATGTGATTTAGTACGTTACTCATATTTTGGTGTCAAAAAACTTCTATTGACGTTCTTTTACCACAAAATATACTATTTTGGAGATGTTTACTTTTTTCAAGCCAATTTCATTGAGTTGCTTTTTGGCTTGCGATACTACTCTCAAAGGCTTGTCATGTATTAGTCTTCTATAATACACCGTCTTCCTAAAAGAGTCGCACCCAATTGATTTGTAGAGACGTAGCATTGCTACGTCTCTACATCTGGTGGAATGACGAAAAATTTTCAATCAGGGGTAATACCCCTCGTTCGCCCACAAATTGGTTGTAGAGACGTAGCATTGCTACGTCTCTACATCTGGTGGAATAACGAAAAATTTTCAATCAGGGGTAATACCCCCCTATTCGCTAACAGCATCCTCTTAGAAGTCGGGGATCTGGCTTTTGCGATTCTCACAAATTAGATAGGATTGATGGCGAAGTAGAACGATTTGAAAAAAACAAACTATGTGAAGTAACGACAGCAACTTGTGTCCTAACGACAGCAACTTGTGTCCTAACGACACAACTTAGTGTCCTAACGACACAACTTAGTGTCCTAACGACAACAACTTGTGTCCTAACGAAATCAAAATTTTTGATTGCAATTGCGTAATTGCAGAGCAAACTCGTGTGTTAATAGTAGAATGCACATAAGCAAAGTAGCACATGGAACCTTTAACTACTGCTGCGATCGCAAAAAGCACCAGAACAACCGCTAGATTATGGTAAGGCTGTATTGGAGGTAGAAGCTGCGGCGAAAGCTGATCCGGAAGTGGCGCAAGCAGCCCAGGAATTAGCAGCAGCAGCAAAATCCGAACCAAATCCTAAATTTGCAGAGATTCTGGCTATGCCTAATTTAGCAAAATTGGCAGATAAAATTGGTCAGGTGGTCATGCCGGGTGGGACAGGTAATATTGAAAACATGTCTTTTTAATTTTAATCTTATATTCTCGATGACTCTCCCAGTCCGCCCAGAAATAAATTTCTGGGCTAATAGTTCAAGTCCACTCAAGTGGACTGAAACTATTCTTTTTTCAGTCTTCTTTAGAAGACTTTAGCTATTAGCCTCAGAATTTATAGCACTTCTCACTCGATTGCAATACAGTCGGAACCCCACCCCGGCTTTGCTGACGCAAAACCTCCCCTCCCCGCACGCCTGCGGTGTACACAGAAGTCTTATAAAGTTGCCTAGTAGCGTTTTGATCCCCCCTAACCCCCCTTAAAAAAGGGGGAACTAGAATCAAAGTCCCCCTTTTTTCTAGCGTAGCGGCGCGTCAGCGCGGGGATTTAGGGGGATCAGAGGATTTATGTGTACACCGCAGCCCCGCACGCGGGGAGGGGATTAAGGGGTGGGGTTGGGGTACGTATTGGACACAACCGAGAACTGCTATATTCTGAGGCGGGTATTGCTTCTAATATGAATAATTCCTTGTTGGGTTAGATACCGCAAGGGGTCTGAATCTAAGTGGACTCGTTGAACCAAGAATCCTCAGCCGTCATGCTGAGGAGTGTCAAGAACTTTCTTCCCCAACTCCAACAAATAATTGAAAAATGGGCAAGGAGTCAAGGAATATCAACTGATACCATTTCACTTTTTTGATGATACAAATATACGGATAGGGGCGTACAGGCGTACACCCCTAAAGTAAATCCAATATGTATCAGGATTTTTGTGAAACGGTATAAAGTTCAAGGTTGAGCTTCCAACTTACCCCCCCACATCAGCAAAATAGGGGAATTTTTTTCGCCAGCGTAAGCTGGACGAACCTGTTCATACACATCAGGATGCTTTTGGGCTAGTTCGTTTTCACTGATATTGGCACTCAACACAGTACCGTCCTTGCTTTTGACCGAGTAGTTTAGTCCGTCTTTTCCATTAGTGATCACAACAATGCGATCGCGCATAACTAAACTGGTTATAGTTGCAGGTTCTTCAGCACTAATTGCAGTTGAGAAAAGAATATTGCCTAAAAGGATAAGGAAAGCAAATACTGGGATTTGACGCATAATCTATCCTCTTATTTCAACTCACTTACCAATATAATAAGTACCTAAACAGAATTAATTACACATCTTGTTTCTAAGAGTGCCTATTGCCTATTGCCTATTGCCTGTCTCCACGAATGAATTTAATTTTGTGCGACTACTTATCTACCAGTTGCGCCACTTACCGCCTGTAATATCATCACTGCTACTTGCTAACTTTGGATCTTGCAATAATCTTTCATATTCTGTGCTACTGGCCCAACGGTCAATTTCTCGCGCCCGCAATACTGGTACTGGGTGAGTTAATTGCGCGGTGCGGGTGACTTTGACCATTTCGCCAAGTTCGGTTTTACTAATATCATCGTAGGCGCGGGCTTGGTCAATAAAAGCATCAAGGTTAAGTAGTGGTGCGAGAGTCGGTGAACCACCACTTAATTTCATCAACACAGACATGACAGCTTTGGGGTTTTGGGTTGCTAATAATGCGGCGCGATCGCAGGTAAATTCCGCACAACGTACCCATTCCAAAAGTTGTGCTTGGATTGCTTGAGCAATAAATGCACCGATATTAGGCAAACTTGCTGCTGCCAAAATTAATATATTTACTGGTGTCAAATAAACACTGTGGTCACACTTGAGGTGTCCCAGTTCATGAGCAATGACTGCTTGAGTCTCCTCTGGCGTGAGCATGTCAATTAAAGAAGTATGCAGCACTACAAAAGGCTGCTTACCCCGCATTGCAAAAGTATAAGCATTAGGAGCCGGATGTTGTCTGATATATAACTGCGGTGGCTCCATGTCTAAAACATGACAAGCTTCTAATAAAAGTTTGTGTAAATGGGGTAGTTGGTTTTCGCCCACCAAAATACTAGATGCAATGTTTTCCACATAAAATAATTGCTCCGCCACTGGCCCCAGGACATTCCGCACCATCAAATCTATACCGGGAATCTGCTTCAGCGCTTTGGTTGCTTCTAGATCTAGCGGGTGACGAAATGAGTCTGCTTTCAGACCCATGAGCTGAGTTTTGGAGGATAACATAGCAAAGCAAGTGGGAAGTTGTGAGGTTTGTAATGGATCTGGTTTGATACCAGCCCTACAAAGCCTAGTATAGCGATATTAGTTGTTGATGGTTGGTGGTTGGTGGTTATTTGAGACAACTAACAACTAACCACTAACCATTAACCAAATTATGAAGAAATCGATGCTTTAGGTGTTGAGTGCGCCAGGAGCAATTTCTGTTTTTACCTCTGAACCAGGTAAACGTTGAATTTTTGCTCCTAATTGCTGTAATTTGAGATCAAGGCGATCGTAACCGCGATCAAGGTATTGCAGTCCTTGGATAGTGGTTTTGCCGTCTGCTGCCAAGCCAGCAACAACTAAAGCTGCTGCGGCTCGTAAATCTGTACCAATTACAGGCGCACCAGATAACAGTGGTACTCCTCGGACAAAAGCAGTGTTACCTTTAACACGAATATCTGCCCCTAGGCGATTTAACTCGGAGGCATGACGCAGGCGGTTTTCAAATACGGTTTCATTAATTAGGCTATCGCCTTCTGCGATTGCCAATAAAGCCATAAACGGCGCTTGCATGTCCGTAGGAAAACCAGGATGGGGCATGGTTTCAATATCTGCTGCGATTAATCTATCGGCTTTGACCAGACGTAAGCAAGTTGGTGTTTCTTCAACCACACTCACGCCAATCTCCCGCAATTTGGAAATCACTGGTACTAGATGGTCTGGGGCTACTGGCGAGAGGAGCAGTTCAGAACGGGTTATTGCTCCCGCCAACAGAAAAGTTCCCGCTTCAATGCGATCAGGTATGATATTATACTCAACAGAATGCAGTTTGGGAACGCCGTCGATGGTAATTGTACTTGTGCCTGCACCTTGAATTTTTGCTCCCATCGCTATACAGAAATTTGCCAAATCCACAACTTCTGGCTCACGAGCAGCGTTTTCAATGATTGTTTCACCTTCCGCCAGAGTTGCTGCCATCATCAGCGTTTCTGTGGCTCCCACACTGGGAATATCTAGGTAGATTTTTGCTCCCTTCAAACGACGGTTTTTACCGGGGACGTAAGCATTACAAATGCCATGCTCAATTTGGACTTCGGCTCCCATTGCTTGCAGTCCCCGGACATGGAGATCTACTGGTCTAGCACCAATAGCACATCCTCCTGGTAAAGGCATTTGTGCTATCCCCAAACGTGCCAGGATCGGACCAATCGCAAAAAAACTGGCTCGCAATTGAGTAACCAGTTCGTAAGGAGCTTTGGATGAGGTAATTTCGCTAGCATTGATGTCTAAAATGTCACCACTCCGCCGCAAGCGAACACCCAAAGCTGACAATACCTGACCCATGCGCTCTACATCTGCTAGCAAAGGTACGTTACGGATGTGACAGTCCCCTGAACAAAGCAAAGCCCCAGCCATAATGACTAATGCTGAATTTTTCGCCCCACTAATTTTTACATGACCTTGCAACGGATGCCCACCACAGATTTGCAAAACTGAGGAGTCTGCAACAGATGACAATTTAGCATCTTGTAAGCTGCTAGAAGGATTAATAAGCCTACCCTCCAAAAATCTTAAATCTTACAAATTTTAAGTTGGTTTTGATTCTACATGAAAGATTTAATTTGTCCATATTCTTGCATCACATCTTGTGGATGATTTGGGACAAGGGAAGGGGGACAAGGGGACAACTAAACACCAATAGAAATTTTTAGTTGACAGCTATGAAAAATGTAGTAATAATAGAAAACGGTCATTCAACCAATTCGCAAGCGGAACTGGCGGAATTGGCAGACGCGCTAGATTCAGGTTCTAGTGTCCACAAGACTTCCGGGTTCAAGTCCCGGGTTCCGCATTCTCTAGTTTAGATATGAGATTTTAGATTTACGATTTTGGATTAATCTAAAATCTAAAATCATAAATCTAAAATTGTGCTGACAAGTTTACAAAATTCTTTAGTTAAGCAAATCAGAAAGCTCCACGCTACCAAGGAACGGCATAAGCAGCAACTGTTTCTATTAGAGGGAACACACTTGTTGGAGGAAGCTTGTGCAGTCAATTATCCGCTTGCAGTGGTGTGTTGTACTCCAGAATGGCAAATATCCCATCCGAAGTTATGGGAAGAGGTTTGTCAAAGAAGCGATCGCACAGAAGTTGTCAGTGAAGAAGTAATGGCGGCGATCGCAACAACGGTTCAACCAGATGGAGTTATGGCGCTAGCGAAACGGGATGTTTCTCCAACTCCCATACCATTTACTGGTGTGGTACTCGCTTTGGAAACAGTCCAAGATCCAGGGAATTTGGGTACAATGATTCGCACTGCGGCCGCAGCTGGAGCGAGTGGATTGTGGCTGAGTGGAGATAGTGTAGATTTAGATAATCCCAAGGTATTACGGGCTACAGCTGGACAATGGTTTCGTTTACCTATGGCGGTGAGTCCAGATTTAAAAGCGACAGTCATCCAAGCTAAACAAGCGGGAATGCAGGTAATTGCAACACTCCCCAGTGCAAATTTAACTTACTGGGAGGTAGACTGGCGTCAACCAAGTTTGATTTTATTAGGTAACGAAGGTGCTGGTTTGTCGTCAGAATTAGCAGCAATGGCAGATTTTGAAGTGAGAATTCCCCTTAGTTCTGGGGTAGAGTCGTTGAATGTAGCGATCGCAGCTGCGTTAATGTTATACGAAGTGCGAAGACAGGATTGAGGAAAGGGGATTGACAAATGACCAATGACCAATAACAAATGATTATTAACTTTTTCCTTTTTGCTGGAAATATTGTTCGATATCAGCAACAGCGTCTTCCCAGAGGTCTAAATCTATGATTGAGGAAGTTTCGGTTATTTGGCGATCGCATAGCTGCTCCAAAGGAGCATCGCTTTGGTGGTCACTGTGAGATTCGGGTGTCTGTTCTGTTTCTATAGAATCATCTTGTAAAATGTGTTGCAGTTGCTCTAGGGATTTTTGAAACTCCTGATCAGCGACGCGGCGCTGTTCATGCTGGTTTTGCTCCATAATTTAATTCCCAATCTCTATTCAATTTATACACTAAAAGGCTGAACGGCAAAATCAGCTAAGGTAACGGTAAAACTCTCTTGCTTTTCTGTAGCTACAAAAGTAACGATCGCTTCACAAGCAACTGCGACTGCGAGGATAACTAAGTTGCGCGCCAGGGGGTAGTCGCAGATATCATCGTTTGCAGGTGAGGGTACACGATAAATTTGGTTCCAGATGATTTCTGCATAATCTGAAGCTAAACCCACGTGTAAGCAAGGTATTTGAGAATTTTGGCAGTAGTCAAACACAGCTTGTCGGCTACTGCTATTATCAAAAGTGTCGATAACTAAAGCACTATCTGTTAATAATTGACTTGCATTGGCTGGTGTTAATTCTTTTGCACGCCCATCGATTGTGATCCCCAAAGCGCGGTAAAGATTGTTGGTGAGGATTTTGGCTTTGTATGTACCAACATCGGAACGGTAATAAGGTTGAGTGGAAAGATTGCGTTCTTCAATTCTGTCTCTGTCTATGACTCGTAATTTACCAAAACCAGAACGAGCCAGATTTTCGGTAATATTTGCACCCAAAGCCCCAGCACCACAAATGGTAACAGGAAAGTCCCGCAGTTGATGCATGAGTGCGGGTGTGCGTTGCAATTGTTCGTGAAAAAAGAGATTAGTCATCCGCTAACAGGATGTTAGATTTTAGATTGTCCCTAATAAATTTAACACTGGTCTGCCCCATTTAAAATTCTGGATTTGGCATTGCTGATTTCATGTATGAAAATGATTTTGCATAATGCCAAAATCTTTGTAGAGACACGATATATCGTGTCTCTACATTCAGATTCATATCGCATTCAGCAACGCCCTGGATTTTACAGCAGTTTTCACTTATGTGAATCACACGCTATATTCCTTTTGTTTTAATTACTGTAGAATTATTGTTGTAACTAGCTACTGACAGAATAATTAGTGAAAAACACAACGTCAGAAATTGTATTTCTGATTGAAGAAGATCCTGAAAGTGGTTATGTAGCAAAAGCGTTGGGTGAAGCAATTTTTACCCAGGCTTCGGACATGACGACTTTAAAAGAAATGGTTCGTGATGCGGTTCGATGTCATTTCCCCGATGAGGATACCCGTCCAAAGGTAATTCGGTTGCATTTTGTTCGGGATGAGGTTATTGCATCGTGAAGCTACCGCGAGATTTATCGGGTGAGGATTTGGTTAAGGTATTAGCTGTTTTTGGTTATGCGGTAGATCGACAAACTGGTAGTCATATTCGCTTAACTACTCAACTTCAAGGCGAACATCATATCACCATTCCTGCTCACGATCCGCTAAAGATCGGTACGCTAAATTCTATATTACGAGAAGTTGCGGGGCATTTTGGTCTAACTCGTGATCAGCTATTAGAGAAACTATTTTAGCAATTGATGCTCAAACCTAAGATTTATATCCAAAAGCGATCGCACTTTCACCAAAACTAAAACCTAAAAATGCGATCGCATGGCGTTAAGATCCCCGACTTCTTTGCAAGTTTTGCTTTTCAACAGAGATTATTGGCAAGAAGTTGGGGATCTGTTTGTTTGGGTAAGAAGTTTGTGGTTGATCTGACTAGTCTTTTTACTAAGGATTCGCTAAACTCACGCATATTAAATCGCAGACTTAGGATATAGTTGTGGGAAACAAAATTCAATTTATAGATAGACTGCGTCTGGGTTTGGCTGTCTCGGTAGCTAAAAGCGTCACTTTGATGGTGCGATCGCTACGTTTGGGTGCTGCGTCTGTTTTACCAGGTGCGATCGCACGTCGGATTGAACCCCGGTTATTGCAATTGTTGAGTCAGCAGGTGAACAAGGGCGTAATTCTGGTTGCTGGTACGAATGGTAAAACCACAACATCGCTGTTTTTACGGGAGATTCTCGAACGCCAAGGTTATCGTGTTGCTCACAATTCTACGGGTGCTAATTTAGAGAATGGCTTGATGACAGCGTTGATGGAAAGCACTAATTTGGTAGGTTCGCTCAACGTTGATTATGCCATTTTAGAAGTTGATGAAAATATTTTGTCTAGGGTTTTAGCGCCTATTCAACCAAAACTGATTCTTTGTTTAAACTTATTTCGTGATCAACTAGATAGATACGGGGAAGTAGACACAATTAGTAAACGCTGGGGAGGTGCGATCGCCACTCTACCACCTGAAACAATTATTGTTGCAAATGCTGACGATCCAACAATTTGTTATCTTGGTCAACAGTTATCTCAACAGCAAGTTTCTTTCTTTGGTTTAAATGAACCAGAACATTATTTAGAAGCGATTCCCCATGCTGTAGATTCGATTTATTGTCCTAATTGCGGACACGCTTTGGACTATAAAGGCGTTTATCTTTCTCATATGGGCGAGTATACTTGTCCCAGTTGTGGTTTTACCAGAAGCGAACCAACAATTAATAGTAGCCAATGGCCACAAATTCTCATTGGATTGTACAACAAATACAATACTTTAGCAGCAGTAACAGCTGCTATGGAATTAGGAATTGATGAAGCTATTATTCGCGATGCGATTCCTCATTTTCAACCTGCGTTTGGGCGTGCGGAAGAATTAAAAATTCATGGGAAACAAGTAAGAATTTTATTATCAAAAAATCCTGTAGGGACAAATGAAACTATTCGAGTTGTGACTCAAAGTGATAACAAAACAACACTATTAGTATTGAACGATCGCATTCAAGATGGCGAGGATGTATCTTGGATTTGGGATGTAGATACAGAGAAATTAGTTCAACGAGGAGGAACTTTAGTAGTGAGTGGCGATCGCGCCTATGATATGGCTCTGCGTCTACGTTACAGCGATCCTATATCTCAAAACAATTGTAATTTGATCGTCGAAGAAGATTTGCGCCAAGCTATTAACAAAGCTTTGGAACATACCCCAGATCACGAAACCTTACACATCTTACCTACCTACACAGCTATGTTAGATGTGCGAGAAGTATTAACTGGTAGGAAAATTCGCTAAATTCTGTTTTTTGTTGCTGGTTGTTTTTTGGAACAACCAACATTTATTGGGGAGTGAGCATCCCAAATATTCAAATCCGCCTGCTCATAACTAAAGTCTGCTGAAGCAGACTGTTTGATTTATTTAAATTTTATTTATTTTAGTCTTCTTCAAACGACTTATACTATGAGAGCGAAATATTGAAAAAATTGGGATACTTCCTTTTTACTGTAACTTTACCGCCGCCCGTTGTAGAGGTAGAACTTCTTCTAGAGTTAATTCGTGATCAGAAGTGAGATGGCTGTTACAACAAATGGTACTAAAAAATACTTGCTGACCAACTACTTCTGAAAAATGTTTTTCTAAAAGTAATCGAGAGGTAATATCTCCTAATAAATCAGAAAGATCTTTTGTGAGTTGATCTCTATCGTCCCGGTGAACCATTCTAAATTGGAAAGGTTTCTCACCTACTATTTCTTTGACAGCAGCATCAAACTTATCTGGCTTTTTATGAACGTATGAAAAAGATACTTCTTCTAAAAAATTCCAAGCTTCGGGAAAAATTTCGCGAATTTTTTCTAGATGATTTTCAGTTTGGTAGACTAAAGTTGCAGTTTTGCAATCCATAGAGTTAGTTTCCCTGATTGTAAATCAATTTACTGCTACGTTTCAGTGTTTTATTTATAGTGACATTTTTTAGCTCAGTACAAGCTTTAATATTATGAATTCTTTATTTTTGAGAAAAGTCAAAGTCTGCTGAAGCAGACTGTTTGATTTATCTAAGTTTGATTTATTTGAGTCGTCTTCAGACGACTTGTGCTATTAGCTAAGGATTTAAACCCAAGCGCGATATATTGAAAAAATTGAGATGCTCGCTTTCTTTGATACTCGTCAACGAGTCTTTGAACCTCGTCGATGAGTCTTTGATACTCATCTGAGGAAAAATTTCGAGGAACAAAATCCTATATTTTCATGCATTTGTTGGGTTAAATGCACTCACTACAAACTCTAAATTCCCGATCCGTCTAGAAAATCTTCAATCACAGAATTCCGACTACATTTAATTTCTTTGCTAACTTCTTTGACAGACAGATGTAAATTCACTTCCAACTGTTCGATGTGTTGTTCGAGTTCCTTCACACGTTCAAATAAAGCTCGAATTGCTTCAGCTTCTACATCTCGCAATTGATTATGAGCCAAGACATTTACTTTTGTATTTTCACTGCGAGTGATACGTCCAGGAATACCGACTACAGTTGTATCACTAGGTACATGACGCAATACTACTGAACCTGCACCAATACGAACATTATCTCCGATTTGGATATTGCCTAATACCTTCGCACCTGCTCCAACAACGACGTTATTACCTAAAGTCGGATGGCGCTTACCTGTTTCCTTTCCTGTACCACCCAGGGTAACACCTTGATAAATCAGAGCATAGTCACCGACAATTGCAGTTTCACCAATCACGACTCCCATACCGTGATCTATAAACACACCCTGACCAATTTTTGCTCCTGGATGAATTTCAATTCCAGTGATAAATCTACTGATTTGAGATAGGAAGCGTGGTATAAATGAAATCTTTTTGTTGTGCAGCCAGTAAGCGATGCGATGGAAAAGCAAAGCTTGTAATCCAGGATAACAAAATAACACTTCTAGCCAATTACGGGCTGCGGGATCACGTTCGTAAATTGTTCGTAAGTCTGTTAGTAGCATACTTAATTTTAATAATGATTGCTTGGCTACGAACAGGATTCCCCATGATGATTAGGCAGTAATTAAGATTGTAGTGAAACTGCTTTAATGTGCCTTGAAAATACTATTTTAGCAAATAAAACTCCAACATCATCTAAGAGGATGTTTGAAAAGTCATGATTGATGTATCAAATATTTTTTACCCCACCCTAACCCTCCCCTTGTAAAGGGGAGGGAACCGGATTTCTCTTGTTTTCCCCCTTTATAAGGGGGGTAATAATGTAATTAAAATTACAGCCAATCACTTTTCAAACAACCTCTAAGAGGGAGCATCCCAATTTTTGAAAAAACAAGAGCGATGTTCACCCTGCACGGCTACACAAACCAAGTCCCCCTACACGGACTAATTATAGCCCAATACGATTCAGTTAATACCAATTAAATATGAAGCTGCACATTATTTTAACCCCTCCCAACCTCCCCTTACCAAGGGGAGGTGCCGAAGACGGTGGGGTTCTTTCTATGCATCTTCATATGGAAATGATATAAGGTTATCGGTAGTAAATTATTTGATCTGAAGCGTATTGAATTATAGCCTGGGTATGCAGGCTTTGTCTTTATAGCCTCAGACTTCTAGTCTGCGCGGATTTTAAAGTGTGTATTTTATTCTATGACCGCTAATATGGATTTCGGCAATAATTTATCTTTAAACCAAACTATTCTGGCGGGAACATCACTTAATTTGACACCGACTTTATCCAGATTTAAACGTTCGGAAATTGCCAAAATCAAATTATCACATTGAGCGCGTCTGACTTGAGCAAATTTTTTTTGTAAATATTCCGGTCGCCAATAACCGACAATTTCTAATAGATAAATACGTCCATCGGGATGCACTAATCGAAAATCGGGAATCATCACACTACCAGGAATAGGAATTAAATCAACTTCTCGCTCTAACGCCCAACAAGTTTTCAGTGCATCCCATTTATCAGCAAAGGATGCTTCAATCATACTATCGTAAGGTTTGCCGGGTGGGTAATGAGTTACTAAACCACACTCAGAATTCAGGGTGAAACGTCCTGTTTTCCAGGTTTCTGTATAAAAATCGCGGACTTGTAATGTAGCAGAAAGACTCCATTTCGTAACATGTAATAAAGCTGGAATTAGTTTTGCGATCGCTAGACCATATCGCGTACTTGGATTAAATAAGCTTGTCGGACCATCAATCGTAATTGTAAATCCGTGGTCGGCATCGCCTTCGATATATGCCATTAATTGAAATAATTTTAAATAGCGAAATAAAAGCTTATATTCTCCTGGAACATTCCGATGAGCATTTAATACTAATTGACTGGCTTTATAAAACACTCCCTGTACTTGCGATAAATTATATCTATGTAATAGATTTTCCGGTTTTGGTGCATCAAAAGTCGTGAGAATTTTATTCTCTGATAAATCAGCATATAATCCATCACGGACTTGCTGTGGTAAAACTTCTCGTTCGAGTTCTTGAGTTAAGTTATCAGCTATATTTTTTAATGTCACTTGTGTGAATTCTGAGCTAGGAACAGACTTCGCTGCGAAAGCAAACACTCTTTCTCTTAACATTTGTGGTTCTAAGGGACTCACTACTTCAAATGTACAAAAACCACTTTTAAGTAGATAAGCCAAACCCCGTTTGACTTTATAGTCGGTTGTGTCACCTTCTAATTCTAATAATTGACGTTCTAATGCGCCTTGAGTTTTTCCTACTGATTCTTGAAAAGAACTAATTAATTCGTTGGCTAACTCTATATGTTGAGAATCAAGTTTTAATCTCTTGGGAATAATTTCTTCTCCATTCTGACGATGATGGAGTAAATCTGTTGGTAACATTTATCAGTTATCAGTTATCAGTGTTGTGATAATTGTCTGAAGGCGAAGTATGGGAATAGTAATTTTTGATTGATAGAAGAAATTACTCACCAAAAACTTCGCCTCTTAGGAATTAAATATATTTTTTCAACAACAAAGCTAATTTTTCTTTTGTTGCTGTTGATACTTTATCCAATGGTGTTAAGATTGCATATTTTAATGCTGAATGAGCAGCGCTAGGTGGTGGGTTATCACTTAAGCGTCGCACTGTTTCTTGAATGACTTTTTGGGCATTGACAGCATTTCGTTGTAAATTATTCACGACCATTTCGACTGTGACACTATCATGATCTGGATGCCAACAATCATAATCGGTTACTAGCGCCAAAGTTGCGTAGGCGATTTCAGCTTCCCGTGCTAACTTCGCTTCTGGTAAATTTGTCATCCCAATGATTGTTGCATCCCAACTGCGGTATAAATTAGATTCTGCTTTGGTAGAAAATGCTGGGCCTTCCATACATACATAAGTACCGCCACGATGTAGGGTGACATCTGGGAGATTTAGAGAAGCGATCGCATCTGCGACAACTCCAGCCAAATTATGACAGACTGGATCACCAAAGGCAATGTGAGCAACTATTCCTTCGCCAAAAAAGGTAGAAACTCGATTTTTAGTTCGATCAATAAATTGATCAGGAACTACCATATCCAATGGTTTCGCTTCAGCTTTCAAAGAACCTACCGCACTCGCTGAAATCAAATACTCCACACCCAATTGCTTCATTGCATAAATATTGGCACGGAATGGCAGTTCTGAAGGTAAAAGCGTGTGATTACGTCCATGACGAGCTAAAAACGCTACTCGTGTATCATCCAAAGTCCCTAAAATTACAGCATCAGAAGGTGAGCCAAAGGGTGTATCTACTCTCACTTCTTCTACATCTTTCAGGGCATCCATTTTGTATAAACCACTACCGCCAATGATTCCAATCCGAGCTTCAGTCATTATTTTTTAGCCTCTAGCTTTTTGTAGTGCCAAGCTATTATGAACTACCTATGGACTCCGCAGATCTATTTTTTGGATGGGAAGAGATTAATTTTTCTTCAGATAATAAATTAGCCTTGATCTGGCGATCAGAGTGTAGATTAAATTCCCAATATTAAATTCTAAATTTCAGGTAGAAGCCTCTGACTAACAATAATCCCAAATTCTCAATTTCTAATTTTAGATTCCGACTTGAGAATAGGGTTGAATGCTGTTATCTTGAATTTGAAAATTCTCGAATCTTACCTCAAAACCATCGCTTTGTGGACAAGCACATACTAATCCTACCTGCACTGTTTCTTGATCAGTTAGGCACGCTAACATGAGTGTCGTGTAATCTTTTCCATCGATGGAATACATTACTTCTATGGTGTCGCCTGTGCGCTGCAAACGCAACCACAAGCAATCGGGACGATGTGCTAGTGGTATAATCGACCAGTCAGAGTCGTTTTGAGTGATCACTGCACTGACGTAGTGTGTGTCATTTACAAATTCAACGCTAGATTTTAGCCAAGTTTTCTCATCGACACGAATCATTAATCCTGCATGATCGCATGAGTTTTGATAATTACCAATGATTTTAACTTGAGCAGTAAAATTGCCTGTGACTTCTCGATAATAAAAATTGCCATTATCACGGATACAGTATTGAGTTCTACGCCAAAAATCTGTTTTTGCTCCTGAAGTAACGGTAATTACTCCCTCTTGTTGTTCCCACGCTGGCGGTTCGTTGTACCATTTCATAAGCATAGGTAGATCTTAGATTAAAATTTATAGTTTCTAATCTCATTATTCTTTATTAGTTGTTCCTAATGATACAAATTATTCCAAAAGATAATTTTTTTAGTTCATCTATCTATAGAAGTGTATATAAATTAGCCGATTATTTTTCAATATTTCTTAAAAATAGTAGAACCCAGGGCTATTTCATTCTAGACAGAAACCGCCCTGAACTAAAGTTCTCCTGCTCATAGCTTAAGTCCGTTTAAACGAACTTAACTATCACAAAACAGTCGCTTTAAACCGACTTTTGCTATGCTATTAGCCTCAAAAATATTTAAAACTATTGTCCTCTATATCTCGCGATCCCCAATCCCCATTACCCCTTCGCCCCTCCAGGGGACTCCTACCTTCCCCTTATCCCCAGAGCAGGGTGGTTTCATACGAAAAAATAAAAATATGGAAGTCTGTATTTCTCGTTTTGAAGCATAGATTTTTACCCCTCTCCAAACCTCTCCCCTTATTAAGGGGAGAGGCTTTAAAAGAAGATTTTAATTTTTCTCTGCTTGTATGAAACCACCCTGCCTCAAAGATATTCTACCCGTGCATCAAAACCGCGATCGCGTAACTGGCTAGAACGTTTTTCGGCTTCGGAGCGATCGCGAAATGCACCTGCATTCACATAATCTCCCAATTTTGATTGCATCGTAAAAGCTTGAGGTACAAACTGACGAACTTGATCAAGAGTATTGGCATCACGAATTGGTACAATTACCACATAGCGATTTTCAACTGTTGAATTTTGTACTTCAGTAGGGTTGCTGTTTGTCAATCCTAATGCTTGCCAGGTTTGAAAATCTACAACTCCTGTGGGATTGAGTCTAGCGGTTTGCTGAAATTGGGCTACAGCATCTCTAGTTTCCGTGCCATAGTAACCTGTAACATCCCGATTAAATAATCCTTGTTGACGTAAACTTTGTTGCACAGTGACAACGCGCGGACTGTTTTCACCCAAACAGATAAAACCGCTTGTTGGTGAACACCCAGAGTTATTGATATTTGGGTTGTTCACATTTGAATAGTTGACGTTTGAATAGTTGGCGTTTGTGGATATTGCTGTCCAAGTTTGTCCATCAACTATTCCGTTAGCTGTGAGTCCGTAATCGCGCTGAAAACGCACGACAGCATCTTTGGTGACAGAGCCAAAATTACCAGTAGGAGTCGCTTGGAAATAACCCAACTTTGCCAAGTTTCTTTGTAATTGTAATACTTGCGCTCCGGCATCACCTTCATTCCAGACGTTGGGATAATTATCAACTCTACTACCGACAGTCTTATTTGATCTTGATGCCAAACTAGTACGTATCACTTGTAAAGTGTTTCCACCAGCAACACCATCAGCTTGCAATCTTTTGGATTGCTGAAATCTAATCAGAGCTTGTTGTGTTTCTTGACCAAAATAACCTGTAACCGGGCCATTAAAATAACCCAATGTCCGCAAAGATTTTTGCAGTTGTGTGACTGCTGAACCTCTACTTCCTACTTTGAGGACGTTACTAGTGCTACTCCTGGATTGTTTAGATTGACACGCAGCTTGTAGCGATCGCTGAGTTTGCGGTCCTACCTGGCCAATCGCAGAAATTTTCTTTGCTTGCTGGAATTTTTTGACAGCATTTTCAGTTAAGGGGCCAAAATTGCCGTTGATCGGCCCGTTGTAGTATCCTAACTTTTGCAAACATCTCTGGACACTCGTGACTTGAGGCCCACTATTACCTCTTCCTAGTGCTAATGCTTGTTCTGCGAAATTGATCACTGCTAAAGTCAATGCTACAGATAAAAGCCGCATTGCTGTACCACTAGATAACTTCTGCCAATTCCAGTTAGTCATATTATTAAAAAGCAAATATTTAGAGTTTTTTCACGGATGACTCCGTATCTTTTACTACTCAAATATTTTTATTTGCTCAGATATAATTATAAAGTTGTGTTTACAGAGAAATATAACATTCTCTATAAAAATTACATAGGATTTTAGTATTTTTTAGCACCACCGTTTTGATGCAGGATATACTGAAAAATATTCATGCTGCGATCGCTCTTGGTAAAATAAGAGTAAAGGTGGTGGAAACAGCTGTACTTTCGACACTAATAGAAGCTTTCAAATGTTTTGCCAGTTTTTGCACTAGTGCTAATCCTAACCCACTACCACCGTACAGCGAAGGATGATGTTGAGGAAGGCGGTAAAAGGGATCGAAAATACGTGCAATTTCATTAGTATCTATTTTAACGCCAGAATTACTAATCTTGATCTCTACGGTTTCCTCTGTTGCAGATGCAGCAACGGTAATCGATTCACCCGCAGGTGTATATTTACAGGCGTTGCTGAGTAATTCTATAACAATACGTTCTAAGTCAGTGATATCTGTTTCTAAAGGTGGGAGTTCCCCAGCCAGATGCAAAAATAACTGTTGCTGCTGACAAATAGTAACTTCTCGAAAAGATTCAACAATCGGAGGAAGCCAACTGTTGAGATCAATCACGATTACAGTTAAAACTTCGGCTTCTGCTTCTAAGTATGTGAGTGAAAGCAGATCATTAATCAGTTTGCTTTCTCGCTGACATTCGTTCTGTAAAATCTGCAACAGTTGTGATACTATGTCTGCATCGAATGATGTTTCTTGCTTGATGATTGTTTCTAAGGTTTGCACGGCTAGGCTAATACTGGTGATTGGTGTTCGCAATTCATGGGAAAGAGATCTGAGAAATTCGTGTTTGAGATCGTCGAGTTTTTCGATTTGGTTTACTTGGGTCTGGGCTAGTTGATAAAGTTTAGCTTGGCGAATTGCGATCGCACATTGATTTGCTAGTTGTTGTACCAGTTTAATTTCCGATTCTGCAAACGCTTCTTGAGTCACTTTTGTTAGCCAAATATTTCCCATCACTGTTTCGGCATCAAAAATGGGACAGGCTAGCTGTGTCACTATAACTAAATTAGGATTCCAATCTCGTAAAATTTCACTAAATTGTAACGGCTGTTTTTGTAATAGTGGCTGATACAGTTTGGGAAAATCTGCAACCTGTCGTTTCATCTCTTGGTAGACGGAAGAGATAGTAGTGTATTCGTGGGCGATAGTCGCGAAAGTATAACTAGTATCATAGAATTCGACATGGCAATGCTCAACTTGTAACACCTTTGCTAATTCAGCAACAACAGTCTCTAAAACATGATCTATATCTATACAATCACGTATTTTTCTGGTGATATTTCTTACTAATTTATCAGACTCTTGTAACTTCCTTTCGGTTTGCAGATGTTGCACCTGTTGACGTAGTTCTGAGTGTTGGATAGCAATACTGATTTGGGTTGCTAATTGTTTGAGCAAATCAATTTCTGTTTGTAGCCATTGTCGTGGTTCACAACAATACTGTGCTATTAAAAATCCCCAAAGATCTTGCTGCAAGATAATCGGTACTACGAGATTAGCTCTGACTTGCAAAGAGGATAGAAAATCTATCAGACAAGGATGCAATCCAGCTGCGTAAATATCTTCTACAATCTGGATACAACCACGCTTGTAGCGTTCTGCATGTTTTTCGCTAAAGCAAGAGTCTGTGATCTTCATTCCTAACAGTGGACTACCCGCAACAATAGTAGATTCTGCAACTATAGTTCCACTACCACTAGAATCTAAATGGTAAATCAGTGTGCGATCGCTTAGTAATAGCCTTCGTAATTCTTTAACTGTAAAATTCAGAATCGTATTTAAATCAATCGATTGACAAATTAGTTGAGCGATCGCACTCAATATTTGATTGGAATTACTTCCATCTTCTAAATCTGTATCGATTTGAAATTTTTGACAGACAGCTTGTGCTAATTCTGTGGTAGATTCTGATGGATTGATATTCATGCGAGAGTCCCTGGTTGGTTTACTGACTCTACTAGGTCTTCTCTCCATAAAATAATATCTAATTGTAGTAGATGCCTTTAAGGACGTTAGACCAAGGGCAAGAAGCCTTTGTTGACCAAAATTCTATCCTATGCACTGCGGATGAAAAATTTAGCAAAGCTTATAGTTACTCAACCTACTTAAGTCTTGACTTGTTATAGAGCTTCAAATATATAAATTGCAGAATAATGGCAAATAGTTAAGTTATTTACTGTATCTTTTTTAGCATTTTTGCATAAATTCATTTTACAAAAACTTGCTATGCCACTAAATTTTATAAATCTTAATATCTATAGTGTTTTATGGCGGAACGCCTAACGCACCGTCAACGATACTTTAAAGATGGTGCGTTAACAAAGTAACGTACCCTACGAAATATTAGATAATTGATTTTTTGGCGTTGCTGAATTGTGGTATGAATCTAGATGTAGCAGACACGATATATCGCCTCTGCTACAAGGGTTTTGGAATTACCCAAAATCCTGTATCATATATGAAATCAGCAACGCTGATTTTTTGGTATTCCCTAACTGATAACTGATAACTGATAACTGTTAAAAACGATCTACCCCATCTATTAACTCAAACTTCTTACTACTCTCACCCATAGATTTTGCAGCTTCTCCACATGTGCGCGGCGTCGGAAAAATCTTCTCTGGATTCGCTAAACCTTGAGGATTAAAAACTTGGCGTACCCATTGCATAGTTTCTAAATCAGCTTCCGTAAACATCTCAGCCATGTAACATTTCTTATCTGCACCAATACCGTGTTCGCCAGAAATACTACCACCGACTCTCACACATAACTTGAGGATTTCTCCCCCCACTTCTTCCACTATTTCTAATGCACCCGGAACAGAATTATCAAACAAAATTAATGGGTGAAGATTCCCATCACCAGCATGAAATACATTAGCAATTTGATAACCATATTTTTGGCTCAATGTCTCAATTTCTTGCAACACATAAGCCAACTGAGTCCGGGGAATCACTCCATCTTGAACATAATAATCTGGACTCAAATGTCCAGCCGCAGCAAACGCAGCTTTGCGTCCTTTCCATAATTTTAGTCGCGTATCTGGATCACTGGCAGAAGTAACATTACGCGCTCCATTTTGTTGGCAAATTTCCACGATTCTTTGTTTATTTGTTGCAACTTCTACAGCTAAACCATCAATTTCTATTAATAGAATTGCCACAGCATCACGGGGATAACAATTTGTTTTCACCACATCTTCCACAGCATTGATGCTGAGATTATCCATAATTTCCATACCGCCAGGAATAATCCCCGCGCTGATAATATCAGAAACACTCGCTCCTGCCGCTTCAATACTCGTAAAATCTGCCAACAACACACAGATTGATTCTGCACTTTTGAGGATTCGTAGGGTAATTTCTGTAGCGATACCCAGCGTTCCTTCCGAACCAACAAATATACCCGTTAAATCATAACCAGGTATTTCGGGAATTTCTCCTCCCAAATCTAGGATTTCGCCTTCGGGAGTGACTATTTTTAATCCCAAAACGTGGTTAGTTGTGACACCATATTTGAGACAATGCACACCCCCAGAGTTTTCCGCAACATTACCACCAATAGAGCAGATAATTTGACTAGAGGGATCGGGAGCGTAGTAAAAACCAGCACCACTAACAGTTTGCGTTACCCAGTTATTAATCACTCCTGGTTGAACAATAACACGCTGATTCTCTAAATCTATTTTCAGAGTTTGCCGCATTAAAGAAGTAACAATTAAAACGCTATCTTCAATTGGCAAAGCCCCACCTGATAAACCAGTACCAGAACCACGAGCAATAAAGGGGACAGAATATTTATTGCATATTTTCACTACCATTGCCACCTGTTGAGTCGTTCTAGGTAGTACCACTATCGCCGGACGTTGGCGATAGCTGGTGAGTCCATCGCATTCATAAGTGATCAGTTCTTCACGGCGTTGCACAACACCATTTTTGCCAACTGCTGCTTCAAATTCCTTGATAATAGGTTGCCAGTTGCGTTGTTGTTTGTCTTGGGTGAGCATAGGTTTTTAAGGGAAAGATGCGATGCGATCGCTTGTGTGAGTTGGTCTAATTAATATTGTTACAGGTGTTTTGTTGAATCAACTAACCTAGAAATATCGCTCTTAAGTGGTGGGTAAACTCATGGTTGAGCAACTTTTAATCAATAATGATGGTTACTATGTGCCAGATGCTAGCCAGCTAGTTACTGAAGATGATATGCCTGTGGATAATTTTGCTTCTGCTAAACAACAACGCCTGTTAGTTACCTCTGTTTATAGTTCATTACAAAATCAGACTTTTTTAGCCGAAGCTAATGTCGGCATATATCATACTGACGGACAGCCTCCAATTGTACCTGATGTTTTTCTCAGCCTAGATGTCCAAGTGGCTGCTAACTGGTGGGAGAAACAAAACCGTTGTTATATGCTTTGGAAGTTTGGGAAACCCCCGGAAGTAGTGATTGAAATAGTCTCTAATAAAGAAGGTGATGAACTAGGCAGTAAACTCAAAACTTACGAACACATGCGAGCAAGTTACTATGTAGTATACGACCCCACTCAACAATTATCAGAACAGGCGTTGCGTGTTTATGAAATTCGCGGTAGGCGCTATTTTGAAACTTCTGAAACTTGGTTGGAACAAGTCGGTTTAGGCTTAACTCTCTGGCAAGGTAAATTTGAAGGTAGACAAGATGTGTGGTTACGCTGGTGCTACCAAGATGGTACTGTTTTGCTGACTGGAGATGAACGTGCAGAAAAGGAACGTTTAGAAAAAGAACAAGCATTACAACACGTTCAAATGTTAGCAGAAAAATTGCGATCGCTTGGCGTAGATCCAGAAAATTTCTAGAGGCTCGCATCAAATTTTATTCAACCATCTTGCCAAGTCTTTCTGTTAAACTTATTATATAACTAACGTTCGATATATTTTTTAGCCTCAATGCCGAAGATTGTTGATCATAAACAATATCGCAAAGAATTGTTGATGAAATCCTTTGATCTATTTGCAGAAAAAGGCTATGCGTCAATCACGATGCGCGAGATCGCTAAAGGTTTAGGAGTTTCTACCGGGACACTTTATCATTATTTTCCTAGTAAAGAAGCCTTATTTTTACAGTTGATTGAAGAATTGACAAAGCAGGATATTCTTAATTTTCTGGCTGAAGCAGGAGATGTCCAGACATTAGCAGAGCGCATCAAAAGTTTGATGAATTTTGTTGCTAAAAATGAAGACTATTTTTTTAAACAAAATTTACTAATGCTTGATTTTTATCAGCAGCAAGAACGAACTGAGTTGTTACATAACCAAACTCTCAGCAGAGTTTGGGATGATGCCATACAAGCACTTGCAAGCTATTTAGAAATTGAAGATCGAGCGATCGCTGACTTCATCTATTGTTTGATCAACGGCTTAATTTCGGCTCGGATGTTTGAAGGTGATACCATTTCTTACACAGAACAAAGCGATTTGTTAGCAAACATGTTAACTGCATATCTAGAAAATAGGGAAAAGGAAAGTTTGGCTGCAAAAATCAGGAAATAAATATGACTCAACAATTTATCTCAAAGCCTTCTACTCCAAAACTAATCGGATTAGTTATAACAGCTACGGCTTTAACTAGTGCGATCGCCTTCTATGGAATCTCGCAATTTGGCTTAGTTGGTAATTCCGAACCTCCAGCAGTAGAAACTCCTCCTGTTGTCAAAAAAGTTACCGCTCTCGGACGCTTGCAGCCAGAAGGAGAAGTAATTAGCTTATCTGCACCTTTAGCGCTGGATGGCGATCGCCTAGCAAAATGGTTTGTCAAAGAAAGCGATCGCGTCAAAACAGGACAAGTTATAGCAATTTTGGATTCTCAAAAACGCTTGGAAGATGCTGTAGTCCAAGCAAAAGAACAAGTGAAAATTGCCCAAGCTAAACTAGCACAGGTAAAAGCGGGGGCAAAAACTGGAGAAATTCAAGCACAGCAAGCAAACATTAATCGAATTCAGACAGAACAACTCACAGAAATTCAGGCACAAACAGCAACTATAGCCCGTTTGAGGGCAGAAAAACAGACAGAATCCCAAGCCCAGAAAGCCAACATCGGGCGATTAACAGCAGAATTAGCAAACGCCAAATTGGAATTCCAACGTCATCAAACACTTTATCAACAAAGGGCAATTTCTGCATCTTTATTAGATAGCAAACGCTTGACATTTCAAACGACACAACAGCAACTAGCCGAAGCGATCGCCAACCTCCAACGTATCCAAACATCCCGACAACAAGAATTAGCCGAAGCGATCGCCAACCTCAGACGCATTCAAACATCCCGACAACAAGAATTAAAATCAGCAAAAGCAACTCTTAATCAAATAGCCGAAGTTCGTCCTGTTGATGTTCAAACAGCACAAGCAGAAGTAGACAATGCGATCGCCACACTCAAACAAGCACAAACTAACCTAGAACAAGCTTATATCCGCGCCCCATTTCCAGGACAAATTCTCAAGATCCATACCTACGCTGGAGAAAAAATTGCTGATGCTGGGATTGCAGAACTCGGACAAACCAACCAGATGCTAGTAGTAGCAGAAGTTTATCAAACTGATATTGGCAAAATTCAACTTGGGCAACAAGCTGTAATTACCGGACAGGCTTTTTCTGGAGAGTTGCGAGGAAAGGTTTCACACATCGGCTTACAGGTGAATAAACAAAACGTTTTCAGCAATGAACCAGGAGAAAATTTAGATCGCCGCGTAGTTGAAGTCAAAATACGCCTCAACCCAGAAGATAGCAAGCGAGTGAGTAGTTTGACTAACTTACAAGTGCAGACAGCTATTGAGTTGTAGAGGTTTTTTGTCCACTATTTATAACGAATGTTTGATATAGATGCAATCAAAAAATTTGCTATTTCCAACAAAGGAGACTTAGTATGTTTCGAGTTATCGGATATCTTTTAATTGTTATCAGCATCATTCATGTTGTAATTGGTGTCTGGATTTTTGCTGGACCGCTTACAGACATAATTCAGAACGGGATATTCAATACAGTTGCTCCTGATCCATTTGCTCCTTACTTTGATCGAGAAGATGCTTTCTGGCAGTTTATGATAGCTGCTCCACTACTTTTGACTTTAGGACAGCTATGCTGCTGGGCGGAAGCTCAGAGAATCACCCTACCAGCTTTTCTCGGTTGGAATCTTCTTGCAATTTCTTTGGTTGGTGTATTTCTTGAGCCAATATCAGGTTTCTGGCTGTTGATACTACCAGCTTTTCTTATACTCATAGCATCACGAAGAGCTACTACCAGGCTCACTAAATCTACAGAATATGAAGATTTCTTAAAATAGCTTTTACCAAATTTCAAATTATTACCATGCTTACCAAATTATTTCGTCGCATTCCCTTAGCATGGCTGCAATTAAAGAAAGAAAAAACACGCTTAATAGTAGCCCTTGCAGGTATAGGTTTTGCCGATATGCTAATGTTTGTACAACTTGGATTATTAGATGCCTTATTTGATAGTGCCACAAAGCCTCACCAAAATTTACAGGCAGATTTAGTTTTAATTAATCCCCAGTTTCAAACATTATTCTACGTCAAAAGCTTTTCCAGAGAGAGATTGCAGCAAACCTTAGCCTATGACGGAGTAAAATCAGTTCGTCCCCTATATGCTGATATTGCTCAATGGCGTAATTCTCAAACTCGCTTCAGTCGGGGAATTTTGGTGTGGGGAATCGATCCAGCCAACCCACCTTTTAACTTTCCGGAAGTGAACCAGCATCTAGATCAACTTACACAACTAGATCGAGTATTATTTGATCGTGCTTCTCGCCCGGAATACGGCCCGATCCCAGACTTAATCAAACAAAACGGGAGTGTTGAAGCACAAGTGAATGGTCAAAATATGCAAGTGGTAGGTTTATTTCAGCTAGGTGCTTCTTTTGGTGCTGATGGTAACATATTAACTAGTGATTCTACCTTTCTCAAACTTTTTCCTAACTACCAACCAAATCAAATTGCAGTTGGACTGATTAACCTTGAATCTGGTGCAGATGTAGAAAAAGTGCGATCGCAACTACAAGCAGGTTTACCAAACGATATCAAAGTAATAACTCCCCAAGAATTTGCCCAAATCGAAATTAACTACTGGGGTAATCAGGGAATCGGATTTATCTTTGGTATGGGAGTAGCGGTAGGATTCATTGTTGGGATTGTAATTGTTTACCAGATTCTCTATTCTGATGTGTCCGATCACCTACCAGAATATGCCACTCTCAAAGCAATGGGATATAGCGATCGCTATCTCATGATCATGTTAATGCAAGAAGCTTTATTGTTAGCAGCATTAGGATTTATACCTGGATTAGCACTTTCGATAGGGCTGTATCAGATCACCTACGCTGCAACTTTACTTCCTGTAGGAATGAAACTCAACCGCGCCATATTTGTGCTTTCCCTAACAATTATTATGTGTAGTGTTTCCGGGATAATAGCTATGCGAAAACTCCGCGCCGCCGATCCCGCAGATATGTTTTAACTTGCTTATTTGTCATTTGTTATTTGTCATTTGTGGTTAACAATAAAACTACTAACTACTAACACTTATGCAACCTGTAATTTCAATTCAAAATCTCAATCACTACTTTGGTAAAGGTAATCTCCGTAAGCAAGTATTATTTGACATTAACTTAGATATATATGCGGGAGAAATCGTGATTATGACAGGCCCATCTGGTTCAGGTAAAACTACATTATTAACTTTGATGGGTGGCTTACGTTCTGCCCAAGAAGGTAGCTTAAGCATATTAAATCAAGAAATGTGTGGAGCTAACAAAAAACAGCTAACACAAATTCGTCGTGAAATTGGCTATATTTTTCAAGCACATAACCTGATGACATTTTTAACAGCAAAACAAAATGTTCGCATGTCTCTAGAATTACATGAAGAGATGTTAGATCAAGATTTAAATACAAAAGCAACTGCCATTTTAGAACAAGTTGGTTTAGGAAACCGCGTCGATTATTATGCAGAAAGCTTATCTGGTGGACAAAAACAAAGAGTAGCGATCGCTCGTGCATTAGTCAGTCATCCTAAAATAGTTTTAGCAGACGAACCTACCGCTGCTCTTGATAAAAAATCTGGGCGAGATGTAGTAGAATTAATGCAAAAATTAGCCAAAGAACAAGGTTGTACTATTTTGATGGTGACGCATGATAACCGGATTTTAGATATAGGCGATCGCATCATTTATATGGAAGATGGTTATCTCAAAAGTGATGATGTGAGTACAACTTCTTCAAGTCAAGTTAGCTAATCTAACGTGATATCAAAGAACCTCTCCCCAAGTCCTCTTCAAAGGGGAGCATCCCAATTTTTTCAATATACCGCGCTTGGGTTTAAACCGTTAGCTAATAGCACAAGTCGTCTGAAGGCGACTCAAATAAATCAAGTACTCTGCTTAAAGCATTTCAATCGCAGGCGGGTTTTTTGAACATTTGGGATGCTCCCTCTTCAAAGTGAATAGAAGATTAATAATTAATAATTATTAATTATTTATTACTTTTTAACCCTTATCTTGCGGGTTTTGTTTGTATCGCTGCGACTTCTAGTCGCCAGGGATATTAACATCGTTCCAACCCACAAGATATTTTTCAATAATTGATTTCCACACTAGATATGCTTCACCATTTAAATGTACACCATCTTTTGTATATCTAGCATCTAATTGCTGTTCTGAATCTAGCAAATGAGAAAATAAATCTATATATTCATAATTATATTTAGTTGCAAGTTCTCTCAAACCTAGATTTAACTTTAAAATATTATTATTATCCTGCCAATATAAATAAATTGTATTATTAACAGGTAAAATACTTTGGAGAAAAATTTTTGTATTAGGTATTTTCTCTCGAAACTCACGTAAGATTTCTTCATAGGAATCTAAAGTTTGAGCAACTGATTTATGAGCATTGATTAAATCGTTAATACCTATCATTAAGAAGATTTGCTTTGGCTTGGTTGATAATATTGTCTCTAAACGATACAAAATTCTCTCGATTGTATCTCCAGATATGCCCCTATTTTTCACATTAATATTCGACAATAATTCTATCCATTCTCCTTCATCAGTGATACTATCACCCAGCATAATAATATCCGATTCTGATTGCGGTAGTTTGGTAAATTGATTTATCTTATGCCAGTAATAGGGAGGATAAGTATTTAGATAACTAGTTTTTTTGAAATTAAAAATATTCCTTAAATTTGACAATATATACAATGCTTTATCTGGATTAACAATAAATAATCCTAAAACGCTCAACAAGAAAATATTAACAATAAAAGAAAATGACAAAACTTGTGATAACGGTTCTCTCAAATTATACATATTCAAAGAATAATTTAATTATAAGCATACTCGAATATTAATCCTAAACGTGCATCATCATGATATAAAAATCAGATTTATAATTCCACTATATATCTTCAAAAGTAGTAATAAAACTTTGGACTCTCTGCCATACTTTTTCTAACAAATCTGGACTTTCAACATCAAACCACTCAATTTGACGATAAGCACGAAACCAAGTGCGTTGACGTTTAGCAAACTGTCGAGTGTGTAAAATAGTTAATTCTTTTGCTTGATCTAAAGAAATATTCTCAGCCACATATTGCTTAATTTCTTGATACCCTAAAGTATTTAGTAAAGGCAAGTCAGCACCGTATTTTTGACAAAGATACTCCACCTCCGCTACTAAACCATCTGCAATCATTTTCTCAGTGCGCTGAGTAATGCGATCGCCCAGATGAGCAGCATCACAATCTAAACCTATTTGTAAAATTGGATAACTTGGGGGATTTTCTCCTTGTTGCTCAGAAATCGGGCGACCAGTAACGTAAAATACTTCTAATGCTCTTAAAGTCCGTACAGAATCATTGAGGTGAATCTTGGCTGCGGCAACTGGATCAACCTGTTGTAATATAGCGTAGAGTTGCATTTGACCAATAGATTCCAACTGCGATCGCAACTCCTGTTGTGGCGCTACCCTAGGAATCTTCATCCCTTGAGTAATTGAGCGAATGTATAAACCAGTACCCCCCACCAGCAATACTGGGGAATGGGGAGTGTGGAGAGTGTGGAGAGTAGGGGAAGTCAAAATGCTTCCTATGTTGTCCCCCTTGTCCCCCTTGTCTTCCACCCCCCTTTGTCCCAAAATTAAGGCTTGCGCTTGCGCCTGGTAATCTGCTACAGTCATCACTTCTGTAGGATTGCATATATCTATCAAATAGTGCGGAACTAATTTCTGTTCATCCAGAGTTGGTTTTGCTGTACCAATATCAAATTCCCTGTATACTTGACGGGAGTCTGCACTCAAAATTACAGTATCTAATCGCATAGCTAAAGCTAATGCTAAACCTGACTTACCCGTTGCCGTCGCGCCACAAATCACAATTAATTTAGTCATTTGTCAATAGTCATTTGTCAAAAGTTAGTTGTGAAGAATTCTCCTTCTCTCCCGTGTCCCCTTTCCACTCTCCTCACACACCTCCTCAAAGCAGGGGAATGCAACCCCTATTTGAATTTACCAGCAAATTGCCCTACAGTCGCCTATAAGGCTTTTGTGTTAGAATTCTGGAGTGTTTTTAAATTTTTTCGCCTTTTGGCGACTTCACCCCCACAAATCAGGAGAACTTTCATGACGAGCAGTTACAGTGCCGAACAGATTCAAGTTCTGGAAGGTCTGGAAGCCGTCCGCAAGCGACCGGGGATGTACATCGGTTCCACTGGTCCGCGAGGACTTCACCATTTAGTTTACGAGGTGGTGGACAACTCGATTGATGAGGCTTTAGCAGGCTACTGCACCCATGTGGAGGTGGATCTCAACGCCGATGGTTCTGTTACTGTAACAGATGATGGTCGCGGTATTCCTACGGGAATTGTTGCCAAAACAGGGAAATCGGGTTTGGAAACAGTATTGACGGTACTGCACGCCGGGGGAAAATTTGGCGGCGGTGGTTACAAAGTTTCTGGAGGACTACACGGAGTCGGTGTTTCTGTTGTTAATGCCTTATCTGAGTGGGTGGAAGTGACGGTTTGGCGAGATAAAAATGTTCATACCCAGCGTTATGAACGAGGTATTCCCGTCACTGAACTGAATGTCAAGCCTTACAAAGATAACCGCACCGGCACCTCCGTCAGCTTTCAGCCAGATTCACAAATCTTTACTACTGGTACAGAGTTTGACTATACGACTTTGGCAAGTCGCCTACGGGAGTTAGCATACTTAAATGCAGGTGTAAGAATTACTTTTACCGATCACCGACTGCAATTACTCAAAAGCGATCAGATCAAAGTAGAAACTTATGAGTACAAGGGTGGTATTCGTGAGTATATTACCTACATAAATGCTGACAAACAACCACTACATGAAGAAGTGATTTTCGTACAGGGAGAACGTAATAATGTTCAAGTAGAGGTAGCATTACAATGGTGTACTGACGCTTATACGGATAATGTTTTGGGCTTTGCCAACAATATTCGGACTGTTGATGGTGGTACACACTTAGAAGGTTTAAAGGCAGTTCTCACCAGGACACTAAATGCGATCGCCCGCAAGCGCAATAAGATCAAAGACGGTGAACCCAATCTCAGTGGTGAACATGTCCGTGAAGGTTTGACAGGTCTAATTTCCGTCAAAGTTCCCGATCCAGAATTTGAAGGACAAACAAAAACTAAACTTGGTAACACCGAAGTTCGAGGAATTGTTGATTCTTTTGTGGGAGAAACTCTCACAGAATATTTAGAATTTCATCCTAGTGTTGCTGATGCGGTTTTAGATAAAGCCATCCAAGCCTTTAAAGCAGCCGAAGCAGCCCGTCATGCACGGGAGTTGGTACGCCGCAAATCGGTGTTAGAATCTTCGCCATTGCCTGGTAAATTAGCAGACTGTTCTTCTCGTGATCCCAAAGAATCGGAAATCTACTTGGTGGAGGGGGACTCCGCAGGTGGTTCCGCAAAACAAGGACGCGATCGCCGCTTCCAAGCAATTCTACCCCTACGCGGAAAAATCCTGAACATCGAAAAAACTGATGACGCCAAAATCTATAAAAATAACGAAATTCAATCGTTAATTACTGCCCTTGGTTTAGGTGTTAAAGGTGAAGAATTTGATGCTTCCCAACTGCGGTATCACCGGATTGTGATTATGACTGACGCGGATGTCGATGGCGCACACATCCGTACGCTGTTATTAACTTTCTTCTATCGTTATCAACGGGCGTTAATCCAGGAGGGTTACATCTATATTGCTTGTCCTCCACTTTATAAAATAGAGCGAGGAAAAAATTACAAATATTGCTACAGCGATCGCGAAAAAGACCAACACATTAGCCAGTTTCCAGAAAACGCTAACTACAACATCCAACGCTTCAAAGGTTTGGGTGAAATGATGCCCGAACAACTTTGGTCAACTACCATGAACCCAGAAACACGTACCCTTAAACAAGTGGAAATTGAGGATGCGGCTGAAGCTGATCGCATTTTTACAATTTTAATGGGCGATCGGGTTGCACCTCGCCGTGAATTTATTGAAACCTATGGTTCTAAACTCAACCTCACGGATTTAGATATCTAAATGGGAAGGGAGCAAGGGGAAAGACAGACAAGGGAGAATTTGTTTGACAGATTCTTCCTTGTCTTTACATCTATAGCAATCCTATTTGATTTTTGTTGGCATAGCCTGCGTTCTGCGCTTAAAAAACTTAATCCAATTTGCTATATATTAGAAAAATTCAACATACTTTAACAATTGTGTAAAACAAAAAATAAAGATTGTTTTTTGAAAAGTGGTTTTAATATCAAATTTTTAAATCACAGATGTCACTATCTTGTTAAAATTTTTTTGCAAGATAAGTAGTACTCAACATACCTCCTGGAGTATTTAGGCAGAAATTATACAAGCTTATAGTTCACAAAACTTACGTATTTATATGACAAATCGTCAAAGCGATCGCACAAGTTATAAGAAAATTTAAGAAATTCACCAACATTTGGATAGTCAAAAGGCAGCTTCTAAGCTACAACTTTGGGTAGAGTAACAACTTAGATGGTCATTAGGGTATATGCTTGTGAGTTTACTCGGCAAAAGGTTTTGTGGTCTTGAACAAGCTCAAGGATAGAACGAACCACACGTGTTCGATACCTTGACTCAAACGATATAATTTTTGCTTTGAGTGACTAACTGAAATTTATTGTGCTGACGGTTGACTTAACACCATGCTAAGACACAGTTTCAATTTTGATACCTATCATCAGAGAATATACGACTGTATAATTCGCACTAATACTATGCAATTTTGTTCTCCGTGAGCTAATATCGTTAGTCTTGCTGTCAAATCTTTTCTGGATTGATTAAAATATCGGTGTATACAATAAAAAGAGTTTGTCAAGTTGCAAAGGGTTGAATTTTTAATAATGCGCTAACCTGTGATTAAGATCGAATTAGCCCTATCTAGAAATCTTCGGTCTTTCGGCTGATTCTGCCTTAGCCTCAACTCCTCAGTTAGGTTATTTGGCTCCTCGACAGGTCGAGTACTTTTATGAAAGCGCCATGACTCTAAATTGGGAATTGAGTCTGTGGTCTCATGTCTACTCTAACAAGCATGAGAGTGGCTGTTACTAAAAGACAAATGTAAATCCCAAATTAGTAATTTATGAAGGAAGTGTAAAAATGAATGCACTTTAGCGTTTAAATTGAATTAACCAAAAGTTTACTGTTTCTATAAATGTTATCAATGACGCATTGAATCTGATACAAGTAGGTTTACCGAATTTTTAAGGTAATGATGATGGTACGAAAATTCCAAAAAGTTTTAGAGAAAGTTCCAGTGTATGGGTGTCATTTTCAACATCTTTTTGGTAAAACAGGCTTTACATTACCTAGCTTTACCTAACTCAATTAGTTCATTAATGCCACATAAAGAGAGTGCAATTTCTGTGAAACAGGCTACAATCGGAACAGTCTTTTCAAAAAAAATCTTCCAACAGTCATAATTTTTTTGTATGGAGTGGTAAATTTTTTTAGCAACATGAGTCTTTTTTAGACCAGTTCAGTAAACACTTGTGTTGCCCTGCGACACATATAAAGTTTACTAAGAATGAGGAAATTTACCTTTGGGAGTACTAGTGTGGTAGAAACAAATACAGAGTTTAGAATTTACTACTTGTATTAAAGAGCTATACCACTGTTGTCTCAACAAAAGGTAAAAGTTCCAAACATATCTATCAGCCAAATTAGCTAAAAACCCTCTTAATCCAAAAGGCAATATAGCTCACTAAATTAAGAGTGGTAAGAACATCTTGAGTAATTGATTCTGCAAGGAGCATGAGGAACGCGGCATGAACCAGGCTAACAACGTACTCGATACCATAGATTATCAGCCTGACCTAGAAATTGAGATGAATCAGCCTGAACTTGAGTTAGAACTCTTGTTGGGAGACGAAGAGGACTTGCTGATCAATGATGATGGCGAGCTTGATGAAGAATTTTTAGAACCTCAGTCTGATGAGGACGACGCAAAGTCTGGGAAAGCCGCAAAATCGCGTCGTCGGTCACAAAGCAAGAAAAAGCACTACACCGAGGATTCGATTCGTCTTTACCTACAAGAAATAGGGCGAATTCGCTTGCTTCGGGCTGACGAAGAAATCGAATTGGCACGTAAGATTGCAGATTTACTAGAATTAGAGCGAGTTCGCGATCGCCTACAACAGCAGTTGGAACGCGAACCTCAATACAGCGAATGGGCAGAAGCAGTACAAATACCCTTACCACAATTCCGTCATCGCCTGCATGTTGGTCGTCGGGCGAAAGACAAAATGGTACAATCTAACCTGCGTCTTGTAGTTTCAATTGCCAAGAAGTACATGAATCGTGGTTTGTCTTTCCAAGATTTGATTCAGGAAGGTAGCCTCGGTTTGATTCGTGCTGCGGAAAAGTTTGACCACGAAAAAGGTTATAAGTTTTCTACCTACGCTACATGGTGGATTCGTCAGGCGATCACCAGAGCGATCGCTGACCAATCCCGGACAATTCGCTTACCTGTCCACCTCTACGAAACCATCTCTCGCATCAAAAAGACTACCAAGCTGCTTTCTCAAGAAATGGGCCGTAAACCTACTGAGGAAGAAATTGCTACAAGAATGGAGATGACCATTGAGAAGCTGAGATTTATTGCTAAATCAGCCCAGCTACCAATCTCTTTGGAAACACCCATTGGTAAAGAAGAAGATTCCCGACTCGGTGATTTTATTGAATCCGATGGCGAAACTCCAGAAGACCAAGTTTCTAAGAACCTCCTACGCGAAGACTTAGAAAAAGTTCTTGATAGTCTCAGCCCTCGTGAACGGGATGTTCTACGACTGCGCTATGGTTTAGACGATGGTCGGATGAAGACTCTCGAAGAAATTGGACAAATTTTCAATGTCACCCGCGAACGTATTCGGCAAATTGAAGCCAAAGCACTTCGTAAATTACGCCACCCCAACCGTAACAGCGTTCTCAAAGAGTATATCCGATAATTATCAGTCCTTGGTCATTAGCTTTGTAGAAATGACAATTGACCAATAACTAATGACAAAAAATAAGAAACCTGGGAGTGCTAATTCATCCCAGGTTTTAATTTATCTATCTATTTAGTGATGTCCTATAAAAACTTCTGGCTTAAAAATTTACATAATGCCCCAGAAGTGTAAAAAGCCTTGGCCAGAAAATAATTCAATCAGAGCAGCAGCTAAAAAGCCGATCATCGCCAAGCGACCGTTCCAAATTTCTGCTTGAGGAGTAAAGCCCCAACGCCAAGCGTTACGATCTTCGATTACAGGAGATGTGATTTTTGTTGTATCTTGCATGACTAGCACTCCAAACTGAATTTACAAAAGTTTATTAGCCTTTGTTAACTAATATAACAACACTTTTAAGAAATGCAACTTTTATGAGTAGTAGTTCTATTACATTGACTTATGGTATCTATCGATGTAATAACTTATTCAAAACATAAAATGGGGGAGCGGGAATTGGGAAAGGTAGGGGTCCCCTGGAGGGGATAAGGGGTAATGGGGATTGGGGATTGGGGATTGGATCGGGGATTGGGAAGAGACTTAGTTAAATAATTCCCCCCACACTCCCCACACTCCCTGCTCCCTTGTCCCCCTTGTCCCCTTTCCCTTTTCCCAACTTCTGCAAAAGCTCTACTCTAAACAAACTCGGCAACAGTGATAATTTTTTCATCTCTGTTGAGTTGGAATACACTTTCACCAGTAGAATCTTTCGGTAAATTTGTTACTGTGTCTACTTGTAGACGTACCACTCTTTGATGATTCGTTACTAACGCCACCTCAGATCCTGGTTTGGCTAGTAGCATACCTGCTAAGTAATCTGTCTTACTGGCAAATTTGAAAGTTTGAGTACCAATATCACCCCGATTAGCTAATCGCAAACCACTAGTTGGCAGACGTTTAGCATATCCTAGTTGCGTTACCAGCAAAATATTTTCTTCAGTATTAAAAGTTACACCACCAACCATACTTTCTCGCTGACGTAGGCGCATAGCCTGTAGTCCCATCGCGGTACGACCCATAATAGGTAGCTGTTCGTCGTTAACTTTAAATCGCAACAATCTTCCACCAGAGCTAGCTAGAATGATTTGTCTTCCTGTAGTGGTGAATTGAGTTAATAATAATTCATCATTATCTTTGAGCTTCAAAATAGTAATGCCGCGACGCGTCAAACTAGTAAATTCTGTTAAAGATAGGCGTTTAATTCTTCCTTGCTTCGTTAACAGAATCATTTCGCCGTCTTCCGGCTTTTCCGGGAGCAAAAAGCGGCTAACGACAGCTTCAGAAGCTTCTTGAGCAGTATTCGTTAGCAAGGTGATTAATGGTGTTCCCCGTGGCGATCGCCCAGTAGTTGGAGGAATATCTCCTATTTTCACTGGATAAACTTTGCCATTGCTAGTTAGTACCAACAAATCTTTATCTGTATCAGTCAAAGCTGTTTGCATCACAAAGTCATTATCAGCCATACCGTTATCAAGCTTCGACTTTTTCCCATTCGGCTGAATGCGACGCACATATCCCCGTTGCGTCAATTCTAAAATCACTTCTTCGACAGGTTGTTCAGGTTTGAGACTTTGGACACTAAATTTGAGATTTTCTTCCTCTGTCGCCTTATCTCGACGTCCCCGTGTTTCCGTGTCTTTTTGGCGTAGCTCACTCACACTTATGATTTTGGTGCGACGTTCATCACTATATTTGCGCTTCTGGGTACGCAAGTCTTTTTTCAGGCTTTTGAGTAATTCCCGACGATCACTCAGCAATTTTCGTAACGTCGTAATTTCCTCTTGTAACTGCTCATATTCTTTCTGTAAATTCTGTTGTTCCAAGCTTGTCAGGCGTCTGAGTGGCATTGCTAAAATCGCATCTGCTTGTACCTCAGTCAAATCTAAGCGACTTTGCAAGTTGATTTTCGCACTACTACCATCAGGTGATCGTCGTAAAATTTCAATTACCTCATCAAGGCGAGACAAGGCTTTCAACAAACCTTCTAACAAATGCGAACGATTTTCTGCTTTAGTTAACTCGTAAGTGTAGCGACGTGAAAGCGTTTGTTCGCGGAAATGTAAAAACTCTTGCAACAATTGGCGTAAAGATAGCTGGCGTGGCTGTCCATCTACCAAAGCCAATAAAATTGCCCCAAAAGTCGTTTGCAAAGCGGTTTGGTGATAGAGTTGCTGGAGAAGTTCTTGGGGGTTGGTATCGCGTTTGAGTTCTATGACTACACGCATCCCCTCGCGATCGCTTTCATCACGGATATCAGAAATTCCCTGCAAGCGGCCTTGATTTACCAGGTCTGCAACTTTTTCAATCCAACCTGCTTTGTTAACCTGAAAAGGTAATTCTGTCACCACAATTGCTGTTCGCCGTTTGTTTCCCCGCCCGCCAACGACTTCCTCAATCTGTACCACTCCCCGCAGCAAAATACCGCCTTTACCTGTGGTGTAAGCCTCGCGGATTCCTGTATTACCAACAATTTCCCCACCTGTCGGAAAATCAGGCCCAGGAATTAACTCAAATAACTTGTTATCCGACAAATCAGGGTTATCAATTAAAGCAATTAACCCATCCACTACTTCCCCTAAATTATGCGGTGGGATATTTGTTGCCATACCCACAGCAATACCAGCACAACCATTAAGCAACAAAAACGGTAACTGTGCTGGTAGCACCGTAGGCTCTTGCTGAGAATTATCGAAGTTACCAGCAAATTCCACCGTTTCTTCGCCAATTTCGGTTAGCATCCCTTCGTGGCTAATTGATGCGAGGCGCGTTTCTGTGTAGCGCATCGCTGCTGCTGGGTCATTATCTACACTGCCGAAGTTACCATGTCCTGCCAGTAAGGGATAGCGGCTGGTAAATTCTTGTACCAACCTCACCAAAGCATCATAAACAGCTTGATCCCCGTGGGGGTGATATTTACCTAAGACGTCCCCCACAACACGAGCGCATTTCCGATAAGGGCGATCAGGTGTCAGACCAAGTTCATGCATCGCGTATAAAATCCGTCGATGCACTGGTTTTAAACCATCACGCACATCTGGTAATGCTCGCCCGACTATCACACTCATGGCATATTCAAGGTAAGACCGTTGCATTTCGGTATGCAAGGCCGTGGTGATGACCTGTCCCGTAGAGAGAAGGTTTAACTGTTTTGCCATGAGTTTGTTCCTAAGTTTTCACTACACAAAATATGCCGTTACTGAACATTACAGCAACCACAGCATAGCGGATGTAATGCTCATCATTACAAAATCTTGATAGTTATACGATTAAAAGCAGTAGTATTATCCTTGATATCCGGGATACACATTGATTACTCAGAAGGAGACACATACTATTTTGGATTGACTATTGATTTTAGCTTTTAGATTTTAGATGTTCGGGTCATGCCTTGCGTACAAGTAGCGTGAGACTTAATCCAAAATCAACGTCCAGAATTCAAAATTACTTAACTCCTCGCATCAAAGGGGCTTGGAGCTTTTAGATTGGTGAAAAGGAATTCACCGTAAATGTGGATGAACTACTAATCCAATTTAATCATCCAAAATCCAAAATCCAAAATATAAAATTTCTGTTATCCCCTCACCCCTAAAAGTCAAATTCTCATGAAAACTGTTTTGATTGTCGAAGACGATCTGATTAATGCTCGCGTTTTTTCTAAAATTTTGACCAAACGCGGTGGACTGGAAGTCAAACATACCGAAAATGTGGAAGAGGTAATGAGAATTGCCCAAGCGGGAGAGGCAGACATTATTTTAATGGATGTTTCTCTATCAAGAAGTGTTTATCAAGGTAAGTCCGTTGATGGAATAAAAATTACACAACTGCTAAAATCCGATCCGCAAACTGCCACTTTACCGATTATTCTCGTGACAGCACACGCAATGGAGGGCGATCGCGAAAATTTTCTCAAGCAAAGCGGCGCTGATGGTTACATCTCTAAGCCTGTTGTTGATCATCAACTTTTTGTTGACCAGATCATCGCACTGCTACCTAAAGATAATTCGTAATGATACACCCCTTGAACTAAAACGGTAGCCCAATAGACTAAATGGGCAACCGTTTTTTTCTGTTTAATATATATGTACTACTAGATAGCACTTTTGAGCAAGTGGCAACGGACTTCCAAATAAAAAACATCCCATCGCACCAAGGATAAGAGAAGGGGAACAAGGGAGTGTGGGGAGTGTGGGGGGAATTATTTAACAAGTCTCTTCCCCATCCATCCCCAATCCCTAATCCCCAATCTCTACTGCATCGGCTGTGGTGGGGGAGTTGTGTTTTCCCCTCTTTGCTGTAAGGCTGCTTGAATGCGGGGCAATTCTAAGAATTTTTTGGTATCCGCAAGTAAGCGATCGCCCCAGAGGTTTTCTTTGAGAAAATCTATATCACCATAACGGTCATCAATACGGAGTGCTGTTTCACCCATCGCGAGACCTTTTTGCCGTTCGCCTTTATTGTATAGTGCCACAGCCAGAGCCAATAAAGGTTCTGCGGCTTGCTTTTCAATTGTGACAGCAGATTGCCATTGCTGGAGCGCCCCTGCCACATCACCTTGTTCGTACTTAATTAAACCAATATTATTAATTGCAGGCCAGAATTTTTTATCTTGAGAGACTGCTTGATTATACTGGGCGATCGCATCTGGGTATCGACGCTGCATATAGTAGGCATTACCCAAATCAAATAACCCCTCTGGATCATTGGGTTTTAACTTTAGACCCTGCTGGAAATAGTCAACAGCAACATCGTATTTTTTTTGTTGAAAGTTGGCTGAACCCAAAGCGAACAGAACATCACCATTTTTGGGATTCAGAGACTGAGCTTTTTTTAAAGCAGCGATCGCAGGATCTAATTCTTTGGTTTGTAAATATAAACCGCCTAAGAGAAACCAAACTTTATCACTTTTAGGAGCTAATTGAGATGCTAGCCGCGCTCTAGGCATAGCCATTTCGTATTGTTGAAACTGTGCTAGTTGTGCTGCTTCTTGTGCTAAACCCAACCCTTGCTGTTCCAATTTGGCTGTATCGAGTTGCAATGTATGGGGTATTAATGCCTGTGCATGAGCAGCTTTAGGCATACTCCACAAACTACAGACAACAATCAGAGAAATTAAACCAATTCGTTTAGGCACACTACCGCCTCTCCGCCACGATGAATGAATCTTTCAGATAGCTTAAACGATCTCCGCTCGTGTGTGTGCAAGAAAAGTTTACAAAGAAAGGGAACGGGGAACGGGGAAAAGACAAACAATGCCGAGTATCAAACACTCGTCGTCGAGTATCAAACACTCGTCGTCGAGTATCAAACACTCGTCAGCGAGTATCAAATACTCGTCGTCGAGTATCAAATACTTGTCAGCGAAATAAAAATACTTGTTCACAGAAATCTGGGTTAAGCCCATTCCCTTGAAGAGGAACAAGGAGGACACGGGGGACAAGGAAGCAGGGAGGGGAGTGTGGGGAGAATTATTTAATAAGTCTCTTCCCAATCCCCAATCCCCTTATCCCCATCCATGACTTTGGTCACGTACCAGTTTGTGACCTTTGCACCATGTAATTGCTGAAAGTAATTTATACGATATGTTTATTATCCTTCTTGCAGAAGCCGGGCCAAGGGGAAACAACGAGGGAAGTGTAAAGGGAAATAGGAAAAAGGAGATAGATCTAAAATTTAAAACCTTTATCCCTTAACCCTTCACCTTTTCCCTTCTTGATTTACCCTTGAACCGTTTCCCAATTGCTAGTAAACAAGAATAAGTACTTAGACAGAATTAATTACATATTGTTTTTCTATATCCCTGTTCCCTGTTCCCCATTTCCCATTCCCTCTTCTTTTTACACAAAAAATAATAGAAATGGCTTCTAATACATCTAACACTGTAGATTCCTTACCTTCGCTGCCAAATATCAAAAAAAGAGTCAAAATTACTTGGTTTCCGTGGCTAGCCATTCTCTTACTAATAGGTGCTATTAGTTTCCTCGTCTATCGCCAACTAGTTGTTGTTCCCACTCAGGAAGCTAGAAGCAAAACTTTAACACTTCCTGTAGAAAGGCAAACTTTACCAATAAAGGTTTCTGCCAATGGTACCGTAAAACCGGAACGGTTAATCAACATCAGTCCTAAAAACTCAGGCATACTGAAAAAACTTTTAGTTCAGGAAGGAGATACAGTCAAACAGGAGCAAATACTTGCTTACATGGATGACTCAAATCTTCAAGGACAACTCATCCAAGCCCAAGGACAACTGGCACAAGCCCAGGCAAATCTACAAAAGGCAGAAGCAGGAAATCGTCCCCAGGATATTGGCCAATCACAAGCGCAACTAGATGAAGCACTAGCAAATCTACGTAAAGCCGAAGCAGGAAATCGCACTCAAGATATTGCCCAAGCAGAGGCACGCTTAAAACAGGCTCAAGCTACTTTGAGTAAGGCAGACGATGATCTGCGCCGCAATCAGGAACTCTACAATGATGGGGCTATTTCTCTGCAAACTGTAAATCAAAAACGTGCAGATCGCGACAGCGCCCAAGCCCAAGTCAATGAAACCCAACAGGCTTTAGCATTGCAAAAAGCGGGATCGCGTCCCGAAGATATTCAGCAATTACAAGCTGTGGTAAAGCAAAGACAAGAAGCTTTAGCATTATTAAAAGCAGGTTCACGCCAAGAAGATATTAAAGCTTCCCGTGCCGCAGTCACTTCTGCTCGTGGTTCGCTGCAAAATATTCAAGCCCAAATTAATGACACGATTATCAAATCACCTTTTGATGCTGTTGTCACTAAAAAATATGCTGACCCTGGTGCTTTTGTAACTCCTACAACTTCAGCCAGTTCTGTTTCCTCAGCAGTATCTTCTTCAATTTTGTCCTTGGCTTCTACTAACCAGGTTGTCGCAAATATAGCTGAGACTAATATTGCTCAAATCCGTCTTGGTCAAAAAGTCACAATTACAGCAGATGCTTATCCAGGTAAAACTTTTGAGGGTCGAGTTAGTCAAATTGCTGCTCAAGCCACAGTAGAGCAAAATGTTACTAGTTTTGAAGTGAAAATAAATATTACCTCAGACTCGCAAAATTTATTGCGGTCTGGAATGAATGTAGAAACAGAGTTTCAAGTCGGTCAATTACAAAATGCAGTGGTTGTACCGACTGCTGCTGTGGTACGACAACAAAATGCTACAGGTGTATTTGTGACTGGAGCAGATAACAAACCTAAGTTTACTCCCATTCAAACTGGTGTGACTGTCAATAACTTTACTGAAGTTAAATCTGGCTTGAAAGGTAATGAGAGGGTGTTACTGAGTTTCCCACCGGGTTCACGACCCCAATCAACACCTAGAGGAATGTTTCCGGGGATGCCTGGTGGTGGTAGAAATAGTGGCAGCAGAAATAGTGGTGGTGGAAGTCCTCCGCCGATGTAAAGAATTAAAAGGGAACGGGGAGAGGGGAACAGGGAAAATGGGGTTTTAGATCTCCTTGGGTTTGTATTTTCAATCAGTATTAAATATAACAAGCATGTTTAAGGCTTTTAATAAGGGTAAAAGTGCTTATCAATTGCCAATGACAGAAATCTTGTCAATGGCAGCAGAAGCTCTGTGGAGTAACAAATTACGCACAGGATTAACCATGCTGGGCGTTATTATTGGAATTTCCTCAGTAATTGCCATTACTTCTGTGGGTCAGGGTGTACAAAAGGCTACTGAACAACAAATTCAGGCTTTAGGTACAGATATTCTGCAAGTTTTTGCTGGTTCTGCGAGAAGTGGAAATGTTCGTCAAGGGCTGGGTTCTAGCAGTACTTTAACTTGGGAAGATGCAAAAGCGATCGCTCAACAAGCACCATCAGCTCAAATTGTTTCTGCTTATTTACAACGCAGCGCACAAGTTGTCTACGCAGGACAGAACACATCCACGACAATTTATGGCACAGATTTGAACTATCCAGATGTCAGAAACACTCACCCGCAATCAGGGAGATTTTTTAACCAAGACGAACTAAATACCGCCAAGCAAGTTGCTATTTTAGGCCCCACAGTTCAAAGAACGCTATTTGGCGAAGGTGTCGATCCCATCGGTGAAAGAATCCGTATTCAAGGAGAAGCTTATGAAGTGATTGGGGTGATGGAACCTAAAGGTTCTCAAGGGCCAATGGATCGGGATGATCAAATTTTTATTCCTTTGACCAGTATGTCAGCAAGACTTGTTGGCAACAACGCCTTAAATGGTGTTTCTGTAAATGGGATTTTACTTAAAGCCAGTAACGAACAGCAACTAGAAGCAGCTCAGTTTCAAGTAACTAACATTTTGCGTCTGCGCCACAACATTTTTCCACCACAAACAGATGATTTTAGAATTACCAACCAAGCTGATATCGCTAACACCTTTACTAACGTTGTGGGTTTATTCACTGTCATGATAGTAGCGATCGCTGGTATTTCTTTATTCGTTGGAGGGATTGGAATTGCAAATATTATGCTCGTTTCCGTGGTTGAACGCACACGAGAAATTGGGATTCGCAAAGCACTAGGCGCAACCAATTCTGCTATCCTCAACCAATTTTTAACGGAAGCGATCGTTATATCTGCTTTCGGAGGAGGTATTGGAATTGCAGGAGGTGTGATCATTGCTGCTGCTGCTGCTGCTATTTTTAAGTTTCCTTTTGTTGTCTCTCCTTTATCAATCATCGCTGGTTTTGGACTCTCGTTTACAGTTGGGTTATTAGCCGGAGTCATACCAGCACGCAACGCTGCTAAGTTAGATCCGATTGCTGCTTTGAGGAGTGATTAGTGAGGGGATTGGGGATTGAAGTTTTGGGTGGTTTTTTGGAACGCACAGGGAAGCGGAGTGCGATCCCTTGTTGGAGTTTTAACTGAGAAGTTTCTCGTTTCAAGTGAGAAGTTTCTTGTTTCAGGTGAGAAGTTTCTTGTTTCAGGTGAGAAGTTTCTTGTTTCAGGTGAGAAGTTTCTTGTTTTAAGTGAGAAGTTTCTTGTTTCAGGTGGGAAGTTTCTTGTTTTAAGTGAGAAGTTTCTTGTTTCAGGTGAGAAGTTTCTTGTTTTAAGTGAGAAGTTTCTTGTTTCAGGTGGGAAGTTTCTTGTTTTAAGTGAGAAGTTTCTTGTTTTAAGTGAGAAGTTTCTTGTTTTAAGTGAGATTTTTCTCATTTCAAGTGAGAAGTTTCTCGTTTCAGGTGAGAAGTTTCTTGTTTTTACGAATTTGTCTCTATCGAAATTAAGGAAACAGCTTTTCGGATTGATGGAGTTCTGAACCTGAATGTTTTAGTTTCAAGCTTGAAGTTTCGAGTTCTGAACCTAAAGTCCCTATTAATTACCTAAACAAAATTAATTACACATTCTTCAAGCTGTTAACAGTTCCCTGTTCCTTATTCCCTGAACTTCACGAATGAATTTAATTTTGCCTAACCACTAACAAACAACGATAAAAAAATGATTTGGATGGAATCTATTACCAAAGCTTACCAACTTGGGGATGTGCATGTGCCAGTACTCAAGGGAATTAATCTGGCTATTGAGGAAGGGGAATACGTCGCTATTATGGGTATGTCTGGCTCTGGGAAATCGACGTTGATGAATATTATCGGCTGTCTGGATCGCCCTACAAGCGGACAATATGTTTTGGAAGGCAGAAATTTGACAACCTTTGGTGATGACGAATTAGCATATATTCGCAATCAACGGATTGGTTTTGTCTTCCAACAATTTAATTTATTGTCACGAGCAACGGCGTTAGACAACGTTATGCTGCCGATGGTTTACGCTAATATACCAAAGTCAAAACGTCGTCAAAAAGCGATCGCAGCTTTGACTAGAGTCGGTTTAGAAGACCGGATCTTCAACCGTCCCAGCCAACTTTCTGGAGGACAACAACAACGAGTGGCGATCGCGCGTGCTTTAGTAAATCGACCCGCTTTAGTTTTAGCAGATGAGCCAACCGGAGCATTAGACACTAAAACTTCTGAAGAAGTCATGGAATTATTGACAGAATTAAATGACCAAGGAATCACGATTGTGATTGTCACCCACGAACCAGATGTTGCAGCGCAAACAAAAAGGACTATTCGGGTTCAGGATGGTTTAGTTGTAGATTAGACCTCTTGCAAAAGTCGAATGAACCCCCCTCAATCCCCCCGTTCACGCAGGGTGGTTTCATACGAAAAAAGAAAAATATGGAAGTCTGTATTTATCGTTTTGAAGCATAGATTTTTACCCCTCTCCAAACCTCTCCCCTTATTAAGCGCATCTGTACCGCCTCGGAATAAATTCCGAGTCTCATAGCGCAAGTCCTCTTCAGAGGACTCAAAAAAAGTTTGTTCCAGTCCACTTGAGTGGACTTTCGCTATGAGCCTGGAACTTTAGTTCTAGGCGGGATACAGTTTCAACTTGTGTGTACACCGCAGTTATTAAGGGGAGAGGCTTTAAAAGAAGATTTTAATTTTTCTCTGCTTGTATGAAACCACCCTGCTCAATCCCCCCGTTCACGGGGGGAAGATTTAGTTCCCTCCCCGTAAACCTACCGTGTACACACAAGTCGAATTTCTTCTTAAATCCCATTGAATTCGGGTGGTCGTTTATTGAATTCGGGTGGTCGTTTATTGAATTTGGGTAGTTGTTTATTGAATTTGGGTAGTTGTTTATTGAATTCGGGTAGTTGTTTATTGAATTTGGGTGGTCGTTTATTGAATTTGGGTGGTCGTTTATTGAATTTGGGTAGTTGTTTATTGAATTTGGGTAGTTGTTTATTGAATTTGGGTAGTTGTTTATTGAATTTGGGTGGTCGTTTATTGAATTCAAGCAGTGGTTAGGGTGAAGTAAAACCCAGATTCTTGAGTAACTTCAGACTTGTGTGTACACCGTAGCCCCGTAAACGCTTAGGGTTAGGGTGGGGTAAAAATATTTTTGCAAGAGGTCTATTGATTTGAGAAAATCAAAAACGCTGACCGATACCAAAGTGAAATTTGCTTTCACCTTGGTCATTGATACCGTAGTCAGCGCGAATTAAGCCCAAGGGTGAATTAAAGCGTATACCTGCACCGTAACCAAAACCAATTCCTGGTTTATCGCGTACTCCTGCTGGATTTCCTAATACAGTGTCACCAGAACCCAAATCAGAAGCGAAGTCACCAAACAAAACGCCACCGAAATTTTGCCACACTGGAAAGCGGTATTCTGCGGAAGCTAATACATAACTCCGACCATTACCAAGTTGACCAGAATCATAACCGCGCACAGAATTTGGTCCACCCAAGTTAAATGTTTGATAAGGCGCTAAATCACCAATCACAGTTCCAGCTTGCAGGTTCACAGCAAATACTTGTGGCTTTTGAGAATCAAATAATTTAATTGGCACAAATCGACTATAGTTCGCCTCTAGGCGATTCATCGAAATTTCACCCTTTCCGATGGGAATTGATTGTTCTGTTTTTAAACGTAAAACAGATCCTTGAGTTGGGTTAGCGGGATTATCTCGGTTGTCTTTGCCAGCAGTAAAAGATACAGTTGTCAAGTCGTCGATGCCTGTACCACTAAAAGATAAAGGATTACCTTGAGCATCGAAAGGGGTAATTTTGCCATCGCGATCGCGGATGCTAGTACGGCTGTAATTAAATCCTAAGCTGGTATCCCAACTTTCTATTGGTCGCTGGAATGTTAAACCACCACCAAATTGACCTTCCCGGACTTTATCACCATTGGCTAATTTAATTTCATCATCAAAGGTATTCGATTGTTCGCGATTACGAAAAGCACTGATAGTGTAACCAAGGGCGTCGGGATTATTAGCTCGATAGGGACTGGTAAACTTACTATCAAACTGGAGATCACGCGCACCGACTTGGAGATTGGTACCAAAAGAGTTGTTAACGCCACCAACATTTTGGTCTTGAAACGAAAGACTACCAACCAAACCTTCGTCAGCGTTGTAATTACCTCCCACATTCACAGCACGTGCGCCCCTTTCCTGAAGTTGGTAAATAACATCTAGCTTCGTTGCATCGCCTTCGAGGGCGACATTCACGCTGTCAAATAAACCTAATTTATATAACTGTTGTAAGTCTTGTTTAACTAAATTTTCTTGGAAAAGTTCACCTGGTTTGAGTTTGATTTGTTGGCGGAGAAAATCTGTTTTTGTTCGCCCTTCTATTGGTTTACCTTGTTCATCTACTGTTTGTCCTTGATCATTAACAAAGCGGAATTTAATATCGCCTACTAATCCTTCTGCGACATTGACACTCAAAATTCCTTCGCGATTGGGTGTAATTGATAACACCCGCGCTACTTTGTAACCGTTGTCAGCGTACCATTGATTGATTTGCTCGACTGCTTGCTGTAAGTTAGCAGGACTAATTGGTTTACCAACTTGAGATTGAAATGGTTTTAAAGCTTGTTGATAGTTAAGGACTTTTGCACCAGAAAATTGAAGCGATCGCACTATGACAGGTTGCACTTGATAAACTACATTTAAACCTGCTTTGGTACTTTGGCTATTGACGCTAACATTAGCAAATAAACCAGTATCTAAAATTGCTGCCACATCTTGTTGTAATTGAGTTTGGCTAGTTTCGCCGCCAACTTGGGTTTTAATTATATTGCTAATGATCTGCTGCAATTCTGGTGTCGCACCAACAATTTGTACATCTGTAGCTGTCACAACTAAATTATTGTTTTGCGAAAACTGCGAAACTACAACTGTTTCCGGTGATGCGATCGCATCTGTTTGTGCAGATGTTACTTCGGTTGCTTGCACTACTACATTTGTAGTTTTTTGATTCTGTGTGGAATCACTAGTAGGTGCAGCAGTTGCTTGCTGAGTCACATTGCTAGTGGCTAAAGTAGCTAAAGTAAAAATTGCAGCAGAAGAAATTCGCATAATTAATAAAGCCTGATTGACAGGAAGTTAGCTTGTATTTGTTTATCAGAGAATAGACAATGGCGATAATACTAACTACCAGTCCCCTCCGATTGCTTACGGATAGATACGCCATTTATATCTCTTGACCACAAAGACACCTACAAGTAACTTTTTGTTTCTGTTCGTAGTAAGACCAAGCGTGCTTATGTGGTCGCTAAAGCGCTGACTACGAACCCATTAATTATGATCTTTTCCCTTACGAAAAAACTGCTGTAAAATTTCTCCTGGTTTTCGATCCCAAGTGTCGATATGCTCGTAAATTAAAGCATCTTGGTTGAGTTTATAAGTAGAATAGCCATTGAAAAATATATGTGCTTTCCAGGGAACACGTAACACACCCCGCACAGTCCATGTTGCTAGGATGATATCTTTGGCTGACTGAGATACTTCATGTAAGTCAAAATAAATCTCTGTGAAAAACAAGCGAGCATGAAAACGTAAAGTCCAGAAGATAATACGGTAATTTAATTTACCTTTAAATTGATTAACTGGGTCTTTGAAATATATATTTTGTGTATAAATATCGTAGGAAATATCTTTTTCAAATAGTGTCGGTAAATCGTGTCGCAGAGTCTCTATAATCTGATCAATTCGCGATTGATAATCCACAACTATTGCCTCTAAAAAATAGCTTTGAAAAATCGTAGTAATCTTTGCCACATAGAAGATAATCCTATTTTATCTGCACTTGGTCTATTTAAATCGGCAACAGTAGGAAAAGTTGCTAGTTGAGCATAAGGCCCTTGCCGTAATACCTTCGCCAGAGCATTATTATCTGCTCGCAAACCTTCATAGAAAAAGAATACCTCTCCCGCCATCCCACAATCACGATTAAACTCAATTACTTGTAAAAGTTGTTTAGCACTGATTTCATAGGAACCGATTTTCATTAAAATTCCTGGCGCTAATCTTGCTAATTCTCTACTAGATAATTGCTTGTTGATCAACTGCTCAAGTGTACATCGATAACTCAAGATATCACGCCGATATATCTGTGGATGCAAGATATCAACTAGCCCTTGTTCTAACCAAGTCCGCGAATCTTGTAAATATTCTTTAAATCCCCAGCCAGGAATATTAGGAGCCATTGAGACTATTAAATTAGAATTTATTGCTTTGACTGATTGATACAAACCAGCAAGAAATTCTGTCAGAATGTCAGCGCGCCACCTTAACCACTGATCATCTTTAGGATTTTGTGGGGGATTTTTACCAAACTGCTGGTTGTAGAGTTTTACCGTGAATTGGTCATAACCGCCTTCACAGGGTAATGCAGGTAGGCGATCGTCACCTTGAATTCCATCAACGTCGTAATTTTGTACAACTTCTAGGATTAAACTCAACATAAAATTTTGTACTTCTGGGTTGAGAGAATTCAACCACTCGAAGCCATTTTTCTGGAGTAAATTACCATTGCAATCACGTGCAGCCCATTCTGGTTTTTTCGCTAATAATGGCCCGCCATTCATCTTGTAGGAACTAGCAAATCCATATTCAAACCAAGGAATGACTTTAAGACCAACTCGATGCGCGGTGGTTACTACTTCTGCTAACGGGTCACGTCCGAGAAATGATGAATCAATTTCCGTACCGAAGGTCTGTTGCATCACTTGACTCGGATATAGTGTTGCTCCTTTACCCCAGACAACTGGAAAGACAACATTAAAGCCCGTCTCGGCGAGAAAATCCATCGCTTCCGCAATGCGTTCTTGAGAACGGAGAACCTTGCTATCAGTAGTAGTAAGCCAAACGCCTCGAATTTCAATAATTGCCATATTTTGTGAGAACAAATTTTTTAATTTGTTGCTAGCTGACTATATCGTGCTTGCACTACCATATATACGCCATAAGCAATCAAACCTAATGCTACGATACCCAAGAGCCAAGGGCCATAAGGCTGTTGCGCTAAGGTCTGTAATGCTTGGTCTAAACCTCCTGCTTGAGTTGGATCATACTGAGTTGCTGCTTCAATCAAAAACCAGCCAATTATGCAGAATACAACACCCCGCGCAGCTACGCCAAATCTGCAAATTGTCATTACCCATTTACGTTCTGGATTGCTCAATTCTGTTATGTTGAGTTTTTTACGAAGTTTTTTACTAAAGGCTTGATAAAACTGATAAAAACCCAGGGCGATAATCAATACTCCAACAGTCCCAATGAGCCATTGACCAAAGGGTTGAGAAAGTATACGTGCTGTCCAATCTTGTGTAGAGTTACTATTACTATTTCCACCACTGCCAAGAGCAAGTTTGATAGCAGTAAAAGCTAAACCAGCGTAGATAAAGCCGTTAATTGCATAACCAATTCTTTTTGCTATTCCTTTGGCATCTGTTCCATTATTTTCTGGATCTTTGATCGCTTCTACAAAACGCCAAATCACATATCCTATTAAACCGATAGCTATTAACGCGAGCAAAATTTGACCAAATGGCTGTTTGACGAGTTCTTGGAGTGCGCCCTGAGAGTCTGTGGTTTTTCCACCGCTTCCCACTGCTGCTTGCAATGCGAGGAATCCGACAACAGCGTATACTATTCCTTTGGATATATAACCAAATCTAGCTAGGCGATCAATCCAAGTTGATGGATGGTGTATTAATTGCTGGGTCATAGTTCTTTGAATATAATTATAGCTATGGTTTTACCAGGCTTAAGCTAGGATTTTCATCCATCTTAAGGAGAATTGCCTATTTTCAAGAGACTGATTTCTAAATTTAATTAGTTGCTAAAAAATCATATTTTTACTTTTTAACGTAGACGCCAAGCAACTTTATAAAGGTTGCTACTAAGACACTAAGAACATCTCGGAGAAAGCAAAACTATTAAAAATATTTTGAATTTTAGATATTTACTAAATAAAATAAATTGTGTTATCTTGAATATGAAAATATAAAATATAGTTAGAATTTTTCAGTTAATACCATTTCCATATGAAGATGCATAGAAAGAACCCCACCGCCTTCGGCACCTCCCCTTACCAAGGGGAGGTTGGGAGGGGTTAAAATAATGTGCAGCTTCATATTTAATTGGTATAAGCTTGTTAATTTAAATAATAGGAATTACCTCATACCAGTTCTATATGAAAATGCAACAAATCAGATCCCCCAACCTCCCTTAATAAGGGGAGCTAAGAAATTATTTAGCGCAGCTTCAGGGAGAAACGGTATAACCGTAGTCACTGGAACAGGAACGACCGGAATTAGTTAATCAATATATACAGGAGTATGTGGGGCTGTAATTTATGTCTATTGCTCCTTGGCGAAGTGCGATCGCTCGCGCTCTTCATCGCAACCGCAGTCTTGTTTATGCTCGTTACTTACAACTTGCAACAGTCAGAGATAATGGCCGTCCTGCTAATCGGACTGTGGTATTTCGTGGCTTTTTAGAGGATAGCAATCAGCTAAAATTTATTACTGATGACCGTAGTGAAAAAGCTACTCAAATCCTACTAAAACCTTGGGCAGAAGTTTGTTGGTATTTTCCTAGTACACGCGAACAATTTCGCATCAGTGGCTGTTTAACTCTGGTGGGAAGTGATTATTTTGACCCAATATTACAACAAGTCCGGATTAATACTTGGCAAGAATTGAGTGATGCTGCACGTATACAGTTTGCTTGGCCTCATCCTGGGAAACCTAGAAAAATGGAGGAACAGAAAGCTTTTATCCTACCACAACCTGATCCAGTACACCCATTACTAAATTTTTGTCTACTACTACTCGATCCCGCCAAAGTAGACCACCTAGAATTGCGTGGTGAACCACAAAATCGCTGGCTCTATCGCTATGATGACCAGCAAAAAGAGTGGTCTATGCAGGCTATTAATCCATGAATGCGATCGCACTTCCTTTAATCATTGATTTATTGAACGTTTGTGGAAAATGTATAAATATACTCATGATTGCGATGAATTGACTTGCAATATTTGTGTCGCTAACTATTCCATTAGTTGACAACATTTAAAAACTTGTTGCAAGTCCAATAAAAAAATAGTTTTTGTGGCTTTCTCTTGTGAAACTACAATGGCGTGACTAAAAATATCAAGCAAACTAGACTGATAGTGAGATTGTGATAGTGGCTGCATCATTTCTAGGGGCAACTCTATCAGATCGGGTGGTTCATATATGAGAATACCGTAGAGTTCTGCTTGAGAAATGGGCGTAATCAGTAAAAAAGCTTGTTTTTTTGGTAATTGATGTACATCTTCTCTACCTAAATACTGATGCAAATCTAAAACCCGAATTATATGGCGACCAACCTGAATGAGTCCCATTTTGCTGAGTTTGTGATCATCTCCAACAGGACAAGTCAAAACTTTTAATACAGCTTTGATTGGTAGCGCCAAGCAGTAATCTGCCACTGTAAAAGTAATGAACTTTTCTGATTGGGACTGATTTTGGATAATTTTCATGTGTTGTCCCTCTCAAGCAGATTTGCCACCATAGCTAATAGCTTTTGTTCCATGTAGGGCTTGGTCATATATGCAGTAGCTCCTAATTGCAAAGCCAGAAAGTGGTGTTTTTCGCTACTTTGAGATGACAGAATTAATACGGGAATGTCTGCTAAAGCAGGAATTTGTTGACGGGATCGGAGAAATTCAAATCCGTTCATACGAGGCATTTCGATATCACAGATTACCAGTTGAATATCGCTGAGGTGCTGGAACTGCTCAATTCCTTTGTGACCATCCTGTGCTTGAAATACGCAGTAGCCAGCTTTTTGCAGAGCGATCGCTACAGATTGGCGTGTAGTTAGTGAGTCATCTACAATCAAAATTCTTGCACTTGCTTTGGTATCGGACTCTGATGCAGAGAGCGCTGATATGACAGTATGAGAATCAGACAGCAATGGTTGTTGAGAACTTGGTGGAAGCAATGAGGTTATCGATTTTGCCCAAATTCTAGAGATTTGGTCATTGTGCTGTTTAGCCAGAACTTTTTGCAGTAATGTTCCCCCATCTATCACCAACGCCAACTCACCGTCAGCCAGAATACTGGCACCGTGAACATAATTAGGTGCTGCAATCATTGCCCCCAAAGGACGAATAACCAATTCCTGCTCTCCAATTAGTTGCTCGACTTCTAAGCCCAAAAGTTGCTCTTGACAACGAATCAACAGTATGGGTAGTGGGGGAGGAGGGGTGGGGGGGTAAGAGAGGGGAAAAGTTGGAGAATTGTAATCTAAAATACTCGCAAGTGAGTAAATTGACACCAGTTTCTCATCCATCTCCTTACCCCATCGGAGAAATTTGTTACCATTGCGCTCTTGAATCTGACTAGGTGTAGGAATCAGGATTTGTTCAACAGCCTCATCAACAAAGGCATAAGTTTTGCAGCCAACCCCACAGATAAATAACTGAGCGATTGTCAAACTTAAAGGAATCTGCAATATGAATTTAGTACCCTGATGCAGTTCAGAATTAACTGTAATTTCACCTTGAAGAGATTTTAACTGGTTCCGCACTACATCAAGTCCAACACCACGCCCAGAGAGGTCATTGACCTGGGACGCCGTGGAAAACCCCGGCTCAAACAGTAAATTAGTCAGCTGAGTCTGGTTTAGATTATTTGCCTGTTCAACAGAGATTAGTTCTCGTTCTACTGCTCGTTGTCGGATCTGATCGAAATCTAGGCCATTTCCGTCATCCTGTACTTCAATTACGAGATATTTATTTTGGTGATAGGCAGAGATTTTGATTTCACCCTTTTCTGGTTTACCTCGCTGTTGCCGGACTGTTACAGGTTCAATGCCATGATCAAAGGCATTGCGTACTAGATGTAGTAAGGGATCAAATAGCTTTTCTGCCACAGCCTTATCGACTAGCACTTCATTTCCATACAGTTGCAACGAAATCGGCTTATTGTAGAGGGTTTTTAGCTGTTGCAGAATCTGGGGAAAGCGACCAAATATCTCACCTAGAGTTAACATTCGGGCTTCGATTAATGCACCCTTAGTGATGTTCAGTAGTTGCTGCTGCTTTTGTGATGTTTGCTGAGAGGATCGATTCAGTAGATCAATAGCTTCAGCAGTTTCTGCTAGTTGCACCGTATGATCTAGAAGTGATTGAATCAGGTAAGCGCTGTCATTGTGCTTTTGAGTAGGTACAACACCTGACGATCGCATAGCCTTAGAGGCTTTGCGGGCTTTCTTGCTAGAAGATTTGCCAATTGTTTGCGATCGCTCTAGCAAGCTAATCTGATGCTTGTATTGGTCTTGAAGTTGAATGAGGAGTTTTTGATGCTGTTTTATCTGGTTGAGAAGCGTTTTATTGCTAGCTTGTAGCTCTTCAATCTGAAGCGACTGATGATTTTGGTTAGTGACTAGTTCTCCAATCGAGTAATTGAGTTCGTCTAGATGCTTAACACTAACCCGGACTATAGGAGACGGTGAAACTTGATCTTTAGGAGGTAGAGGATTTACAGGACTAATCGATTGCTTCGGTTCAGGGGAATTGTAGACGGAACTGAAGTCTTGCTCCCAGTTTGCATCCTGTTCTAATTGTGTAAAAGCTTCTAAGTGTTGGTGAATAATTGGCTCAATTGGGCTTGTCTGTTGCCCCCAGATGCTTTCTATAGAGGGAATTTCTTGATCATCGTCGGTTTCAGAGACAGAGGTCAAAAAAAGTGTCTCAGATTCAGTGGTTTGAATAGCAAGTTGTTGTAACTCAATCGAAGGTTCACCACCTTGGACGCGATCGCCTGCTAGTACAGCAGCTTGTCCGACTTGTAAGTCTCTCAGAGCAAGCTCAGCGATGACTACTGCTTGGTGTGGCTGGTGATTCAAAGCACTAAGCACTGCTTGGGCGATCGCTCCAAATCCCGATAGATTCAAAGACTCAGCTAAACCCAGGAAAACTTCAGCTTGAGTCCGCAATAGGCGGGCAATTTCTTCGGGCTGACCATTGTCTAAAATCGTGGCAATTTGCTCTAAGCGCTGAGTCACGCCCACTTCAAATAGGGATTGGGTTAAATCGAAGCCTAACTCTGCTGAGGTCGGAAGGTATGCTTCCTGAGCAAAAAAGTCTCCTAATTTTTCTTGTAGTCGGGCAAAAATAGCAGCAGTTCGATCTAAAATTTCAGCCTGATTTACCGAACCACCAGTAAGTTCAGCAACTAAAGGTAGTCGTAAACATTCAAATCCCTCAAATAGTAAGGCTTCAACTTCTGGATCAATAACCACATTGGGTTGACACAGAGCTTTAAAAATATCTTCTAGAGAGTGAGCTACCGTGGCAATGGTTTCTAATCCCACGCTCGTTGCTGCTCCTTTCAAAGTGTGGGTAGCTCTCATTAAGTCATTGACTTGATTGATACCACAATTTTCTCTGAGGTTCAACAAACCTTGTTCCAAAGCTTGTAAAAGTTCTGGTGCTTCTTGTAGAAAGTACGGATACGTTTGCTCACGAATAGTCGGGTCTAGGGACATGCTATTTGAGATTTTGGATTTACTATCTGGGGGATCGGGGATTGGGGAAAGGGGATAAGAGGTAATGGGGGTTGAGGAAAGGGGATTGAGGAAAGGGGAGACAAGGGAGAATAATTTAATCCCAATCCCCGAACGCAAGTGCGTCTCCTCTGGAGAATCCCCAATCCCCGATTCCCGATCCCCGATCTCCGATCCCCTTTCCCCGATCCCCAACAAATTTAGCTGACTTTGAATTGTTCGCTTTTGGATTGGAGGTCTTGGGCTGTTGTTAGCAGTTCTTTAAAAGATCCGGAAATTGTTACAGAATCTTTAGAAGTCTTGTTGGCAATGGCTGCAACTTTTGTCATGATTTGAGTTACTAATTGACATTGCTGAGTCTGTTGTTGGGTTGTCTGAGTGATACCTGTGACTCGTTGGCTAATTTGAGTTGTGGCGTTTACAATCGCATTGAGATTCTGACGGGCTTCATTCACAACAGTAGTTCCTGATGTCACCTGTTGAATACCCATTTCCATAGCCCTCGAAACTTCTGCTGTATTCAGTTGAATTTCTTGCACCAGTTCCTCAATCTCAGTGGCTGCATTTGCAGACTGACGAGCGAGCGATCGCACTTCGTCAGCAACGACGCTAAAACCACGCCCAAATTCTCCAGCGCGGGTGGCTTCGATTGATGCATTCAAAGCCAGCAGTTGAGTTTGAGTTGTAAAACCACTGATCAAGTTAACGACTTTGGAAATCTTCTGTGACGATTCAGAAAGGCGTAGAAGTCGGTGGTTGGTTTCGATCACTGTTTCTCGGATTTCTTCCATCTCATCAACAGTGCGATCAATGGCTGCATCCCCTGCAATCACGGTCTGGTTTGCTTGTTGGACTGCGGCCTCGACTTCCTGAGCGTTCATTTTTACTGCTGCGGTCGAGCTAACCATCATCTGAATTTGTTCGAGGGCTTGTTCAAGAGCTTGGAATTGGTCTTGAGCTTGAGCTGCAAGCTTAGTAATCGCAGAGCCATTTCCTTGACAGATTTGAGTAACCTGATTTGCAGCGCTTTGCATTTGGGTGACGATTTGCCGTAAGCTGCTAATCGTGTTGTTATAAGCATCGGCGACGGTACCTACCTCTGTGTCTGTAACGGGAGCGCGGACGGTGAGATTACCTGCTAATGCAGGTCGTACTGCTGTGAGTAATTGAATCACTTCCTGTTGCAGCTGTTCTTTGGCACTCTTGTCTCGGTAAGCAGCTTCCGCTAATTGTTGTGATTGGTGTTGCAATTGCTTTATATACTCTCCCTGCTGGATAGCAATGTTGAGTTGAGCAGCAATTTGTTTGACAAATTCTACATCTGTTTCCTGCCAATACCGAGGCCCGCTACACTGGTGGATACAAAACAAGCCCCAAAGTTCTTCCCCTTTGAGTAAGGGTACAACTAAGTTGCCTCGTACTTGAAATTGAGAAAGAACATCGATATAACAATTTGGAATATCTGCTTGATAAATATCATTGATGACACAGAAGCGTCCTTTTCTGTATTGTTCAGCCATCTGTTTGCTGAAGCAATGATCTGTGACTTTGACTGCTAAGGCTGAAATATAACCTGGTCTGACATCTTCGGCAATGGTTTCTCCGTTCTGGTAGTTAGATGCGGTATCAAATTTGAAGAGTGCAACGCGATCAACTTCCATGAAATTACGGATTTCTCGAGCCGTAGTCTGAAAGGTTTTCTGTAAATCGAGGGACTGCCGAATCCGATCAATTGTCTTACCAATTAAATGTTCCCGTTCGGCTGTCTTGGTCAGCTGTTGTGATGTAGTTTGCAGTTGTTCGATGTAGTCTATTTGTCGCATTGCTACATCTATCTGCACGGAAATTTGTTTCAAAGCTCTGACTTCAACATCTGTCCATGAACGAGCTTCACTGCTTTGATAAACGCCGAGTAGACCCCAGAGGTTGTTACCTTTAAAAATAGGTGTGATCACATAAGCTTTAACTTCTATTGCTTCTAAATTTTCGATCGCATCAGGAGAGTGACCAGAAGTGTAAATGTTATTTACCACTGTGCTTTCACGACGGCGATTCAAATCTTCTGGGTTTGCAAAGACAGCTGCTATATATGACTGTTGCCAAGTATCCAAGCCTTTGGTTACTGACTCTGCAACCAGTTCGCCACTACCATCAACATTGTAACGATACATGGCGACGCGATCGCATTTTAGTAACAGCCTAACTGCTTGGTTGGTAATGCGAAAAATGGTGTCCAAGTTCTGGGATTGGAGAATCTTAGGAATGAGTTGGGCGACTGCGTGGTCTATTTGAGCAGCTTTAGCCATCTGCGTGGCTTGTGTTTCTAGCTGTAAAATGTATTCTCGATTTTGCAGAGTTTCACCTAACTGTTGAGCAATCCCACTGAGCAAGGTGACATCAATTTCTAGCCAATGCTTGAAGTTGCTGTGTTGAAATGCACTTAATAAACCCCAGAGTTTTTCTCCTTGTTTAATAGCAACAATCAGGCAGGATTTAACGCCAAAGTACTCCAAGGTTGTTAAATGACAATCAGTCAAACCAGCAGTATAGACGTTATTAATAACGTATGGTTCGTTGTTACAAAATCTGCCGCCTCGGTGTTCTTGGATATACGTGTCTTCCCAAGCACTACCCACTAGTTTGGGCCAGCCCCCAGACTCGGACTCAAAAATAAAGTCACCGAAATAGTCTGGGCGAAATTTATAAATGGCGACTCGCTCTACACCTAATAGTTGTCGCACTTCTTGCACGGCTATTTCGCAAGTGCGGTCTATGTATGAAGCAGAGTTCATCTTTTGGATGATGCTAGGAAGTGATTGTTTATACTTTGTCGTTTTAATTTTTTCTTCTAACAGTTCTATCTGCTGTAAAGCTACTCCCAAATGGCTACTAAACTGAGTCAGAAGTTTAATTTCATCCTCTAGCCAGTGTCTGGAGTCGCTGTGTTCATAAGCACAGAGCAAACCCCAAAGTTGTTGTCCAACAAAAATAGGAGCGATCGCACAAGCTTTAATCTCGAAGTTCTTAAAGGCTTCTAAATAACAACTACTGCCACCAATAATATCATCAACGTCATCTACTACGTAGGGTTGATTGTCACGAAATCGACCACCTTGATGTTGCTGAAGATAGGTATCTTTCCAAGTCTGACCAACTATTGAGTGTAAATTCAGAGGTTTAGACTCAAAGACAAAATCACCAAAATAGTCGGAGTGGAACTTGTAAATGGCGACTCGCTCGACATTGAGCAGTTGCTGTACCTCTCTAGTTGTAGTCTGGAAAATATTTTTTGAATCCATTGTCTGGCGAGTCTTTTCGCTGACGCGAGCTAATGCTTGCTGTTCGTTGCGAAAAATTAATGACTGCAAACTTAGCCTCAGTTCAGTCACAATCTGGTAGAGCAGGCTGATTTCCTGAGCTTCCCATTGGCGGGGATGGGAACATTGCTGCACCACCAATAAGCCAAATAATTTATCTTTAACGAATATTGGCAAGCTGAGGCTAGCTTGCACCTGAAACTGGTTGAGCAGTTGACATTGGTAAGAAGTCAGACCTGTGTTGGCAATATCGTCAATTGCAATGAACGGTTGTTGCTGATAGTCGTCTAGCTGGTTGGCTCCAAAGGCAATTATGGGTAAATATTCCTTCAGGGTGGGTGTATAACCATTGACTATCGACTCTGCTAAGACAACACCTTGGTTTTGACTCTTAATGTAGTATAAGAATACTCTTTCATTTTGTAAGTATTGCTGGACTTGAGTAACTACAGTTGTGAACAGAGTATCAATTGTTTCTGCCTGGCGCATTTGTTTAGCAATGGTAAATAACCAATCCAGACTAATAGAATCTTGGCTCCGGGCTGGTACACTACTGTTACTACTTCGCAATGATGAGTTACCAAAAGAAACAGGGTTGAATCTTGATTCTGATTGCTCTAAGTTCTGCATAGTTGCATTTTCATTTACATCGTCTAATTGATACAACTCTGGTGAATTGACATCCAGGCTTAAATCTTCAGTTTGTTCAGTAATTTCTTGGTTGTCTTGGGTATCACTTTTCATGAGTTGCTTCATGAATCGTGCAATTGGAGAATTTAAGGCTCTCTCTCCTGATGATTTTTCCATAAAGGGCAATGAATAATGGCTTGGAGGTCTAAGACAGCATCGCTGCACCCAGGTATAATTCCTTGGATCAGTGGTATGAGATCAGGTGTAAATAATCCAAATGGCACTACTTGGAGTTGCTCTAAGTCGTGTAATTCAATGTCGTTGACTTGTTGTACTGCAAGTCCAAGTGATTGGTGATTGATTTGAACCACTATGATTGTTATGGCAGTTGAAATTGGCTGCAATTGCAATAGGGATGAGTAACCAACAAAGTTGTTAAAATCCAACAGCCAAAGCATTTCCCCTCGCCAGTTGCATATTCCGATGATGCAATCGGGCATATCCGGAATAGGCAAAATTTCTGTCACATTTATTTGAATAATTTTGGCGATTTGCTCTAAAGGTAACAGCACACTGTCTTGGATTCCTAAAGGGAAGCGGAGTAGACGCACTCTAGTGTCAGGGGGAAGTGGATCTAATATCAACGCTTCCAGGCTGTTGGTTGCTATTAGCTGTGAGTCAGATGATTGCATCATTGCATCTCCTATACAGCAGTTAAGCGCAAGACTGTGTTTGTCAATTCTTTTTGATCTACTGGTTTGGGGAGATAAGCATCCGCTCCTAGCATAGCGCCCCAAAGTTTGTCAACTTCTGTTCCCTTGGTCGAACAAATCACAACTGGGATTTGTGAAGTATTAGTATGAGTCTTTAGTTCACGGCAAAGCTCAAAGCCACTCTGCCCAGGTAAAATGACATCGACAATTACCAGATCAGGTTTTTGTTGACTGAGCTTAATTCGAGCTTCTTCACAATTTGTGGCGCTGACTACTGATAGACCAGCTTGTCTAAGATAATGAGTCAGTACTTCAGTTTCTGTCAAACTATCTTCAACTAAAAGAACCGTGATCATATTTTTATTGTTATACATGACACCAAATTCCTGCAAATCCACACTCCTAGTCTTGAAGCCAATTAGCTTGAAATAATAGCTCAGGGGAAGCTCACCGTTAGCCTTCGACTTTGCTCAGGCTAAAATCCAAAATTCTCAATTCCTCGGATTTATCCGTGGGGTCAATCCAAAATCGTTCGACTGAGCGCTCACGACCAAGTCCAAAATCTAAAATCTAAAATCCAAAATCGTATGACCCCTATTAAGCAGATAAGGGCGAAACTGGCAGATATTGTCGCAAAGCAGATAACACCTTTCCCGGTTCGATTGGCTTTGCTAAAAACCCTGAAGAACCAACAATTTTTGCCCGCACCCGATCAACAATACCATCACTGCTGGTAATAATAATTATCGGGATGTTTTTAAACGATGAAATACGGCGGATTTGAGCGCACACTTCATAGCCGTTTGCTACAGGCATGAGTAAATCCAAAAAAATCAAATCTGGTTTATGCTCTAGCAGCATTGGTAGTGCTTGTATGGAGTCTCTAATATTGATAAATCGATAGCCAGCAGGAGCAAGAATACGCCCCATCATCTCGCTATCAAATCGACTATCTTCGATATAAGCAATTAGAGAGCCAGTGACGGGCTTAACGTAGAAGTTGATGTCTCCAACGTGGGTTAATCCCATCATGCCTTGGTTAACATAAGGCATTATCGATTGCGTTAAAAGTAGTAGGGGTTGTCTTAACTTGGCAGCTAAATCTCTTAGTGTCCAATTACCATTGGCCATCGTGATCAGATTTTTGTAAACAGACTGTGAAGTATTTTGTTGCAGTCCTTCGTTATCCCAAATCACGGGAGCCAGATTAGGAGAGAAGCCAGCTAAACCAGCTTTTTGCCAGATTGTCCAAGCTTTTAATGCATGTTGCCAAGCTTGATCAAGCTGGAGGGAAACCAGTTTTGAGTCAATTAGCTCTTGTGGAAATTTGCTGTAAGCAAGTTGCATTTCTCCATTTTGGCGAGGTAGGTGTACTGCCTGGATAATATCGAACAGAGTCTCTAAAATGTTTCCTCCGATAATTGCTGCTAATTTTGCTTGCGATATTTTTCCCTGTTTTACCTGATTTACTAAAGAACCATAATCCCAATTCTGAGGACGCTCTGTTTTTTGTTGGCACAAATCAGCTGCTAAATGTGGACAGTGTTGATGTAGTTGTCGATTCCAACGACGCAACGGATGTAATTCAGCAGCGCTCCAAATTAAACAACCTTGGTGAAAAAATAAACTCCATATAGCTGCTTGGTTGCCTGAAAAAGTAAAATCTAGCCGACCAGAAATTTGATCACGACTACAAATCTGAATATATTTTGCTAGATCATTGCTATTTTCTATTTTGTAAATAGTTATTGGCAGATCTATTGACCTGACAGATGAAGGAGTCAACATTGTAAAAAATTTTATAGTTGAGATTAAGCTTATGTCTAGTTGCAGCCCCAGATATTTTGCATGAAAGTTATGCATGGAATTATTGATGTGATCCCATGCTGTATATACTCAGTTATTGATGTAGCTCAATAGTACTTATCCCCGACAGGAGATAAGCTTAATTAAAACTCTATGATTATTGAATAGATGTATGGCACCCTTGTATTTTAATCACCTGGCACCCCTTACTCTAAGAGTTGTAAACTGCAATCTAGCCTTTAAATACAAATATAAGTCTACGGTAATCTGGTTTGATTTATGAACTTACTCATCAACAGAGGGAACAAATAATAGGGAACAGATAATATCAAGAGTAGTGAGTTTTTTCAAAAATCAAATCTGATACAGAATATCAGAATATATAGTATATATCCAGAATCATATATTATCAATTACTAAGTAAATATTCAAGTGCATTTATATTAATTATCTTTTTAATGTCAGGCAATTATCAAGTTATCAACCAAGAATTAATTATAGAAAGCTATTGATATGTTTACTTTGTACATTATTGAGTATTTCTAACAATAACTACTTCAAGTACTTAATGGTTTATAGTATCATAAATGACTTAAATTATAGAGTTTCTGAAGAATACACGTCACGTAATGAATAATCGTTGAAAAATAGGTATAAAATTTTTAAATTGTTGAGTATATTTATGTAAATAAATAGTAAATATATAGGAAAAAGTTTGCAAGATTGTGTCTATTAATACGATAACTTACTCTATATAATATAAATAGTGTTTTAGCTAAGTATCATTTTTGCGTTGTTTTCAATATGCGATCGCCAAATTGATTAACTAACAATACTGCTCGGATAAGACCAATCGATTGACATTTAAACCCACCAGAGACGTGAGACCTCTTGCAAAAGTCGAATGAACCCCCCTCAATCCCCCCGTGAACGGGGGGAAGATTTAGTTCCCTAAGCGTTTACGCTTAGGGTTAGGGTGGGGTAAAAATATTTTTGCAAGAGGTCTGTGATATATCGCGTCTGGTACAACCCCAAAATTATGATGAAAAATCCTATCTCTTGCAGTATTGGATTAACTAAGATCTTGCACCTGGCGACTAGAAGTCACTGCTGTCACATACATAACGCGTAGCGACCACCTACGTAGGTTTATAATCCTTGAATTTTCGTTAGTCCGCGTAGTACTCTGTCAAGTTTAAATTTATAGTATGGATAAGAAAGTTTGTAGTGAGGACTTAAGTCCTTATTTTTTAAGGCACGCGCATTACTTACTAAAAACCCTTAATTCAAACTTGACAAACTACTAGGCGAACTTGGTTTGTGTAGCCGCGCAGGGTGAACATCGCTGTTGTTTTTTCAGAAATTGGGATGCTCTCGATTTATTTGAGTCGTCTTCAGACGACTTGTGCTATTAGCTAAGGGTTTAAGCTGTTCAGCATTTAAATTGGGTATAATAAAAAGCCGAATTCAGTAAAAAAATGGAATAATGCCAGCAAAAAATCATTTAACTTCCCAGCAAATAGAGAAACTACAAAAGGCTTTAAAAC
>JAHHHW010000089.1 GCA_019359115.1 Pelatocladus maniniholoensis HA4357-MV3
ATATCGTTGCAAACATTCCAACAGTGCTAATATATCTGGCATGGGCTTTCTGTAGCGATTGAGTTGTAGTTGTGGTAAACAATAACTCTACTACGGAAAGCCCTCTTTATTTTGGCGAAGGTATTGGCTATGGAGATTAATTTACTGCATAGGCTGCTTGCAGCGACCAAATGATGAGAGCTGCGATCGCTCCCAAAATTACCACGGTGGAAATAGTAACTATTTTAGGGGAGTCTGCTCCCTCAAATTTCATGATTCCTCGATTTAAATCGGACATAGCTTTGTAATCCTCCTTTGTTACAGTGCTAGTTTAGCCCGTCTCGATTGTAATCTTCGGTTCGCAACTGATACGCCATTCTTAATTAATATTTTGTTTAAGTTTTTTGACATTCTCACCGTGTTCATCGAATGGGATTCTTTGATTTATAATTTTGTCATCAATTGCTGGGCTATTTGCTGATTAATATTTTTCACATCAAAACGCTGGCTGGCTGTAGTTTGGGCATGGTTGGCAATCATCGCAGTTTTTTCTGCTTCTTGTAAACAACAGGTGATTATCTGTGCAAGTTCTTGGGATTTTCCTGGTGTAAATAAAAAGCCATTAATACCATATTCTACTAATTCGACAGCACCACCAGCTTTTGCTGCTATGACTGGTTTTCCACACAACATGGCCTCAACAATTACTCTACCAAAGGGTTCAGCAGCAGTGGAAGTATGTGCTACTAAGTCACAAGCTGACATTAATTGGGGAATATCTGAACGAAATCCTAAAAATTTAACTCGATTTTCTAGTCCTAATGTAGTAATTTGTTGATGTAACTGTTGGATATATTCTTGTTCCCCAAACAATGCATCCCCAACTAAAATAGCTATGACTTGTTGAGGACATTGCCTGAGTGCTTCAATTAGTATATGTTGCCCTTTCCAAGGTGCAAGACGACTAAAGTGTCCAACAACAAATTTATCTTCTAGTCCTAGTTGTTGTCTGGTTTGATGAATTATTGATTTATCTATTTGATAGTTTTTGGGATCAAAGCCGTTGTAGATAACCGTAGTAATTTCTGTATGTCCTCCCGCTTCGATAAATGCTGTTTTACTTGCTTGGGAATTAGCAATTACTAATGATGCCCGATTGGCAGCAGCCACAGCAATACGGCGGTTTGTTTGACTAAAATGTTCTGGTGAAAGAATGTCATGTAAATGATAAACCAAAGGACGCCCACTGATCAGACTGGCGATCGCTCCCACAACTAATGCTTTTTGAGTGTTGGCGTAAATTAAATCATATTCACGGGCTGTTTGCACAACTTTAGCAAGTAAAGGTATGAGTTGTCCTACACTTGCTAATCCTTGTGACAAGGAACTTTGTTTGCGAACTTGGATGCTTTGAGTTGTCAGAACTTGAACCGGAATCTGATTTTTTTCTAGTAAAGTTCTAAATTCACCATCAGCAAATAAGCCAACTAAACAATCATCTCGATAAGGTTTAGCAATGTCTATAAGACAGAGTTCTGCGCCACCTGGTTTACCACTTTGATCTAAAAATAGAATTTTCATGTTTTACCCGTTAATTATTTTTGTTAATCAAATGTCTGGTTGTGCTTATTGGTGTTATCGCCTCAAGAACTATAGGTATTAATGCACTTGGGGATTTTGCTCTTTGATGCGAGAAAAGAAAAGGTGAAGAACCAGCAGCACCACCAAAGTATTATGTTATCTAGGTTTTAGAATAATTAAAAACGTTTTGTAACATGGTCATCGACATCACTCGCCAAATCCCCAAAACCCTATATTTTTCGTTGAGTCGTGTCGATTATTTACAAAGCAAGGATTTAAGGCGATCGCTTCGAGAGTAATGTAGAATAGTTGGTATCTAGTTGGTATTGCCAACAATCAAACAGATAAGTTAAGCAGGCCAAAATAAACAAAACACGAGTTACGAAAAGTAAATATCCTTCAAACCCTTACAAATGAGCAATGACATAGACGCGCCTTCTTCGGCTTCAAGGTAGAGTATGACAAATGACGACCCTCGCCAGTAGTTTCAATGTCCCGACCTACTTAGCAATTTTGGGCAACTGAGAAAACAACATTTGATGACGATTAAAGTTCAGCAGTAACTTTAGCTGCTAGTTTTTGCAATTTATTCTCATTTTTGAGGATTGAGAGTGTCTTTAAGTCGCTCCGAGTGAGGCTTTTGAAATACTTACATCTTAATTTTCTTCCAATAATTAAAAAATTTTAAATCGCATTTATTATCAAAAAAAAAGTGATATGTTGGATACAGAATTGAATTTCGCATATTTCTGGAGTAGTTGTCCGTAATCTGCTCCAGATTTCCAAAACCCAAAAAGCATTAATAGTAAGACTCTTGGCTAATTAGCAACAGGCTGTGAGTGCAACCTAAAAATAAGCTCAAAAAAACTTAATTTTGTTGGAAACCCTTGCTGTGACTAGGTTTGAGATGAGTACAAAAAGACTTGTCCCCTCCTCCATAAATACTTGTACTTCCACCCCAAAATACTAGTACCCCTACCCAAAAAATTTTTCTCATCTTTTGTTATGCCTTCATAGTCGAGGTTTGAAAATTTGAGTACAAACTTAATAAATTTAATAAATCTTATCCAAGTTGCACATCCAGCCTTCCTATTTAACGGCTGATATAAAACATATATCGCCAATCACTTGACGCACCAAATCAAGGAGCGATGAGTGAGTGGAGGGATGAGATAGCACCATGCCCCTGTGAACAGAAGTCGCGGCTGTCAGCGCAAATTCCACCCATATCTTGTGCATGACACACCAGCCGAGAAAAATAGGGTTAATAGCCTACCCCGAACCCCGGTGGGCAGCGCTATAAACAGACGCGACTTCCATTCCTTACAAATCTTAGTGTTCCATCTCCCACAGTGGCTTTTGCCAGTCCATCGACACCTTGCGAAATTCAATGAATCTATCGTCTACAGGACTCGTCACCTCCCCAATTACGGAAACTACAATCGCATCGAAATTCAGTGGTTGCGGTAGCGGATGCAGCAGCAACGACACCGGGGAAATGGATGAAAAACTTCAACAGCGTATTGCTAACCATCCCTGCTATAGCGAAGAAGCTCACCATCACTATGCTAGGTTGCATGTTGCAGTTGCTCCTGCTTGTAATATTCAATGCAACTACTGTAATCGCAAATACGATTGTGCTAACGAAAGTCGCCCAGGCGTAGTCAGCGAATTGTTGACACCAGAAGAAGCAGCACACAAAGTTTTAGTGATTGCTGGCAAAATTCCCCAACTCACCGTTTTAGGAATTGCAGGCCCTGGTGATCCTTTGGCAAATCCAGAAAGGACTTTTCGCACCTTTGAGTTGATAGCAGACAAAGCACCCGATATCAAACTTTGTTTATCAACCAACGGTTTAATGCTTCCCGAATATATTGATCGCATTAAACAATTAAATATAGATCACGTCACTATCACCATTAATATGGTGGACCCAGAAATCGGTACCATGATTTATCCTTGGGTTCACTACAAGCGCAAACGTTATAGAGGTATCGAAGGCGTAAAAATTCTCCACGAAAAACAGATGGAAGGATTGCAAGCCCTCAAAGAAGCCGATATTCTTTGTAAAGTCAACTCCGTGATGATTCCGGGGATTAATGACGAACACTTAGTAGAAGTTAATAAAGTCATTCGCTCCCACGGTGCATTCCTGCACAATATCATGCCGTTGATTTCGGCACCAGAACACGGCACTCATTTCGGCTTAACAGGACAGCGTGGTCCCAATCCCAAAGAATTAAAGGCAGTACAAGACAGCTGTGCTGGTAACATGAAGATGATGCGCCACTGTCGTCAATGCCGTGCCGATGCGGTAGGATTATTGGGAGAAGACCGCAGCCAAGAATTTACTAAAGATAAATTCATGGCCATGGCCCCAGAATATGATCTTGCTCAACGCCAAGAAGTTCACGCAGGTATTGAGAAATTTAAAGAAGAACTCAAAGCTGCTAAACAATCTGTAGAGACGCACCATGGCGCGTCTCTACAAAACGCGCCGAAAATTCTAGTTGCAGTCGCAACCAAAGGTAGTGGCTTAGTTAACCAACACTTCGGTCATGCCAAAGAATTCCAGGTATATGAAGTCGATGGTAACGAAGTACGCTTTATCGGTCATCGTAAAATAGACCACTATTGCCAAGGTGGTTATGGCGAAACAGCCACTCTCGAAAATATCATCGAAGCGATCGCAGATTGCAAAGCCGTACTTGTTGCCAAAATTGGTGATTGTCCCAAAGAAAAATTACACACAGTCGGCATCCAAACTGTTGAAACTTACGACACAATTGACAAGGCTGCTTTAGAGTTTTACCAGCAATATATCCAAGAAAAAGCTAATAGTTAAGAGTTAGTAGTTATTAGTTAGTAGTTATTAGTTAGTAGTTAAGCATTAACCACTATCCACTAACTACTAACCATCATCCACTAATTACTAACCAACAAATTCATTACCCAGCACTCATTACCCAGAACCCAATCCTCAATCTAGTCCCTTCAATGGAGGATAGCATGGCTTATCAAATAACCAGCGAGTGCATTTCCTGCAATCTTTGTCAATCTGTATGTCCGACTGATGCAATCAAAATAGATGGCGATCGCCCTTGGATTGATCCTGAACTTTGTACAAACTGTGTTGGTAGTATTCACACCGTACCTCAGTGCAAAGCTGGTTGTCCTACAAGCAATGGTTGCATAAAAGTTTCTACTGATTACTGGGAAAGCTGGTTTAACACTTATTACCCATTGGTAGCAAAATTAACAAAAAAACAAGATTATTGGGAAACTTGGTTCACTTTCTATTCTCAAAGATTTTCTGATCAGTTAGAGAAACGTCAGCACCAAGTTGCCTAACTTATTGATAGATGGTTGTTGGTGAGTTTAGCCCTCGTCTTGGCGGTTCCTGTCGATAAGGGACTGGCGTAGACGCTTTAGCGGCTTCTCACAGAGTACCCGAGGGGTTGTTGTTAGTTACAACCAACAAACAAATTTTAAACAAAATTGGAAGCAATGCAGAAAAATTGTATTTATTTAGATAATAATGCCACCACCAAAGTAGATCCTGAAGTTGTAGAGGCGATGTTGCCTTACTTGACGGATTATTATGGCAATCCCTCTAGTATGCACACCTTTGGCGGACAAGTAAAAAAAGCAGTTAACAAGGCCCATAAACAAGTTGCTGCTCTCCTTGGTGCTGACGAATCAGAAATCATCTTCACTAGTGGTGGTACAGAAGGAGATAACGCCGCCATTCGAGCTGCACTGTTGGCGCAACCAGACAAGCGACACATTATCACTACCCAGGTAGAACACCCAGCAGTCCTAACTCTCTGCAAACAATTGGAAAAGCAAGGTTATAATGTTACCTATCTGTCAGTAAATCACGCAGGACAGTTAGATCTAAATGAACTAGAAGCTGCGCTCACTGGTAACACTGCCTTAGTTAGCATTATGTATGCTAACAACGAAACTGGCGTAGTTTTTCCCATTGAACAGATTGGTCTGAGAGTTAAAGAAAGTGGCGCTCTTTTCCATGTGGACGCGGTGCAAGCTGTCGGTAAAATTCCGATGAATATGAAGACTAGCACCATTGATATGTTAACCATGTCTGGTCACAAAATTCATGCACCCAAAGGAATTGGTGCTTTATATGTGCGGCGTGGTGTGAGATTTCGTCCGATGCTTATCGGCGGTGGACAGCAACGCGGTAGAAGGGCGGGAACAGAAAACGTTTCAGGAGTTGTAGCCCTTGGCAAAGCTGCCGAATTAGAATTATTACACTTAGAAACAGCAACCGCCAGAGAAAAAAAACTGCGCGATCGCTTAGAACAAACTATTATTGCAACTATTCCCAACTGCCAAGTCAACGGTGATTCTACGCAGAGATTGCCCAACACCACGAATATTGGCTTCAAGTACATTGAAGGTGAAGCAATTCTCCTCCATCTGAATAAACACGGTATTTGTGCATCATCTGGTTCTGCTTGTAGTTCTGGTTCTTTGGAACCTTCCCACGTTTTGCGAGCAATGGGCTTACCCTACACCATTCTGCACGGTTCGATTCGCTTCAGTCTTTGTCGTTATACCACAGACGCCGAAATTGATGCTGTGCTAGCAGTGATGCCTGGTATTATTGAACACCTACGCGCCCTCTCGCCCTTCAAGAATGATGAAGCAAGTTGGCTGCAAGAACAAGAAAAAGCAGTCATCGGAGCTAGAGGCTAGAAGGGGACATGGGGGACAAGGAAGAAATTTTTACCAATCCCCGATCCCCGATCCCCGATCCTCAATCCAAAATCTAAAATCCAAAATCCAAAATCGGCTATGTGGGACTATACAGATAAAGTATTGGAACTGTTCTACAATCCTCAACATCAGGGAGCAATAGAAGACAAGGATGAAGCAGGAATTAAAGTTGCTGTTGGTGATGTAGGTAGCATTGCTTGCGGAGACGCCCTGAGATTGCACTTGAAAGTTGAGGAAAATACAGAGAAAATCCTTGAGGCTCGTTTTCAAACTTTTGGTTGTACCAGTGCGATCGCTTCATCTGAAGCTTTGGTAGAACTAATCAAGGGTAAAACTTTAGATGAAGCCCTTAAGGTTACTAATAAAGAAATTGCTAATTACTTGGGTGGTTTACCAGAAGCAAAAATGCACTGCTCGGTAATGGGACAAGAAGCGCTAGAAGCAGCTATTTATAATTACCGAGGCATCCCTCTAGATATTCATGAAGATGATGACGAAGGAGCTATAATTTGTACTTGCTTTGGTATTAGTGACGTCAAAATCCGGCGGGTAATTCTTGAAAATAACCTGACCACCGCCGAAGAAGTTACTAATTACGTCAAAGCTGGTGGCGGATGCGGATCTTGTCTAGCAAATATTGATGACATTATTGTATCTGTGCAAAAAGAAAAAGCATCTGCCACTACTGTAAGTAATTCCCTCAGTAAAACTAATGGCAAGTCAGCCGTAAAACCACTGACGCCAGTGCAAAAAATTGCACTAATTCAAAGAGTGTTAGATGAAGAAGTTAGACCCGTTTTAATCGCTGACGGGGGAGATGTAGAACTATTCGATGTGGAAGGAGATCACGTCAAAGTGATACTGCAAGGTGCTTGTGGTTCCTGTTCTAGCAGCACAGCCACATTAAAGATTGCGATCGAATCCAGACTACGCGATCGCGTAAGCAAAGATCTTGTCGTCGAAGCAGTTTAGTTAGTCAATAGTCATTTGCTAATGACCAATGACTATTGACAACCAAAAATTTATCAACAACAAATATGCTCAACATTCCCACCTTTTTTGCGATAGAGCGAGCACCACCATCGGTGACGTTCTATAAAGCGGTCACTGCTGACCCAACTAAAGTGAACCTAAACACAAATCCTCTAGACCCACCAAACCAACAAATTGCAGGAGAATAATTAATCATGACTGAGAATATCAGACAGATCGCTTTTTATGGTAAAGGCGGTATCGGTAAGTCTACAACTTCTCAAAATACCCTTGCTGCTATGGCAGAAATGGGTCAGCGGATTATGATTGTGGGATGTGACCCCAAAGCTGACTCCTGATGTTTTTACATAATGGACACAAGTAAAAAAATCGGATTATTTAGTTTCAAAAAAATCATTGCCACCACTGCATCATTGCCAAAATGAAATCATAAATCAAGTTCGGCTATCACAGACCTATTAAAGGTTGGTGCTAATGAGTAGACTACTGAAACTAGACAGCAGGTGCAAACCAAGTTTTGACAACAAATGATAACTAATCTGCCAATTTTTTCAGTTTTTTCACACTTCATCCAAACAGCAAATAACCTTATGTAAAAATTTACATAAGACGTGTTATATCCTGAGCATACTTATATTAAACACAGACCGTTAGTTAACGGTCTGTGTTTGTTGACGTAAACCTAAATTTATGGATTTATCCCAATTATATCAAGTACTACAGAGCCTTCCGAGGGATGCACAAGAGTCGATAGTCGGTAATATATTTATCCCAGAGTTGCTAAAAGCGCTAGGATTTTGTGTAACTGAAACTGTTCCACAGTTTGGGACTGGAAGCGGTGCTGATACTGTTGATTATGCTGTTCGTAGGAACGCTGGCAACGATATCTTTATTCACACTAAATCTAATCCCTACCTATTATTAGAGTTAAAAGGCAGAGATATTAATCTAGGCGGAAACTCCACGCAATACAGGTCAGCAGTTTACCAGCTTAAACGTTATTTACTCGCCCCAAATTGCAGGTCTGCTCAATGGGGAATTGTGACTAACTCCACCTACATCCAGTTATTTAGAAAACATGGTAAGGTCATCCATCCTGCTTCCCCTTGCTGGGAACTTACACTAGATAACTTAAATGAAATTGTTTCGGCAATCAAGAATAAGATTGACAACCCACAAAAAGCATTAACTATAGCTCTATATAACAACAAAGGCGGGGTAGGAAAAACCACTACCACAGTTAATTTGGCAGCTACGCTGGCAATACAGGGGAAGCTATCGCTCATTGTAGATTTTGACCCCAATCAACAAGACCTAACAAACTCACTAAGGCTTAAACCCAAGGAAGATACTTTATATTCGTGGCTGGTCAACAAGAGAGATCAGTTAGTTAACGGATTGATAACAGCGTATCAATACCCCAATAAAACCGGTGGGTTATTGCGGTTTGACATTATCACTAGTGATGAAAAACTCCTAAGTTTAGGGGAGGAAAAATTACGCCAAATGTTAAGTATTAACAGATTGCGGCAAGCATTAGAAGTATTTAAATCGCAATACGACTACATTCTGGTTGACTCTCCACCAAACTGGAGATTCTTTAGCCAATGTGCTGTTTACGCCGCAGATGTGGTTTTAATCCCTACAAAGCATAACAGTATTTATTCACTGGAGAATGCAGCTATCGTTATTAAGCGTTTTATTCCCGAAATCCAAAACGAAAGAAAAGATGGAGGGCCAATTGCTCTACCCATTTTTTATAACGGTGAATTTATTACTGAGGCTCAAAGACTTACCGCAGAAGACGCAATAGACGAAATCATAGGAAAAGGCAAAAAAGATAAGGTTAATTATATTGACCTCACGCCATTCTTTTACCCTAAATACACTGCGGCGAGGAAAGACCGACACATTTTTGAGATACCTAGTTACGCGCATATTGCAAGTGCTGCGTTTGCTCGTATACCTGCTGTTTATAAAAACCGAATAGTCTGTGAACATTATTTAGCACTAGCCAAGGAATACTTTTTGCAATAGGAGGGCAAATATGAGCTTAAGTAATGTTGGAAATTTGATGTGCCTTTACATGCATGAAGTAAACCCAGGTAAAGGCACAGATGCACCAGAATTTTTAATCAAAGCAGCTGCCAGAGCGCTGCTTGAATCAGATGGACGTAATTGGGTTCCAGTAATTGTTAAAGAAATCACTGAAGACCAGTATGAGGTTATTGGCAATTCATTTATTTATGCGATCGCCCTAGAAGCTGGGCTAGAAAGAGTTTGGTGTGTTATTGCAGATAAGAGTGAAAAAACATTTGAGTTAACCAAGATTCTTACCAGAGAGTCCATACCCAAAATCAACCTATCAACTGCAACTAGAGACGAAATTCAGTCGGCTTTGCAGTACCTGATAGAAAAACCTGGTAGTGAGCTAAAAGGTGTGAAGTTGGCGATCGCTACCAATCGTATTGATGAGTCTCCACGCCAGTACTGGAAAAGCTTGGAGCCAATCACAAAGCTCAAGTGTGGTATAACCAAGGGGAAAAAGCTGGTAGCACTCAAGGAGGTTTTCTACTTGACTCCTCAACCAACTCCAGAAGTTATCACAGATGGTAGTACCTTGAATAGTTTAACTCTTGCGCAACTCAAAGACATGGCGAAAAAGCAAGGGGTTGCCGGGTATACCAAGAAGAAAAAGCAAGAGTTAGTTGATCTGCTATCGAAAAATTAATCTGAAAACAAAACACGACAACTTCCTAAAACTTGTCTTACAGGCAAGTGGGTGCTAGTTTCACCCCTGTAAAATTTTACAGGGGTGAACTAGGGTCTAATTAGGGCGATCGCACTGCCCTAGTTCTTAGCTGACAAGGGATTTACCCCCAAACCCTTAAATTGTTCTGGGGTTTGTTTGGGGAATTTTTTCATTTTTTTCAGCAAGCCAAAAGAGGAACTCATGTAAAATTTTTCATGAGTTGTACAAAATTTTACCAAAAAGTACGCGTTTTTCCAGTTTTTCGAGATAACTTAAACAAGCTTTTACATCTTTTTACTCTAAAAAAAGATGTATAGTACGGGGAACTTTAAATGTATAAAAACAATTCCCCGTACCTTATGTTGTCCCCAGGCGAAATAGAAATATTCAGTGCAGGCACGCACACAAGCAGTAATGGATTGACAAAGACGTATTCTATTGATGATTTGGGTCGTACGATCGCGCGATCGTACGACCCAAATCTTTTTGACGCGCCAGCTGTAGTGGGACACCCACGAGATAATTCGCCTGCTTATGGATGGGTTAACAGCGTCCGCCGAGTAGGCAGCAAACTGCTTGCCAAGTTAAAAGACGTAGATCCAAGCTTCCAGGAGGCAGTCAGAAGCAAACGCTTCAAAAAGATATCAGCGTCTTTTTATTCGCCTAGCAGCCTTGACAACCCAAAGCCAGGTGTTTACTACCTCCGCCACGTTGGTTTTTTGGGCGGCATGGCTCCGGCTGTTAAGGGCTTGAATTCTGTTTGTTTCTCTGAGCAAGAAAAGGGGGTGCTTGATTATTCATATGATTTTGAGGAGCGGCTAAGAAGCGCCGAGCAAGAGGCAGCACGAGCTTATGAGAATGCTTGGAAGAAATAACCACTCCTGTAAAATTTAACAGGAGTGGTGGGTGAGTGCATCATCATTTGTTTGCATGGGGAACTTTAAAGCTAAGTAGCAGAATGATAAAAACCCGCACGTGGTAAGCATTTTTGCTAATCTTGTCTACCAAAAGCATACAAAAGAAATGCCCAAATCAAAATTAGAACAAAAGCTAAAACCTGCACCCCAAGCAGTTGTGACAGACAATTTTGAGTCACCCGCAAAAGATGATAATCAAAATCAAATTACAACTTTACAACAGCAGATAGCTGAATTAGAATCACGAATTGCCACCCTGAAAAATGAAATTGCGGAGTGCGATCGCACAATTCGTGAGGGAGAAGAGGCGATCGCATTGCTTGAAAGCCCTCCTAAGTGGGGCATCCCATCTGGTAAATTTGACCTTTTCGACCAGATGCAAGAGGCCCTTGTCAATGCCAGGGATGAGCAAGAGCGGACGCGGAAGCTTGAAGCTATGCGGGTATCATTACAGCGCGGACGCCTTATGCTTCAAGACAAGCAAGTCCAACTACTGTCTGTTGAAAGTGAGTTACAAGATTTATGTGAAGAGTTGGACTGGCAGCAAAATTACCTACCTTATTTAAACGAATACCAAAACGCTTACACGCTCCCAAAAGAGCAACAGTACAAGATTAATCAGATTTCAGGGTATGTATGTGACTTAAGCCGTCGGCTTGGGGAAATGAAGCAAATCGCCCAAGACTCCGAACTAATAAAAAAGTGGGAGAAAAAGAATTACATGTCTCCGTCTTTCAAACATGCATACGAGGAAATTCAAGCAGGTGTTGCAAGACGAGAAGAAGAATTAGAAAAGTTTAAAACCGTTGACCAAAAGCACTTTCGTCAATTTATCCGCGCACGAAGGGACATTGAAGCATCTTTGCAAGCCTTGATTGTTCAGCAAGAAAATTACTTTGCAAAGCTGGATAAATTCATTGCTGACTTAAAACGGCACGGGCAAGCCTTGTTAGGCATAGAATCTTTGACTCAATACAATTTACCAGTAGTGAGTGTGAATGACAAAAATCAAATTACAATCACCACGAAAAAGCTTTAAATGTCAGGGTTTATCAGTAAAACTAATAATTTTTAGTTAATGAGAAACCATTAATGCAAAGCAGCCGTTTTACCTGTTACAGGTTATGATGAAAGCGTAAACCTGTAACAGGTAAAACAATGATAAACAAAGGCGGACGTGGTAAAAAAGCAAGTTACTCAACAGTGGTGATGAGAGTCCCCCTGCCACTTCGAGAAAAGGTTCTGCAATTGGTACAACAGTTCTATGATTCCCTTGGTAAGGATAAACCTGTAACAAGTATTGAACCTATTGAAGTTAATAAACCTGTAACAAGTATTGAGAATACTAGTGACAATAAACCCGTAACAGGTTTTGAGTCTGTACCAATTGAAGAATTGGGTCTGTCAGTCAAAAATTACAATATCTTGAAGAGGTTGCAGATAAATGTCATTGGCGACTTAATTGTCTACACAGAAAAAGATTTGCTCTCTATGAAAAATATGGGGAACAAAAGCGTTGAATTGCTGAAGTCGGCGCTTTTAAAACAATTTGGGTTGACCCTGAAAACCAATACTTAATTGAGAAGATGATGAATCTACAAAAATCCGCCTCCCCAGTTAACCGGGAAGGCGGTCGTCAATCCAAAAGTTCTCTTATAAAAGCCGCGATCGCTTTACCAGCTGTAGACTGCTTGCCTACTTTTAGCTTGTTTAAAGTGCGATCGCGTGCTTGTTCCAATTCCTCACGCCTAGCACTATCTGTTGTTAGGCTGCTGATTTTCCCAGGCGATCACCTAACTTCTTGTCTAGTATTGCTTCTATCTTCGCCTCTAAGTCGATGCTAGATGCTTGAATGTGATTGTCCGCTTCCCACCCTAATGCTGCTTTGAGGGCATTTATAACAAAGCTGTTAACACTAGTATTTTGCTTGGTCGCTTCTGCTTTGACTGCTTCATACAATTCTTTGTATCCGTCTAAGCGTAAGTTTAACTGGATTCGTTCGCGATCGCTCATACTGTTACCTCTAGTCAAATGTCTAGCAGAAATACTAGCACAGAAGCTTGTTCGACTACTAGACATAAGCTAGACAAATAGACTTGTGTTGATTGTCATAAAAACACTGATAGATAAGTACTAGACATAATACTAGACACAAAGCTAGTATTTAAATGTGAAGGGCGCTGAACCTTCCGACCAAGAAAAGCAGCGCCCTTTGGCTAACAAAGTAACCAACAAGGATTTTACACCATGACATTTGAAACAGTTGCTTCCATCGACTTCCAAGCCCTCAACAAACGCGACCTCAAGCGGCTTTGCACATTGGCTCGTGATGAATGGGGTAAGCCAATCGACCTTAGAAGCAGCGCCCTCCAAATGGCTGAATACCTAGAACTGTATCGTCAGTGGAAGCTGAATCAGAAAATTGAAGAAACCAAGGCAGTAGAACAAGTCGAGGAAGTTACTACCCCAGAAATTGCAGAAGTTGAAACAGTAGATGAGGTTGTGGAAGTTGCGATCGCACCCCAGGAAGAAGAGGCAGCACCCACTCCGAGCAATTTTGAAGGTATCAATGACGCACCTCTAGGCGAACCAATCGCCTCCTCCCCCCTTACCTGCGATGTTTTGAATCACCAAGCGTGTGAATTGCCTGAACAGCGAAATGTTGCAGCTGACTTCATCCATGAAAAATCTTACTGGGAGCAATGGAATGAAATCTACAGTAGTGCGATCGCATCCCTCCAGCCCAAGCCTCAATCCCAGACCGTACCTCAGACCATCCAACCAGAAGCAGATGTTAGCGCCAAGGTTGTTGGACTGATGGCGATCGCTTTCCTCGCATTGATGGTCGATGGAATTCTTTGGATAGTGAAGGAGGTACAGCAACGGCGGTTAGTTCAACGTTCGTTCTCTGCTGCAATGCTGGTGGTACAACGCCACAGACCACGCGCTAAGGGGTTCCGCCCAGCTTTGTTAGTCAATAGCTAATTCCTCTTAAAACCCGGATAATCCGGGTTTGCCAACCTACTAATCTTCTACTTTTAACTGAACCATGCAATACAACCAGTTCATCGAATCATACCCACTGTTAAATAGTTTCCTAGTTGAATGGGCCGCAGGACGCATCGCCGGAACCTCGGAACATCTAGAAAGTGAAATTAGAGGACAAATAAATTTTCTTCAGCACCAATACCAAGAAGCAAAACTAAGACTGCCAATCATGCGGCGGTGGGCTGAGTTTGACGGCTGGGTACTCTCCGAGCATATTAATGCTCAGGCACGAGAAGATGAGGAATGTCAGTATGTTCAGCAGCAACTACTTGAGGCAAAGTACGGACTGGCTAACATCAAAAAACTGGACATCATCCCAACACTGCAACAACGACAACAGGCAGCAGAAGAGGTAAAGGAATATATAGAGGTTTTACAGCATCCATCCGCTCAGGACTTTTTGAAGTGGACACCACGGTTAAGTGCCAGAGAAAAACACTTTTTAGAAAGATTGCCTGTCATGTTTCGTGATGAAGGAACTAATTTCAGGATACGCTTTTCTGCGACTTATGACTGGTGGTATTTGGGCGATCGCTCATACGATATCTTGACTGAGTTGGTAGAGCAAAATTTTAAGTCGGGCGATCGCACTACTGCATTCATCACCTACAATGCTTATGATGTACGATGCCTAAACGCTCAATCTGTAATGTTTGTTGACGTTGACTTAGACCCTGAGCAAGTAGCCTTGTACAGTGAACCGTGGGGACGGTACGGACTAAAACACCGAACACAGGAATCAGAAATACTAAGTCTGGTTGCAACCACGGTTAAAGATTTTGACTTACGATTCGAGGCTTACCGCACAGCTGCGGGTATGCGATTGATCGAAACCAGCAGAGAGTGGAATCCAGAAAGCGAAGAATCGCTAGGACTTCAAGAAAGGTTAGGGTGTGACAGACTTTTCCAAAACCTTTGCAAAACTCAGCGTACCTACAGGGCAAGACTAGAGCCAAAACCCTGGCGCAACGGTGAAACAGTTTGTCACCACATTGGTAGTTACGGGAAAGCACCAGAGAACGCGATCGCACTTCAGATCAAGCAGATTCATGACGCGTGGTGCTTGGGTGACGGCGATTTAGGTTAAGCCAAAACAACATAACCTCATCGCCGTGATGAGGTTTTTTAAGTCGTGTGAGTTGCGGGGAACCGAGATTATCCGCAACTCATTTCCAAAAATATACCCGCACCAGACGGCTATCTGGCACGGGCAATGATCATATCTAAGGTTAATTATGACAGAAATTATTCAGATAGGGACTGCGATCACAGTTGAGCCAACACAACGCATGGCTGATGTCACAGGTACAGCACAACTAATTGCGCTATGGCTACACGGCAAATCCGCCCAAAGCCAAAAGACTTATGAAAAAGATGTTAGATATTTTGCTGCATTTTTACTTGCCCAGCATTCAGATCAGGTGCGTCTAAACGATTTAGACTTGCGGACTGTCACCCTGAATGATCTGCAAGCCTATAGCAATTTTATGGAAACCAAGGGGTTGGCAAGTGCTAGCCGCAAACGTCGGCTATGCTCCATCAAAAGCTTGTTGGGGTTTGGGCATGAAATCAAGTATTTACATTACAACGTTGGGCTGAAGTTGGCAACGCCAAAACCCAAAGACACACTAGCAGAGCGCATCTTAAACGAATTAGAAGTAGCCACGATGATCGCTTTGACCACTCAGCCGCGCGATCGCTTGCTCCTAAAGTTCCTCTACACTACAGCTGCAAGAGTGGGTGAGATTGAGTTACTGAAGTGGAAAGACATTAGACCTAATCGTGACGGTAAAGGGCAAGTGACGCTGTTTGGAAAAGGTGATAAAACCAGAGTTGTAATTATCCCTGTTGGTCTGTACCAAGAATTAATTAAGTTTGGTGGCAGTGTCGATTCATCCTTACCCGTTTTTGTAAGTCGCCAAAAGGGAGAAGCATTAAAGGCGCGGCAAATTGAGAATATTGTCAGCAACGCTGCTAAACGTGCAGGTATTCAAGGCAAGGTTAGCCCCCACTGGTTGAGGCACTCTCACGCCAGTCATGGGCTTGATAGAGGTTCGCCCCCTCAACTGGTGCAGCAAACTTTGGGGCATTCGTCATTGGCAACCACTAGTAAGTATGCCCATGCCAAGCCCAATGAAAGCAGCAGTCTTTATGTGATGCCAGTTTAGCCAAATTAACTCCTGCAAAATTTGTCATAAGTTAACCCCCACCCAGCTAAAAAAGCTAAGTGGGGGTTTTGTTCGCGACTATTGATCTGTCATCTCATGCTTTCGCTTTTCTAACTGTGCGATCGCTTCTTCATGTTCCTCAATATGTTGGGTGTTTTTGGCTAATTGCGCCTGATAGTCGGCAATGAATTGATGAGTGATGTCATGTGCAGGAGTATCCAGTTTTTTCGTTGCCGCGTAGCTTTTTTGAATCCGTAAGAGCAAGCAGACATTTTCTAAGATGCCTTACACTTGGTTTTTTGTCTCCCCACTTCCGCGAGTTTCGGATTGAGTCAAAAGTGGTCGGAACCGTTGAAGCTGACGCGACAATCAGCATAATTTGGTCTAAATCTTGATTAGAAACTGCTTCCTCTGGTGGTTCGACTTCCTCAATTTCTTTTAAAAAAACACTTTCAAGTTGACTAACCACATCCACAGAAGCAAGTTTTTCTTCTTTAGGTGTAGATTGGTGCTGTTGTACCAGTTCAGGGAAGAATTTAAGCAACGTCCGCGCTGGATCTGGTTGTCCGTTGCCTGGGTGCTTCTCGGTCTTCAACCATTCGGGTATTGCTCCCAGTTCGCCGTCAGCTACAGGTTCGCCAAAAATACTAGGATTGGCTTTGAAGTAAGCGCCACTAGCAACATTAATCTTTCTCAAGCCCGAAGCCTTTACAGATTGGGCCACACAACCAATAAATAAAACTGACTGCTTAAACGTATCAGCCAGTCCCGCCGTCGCCTTACCCACTACAGAAGTAAGGTTAGACCCGTGCAGGACAATGATTAGAGTCCCGCCGCACTTAGCAAACCGGGAAAGTAAATATTGAATTGCCCAGGTGCGATCGCCTTCCTCCAATAAGGAAAGCAACCGCATCGCCTCGTCAATAACCAGTAACAAGTTTTTGTGGCTATATGGTTGACTGCCGTCTAAGGTTTTTAGGAATTGCAACAACTCATCAGCAACAGACTTGTCAGCCGCGTCTGAGTCTCGACCGGGGAAACTAAGAGCAGAGGTGAGGCTACAGGCAAACGGGTACACATCCACCCCGGCAGTGAAGTATTGCACGTCTAAGTTACTATCCAAGGCTTTTGACAGTACGCTTAGAATCCCTGCTAAAGTGCCTTTACCGCCTCGTTGAGTGCCGCAGATGGCAACGACTTGTGAGGATAACATCTCATCGATCTTGAAACCGCCTTGTATAAGAGCATCAGTCACAACATCAGCCCTTTGGTCTAAAGACAAACTGGGCAGCGTGGCAGGGTTAAAGCTTAGGGATTGGACATTAGTTATTGGTTGTTGTATTTCGGTTGGGGAAAGTTGCTCTAGTTGCCTAATATCCACAGAGGGGGTTGCAAACTGCCTAATATCAACAGTTGGCGATAGTTGTGTTGCTTCCTGGATTGCTTTAACTTCGGAATGGTTGACTCTGCTGTCAACAGTTACGTGTTGTAGATGGTCGGTCAATGCTTCATAGGTTGGTATTTGTCGCCCTTTGAGCTTACCGAACCAGCCAAACATCCAACGATAAGCGTAAAAGCGTTTTCCTGGTTCAATCTGGCTAAGGTACTGGTTAACGTTTTCAAATTGGGCGTGAAGAAAAGCGTATTCCTCAGCCTCGTGTCGTTCCAAAAACTTTACTGTTTCGGCGTGATGGTCGATTTGATGCGTAGCTCGTGCGTCATAATCTCCGGCACGTGCGATCGCATCTATAAAATTACCTCGCACAAAAGGCAGTGGTGCAATCTCCTTGGTGCGGTTGTAATGTTCGACTACAAACCACACCCACGCTGCACCGCCAATTACACCACCCATCAAAGCCAAAGGGTTTACAGCGTAACAGAGCATACCCACTCCACCAGACAACAAACCTAAGACACGAGCAAAATCCGCCTCGCTCTCAGACTCTCTGGCAATTTCAAATAGCTGGTCTTTACGTTCTTGCAACCATTCTGCAATGTTGCCAGCTTCTAAATAAGAAAGACTGGGGTACTGTTCGCGTAACGCTTCTGTTTCCTTGGTTGTAATTTTTGGTATATTCTGCATAGACTATCCTTATTCTTATATGCAATATCCCTCAAGGCTGCAAAAGTCTTGAGGGATATTGCTTTCACTTATTAATCTTTAGTCATCTTCCAAATTGCAAAGCCCATTTCACCAGCTAACATCGTACCGACATTAAATAAGATGCAACCTAGAATCATTAGGGGGTCTGTGTACGCAAAAGGATTGCGAGCTGCAAAAGTTGCAACTAAGTCAAACACCCAAATAGCTATCGTTACAAACCCTGCACTAGAGCGATCGCGTACCCCAGCAGTTTTATAGTCCTTCCACAAATCGCCTACTAGGTCAATTTTTCCACCTGGCTTAGTTTCAAGGTCATAAACCATGTGATCTTGCAGTTCACGCCTTGCAGAGTCCGGATTCTTGCCGCGTAACGCATGAGCCTCTACAACCTGCAACCCAACCGCAATCAAAAAAGCCATGTAGAAAAAAGGGTTAAAAACTGCGGCTAAAACATTTTGCCAAGCCCAAGTTTCCTCAAACCAGGGGAACACTGGACGCCCTAAAAACAGTAGTTGCCAGACAGAATCTGCACTGATCATCGAGCCACCGATAAAAAGTAGCCCTCCTACTACGGCTCTGCCTGCTCCGCCATTAGCCACAAACTGATTAACTATTGCTGCTGCAAATCTAATCGGTAGTCCCACAACCAACACAATGGTTTTTGCACAGAAATCAATAAGTTCGCCTATAGTGCGCTTTTTACCTTGTTTTTTGTCTGAACTGCTAGTGCTTCCACTACCAGGTTCGTTTGTTGAATCGCCTTTACTCGCTCCCAATGCCATTACTTTTTCTCCTTACTGGTTGAACGTTTTGAACACCTTTACACACGCCGTTAACTTTGTGTTTCCACTTCCAGATACCCTCTGAAATTTCGCCTATACAGCGTCCGGTTGAGTCAAATACCTGCACAATCTCGTCATCTTGGTAAATGGTTGTGTCTGGTCTAGGGTTACGTTTACGGTTGTCTATATAATTGGTAATTCTGAGTTTTCTTGTGGTAGGCATCACCCCAGCCGCATACAGTGCATCGCTGGTGTTTGCTCTTTCCTCAATGCGATCGCGCTCCAATTTTTCACTGGTTTTAAGATTCTCAGCCCTTAAAGCCGTTTCTGCTTTAAATCGTTCTGCCTGGGCATACGCACTGATTCTAGGTATTAAAGGCATTAGCCAAGGCAGAAAGCAGATTCCTAAACCAACCAAGCCTAAATACATCTGCTTTCTGTACATGGTTTTTAAGTTTTAGCACTCACTACGCCTATTACTGCTGCACCTGCCGTAACAGCTGTGGCACAAATCCCTAAGCCTTCAAAAGCCTTGGCTCGATTACGCCACACAAGCTGGTACTCTTCACCCTTTGCCTGCTCAATGCGATCAGCACCGTGGCTGAAAACTGCACAGGTTATAGAGAGAAACATCAAAATAAAGCCAAATTTAATTACTTCTAATGAAGTGGTTAACGCGATTTCTCGTAGTTTCATGACCATTACTCCTCACAATAAAGTGCCAGTACCTCAAGAATTGCTCTCAACAGCCCGATGATTTCACGGATCTCCAGTTCGTCATGTTCAAGCGTCCGATTGATTACCTCTTCAGTTGCACCTGTGCGATCGCCTCCAAAAATATTACCCAGCCCATCAACAAGCCTTACTAGTTCGCCTTCTGTAGCGTGTTCAAGATTATCGCCCCATGTCTCACTGATGTCTCGAATCAGAGGGTTGTGGGTACTGCAATATTTCTTCAAAATTGACATGATTTGTCACAGCCTGTCCTTTTTAAATTACGGAATCGAAGGTTTTAAGGCTGAGTACAATACCCAGCCTGCTAAAACTAATCTCTAAATCTTTCTTCCAACATCAAAAGCGCTTGAATGAGCCATAGTTTTTCGTAAAAACTTAATTGGTGTTTGCGCCCAACTACTTCTTCGGCTTGATCGCTTTCCCACTCATCCAACTTGTCCGCCAGATGACTCCAAGCTGCTTGGGCCATGCGAGCGATTAGCCAGCAAGCATCGCCATCTGGGCAGCCCTCTAAAGCCGCGCCCCAAGTTTCAACCATGTCCTCAATGAGTTTTGGAGAATTGATGTGGTCGAAACCCCAAAAGCCTAGAGGTTTATCGCGCTCAAACAATGCCCTACCCAACTGAAGCAGCAAAGGAAACGGCACTTCGTCTAGCCGATCATCTATTTCTAGTGCTTCCTCGCTTAAAGTAGTTTCCCAATCTGGGGACTGTAAATGTGCCTCCGTGGCTAATCGAGCAATCAACCAATATTTATCAATTGGTCGTAGGCGTTCCAGTCCTTCTCCCCATTCTTCAGCGATGTCTTTAATTAGTGGGTTGTCGTGCGACAGTCCATAGTATCCTAGAGGTTTGTTCATTGTAAAATTCTCATAATGCTTAGTTTTTCCGACTTGCAGAAGAGGAGATCGCGGTATTTCTGGCTGATTTATCCTGCGATCTCTCCTCCTTAAAACAAACTTTGTTGTATCGCTTCACCTATTACCTGAGAACCGCGTTGTGCCTTGTACCCAGGTACTAGGTAGGCTTTGCGAATGGTGTTTTTGTTCAGAACTAAATCTGCTTTTCGGCGTTGACCATCTAAACAACGAAAACAAAAGCGCGGATGGTCGATTCGTGCGTAAGGGTCAGGATATTGGTACTGGTAGAGCGTCCCATTGATTTGGTAGACAGCGCCACGTTGCAACTGTGTAGTCTCGTAAACTGGCTCAAGGTTATTCATCTTTTTTTTGCAGGTTGTACAATTTGTATTCCTGTACCCGCTAAAAAAACTGTGCCGCCAATAGCTATTGATGTATCTCTGCCTAAATAGCGAGTAGCCAAAGAGCCAGCACCTAGTCCCGCAAGCACAGTTGAAACAAGCATTATTAGCAATTCTTGTTTGCTAGTCATTATTGAACGCCTCCAAATTGCTCAGATTTATTGTGGTGGAAAAATTTCCACCAGATAGCCTTTCTCTAACCACTTCTTCCAATGCTTTGCGTAGCCAGTATGCAGGAGTTACGCCGTCTTGGTCTGCAAGTAGTCGAATCTGAGGTGTCAAATCGGCTGGAATGTTGTAATTAAGCCGCTTGTTGAGCATTCGCTTCTCCTGTTATTTGTTTCATTTGCGACAAGGCAATGGTTTCTGGATTGTCAGTCAGCATCAAGTTTTCATCTGGTACGCTGGCTGATGTGAGCCTTTCACGAATCATTTGATGTACAGGGGCGATTGCAAAGCCTCCACCACAAAGCCCTACTTTGTTACGTCGTGCTTTGATGCTCAGGTCTGCGATCGCATCAGTTAGCGCTGAGTCTTGAATCCAAGCTGAAATACCAGCCTTAAGCGCTTCCCCTACATCTTTTCCATCTGGAGCAAAAGCGCTTACCTTGCCATCTGGGGTGATGGTTGCAGTCTCTAACATTTCCCTAAGATGTTCGCGCTCAATTGAGTCTGAAGAATCACCCTGTCTCAGTGCCTTTGAGAACTTGCGGACAAGAGTTGCAACACCGCCACCGCCGTTAGGACTAGCAGCAACGCGCTTGGGCAAACTGCCGTAATTGGAATATTGACTAACAGTTGAAGTCCCATAACCAATGTCAAAAGTCAGGAACTCTTTGTCATCTGCTACTTTGGGCTGCATCCACAAACTTGCTCCATATCCTTCTGGATAGTGCAGGAAGCCGCTTTTAACAAACGTCAATCGATAACGGATGCCATCAACTGTTATCCATTTGCAAGCACTTATCCCCTTCTTAAGTTCTGTTGGATCAGCCAAACTCAAAGTACTCAAGTTAATGTGTAAAGTTCTCCGCCTGGGGCTTGTACCAACGGATAACTCATAGAGATTCGGCAGGGATGCGATCGCACCAAGGCAAAGAATAGGAAAGTAAATAACTTTGTGATTATACCCATCAGTCATTGCAACGTATTCTTTACCCTGTAGCCTGGCTGCCGAACCTACCACCCAATACTCGATAAAGTCTTTGTTGCTCTCATCCTTAGAGCGAGACATACTGAAAGCGCCTTGCTCACCGAAAGGTACAGATGATACAGGACAGACTAATGAGTCAATCTTTCTTGCTGGTGTGCCAGTTTCGCGATCCGTAGACGCCTGATACTTAATGGATGAACGACCAGCGTCTATAACTAACTGGATAATCTTCTTAGGTTCGCGTATCCTTTGCGGTGTAAGGGCTTCAGACTGTTCTGTTTGAACATCTTGGAACACCAAGACGTCTTCTTGCTTTTTTCGAGGCATTTTAATTTTCTCCGTCTTATTTTTATCGCAACTGTCACAAAGTGCAGACTAGGTACAGCAGTTGCATTTATTGCTCACATGTACTTATTTGCTGCGTTCTGTTTCATGTTTCGCGTTTCGTGGGGGGAATGCTGTTTCACACTGTTTAGTGACGTGAAACATTGATGAAACCGTTGAAACATGTTTCACGAAACAAAACCTTTGAAACATGAAACAGACTTATGAAACGGGCATGAAACATAACTAGGCATCATTGCAATCCACTGATTTTTGCTGTGTCAGTTGCGATTGAATGCGTTTGTAAAAGCAACGCCATAAGGTAGTATTTCCTGAGCTTCACAAAGAATACACACAGAAACCTCTGACGCGACCAGATCGACAAGATTTAAAATTTTGACTACCGTCGCGATCGCGGTAGAAGAACCAGAGTTTTCAATTCCCGTGATATCAACTCCCGTAAATACAAGAGTTTCGCCGATTCCAGGAATCAAAAATTCTAAAAAATCCAGTTCTAGCTGTTTCACGACATCTTGGCTATCTTGCCGGATTGTCAAAACAAAAACCATTTTCATGATTGACGCCCCTGTGTCGTTGTTTCGCCCTTTAGTCTTTGGGAAAGCTCGGTTCCAAAATTTTTAATTAGAAGGCAAACTAGCTGGCTGTGGGTTGCAATGCCTGTAGCAGCCATAACACTTTCTGCTATGGGTACTAGGTCAGGGCTAATTACTGCGCGTACTTGTCTTGGCATTTCTTGAAATCCTCACTCGGTTGATAGCAGCCGGATTAAGGCTGTTGAAAACCGAGGGGCTTTGCTCCGTTACATTCCCTGTGTCCCCTTTCTCCGGGCTAAGTGGTCGGTCAGCTATTGATTTTTCATGGTTCAGAAACACACACAAATCCGCCACCACTGCCGAAACAGGGCGTGACTATTGATGCAGATATGTTGATGCCTGCCGTACTAACGCACGACTTTAAGGCTTGCTACCCGCAGGATTTACGCTTTCCTTGCCGGCTTGCGTCTATACTTGCTAATATAGCACCTAAATAGATGCTTTCAAGAATCTTTTTAGAATAGATAGCTGTTTTATTCTAAATGGGTGCTGATTAGTTCTCTTTAAGCGTCCGAAAATGTACCATTGAGGAGATATAGTGTTTCCAAAAACAAAAGTGAGTAAAAAATTTTCTATTACTGTGCCAGATTATGTTTTTGAAGACTTGGAGGAGTTAGCAAAAATTCAAGGGCGGACAACAGCTAACCTTGCAGCTTTTCTTGTTGAGACTGGTATTAGGGAGGCTCGTGAAAAAGGAGAATTACGATCTAAAGAAAGGCAGGAACCATGACCGATCAACCAAGCCGGCTTGACCGCATTGAACAGATTTTGGCAATTACCGCATCTCAGCAGCAAGCTAATACTGCTGCGATCGCAGAACTAACAAAAGATGTTAGTGACTTAACCGAGGCGATCGCTGACTACATTGTAGAGGCTGAAACTGACCGAGAAGTTATCAAACAAAATCAGGCTGAAATCCGCCGCATCTGGGAGTATTTGCTTAAGCAAGGCGGGAACGGCAATGGCTCTAGTTCATAATGAGACAGTAGCCCGAATACCATTAACCGCGTTACTTCCCACTTAATCCATATCATCAAAAAAAGCCAAGATTTCAGATTCGATTTGAGGAGGTTTCCCCAACATTTCCAGATTTGAATTTAACTGCTAAACAAATTTTTCTAGCTGAGAGAGGAGAGGGATAGGGCGATTTGCAATGACGGCTAACAAGAACTTGGAATTGATCTCCGCAAAGATGATTATACGGAACCTACTAGAACTACCTAGCTCTGCTTACTGGGAGATTGATCTTAGCCCAGACCAACAAAACCATTGGCTAGCAATGCGAGGCAAATGTAATCTGCAATCTCAATATTGGTGGTCAATATTTAATTTCAGGGGAGACCCACTAACAAACCTAGTAGAGTCAGGGCAGATTACCGAGTGGGATCGGCTAACAGTTATACTGCAAGTCGATTTTTTCCAAAGACTGTGGGAGTTGGTTCAAACAGCAGAGCCGCATCTGAAGAAAATTTATGAAGCTGGGGCATATCCTTGGGCTAAGTTTGGAGATCTTTCCGCCGCAGCTTTACTGTCAAATATTATTAAAGATCTTATTGATGGGGAATTTGAGAAGGCTTTGCAGCCTTACTTTAAGTTGTCCATCTTGGATGGACAAAAAATTTGCTCATATTATCTAGATGAAATTAAATCTCCGCAAGGAAAGCGAGAAGCTAAAAATCTTGTGAAAAATTTTACTAAGGATAAATGTTTATCAGTGAACTTTTTACTATTTTGCGATTATGCGGCCAAAACCGATCCTTCGGTTATGATGCGGCTCAATGCCTTACAACAAAGCAATGAGAACCTATTTCGTCACTGGAAAACGGCGCTTGCAAGGAAGCGTAGTAGCAAGAATTTTCATAAATTTGCGTCTTTTCGTTGGCAAGAAGGAGTTTTAAAGCTTGGTTCCTCTACGGGTGGAACATATGCTTAACAAAGCTTTACATCTGGGTGCAAGCTGTTCTACAGCAAGATTTTCAGCTTATTTTAATAAAAGAGTAAAAATGGAGCGAATAAGCTTATGCAAAATCTTACATTTACATAAGGTAGAAGCAATTCTCTTTTTGAGTGAAATCGGAGTGGGAAATATAAAAAAAGATACGCTTTAGCGCGATTACCTAAAAAAAGAGGCTTCAACATTATTGCCAAAGCCACAAAAAAACTAAAAATTCATTTTAATTTTCACAGAAAGCTGGCAAAAGTGCCAGCTCTGCTACATCGCTAGGTGTTCCAGACGTAACTAAAAAGCTTTGGCAGTAATGTTGACCTCTCCTTATCTTTCTTTTAAGGAGATCAAATCTTGAATACACAACATTATAGTGAATCCTACCAAAAATCTCAACATCTGATGTTGGAACTGGGACATCTTCCCGAAGACTGGATGTTAACCCCAGTAAACGGTAAAAAGCAGCCTTATCGGCTGAACTGGGCAAACGAACCGCCACTTTCTAGGAGTGCTATCGCTCACAAAGTCCAGAAGGGCGATTATGAAGATTTTGAAGACAAAAAAACTGGGGAGATCAAAAAGCGCTTCTGCAAGGCTAAGGGCTACGGCATCCGCACAGGGGAAGTATCTGGCGGAATTTTAGCCATTGACGCAGATGGACACGCAGCCGAGGCACTTCTACAAAAGCTTTCTGGTGGCGACTTACCCGACACAGTAATTTTTAGCTCTGGTAAACCTAACCGTAGGCAACTGCTGTACTACGTCCCGCGTGAGTTTTGGGAGGTGGTAAAAACTGTCAAGCTTAAGACTGGGGTCAAGGGTGACGACGGCAAGGAACAGCAGCTAGAATTTCGCTGGAACGGATGCCAAAGCGTACTGCCACCATCAGCACACCCAGAGACTGGGAATTATTTTTGGGTGCGATCGCCCCAGGATGTCGAGGTTGCCGAATGTCCCATGTGGGTGATTGAGTTGATGCTGAACCATAATCAGCCTGTACCAACACCCGCAGAAACTCCAAAACCACAAACGCCCGTAATCACTGCTAGACCACCCCTAGAAATTTTTCTAGGACGTGATGATAGAAATTTAGTAGAGCATGGCACGGGCGACGGCGGGCGGAACACAGCAGCCCAGAAACTTAGCCTTAATTTGGTAGCTACTGCCCGTAGGCTCTATGAACTGGGCATTGATTACGACGGCGACCCACGCGCGCTTTATGACCAATTCTGTGCCAAATGTACGCCTCCACTTGGTTCTGATGTTCGTGGGGAAGCTGAGGGTTGGTGGAGAAAAGCCGATGCGATCGCCAAGCATCCCAGCTTAGATGATGAAAAGTTACAAGGATGCTATGAAGCATGGTTAAAAAAGAATAAAACTAATACCAGTACAAACAACCATTTAAGTAGAAAATCTATTGTCTACGTAGACAATGGCTTATTGTCTACGTCATTGTCTACACCTCAAAGTGATGATGAAAGTACAATTCAGGCTATTGTCGGCATTGTCTACACCATCCTCGGTTCTAATTATTCAGAGTTTGTAGAAGGTCAAAAACTTGACAGTCTTTACGACCAGTACAAGGATAGAGTAAAACGTAAACTATTTGACACGATTGTTGCTAGTGAACGGGTAAAAGCTGGTGAGGTTCTACCAGAAGATGAATTAAGGCTCAAATCTTTAATGGATTACAGCCAAGCCAAAATTAACTGGGATGAGGTGTTACCCGCGCCCCTAGCCCGCGACATTAAGCATGATGCTGAAAGGCTTAATATTGACCCTGTAATGATTTGGCAGGCTTTGTTGCCCGCAGTATCGTCATTGGCGGGAACGTTTACGCTGGATGAGTACGGCGGTGTCCCTGCTATTAACTGGACTTGCACTGTCCTACCTTCTGGTAAAGGTAAAACCCGCGCTGATAACCTTGTTTTTTCGCCACTACGTAAGATGCAGCTACGCGCTGACGTTGATTACAAGGAAAGGAGTAAGGAATACAAGCGGGCAATTGTGCAGTATGAAAAATCTGGAGATACCGAAGCCCAAGAACCGGAAAAACCAGGTTTGAGGAAGTATCTTTTTGAAGTTGCCACTATTCAATCAATCCTCAAACGACTATCAGAGCAAGGAAATCACGGTTCGTTGTGGGCGCGGGATGAAATCAAAGGGTTGTTTAATTCCCTTAACCAATTTTCTGGTAGTGAAACTGAGGCTATGGAGTTGGTGCTTAAGCTCTGGGACAACAAGCCAACGTTTGTTGACCGCACCGACATTGAAAACAGTTACAGCATTGCTGGCACGGCTGTATCACTGGCTGGCGGCATCCAAAATGATGTTTTTCGCAAGGTTTTTAAGGATGCTAATGACGGAAATGGGATGCAAGCCCGTTTCTTGTTTGCAGTACCCGAAGAACGCAAGAAGCAGTACATACCTGGGGCTTATTGCCGCCTTAGTGATCACCTCCCGGCACTTTATGAGTGGTTGGATAATTTAACCCCAGAGACGGTCAAAATAGCGCCAGATGCTCAAAAGTATTTTGCCAAGCTGGTTAACATTATTGGCGACCAAATCGAACAAATTTCTCACGCAGGTATCCGCACCTGGATGAACAAACTTGATACTCATATCCTGCGTATAGCGTTGGCTTTGCACCTCATTGAGTGCTACTACAGCCCATCCACCACTGATATCAAAACCCTTTCTCTAGCTACCTTAAAGCGGGCTGTAGTCTTCGCCCAATACTACCGCAGCGCCTTTCATATATTGCAAGAGAAAGTTAGCACCAGTGATGATATTGCCTCAATTATGCTGCAAATTCACGCTGCGGCACTTAGCAAGCATCCTGATGGCATCAGCGCCCGTGATGTTTATAAAGATTCTCGTTCCATTCAAAGCCGTGCAAAATCCGCAGGCAGAGAGGTGGGCGCTTATGTTGTTGACCTTTTTGAAAAGATGACCCAAATGGGTTACGGCGAAGTTGTACGTAAGGGGCGCTCCGTTAGATTTATTGCATTTCAAAAGAGGAATCCAGAAAAAGACTTTAAGAGTGCAGACAATGTAGACAATAGCCAAAAATGCGACCAAGAACCCTTATATAGTCAGGAAAAAGATTGTCTACACGACCGTAGACAATGCCCTATTGTCTACGTAGACAATCAAAATACTACTGAAGTACGGACGGAGGTTGAGTGTCAATATACGCCACAACTAGAGAAGTCGAAAAAGCCAGTTTTACAAGTAGTGGTTGAGCCTCAAACAGAGGAACCAGACAGGCTCCAAGAATGCAATCTCGCCTTTGCGGTAGGCGATCGCGTGACGATATCCGACCCCTACCATGCCCGTCACAATCAAATAGGAGAAGTCGTCCAGGTGATAACAGACGAATTGTATCGAGTCACCTGGGAAGATGGGCGCGACAACCGCTACGAGCCTGGGGAGCTATCCGCGCTCTAGCTGATACAGAAAAGTTTCAATTCTTCGATTAACGTAAAAATTAGCGCTTCAGGACATTCATCATGCAAGAAACAGCAGCACAAATTTTGGTTCGCACAGCCCAAAGATGGTACTCAATCCGGCATCTAGACTCAGACACAAGAAAACGACTAATGGCTATGACAGAAGAAGAATTTAAAGTTGAATATGAAAAGCTGGTTAAACCAGTAGCTTAATTTCTAATATCTCGCCATTAAGAACTCTCACAAAATCAACCAAGTCTTTGTAGATTGGTTGTTTGTCTAGCCAAGACAAGTCATCCCAATATCCAACGTTTTCAAAGCAGGTAGTTAGCGTTTTTATTAATTCAGTGCTTACCTGCTTTGCTGCAACCTCTCTTTGCTTGAGTACTTGTATCTCTAGCATTGTTTGTTCGATTGCGTTTTGAATAATGGGACTTTGGGGCAACGACTTAAGCGCTTTTAATTGCTCTTGCCTAACGACTAGCTCAGGGCTATCATCATCATTTGATGAGAAATTAGCTACTGTGTATTTTCTGATTTCCTCGTACCTAGCGGCTAAAGCTGCATCTACGGCTGAAATAATATCCGGCAGATATGTACTAGTTTCGTTCCCGCAAAAAGCATCTCCTAAATTTTCGTGTTTTTTGCATCTGATTCGATAAGTTGACCACTTTATTTTTTTACAAAAGCACTTATACCCACAATCGCCACAAATAATTTGCCCCACCAAAGGTAATGGCTCTTTAGCACTATCCTTGTTGTTGCCGTAACTATACTTATGTCGGTTGTCTTCCAGTTTTCTGTGTATAAGCTTAAATTTATCGCTAGAGAGTAGTGGTTCGTGAGTATCTTGATGTATTTCCCACTTTTCGGGATTGTTCAGATTTCCTCTGATATTGTAAGCAGTATGCCCTCGTAGTACTGGGCTAGTTAGCCAATACCTCAGTCCTGCTGCTGTCCATGAAATTTTATAAGTGTCCAATATATGCTTTGCGGTACTTCTCAGTGTGGCGTTGCCACATAAAAAATAGTCAATAATTTCGGATGCGATCGCCCAGTTAGATTTACCTGACTCATGCAGCATCATATCGGGTGCATATTTCTCATCAACCCTCTGATACCCAAAAGGTGGACGTGGGGCTGCTTTCTTCTGTTCGCGGAAATAATTCAAACCGTGCCTAATCCGATCCGAAAGTAATCTCGATTCAAATTCTGCCAAACCTGCCATCTGGTTAACACTGAACCACCCAAAAGGTGATGATGGGTCAACTGGAGCATCTAAGACAATTAATTTAACTCCATACTCTTCGAGGGTTACTAAAGTTCTGTGGATAGTAATCACACTCCGTGCTAGACGGTCAATACGAGTGATCACAACTTCAGTTATTTTCCCTTGCTTGCACATGGCAAGCATTTTGTTAAATTCCTTACGCTTATCTGATCGCCCACTCTCAATATCTGAGAATATTAGGACAGCACCTGCCTTCTCGACACGGGCTGTCTGTTGCTCCAAAGCATTTCCCTCATCTTGTTCTCGCGTACTAACTCTGACGTAACCAACTCGCATAAATGCTCATAGTAGACTGACTCTTTTGTTAATCATACTCCACTCGTTTGATGCTTCACAGTAAAGCTCAAACCACTGTGCTGCACTTAGCAGCAGAAAGAGGTGCAGTAGAAGACTTAGAAATTGAAGAAGTAATGTTAAAAGGTTTCCGCGATGTTAAGTGCGTGGAATCTGGAGGTCCCGAACCTGGTGTAGGTTGTGCTGGTCGTGGTATCATCACTGCCATTAATTTCTTGGAAGAAAACGGTGCATACCAAGACTTAGACTTCGTATCCTATGACGTATTGGGTGACGTTGTATGTGGTGGTTTCGCTATGCCTATTCGTGAAGGTAAAGCACAAGAAATCTACATCGTTACCTCTGGTGAAATGATGGCGATGTACGCTGCAAACAACATCGCTCGCGGTATTTTGAAGTATGCTCACTCTGGTGGTGTACGCTTAGGTGGTTTGATTTGTAACAGCCGTAAAGTTGACCGGGAAGCTGAACTAATCGAAAACCTAGCTGAAAGACTCAACACCCAGATGATCCACTTCGTACCTCGTGACAACATCGTTCAACACGCAGAATTGCGTCGTATGACTGTTAACGAGTATGCACCCGACAGCAACCAATCTCAGGAATACCGCGCATTAGCTAAGAAGATCATCAACAACACTAAGCTCACCATTCCTACTCCTATGGATATGGATGAACTAGAAGCACTGTTGATTGAGTACGGTATTCTTGACGATGATACCAAGCACGCAGAAATCATTGGTAAACCAGCAGAAGCTTCTGCTAAGTAATCCTAACCCTCTCAATCAGAGATAGGAAAATAGGAAAGACATGAAGTACGAAGTATGAAGTATGAAATCATCCCTTATTTCAGCCTTCATCCTTCCTTTTCTCTAATCCTCCCTTCTATACCTGCAATTACCCGAACCCATAAGTCTAACCGAGGCAGACTATGACACCTCCAGAAAACAAGAACATCATAGAAGAACATAAAGAACTAATTAAAGACGTTCTCCAAGCGTACCCTGAAAAATCTCGCAAAAAGCGAGAAAAACATCTTAACGTTCATGAAGAAGGCAAATCCGACTGCGGCGTTAAGTCCAACATCAAATCTGTTCCTGGTGTGATGACCGCCCGTGGTTGTGCCTATGCAGGTTCCAAGGGTGTGGTCTGGGGTCCCATTAAAGACATGGTTCACATCAGCCACGGTCCTGTTGGTTGCGGTTACTGGTCTTGGTCTGGCCGTCGTAATTACTATGTTGGTAAAACAGGTGTTGACTCCTTCGGCACCATGCACTTTACCTCTGACTTCCAAGAACGAGACATCGTTTTTGGTGGTGACAAAAAACTTACCAAGATTATTGAAGAAATTGAAGAACTTTTCCCTCTCAACCGTGGTATCAGCGTTCAGTCTGAGTGTCCTATTGGTCTGATTGGAGATGACATCGAAGCTGTAGCAAAGAAAGCTGCCAAACAACTCAACAAGCCCGTTGTACCTGTGCGTTGTGAAGGTTTCCGGGGTGTTTCCCAGTCTCTGGGACACCACATCGCTAACGATGCTCTGCGCGATCACATGTTCCCTCGCTTTGACAAAGCGAAGAAAGAAAATGCGCTGACAATTGAACCTGGACCCTATGATATAGCCCTGATTGGTGACTACAACATCGGTGGTGACGCTTGGGCAAGCCGGATGTTACTCGAAGAAATGGGCTTACGTGTTGTTGCTCAGTGGTCTGGTGACGGTACTGTTAACGAACTGGTTAATGGTTTGGCGGCTAAGTTAGTTTTGATCCACTGCTACCGCTCTATGAACTACATCTGCCGTGCATTGGAAGAAGCTTACGGTATGCCTTGGATGGAGTTTAACTTCTTTGGTCCTACCAAGATTGCTACATCTCTGCGCGAGATTGCTGCTAAATTTGACTCTAAGATTCAAGAAAACGCAGAGAAGGTGATCGCTAAGTATACTCCAATCATGAATGCGGTAGTCGAGAAGTACCGCCCTCGCCTTGAAGGTAATACCGTCATGCTCTATGTTGGCGGTCTGCGTCCTCGTCACGTTGTACCTGCTTTTGAAGACTTGGGTATCAAAGTGATTGGTACTGGGTACGAATTTGGACACAACGACGACTACAAGCGCACCACCCACTACATCGATAACGCCACAATTATTTACGATGACGTTACCGCCTACGAGTTCGAGGAATTTGTCAAAGCTAAGAAACCTGACCTGATTGCTTCTGGTATTAAAGAGAAGTATGTATTTCAGAAGATGGGCTTACCTTTCCGCCAAATGCACTCTTGGGATTACTCTGGTCCTTATCACGGTTACGACGGCTTCGCCATCTTCGCTCGCGACATGGATATAGCACTCAATAGCCCAACTTGGGGATTAGTTAATACTCCTTGGAACAAGAAAGAAGCTAAAACCAAAGTTGCCTAAAAAAAAGTCTGAACTGAGGACTAGGGATTAGGGAGTGGGGATTAGGAATTAGGTTAGAATTCTTCCCCAATTCCCATTCCCCGATTCCCAATCACCAATCCCTGATCTGCGATCCGTAAACCCCATCACTCACCCCAGCAAGCAAAAGAGATACAAAGATGCCACAGAATCCTGACAAAATCGTAGACCACGTAGATCTATTTAAACAGCCAGAGTATACTGAACTCTTCAAGAACAAGCACGAACAATTTGAAGGCGCACATTCTGACGCAGAAGTAGAGCGCGTTTCTGAATGGACAAAAGGCTGGGATTACCGTGAAAAGAACTTTGCCCGTCAAGCACTAACAGTTAACCCAGCCAAAGGTTGTCAACCAGTTGGTGCAATGTTTGCAGCCCTCGGCTTTGAAGGAACTCTTCCCTTTGTCCAAGGTTCTCAAGGTTGCGTTGCATACTTCCGTACTCACCTCAGCCGTCACTACAAAGAACCATGCTCTGCTGTTTCTTCTTCTATGACAGAAGATGCAGCCGTGTTCGGTGGTTTAAACAACATGATTGAAGGTATGAGTGTTGCTTATACGCTCTACAAGCCCAAGATGATTGCTGTTTGCACCACCTGTATGGCAGAGGTTATCGGTGATGACTTGGGTGCATTTATCACCAACGCTAAGAATGCTGGTTCTATTCCCGAAGATTTTCCTGTACCCTTTGCTCACACTCCTAGCTTTGTTGGTTCCCACATCACTGGTTACGACAACATGATGAAGGGAATTCTATCTAATCTGAGTGAAGGTAAAAAGAAAGACAAAACTAACGGTAAAATCAACTTCATCCCTGGCTTCGATACCTACGTTGGCAACAACCGGGAACTCAAACGGATGCTGGGTTTGATGGAAGTAGATTACACAATTCTTTCTGATACCAGCGATTACTTTGATTCACCGAACAACGGTGAATATGAAATGTACCCAGGTGGTACTAAGTTAGAAGATGCTGCTGAAGCTTGCAACGCCGAAGCTACTGTTGCTCTGCAAGCTTATACGACTCCAAAGACTCGTGAGTATATTAAAACCAAGTGGAATCAGGAAACTAAGGTTTTACGTCCCTTTGGTGTCAAGGGTACAGATGAATTTCTGATGACATTGTCAGAATTGACTGGTAAGCCCATTCCCCAAGAATTAGAAATCGAACGCGGTCGCTTAGTTGATGCAATGACCGATTCCTACGCTTGGATTCATGGCAAGAAGTTTGCAATCTATGGCGAACCAGACCTAATTATTAGTGTTGTTAGTTTCTTGTTGGAATTGGGTGCTGAACCAGTACATATTCTTTGCCACAATGGCGACGAAGTATTCAAGAAAGAAATGCAAGCTATTCTTGATGAGAGTCCCTTCGGTAAACAAGCAACTATCTGGCTTGGTAAAGATTTGTGGCATTTCCGTAGGCTAATGTGTTTGCTATCAAGCTAAATTGATTGCACCCTCTGGTATAAAATTATCTTCAAGCTTAAAATTTATTAACTGCTAGTTAAGTGCCATTTAGCTAGAGTTGGATTGAAGCTTACTATCAAAAACGCACTTTGTACAAATCGAATAATTCTCCTGATTGCCGTGCAACTACTTTACCACCAGCAGTTTTGATTATTTTTTCCCACTCTGCTATCGGATCTAAAAACGCCTCAGCACCCAAATAAGTTTCCAAAACTGCCCAATCTTCAGCTAAAGGTTGTTCAGGATTGAGGATGTCAAACACAAATTGTCCACCTGGTTTCAATACCCGTTTGACTTCCACTAACACAGTACTCCAATATTCAAGTGGAAAATAGCAGCTAAATCCTGTGGCGATCGCTAAGTCAAACTGATCACCAGAGTAGTTTAACTGATGAGCGCCACCTAGTTCGACACCTTTGAATAGCTTCGAGTTCAACTGCGAACCACGGGAATTGAGAGTATTTCGCGCTACAGTACTGATTTCTTGTCCATAAAAATACGCTTGCCAATCTCGCCAAGGATAGATCAAAAAGCTGACACCGCAGCCTATATCCAAACAGTGCTGGTTCTTTTGTGGTTGAGCTATTTCCCAAAAACTAGAAACTATTTTTGCTGCCAATATCCCACTCACCCACTCTCGATATATTGGCATTGCTTGCACCTCTGTTGGCAGTTCAAAGGATTGATTTTCATATTGTCGGTTAAAGCGATATGCTACTTGTGCTAACCTCACCTGCCATTTATCTGAGTGATGCATATTGTTTGTGTTAGCCTTTTGAGACGGTTTGTTGGACATTTGATCTATACTATTGCTCAACTATTTCTAAATGCGGTATTCCGTATACATGTCAAGATTAACGCTATAACTTATACTTGTATGTCGTTTTAACACTTTAATGTGCGTTTGTCCTGACTAGATAATGGGAAGCATTATCAAAAGTATCTTGCAGTTTTTTACAGCTATCTATGTAATATTACTGTGGTTGTTAATTTATTTGTTGCTTAGTTTTTAATTATATCTTCTCCTTTATATAACGTCACATTTTTGACTTTTTATTTGCTTTTAACGACTTTGTTCGGTTGGGTGCAAGATCTGAGCTTACCAGTATGAAACATAAGTAGTTAAACAACGCCAAAAATTTATTTAATGGCTGCGTAAATTCATAACCCAACTCAGATAAATATCAAGGATTTAAATAAAAGTCCCCGATTTCATACCTGCATTCTGGGGTGTGTATCCGGAAATCAACCAATTAATTTTGTGGAGTAAGGATATGACTTTAATCTCAAGGATAAACTCAACTAAAGTTTGATATTGCAAGTAAGCAAGGCAATATGTACTGTGAAATAGTCCGTTAGTATTAAATTAGATGGATAATACCATGGTATCTAAGCATTACAACGAGTTATTACTAAAACAAGAGGAATTACAACAGTATCTCCTGCAAATTGAAGAGCTTGCTACAGTGCAAGAACGCAAACGTATTGCCCGTGAAATACATGATTCTTTAGGTAACGCGCTAACAAGTCTTAATATTCAGATGCAAACGGCTCTCAAGCTTTGGCATATTGATCCCTTTGAAGCAGAACGGTTTTTAACAGCTGCTCAAAAACTAGGAGTTGTTGCTATTCATGAAGTTCGTCAATCTGTCTATGCTTTACGCACAAATGATGTTCAAGAACAATCACTACAAGAACTAGTCACTTTTGTTGTTAACAATTTCCATCAAACTACTGGCATTTTGCCTTCTACTAGTATCAGCCTATCTGCTCCCTTGCCTATCAAAGTAGTGACAACTATTTATCGGATCGTACAAGAATCTCTGACAAATATATGCAAATATGCACAAGCAACAAAGGTACAGATTATAGTAGATGCCAATTCAAATAATGTACTCCTTGTTATTAGAGATAATGGCAAAGGTTTTAGCCTATCGGAAAAAAAAACAGGTTTTGGTATCCAAGGTATCAAAGAAAGAGTGACAGCCTTACAAGGAAATTTCAATATTGAAACTGAGCCAGGAGGTGGTTGCAAGATAACTGTAAAACTGCCTTTAATAGAGCCTTCCATTTTGGAAACAAAAACGTCAAAAAATTTACCCGAATCTACGACAACACTAGCGAATCAACTAAATAATTTATCTAATAAGGAGAGCTTTATATGTCAATGCGAGCGAAATTTAGCTGAATTAATTGGTCCAATAGCGTCTTTTCTAGTTCAAAAAGCTATCAAGAATAACCCTTATGCATCCTGTACAGAACTCGTGAAATTTTTAGCAGCAGAAATTTCAAATCCGCAAAAGGCTCAGAAATTTCAGCAAATTTTACTTTCTAATTTCAATTAGTTGTCCTGCTTATGAAGCAGCTTGAGAGCTATTTCTAAACTAGATTTCATTCGATTAAATGCCACTGCTAATCCACCAATTTCATCATTATATGTTTCATCGAAATCAGTATTCATATTGCCAGTACTGATTTTCTGAGCTATTTTTTCCATGTTTCTAATCCGTTGAATAATAGTTTTTTTGATTAAAAAATTCAGCAAGAAGATTACAGTGGCGAAGATAGCAATCAAAAGTCCCATTATTAAAGACCAACTGTGAATAGCATCTTCAAATACATCTTGAGAAGGAATGGAAATGATTTGAGCAGCAACAATTTCATTGAGTTTCCAGCCAAAACCATTTTGTGTACCATAGCTTGCTAACAAACTCTTTGGGGCATTCTCTACTTTTGAATGACATTCAAGACAACTCTGTTGTGTAATAGCTAGTGGTCGTGCGATATAAAATACTTCTCCTTGCGGAAGTTTACGAAAACCAGTAATTTCTTGAATCTTTTTATTGTTACGAAAGCGTTTGACAATTTGAGTTTCAAAACTATCAGCTTTATCTCGTAAATTAGTAGGATTCAGTGTTGCTTCTCTATATACAAAATTCTTATATTCTTCGTCATCGCGAAAATTTTCAAATATTTTGATAGCAGAGAAAGCAGGTACTGTTTCTGGAATGAATTGTGCTTCGGTTTCCAATTTAGATTTAAGTAGAGGATTTATGCGATCTTGTGTGTATTGTCTAACTGAATTCATTGTACGCATGAGAATCAGTGCTTTAGAAGTAACTTCATTTTGCGCTCTATATTGTAATAAATTTGACAGTGTAGTACTAGTCATGAAAATACTAATTATAAAAATTAGTATCAAAATTAAGTTTACCTTCGTGCCAATTTTTAATTTTCTTAACATAATTTTTCCTCATTAAATTGACACGTATTTTAGCTAAATATTTAAACCCTTAGCAGTATATTGAAAAAAATGGGATGCTCCTAACTGTAACAGTATAGATCGCAATCAAAACTTATTCGACAATTCTTCTATAAGAGAACTTAAAAAATATCACTATTATTAATTTAACAATAATCAATAATGTTTAGGCAATTTTCTCGTCGTGACTTTCTTTTATTTCTACTATCTTTAATAGTGAGTACGTGCAAATCAAAATCGGCGTATGGAGGTGTATTAACTATTGGTGTCATCAACTACAGTGCTGGAGAAGAGATTATTAATCAATACGCTAATTTTAATAGCTACTTAGCTGAAAAAATGAAAGCATATATTCAGCTAGAGCCTGTTTTCAATGAAAATCAAGCAATTGAACGCTTAAAAGAACGCGTTTGGTCAGTAGTATTTGCTCCACCAGGTTTAGCCGCTCTTGCAATTTCTCGTTATCAATACACGCCACTTTTTCCTTTAGTTGGTGAAAGTAATTTGCGCTCAATTATTGTTGTAGGTAAAGATAGTCCACTCAACAATTTAAAAATGTTAGAGAGTCAAACTCTTGTATTAGGTCAGCCAGGTTCAGCAACAGGATATTATTTACCCCTTTACAATCTTTATGGTCTGACATTGGCTGAGATATTATTTGCACCCACACCTAAAACAGTTTTAGAATGGGTAGCTCAAGGAAAAGCAAATGCTGGTGCAGTTTCAGTCGCAGAGTTGGATCTCTACCGCTCCCAGTTAAACCAAAGTGAGCTTCGCATACTCTTTAAAGATCCTCATTTAATTCCGCCTGGCGTAGTGTTGGTAGGGCCGAATGTAGAACGCAAAAATCAAGAATATATCCGCCGAGCCTTGAATGATTTTCCTTCAAGTTTGGCTCAAGAGGTAGGGTATGTACCTAATGCAAAAGTACCAGATTACCAATATATGATTAATGTGGTAGACCGGGTGATGGCGATCGCATCTCAATTACAAAACAAACCTGCTCGTTTATTTTGATTAAAAGGAGACTATTTGAAGCATTTCTAAAGGCTTTATATGTATTGTAATTGATATGAAATGATATGAATCTGCTTGCAACTTTCGTTGAACAACTAAGTAAATTTCTCTATTACTTTCGTTGAGTAGGAAGCAAATACTCTAACAAAAGTCTTGAAATTCTTATTTGATGCTGCAATTAGATTTAAAAGATTCAAAATAGGTAGGTAACGAGGTCAATTATGGTAGAGTTAGTTGCCACTTCCTATGAGTCTGTCATTTCCTATCCGCTCAAATTCCATCTACTCAAATCCATTTCGCTTTCTGCTTTATACCGAATGGGGGTTAGTGGCAACTTTTGCTATAGTTGACTCCTTGCGATCAATTGTTTTCTCGCAAACCCTTTATTTATCAGTTCCATCTCTTTTAATTTTGATCATCTTCGGTCTCATGGGATTGATATTACCTCGCGGTCAAACGGTTTATAAAGTACTTTACACAGGTATTGAAGTTGGCTTAATTTTATTTGGGGCTATCTTAGGATACCTACAACTATGGCCCTTGCTGTTGATTGTAGTGGTAATCCGCAGTTGCTTCTTGTTTGATTGCTTGGGGCGTTATCTAGTAGCTGCTTTAACTTTTTTTCTGTTTTTGGTTCTACAAGCCCAATCTATCAGCAACATTACTTTGTCCTTATCACTCTTAGAGCAGAGAAAATTTTGGTTAAACCAATTTATTTATACAATCCTGTTTGGTGTGGGATTATTGTTTTTGTTACAACTAGTGAATATGGTATTGGTCGAGCGCCAACTTAGGGAACAGCTAACAATTGCTCACAAGCAACTACAGCAATACATTGTCCAAGTTGAAGATCTTACCGTTGTGCGGGAACGCAATCACATTGCCCATAATATTCATGATTCTCTCGGACATGCTCTAGCTGTAATAAATATTCAACTCCAAAGCGCTCTCAAATTTTGGCAAGTTGACCTAGATCAAGCTCATAGATATGTTGTAGAGACCAAACAACTCGGTTCTTTTGCTATGCAAGAGGTTCGCCGTTCAGTTAATACATTGCGTGTGGACGTACCAAAAGAGCGATCGCTCCACATGGCGATCGCATTTTTAGTACGAGAATTCCATCATGTAACAGGCATTTTGCCTACTACTCAGTTGAGTTTAGCTTTTGTATTACCTTTAGAGGTTAGCAAAATACTTTATCGTCTTGTACAAGAAGCACTGACAAATATCCACAAACATGCAGAAGCAACAACAGTTAATATTCATTTAAGTGCAATTCCAGAGCAAGTCTATCTCACTATTGAAGACAATGGCAAAGGGTTTCAATTAGATCAACAGCCAATGGGGTTTGGACTTCAAGAAATGCAAGAAAGAGTTGCACTTTTAAAAGGTCAATTTCAAATAGAAAGTAAATTAGGGAGTGGTTGCTGTATTACCGTGAGACTACCTTTATCAGAATTCCCCACCAACATACCACAGCCTTTGGAATTAGCCTCAGTTCCAAATAGTAAAAATTCCACCCTTCAGAAAAGCTTTGTGCAATAGAGATCAGGGATTGGAGACTAAGAGAACAAGAGATAATATCATATCCGTTTCAATAGTTGTCATTGCGTAAGTGATTAACAAAACTTGGTATAAAACCACCAACTAGTACCAAACAATAAATTAGCTATGACTTAAGTCATAGCTAATTTTACTTAACCAGTCAACTAAAGTTAGAAGCTATTTATATATTTCGTTGAAGAGAGATTCGAGACGTTCTTCAGATGTAGCTCTGTTATTAAGTTTCTACGATAAATACAATGCTATAGGAATCCGGTTTGATTTATGAACTTATTAGTAAAGAGAGGGAACAGAAAACAGGGAACAGACTTACCGAAGGTCTGAGCGTCTCCAAACGGGAATATCAACTATACTGAGTTTTCTTAAATCAAATATAAATCCTATATAGAAATTACAAATAGAGCTTTATCAAAGATAAAGACTAGGAATAATGATAAATAATTCCAAGCTTGCAAACAAATTTACTCTGCTTTTATCGCTAGTTTTCATAGGCGCTATTATGTTTAGTGGTTTTGCTTTATCAAAAGCACTTAAATACACCGCAGAAAATGAAATAAGCGATAGAGCGCAAGTCCTCATACAAATGGTCGATTCAGTTAGAAACTACACTAGTACTAACGTAATTCAGCTATTAAAGCCTTACCAAAAAACTCAGGAAAGATTTATTCCTGAAACGATACCCAGTTTTGCGGCTAGGCAAGTATTTGAAAATTTACGCACAAAACCAGAATATCAGAATTATCTCTATAAAGATGCCACACTTAATCCTACAAATTTGCAGGATCAAGCTGACGACTTTGAAACTAATCTTATAGAAGCTTTCCGTAAGGAACCTAATCTGCAAACTCAATCAGGTTTTCGGACTATATTTGGAGAGCAATTGTTTTACACTGCTCGTCCTTTTTCTATAAAAAATCCACAGTGTCTTAGCTGTCATACTACACCCGAAATGGCACCTAAAAGTCTTGTGGAAACATATGGAACAGAGCATGGTTTTGGTTGGAAGCTAAATGAAATTCTTGGCACTCAAATTATTTATGTTCCTGCTAGTCAGGTATTTGATAATGTTCGCAAGAATTTTTCTTTGTTTATCGGCATTTTTATTGGAATTTTTACTTTAGTAATTATTCTAATTAATTACTTGCTGAAGCGAAATGTGATTCAACCTATCAAACCAATGGCTCAACTGGCTCAAAAAATTAGTACTAACACAATTGATTCTGATGAAGCAAAAGAGTTTGAAATTAAAAGTCTGACAGGACTTGTGAAACGCACTGACGAATTAGGACAGTTGGGACGAGTATTTCAGAAGATGGTTCGTGAAGTCTACGATCGCGAACAACGCTTAAAACAACAGGTACAAGAACTCCAAATCAAAATTGATGAGACAAAAATGGCTCGTCAAGTGGATGAAATTGCTCGCAGTGAATACTTTCAAAAATTGCGTCAAGAGGCAAAAAATATCAGAAATAAATGGTCAGAATCAAATGAATAAGTGTGAATAATAAGTGTTTAGTGCTTAATAGTTGTTTTTCTCCCTTGTCCTCCTTGTTATTCCTCCTACACCCCTAAACCCTTTTCCAACTAGTCATATTAACTAAAAATTTGAGGATATATATTATGTCTAAAGTTGTGTCTGTTCATTCGTTCCGTGGCGGAACAGGTAAATCAAATGTAACTGCTAATATAGCTACTATAATTGCTCGTTCTGGTAAGCGAGTTGCTATTGTTGATACGGATATTCAGTCGCCTGGAATTCACGTTCTTTTCGGTCTTGATGAGGGAAATGTCAAGTATACTTTGAATGATTATCTGTGGGGTCGCTGTCCAATTGAAAAGGCTGCTTATGATGTTACACCACTGATTAAAATGAGGCAGAAAAATGCTGCTATCAGAGGTAATGTTTTCCTAATTCCCTCTAGTATTAAAACTGGTGAAATTTCTCGAATTTTACGCGAGGGATATGATGCACGCTTGCTTAACGATGGTTTTCAGCATTTAATTAAACGTTTAAAACTAGATTATCTTTTTATTGATACTCATCCTGGAATTAACGAAGAAACTCTGCTATCTATCATTATTTCCAATATTCTTGTAGTCATCCTCCGACCAGATCAGCAGGATTACCAAGGTACTGCTGTAGCTGTAGATGTAGCTCGGAAATTAGATGTTCCTAATATAATGCTAGTAGTTAATAAGGCACTACCAGCTTTGAATTTTCAGGTTTTAAGACAACAAGTATTTTCAACTTATGGCACAACTGTAGCTGGTATTTTACCTGTGTGTGAAGAGATGTTTTATCTGGGTAGTAAAGATATTTTTAGCCTGTGCTATCCTGATCATCCTTGGACACACGAAGTAAATGCGATCGCCAAACAGATAGCTAGTTATAGATGATTAAATATACAACTCAATAGAAGATTAAATATCTTCCGCCAAAAACAAGAGAAAATCAAAAATTAAGAGGAATTAACAATGGAATATCAATTATTTACTCTGAGTATTACTGAAGGGTCAAAATGTTAATAGAAACTCTACTTGCCATTGGAGCAATGTTAATGATAAATTCGCAAACTTCCCAAGCTAAAGCCGAGCGTTTATCTCGTAAAGTTAGGGAGGGTAAAATTTCTTCAAAACAAGCGAGCGATCGCTATTGGACTGAGAAAATTAGAGAATGGGATACTGTTGATGATGGTAGTGTGCCTAAAGTGCCTAAAGAATGGGCAGATCGCTTCCGTAGCGGCAAAATGACCCTTGCTGATATCAACAAAATTTCTAATCCCAACATGCGAAATACTCTGCACTATTGGTATCACTACGGCGATTATCGCTAATTAAAAAACTTCAAAATAGTTTTATATGAAAACTGTATTCTAATTACTCAGGACTATTTTATTCTAGACATAAACCGCCTTTAATTAAAGTTCAGAGCTAATATTTTAAGTTCGCTTTAACGGACTAAACTACTACTGAAAAATCGGTTTAAGTAAAAATTTATTCAGTCCTGGCGATTATAAATCGCGGCTACACATACGAAACCCGCCTGCGCGGGTTATTTTATAAAGTTCACTTGGGTAGAGTTTATTTATGTAATAGCGAATTTGATTTGCCAAATTGTTTCCAAGTTTCTCACGAATAGAGCGATCGCAATGTTGTCGTTTCAAGCGAGAACTTTGTCATTTCAAGCGAGAATTTTGTCGTTTCAAGTGAGAACTTTGCTGTTTCAAACGAGAACTTTGCTGTTTCAAGTGAGAACTTTGCTGTTTCAAGTCAGAACTTTGTCGTTTCAAGTGAGAACTTTGCTGTTTCAAACGAGAACTTTGTCGTTTCAAGCGAGAACTTTGTTGTTTCAAACGAGAACTTTGCTGTTTCAAGTCAGAACGTTGTCGTTTTAAGTCAGAACATTGAAACTTCAAACTTGGAGTTTGCGCTCAAAACAGCCAGCAAAATAACTGGTTATATACAGCGCTTTGCATTTAAATGGAGTATACCCTGGCCCTATAGCGGTTCTCATTTGAATCAAATACACCACCATGAACAATGTAGAGACGTTACATGTAACGTCTGAGCGCAGCATATTGCACACAACCGAGAAGCGCTATAATCCCCAAAGGGGGCCCCTAGTTCCCCAACCCTCCCCGCTTGCGGCTACGGTGTACACACAAGTCAAAATTTTTCATTTTGAAACTGTATCCCGCCTAGAACTAAAGTTCCAAGCTCATAGCGAAAGTCCACTCAAGTGGACTGGAACAAACTTTTTTTTGAGTCCTCTTCAAAGGACTTGCGCTATGAGACTCGGAATAAATTCCGAGGCGGTACTCACAACATCTGTCGCGCCATTAATTGAGCAAACAAGCCTTGTTGTTTTGCAAGTTCATCAAAACTACCCTGTTGCACCACCCTACCACCCTGAAGAACATATATGCGGTGAGCATTACGGATAGTGCTGAGTCGGTGAGCGATCGCAATTCTGGTTACTTGTAATCTTTCCAAGCTTTCACTGACAATTGCTTGAGTTTTGTTATCTAAAGCACTAGTAGCTTCGTCAAACAACAAAATCCGAGGTTTCAAAACTAACGCCCGCGCAATTAATAATCTTTGTCGTTGTCCCCCAGACAAATTAGTAGCACCTTCACTCACTACTGTATGCATACCCATTGGCATAGTTTCAATATCATCTGCTAAACCAGAAGCTCGCGCTGCATCCCAACCTTCTTCCATCGTAATCATAGCGCCGCTAGCAATGTTATCAAAGATTGAACCCGACATCATCCGGCTATTTTGCATTACTACACCCAGCTGTCGGCGCACAGCATTGACATCTAATCCAGCCAAATCTTGTCCATCGTAGTAAATTGTGCCAGATTCAGGATGATCAAACCCCAGTAACAAACGAAACAGAGTGGATTTACCACTTCCAGAAGGGCCAACCAGAGCAATATATTCTCCTGGTTCAACTTTGATAGTGACATCATCCAAAGTCATCGGCCCATCATCTCGATAGCGAAAAACCACATGGTCTACAAGCAACTTACCCGATAGTCTACCAGGATCGGTTTTGCTGGAAGTGATTTCTGGTATGGCTGTGAGAATTGGTTCAGCACGCTTCCACATTGGTAAGACTCGCATAATGTCTACAACCGTGGTACTTAGACTAGTTGCTCCACCAATAAAGCTGCCAAATGCAGCATTAAAAGCAAGAAAAACACCAGTAGATAAACCACCACTTCCAGGTGACTCTTGAATCATGCTAGCAGCAACCCAAAACAGGAGAGCATTCGTTAAAGGTGGTAGGACTTTAGTGATAAAACTAACACCATCTTCGATGCTCTGGGTTCTCAGCATTAGCTTGAGTTGATGAGTATATTGTCTACTCCAATAGGCAAAAGCTCGTGTCTCTGCGCCAGAAACTCGGATTTTCGATACACCATTAATCAATTGCACCATCACACCAAAGATTTGTCCTTCTAGCTCTAGCAAGGGACGAAACTTGTGTACACTCAAAATACCAGAAAAAATAGTGATGCCAATATTGACAACCGCAACCAAACATGCAAGCAAAGCAAGAGTTGCACTGTAGTAAAATAACAATCCGAGATTAAGCAAAGAAAAGAAACTAGAAAAGATACTTTTGATTACAGTACTACTTAATTTCTGGTGAATTTGCGAGATGCTACTAACGCGAGATTTCAAATCACCAACTGAGTACTGACGGAAAAACGATGCTTGCAAATTTAACAGCCGATCCCATACCGCCGCCTGTGTAGAAGATTCAGCAAAAGTCTGTAGTCTGATAATGGCAAATCCTTGAGTCAGTTCAAACATGGTTTGTCCAAAGGTGACAGCCAAAAGACCTAAGCCAATCTGCATTAATAATCCCCGGTTAGCATCCGGAATGGCGTTGTCAATGAGGATCGCAGTAGCTTGGGGTGTGAGCATCCCTAGTAAACTGGTGACTACTCCCGCCAGCATTATATAAATTAGCTCCTTGATGTGTCCTCGCAGTGCAAACTGGAGTAAATCTTGGATTTTAAATTTTGTATCTGGAAAAGGTCGATAAAATACGTAGCCCGTCGAAGATAACTTAGCAGCAGTGTGTTCATCTACACGAGTACGGCTCCGCTCGAGAGGATCAAAAATCTCGTAATGGTTATCAGAAATTGGTAATATTGCTACGGGGTGATCGTCTTTGGTGTAAGTCAATATCGGCCCAGAATCTTTCTTCCACCACTTGTCAGCCAAAGAAATCCGGCGCATTCTGACTTGTGACGCACGAGCGATCGCTTCTAATGGTTCCGCTACCCGTCTAAGATCCTCGGATTGAGCTGGAGGACAAATCTTAATCCCCAAAGCACGTCCCACCGCACCAGCAGCAATCATTAAAGCCTGATCTGGATCATCAGCTGATTTTGTCTGGGAAGAAAAAGCTGATTTTCGTACTTCCAGTACAGATGATAGCTCTCCCAACGCCTCCTGCATTACTTGAGAATTGAGACGTTCTCTTTCTTGAAATCTACGTAATTCTGCGGTTATTTCTGACTGATCTAATAGCTCAATTCCTTGCAGAAAATAGATTGTTAATTGAGACAGGCTCTTTAATATAACATCTCCATTTTCCAAATCTGAGGTGTTAGTAGTGGCAAGCTCAACAATACTATCCGCTTGCAACCACATATCTGCACTCAAAGGCAAAATTCCAGAACTGGGATAAAATTGTAGTTTTTCAATTCCCATCCAACGAGCATACCCTGACTGAATTTCCATCCAAGACACAGTACTAGGTTGGGGTTGAAAAATATCGTCCTTATTTAAAGAGAAAAAGTTGATTCCTTCTGGCTTGACTGGCATTGCTGGAGGGATAATTTCAGATAGTGCCAAGCCTAACTGATTCACCCAGCCCTCAACTAGAGAAACCGCTTCACCATCGTTGTTGGCAATCAACCTGTTAAAATCTGCTTTTGACATCTTCAGGAGTTCTGTCTCCTCCATCGATACCGCTAGGATCTGGCGTTGCTCCTTATCTTGACTGGGTATTGTAGAGAACATCGCCTCCCCATCTCCCATAGTCAATAAATAACGCCGAGAACCCTCCGGAACACCATCCTTCACTGCGATCGCAAACAACGCCATCGAACCAGACTTAATCAACCAAACCGTTTCCGGGTCATTTAAAAGAATCGGTTGATTACCCTTTAATATATATTCTTGTCCCTGTGGTATTACATAACTAATTTGATTAATCATAATATTAATTAATAGTCAATAGTCATTTGTCAATGGTAAATGCTTGGTTTTATATTTTCTTCCTTGTCCCCAATCCCTGATCCCCAAAAATTAAAGCGCTCCCCCCTCACTGCGAATCAACTCCAAATACTTACCCTCAACCTGCTTTAATTCGTCATGAGTTCCGCGTTGGACGACTTTTCCCCGTTCCAAAACAATAATTTCATCACAATCGCGGATAGTACTGAGTCGATGCGCCACAATAATGCAAGTACAACCTCGCTGGCGGAGTTTCCGGTCAATAATTTTTTCTGTCTCAGTATCGAGAGCGCTAGTAGCTTCATCCATCACTAAAATAGCGGGATTATTCACTAAAGAGCGGGCTATTTCCAAACGCTGTCGCTGACCTCCGCTCAAATTACTAGCGCCTTCCAATAGTTCAGCACCGTAACCCCCTGGTAAGGAGATGACAATATCGTGAATTGCTGCATCTTTACAAGCACGTATCAAATTACTTTCTGGTACAGTGGTATCCCAGAGCGTCAAATTTTCTCTGACACTGCCAGCAAACAAAAAGATATCTTGTTCTACTAAAGCTAGAGAATTTACTAAAACTTGCCGAGGAATTTCACTTCTGGGTTGACCATCAAACAGGATCTCTCCTTCCCAAGGTTCATATAATCCAGCAATCATTTTGGCGATCGTAGACTTACCGGAACCACTTCCACCCACCAAAGCAACTCGCTGTCCTGGTTTTAGAGAGAAATTAAAGTTTTCAATTAAAGGAGCAGCAACCCTGTTATAGCCAAATGTGACATTGTGTAACTCGACGTATCCTTGCAATTTAGTCGCAGAGTAGGGGATCGGGAATCGGGGATTCTCCAGAGGAGACGCTACGCGTAGACGCGTAAGCGGCTTCTCATAGAGTACAGGGATCGGGAATTGGGTATTAGTGTTTGCTCTTCTCGTTTCCCCGTGTCCTCCCTGTCCTCCTTGTCCCCCGCTCCCCGCTCCCCGCTCCGTCGGATTACGCAACACATCATCCAAGCGCGTAATACTACCTTCTACTTCTTGCAAGCTGCTTCCCAAAGTAATAAGATTGTTCACAGGCTGCATAAATTGTTGCATTAAAGCCTGAAATGCTACCAGCATCCCAATACTCAAATGACCATCTATAACTCGCAAACCGCCCACGGTGATTAGTAACATGGATACCATTCTCGAGAGGAAAGAAGGTAACACCCCTAAAGCCTGGTTTGTGACATCCATTTCCTGTTTAGCGTTGATCGATTTAGCATAGTAACCAGCCCATCTGGAGAAAAAATCTGACTCCAAGCCAGACGACTTGAGTGTTTCCATACTTTGGAGACCAGAAATTGATACCCCAGTAACTTTGCCTTGATCCTGTTGATATCGCATATTTGCATCTACGCGCCGTCGTGACACCCACTGCAAGGCGAGGAGATTAAAAGCAACAAAAACTACACCAATCGAAGTTAGTACTACGTCATATTGCAGCATAATTACTGCATAAAAAATCACTGTAATTGCTGCGATCGCAGTGGTTGCTAATTTACCAGAAAGCAAACCCGCTAAAGAGTCATTGAGTTGCACACGGCTGCTGATTTCCCCAGCAAATCGTTGATCATAAAAACTTACAGGCAAGTGTAAAATGTGCCACAGAAATTGACTCGACATTCCCACAGACAGCTTGATTTTCATCCGACGCAGAGACTGCAACTGTAACAGCGTCAAAAATCCAGTAATTAATGCTGTGAATAAAATCCCCACAATCAGAGGATTCAACCATTCTTTGCGACCCTGAATTAAAATATTATCTACAAACACCTGAGAAAAAGCTGGCATTGCCATCCCAGGAATTACCAAAAACAATCCTGCCACCACACAGTATACAAGTGCCACAACAGAAAAGCGCATTCTTTGCCACAAAGCCCCAACAATGCTGGGTTTGCGTCCCCCTCTTTTGAACTCCGAACCAGGTTGCAAAACTAACACTACACCCGTGAAAGAATTGCTAAATTCCTGCATGGAAATATGGCGTGGTCCACTAGCAGGATCATTAAGATAAACTCGATCTTTACTAAATCCTTCTACCACTAAGAAATGGTTGAAATTCCAAAACACAATGTAAGGACATTCCATTTCCCGCAGTCCATCCAAATCTGTCTTGAAACCTTTGGCGTTTAACCCATAGCTTCTAGCAGCAGCGAGAACATTAGTAGCTTTACTCCCATCACGCGATACACCACAATCTTGACGGAGTTTTGCCAATGGCACAATTCGACCATAATAACCAAGAATAATTCCTAAAGAAGCAGCGCCGCATTCCACAGCCTCCATTTGCAGTAAGGTAGGAGTACGACGCCGAGTATTTTTACGCTTTTTAAATAGTGCTTGTAATTTTTGCTTTAACATAATTATTAGTCATTAGTCATTACCGAACAAGTTAAAAGTTAAAAGTTAAAAGGCACTCATAAAGAAGAAATAAAAAAGGGTTTAAAGCCCCTAAATTTATTTATGAAAAAAAAGTAAAAATACTTTTTGAGAGACGCGCAGCGCGATAAAAAACGCGTCCGTTTTAAATCCCCTTAATTTATTTATGGGGATTTACTTTTTACTTTTTAATTTTTCTCCTTGTCCCTCACCCCTCACACTACCCATTCCCCATTCCCCATTCCCCATTCCCCATTCCCCAAACCCCAATCCCCTACGATCCACCAATTGACTTAAGAATCGGCAATACAAAACTAATAGGTGCTTCTTCTTTCACGGTGACTCGCACGGAGGAAGTTGTTCCAGAAGTAATTTTCTGTTCTGGCCCTTTGGAAGAAGACCACTTGTAGCCACTGAAGGTTGAGGTGTCTGGTTGAAGTTCGGCGATAACTTGAATCTGAGGTTGTGCGGTTACTAAGCTGTTAACAATATCTGCATTACCCACAATCTTTGCTGCACCTGCTTTTGTGATCGGAAAGGACGAAACATCAGCGATCGCACCAACAATACCACCAAAGCGTTCTCGCTCAACAGTCGATGGTGTAATTTGTAACTTCATTCCCTTTTGCAGTTTTTTGCCGTCATTAACAGGAATAAATACAACTGCTTGTAACTTTGTAGATGGTGTTTGTTGAATATCTATTGTACCAAGGCGAGTTCCTGGAGCCAAACTTTGTCCAGGATTGACGGTAAGCTCTAAAATTCTTCCTGTATAATTACTGAGAACTTGAGTATTGTTTTTTAGTTGTAATTCCAGTTGGGCGATGCTACGCTGCAAATCTTGAATCTGATTTTTCCGAGTCACGGAAGTTTGGAAATTTCGTTCTGCTAGACTTTTTTGTTGAGCATTTAGTTCTGTCAATTGAGTTTTGAAATTATCAATTTGGCTGAGATTCTCTAGGTAGGATTTTTGGGCTTGAACTTGACTAATGTCGAGCTGCTTGAGTTGTTGTTTGAGTTCAGAGATTTTTTGTAGACTATTGAGGTAGGTTTGTTGGGCTTCCAACACTGCATCATCTGAAATAGCTCCTTCATTCTTCAGCGCTTGACGCCGCTCAAGTCTTTGCTTGAGAGTAGGAGCCAAAGTTTCAGCATCACGCAAATTTTGTAATAGGTTTTGTCGCTGTTGAGCGATCGCACCCAAGTTTTTGCTTTTAAGAATTGGAGTCAGAGCCTGGGCTTGCTGTAATTGTACCTCTAAATTTTGACGCTGTTGAGCGATCGTAATGATCTGTTGTTGAGTGCGTTGATCTTGAAGTGAATTAGCATCTTGATCTTGGGCTTGTAGCTGTGCTAGCTTGCCACGTTGTTGTAAAATTTGCGCTTGCAGTTCATTTTGGTCAATCGTTCCAATGACTTGTCCTTTCTTGACAAAGTCGCCAACACGTACATTCAATGTCTGCAATTGTCCTGAAGAAGGAAAGTCGAATCCGACTACTTTGCTAGGAAAAATAAGTACACCTTTACCCTCAACTGTAATCGGAACACGACCCAATACACTCCAGGTTAAACCAGATGCAACCAAAATACCTAGACCAATTAAAGGTAGCCACTTGGTTGGGCTAACTACTTGCATCAACTGATCTAAGCGCTCAGGTGAAGATGAATGATCTAAAGCTTGTTTACGAAATAGATTATTTTTTTGAGTAACCATAATCTTAATATTCAGTTATCAGTTATCAGTTACCAGTTATCAGTTATCAGTTAATTTATATAAATAAATTTATGAACTGAGAATACGCACATACGTAGACTCATTTCATTACTTTTCACTGATTACTATTCACGAAATTTTAGTAAGTCTACCTTAATAAACAGAAGGCAAGTAATCTAAACTCTTAACAATGACAAATGACAAATGACAAATTTTAAGTGCGGCTAATTCTTTTTAACATCCAGTCAAATCTGGCCCCAGCTAGCGCCACTTGACTTAAAAAATTGGCATCCAGTTCATTCTCATATTCGATATTTTCACCCAACGATTGACCCGTACTATAACTGAGCCTACCGTAACCAAGGCGACTGACTATTGCTTGTTGTTTATCTGCCAACAGAACAGCCAGTACACGATAAAAACGGGCAGCAAAACCAACATCATGTAGCAGCTTAGCGGCTAATCGCCAGCGAGGAATCGACAAAACTATTGAATCTTCTGCGGCTTTAACAGACATGGAGGGTGGAGGAGCCTCTACAAAAGGGGTTTCTCCTACAATGTCGCCTCTAGATAAGTTAGCAAACTCGCGTTCTACAGTTTCGCTGTTTTCCAAATTGGAAAATGCACGAGTTAAAGGATTGCGATCGTCTTCAGAGGTAGAAAGCGTCAATTTTCCATCAAGGAGGATATGCAATGCTTCAACAGGCCTACCGCTAGGAATAAGGACAGTACCTGCGGTAATTTGGTTTACATTCCCTGCAACAATCAACCAATCAATATCGCTATCATGCAATTCTGCGAAAATAAATAATATTTCTCTTAGCCGAGGTTGGCTGAGAACTAGCGTACTATTACCGAGTTGATTTACTATTTTTTCTAGTCTGTCTGCAAGCAGAATTGCACTTGCTCGGTAAAGATGGGCTGCAAAACTGATATCTTGTTTCAGTTTTGTTGTTAGGTGTTGTTGCGGAATCGATAAAACTTGCGAATTTTTGAGTGCTTTAACAGTGGTAGAAGGTAAGTATGACTCTATAAAAGGAATTTCTCCTACCATTTCACCACTAAATAATCTAGCGATTTCACGCCCTGACATTTCACCACCTTCTAGGGCTGCAAACGCACGTCCTAGTGGATTGTTGTTAGCCTGAGATATGGAAACTGTTAATGCTCCATCTAAGAGAATATATAAAGCATTGACAGGTTCACCTTGACGGATGAGAACTTGACCTGTGGTAATTTCTTCTCTACTACCAGTCTTTAGCATCCAATCAATATCACTATTACTAAGTTCCTTGAGTAGAACTTCTGTCATAATTAGACTCTCTTATATTTTCTAAGGGTGTGAGAGTATTAGCATTGGGAAATAAATACAAGCATAAAATCGAGCGACCTCTGTTTGAACCTTTATGTAACTATCTGAGGTAGGTTAGGAATTTATGCAACCATTCAAAAATGTTATATTTCTTTACAATATTCCCTGATTCGGTATTACGTGGCATTGTTTAAAAATTCAGACCGATGAGAGAAATTGCAGAGAAGATCTTATCTACAGATTGGGAGACTGATTGTGTTAAATTATCCGGAACTAAATTAAGTTGATGAGCAACATAGTCAACATTTTTGTTACCACCTGCCATAGCATCTAGTTCTTGCTCATTCAACTCTATTAATTGATCGTTTTTATGAGTTTCATCAGGCATAAATACATCCTTGAGTTATATTTTTTGTGTATTGTTAAAGCATAGATTGTGTCTTTGATGAATTTATTTAAGCTTAACTCTGCTGAATTTGATTATTGGAATCAAAGTCTATTTCATTCAAAGCACTACTTTTGATCTCAGTAATTTGAATAAATAAATCTGAGCTACTATAATCACCACGACTCTCTGTGTGCTGGGCAATAATGATTTCTTTTTTGAAGAAATCAGTTTTAGCTAGTTGCGAAAATTTGAAACCTCCTGCTACAACATCTAATTCCTGATCAGATAACTCGATAGCAGCATTGTAATTGTTCATTTCTTGCGAAGTATCTTCAGACATTATGGTTCTCAATTTATGCAATTTGTGTGTTGCGGGAGCATCCCAATTTTTTCAATATACCGCTAAAGCTTAAACCCTTAGCTAATAGCACAAGTCGTTTTCATACGACTCTAAGTAAATCAAGCAGTCTGCTTCAGCAGAGTTTAGGCGGATTTTTTGAACATTTGGGATGCTCCCTGTGTTGCTTATTAGTTAATAAAAGCAGAAGTTATGCACCTAATTAATTGATTAGGGCTAACTCTGCTTAATTTGTTCAGAGTAGATTTATTTAGAAATCCAACTGAATCTTATTCTCAGCATCAGTCTTGGTATACTCATTCAAAATTACAGAATCTGAGCGGCTACCTTTATCATTGCTCTCGGTGCTTTGAGCAATAAAGTTAACTTCTTTGGTGAAATCGGTTTCAACGTTTTGAAGAGCAGCACCACCTGCTACTACATCTAGTTCTTGCTCAGACAATTCAATTTTGTTGATTTCAGAATGCATAATTTACCTCGATTGTGTGTTTTGTTTGTGTATTGTGTACTAGTTAAGGAAAGCAGAAGTTATACACCTGATTAATTGATTAGGGCTAACTCTGCTTGATTTATTCAGAGTGGATTTATTTAGAAGTCCAACTTAATATTGTTGCGAGCATCAGTCTCTACAAGCTGATTTAAGACAACAGAATCTGAGCGGCTACCTTGATCATTGCTCTCGGTGCTTTGAGCAATAAAGTTAACTTCTTTGGTAAAATCGGTTTCAACGTTTTGAAGAGCAGCACCACCTGCTACTACATCTAATTCTTGCTCAGACAATTCAATTTTGTTGATTTCAGAATGCATAATTTACCTCGATTGTGTGTTTTATTGGTGTGTTGTTTACTAGTTGAAGAAAGCAAAATTTTGGAAACAATTTAACTTGTTTTTTTGTCGCCTTTGTTGGATTGCCTTCGCAACTGAATTCATAGTAGAATTTTATTGAGGAATACAACATCTGAAAAACGTCTATACTCTCAACTCAACTAAATAGATAAACTGACAGGGACTTTCGTTGATAAATTAGGTAAATATTCCTACGACTAAAGTTGGAAACTATAGACAAAAATTCATTTCAAATGAATGAGTAATACTCGCCAGTTACCCTTAAATTCGCTTCTTCTGTGACTATTCATTACGCAGACATAGTTCTACACTGGGGTAGTACTCTTGCAAAATTTTAGATGTACTTCTATTATGGTTCGTTTGTTACTCGTAGATGACCAAACTCTCATTCGAGATGGTATAGAAACCATTTGATATCTTTTCCTAGCTAGCAGCTAGTCTTTTGAGCATCAACAAGATCAAGCAATTGGATGATTACCAGGGTTGACAGCATGAATAAACTCACTACCTGATGTTGGAAAACCTCTTTTATAACATGCTTCTTGTGGTTGACCCCATCCCAACTGTAAAATTATTTCTAAGAAGTTAGATTTTTCAAAACAACATATACTTGCCCATTCTGTTCTGTGGGCAATTCGATCAACATCAGCTTTAATTATTTGTTGATATTGTTTACCATTCTTAATACTCAAATATAAATCCATTTCTATAGTGACTTGGTTCCAAAATTCTAAGATGGAATTTTTTGCCACTTTTAATATATTTAAGTCACCAGATAAAGCAATTAACTGAGAATCGATTTCGGGATAACGCAAGGTTTTACCTTTAACACTCACCTCACGCCAAATAATCCCAGAAACAAGATATTCTTTTTGGTATTCATGGATAGCAGCTTTAAAATCTTGATAGGCAGTGAACATTTGCAGCCCATCAGTTCTGATAAATTGGTCAATTACAGGATTACCAGAAACATCTACCTCTAATTTGAGGCGATCGCCTTTCAAACAAGCTTGACGTTCGGCTGCCAAAATTTTGATCAGATCCTCTGTAGTATAAACCTTTGACGTCATAAAGCATTTCAATGGTCAAGGGTCATTAGTCATTTTCTTTGGGAGCATCCCAATTTTTTCAATATACTAAGAGTTTAAACCCTTAGTTGATAGCACAAGTCGTCTAAAGACGACTCCAATAAATTAATTAGTCTGCTGAGCGGGTTTTTTGAACTTTTCTTTTAGTTTCTACCCTTATTTAGATATTTTCTCTGGTGTTTCTAGAAAATGCAGTATCAAGTTGTACTAAATTTTTAGGCAGACTAACTTTGTCTGCCCACAACAATTATTCTTCTGTTAATTCACTATTTAACTCATTAAAGGAACGGCGTTTTAACTCCACTGATTCAGAACGTGGTAACAAATCAAACAGTTTTCGTAATTGGTTGTCTACTTCTTCGTATGGAACTTGACCTGTCTTATTTAAGACAATCTGACCCGATTTATCAAACAAGACAACTTGGGGAACAGCACCAGAGTAATAATAACCCGGCTCTGTGGAATCGTAAGTTTGCGTGGGTACAATCGAATCTACATCAACAGGAATCATCTCTGTGACTCCACCATAAAATGCTTGTAACCGTGAGACAACGATCGCATATTCTTTGCAATCACGGCTGTCATCAACATAGAAAACCAATAATGCTGGTTTATGTGTATTTAACGCTGATACTAGTGTAGCTCTAGGCGGAACCAATGAACCATTCCCAGCATAAACCACAAAGATATTGCCGTCGTATCTGTCATCTTTAAGTTCTGCAAACGCTGGTGGCATACTTAGAGACAATAGGCACACAAGCAGCAAAACTAAGGAAAAACAGCGTCGCCACTCCAGAATAATATTTGGTAAAAATTGCAACTTTATGCCTTTCATCAAAAAGAACCTTTTAACCTCTATTTTTTGTCAGTGGATACTGAATTCAGCACTTAATATTATGACGCCTGCTACAATTTTTAAGATAACGCTTCTTTGACACTCCCGTACTGGATGGTAGTCCCAATTTTTCACTGCTAAGGGTTTAAACCCTTAGCTAATAGCACAAGTCGTCTTCAGACGACTCAATAAGATCAAACAGTCTGCTGAAGCAGACTTTTGCTATGAGACTGCGATTTAAATCGCAAGCGGTTTTTTTGAAAAAGATGAGAGGGAAACGACTCGTACGATTTTAAGAATTGTTTACTCACTCTGCAACTTCTGTAACACCTCCGGTGTCAACGGGTTCTTCCCTGCACTTAAATCTTTCACCCAACTTTGGCGTTTCGCTTTCGCCCCAGGATTATCAATCCATTGGATATATACCTGAAAATCTTCAATTGCGCCCTTGGTGTCACCAGTTAGCGCCCTTGCTAAACCACGACTATCGTGGACATTACCATCATCAGGTAGAAGAGACACAGCTTTTTCACAAGCAAATATCACATCTTTAGCGTAACCACGCAAGCTACCTTCCCAGCAGAGATTATTCCAAGAATTAGCTAAGGTTTGTTTAGATGGTTGTAACTTTTCAATTTCTGTGTATGCAGCGACAGATTTTGTCAAATCACCCTGTTTTAAATACTCTTCAGCTTTGGAAATTAAATTTCGTTGATGAATTAAACCTTCTGCTGCTAGCTGTTTGGCAACAAATTCGGCATGATTTTGTACACCTTCAGTATATGGATTAAGATCAATTTTGGGATCAAGTTTCTGCGCTTGTCTAAATTTTCTAAACGTACCAGAAAAATCACCCTGCATTGCAAGTTCAATACCTTGAGTCACAAAAGCTGGGGCTGCTTTCACATTGGGATTAATATCTAATTTAGAGTCCCATTTTTTCGCTTTTTTAAACTTAGCCACAGCCTCTTGATATTTACCTTCTGTTGCTAAGTTTTCACCTTGATTAACTAACGCTGGTGCTGCTGCTAAAAACAGAGATTGATTTTGGCAAACTTTGAGTTTTTCTAAAGTTTCTGGATGGGAAATTAAATATGGTTGTAAGGTAATACATCCCCGTGAGAGGACATCATCTATATTTAAACGCCAAAGTTTGACTGTTTCATCAGCACTTCCAGAAGCAAGGACTTTACCATCACTGCTAAACGCAACGCTGGTGACAGCAGAAGTATGTCCTGTGAGGGTGCGAATTTCTTTACCAGTGGCAACATTCCAAAGTTTAATTGTATTGTCATTGCTACCAGAAGCTACAACTTTGCCATCTGGAGTAAACACTACACTTTTGACAATATCGCTATGTCCAGTCAAAGTTTTAATCACTTTTTCACTGGCGATATCCCAAAGTTTAATTGTTTTGTCATCACTTCCAGCAACAAGGATTTTACCATCTGGACTAAATGCAATGCTTGTAACTGAACTTCCATAGGTGAGGGTTTTGATGACTTTACCAGTAGCGACATCCCAAATTTTGATAGTTTTGTCAGTACTTCCCGAAGCAAGGATTTTGCCATCTGAGCTAAATTTGATAGTTGCGATCGCACCACTGTGATCAGATAAAGTTAAAATTTCTTTGCTAGTTGCAATATCCCAGAGTTTAATCTTACTGTCATAACTTCCAGAAGCAATTATTTTACCATCCGGGCTAAATCCAACACTACTAATAGACAAATCATTCCCACTGAAAGTTGTGATGGCTTTACCAGTAGTAACATCCCAGAGTTTAATCGTCTTGTCACCGCTACCAGAAGCAAGTGTTTTGCCATCTGGACTAAATACAATACTTGTAACCCCAGCGCTATGTTCTACAAAGCTATTAATTGTTTTACCAGTATTGGTATCCCAGAGTTTGATTGTGTTGTCAACACTACCAGAAGCAATTATTTTACTATCCGGGCTAAATCCGATAGTATTGATTTGAGATTCATGCCCATTTAAAGTTTTAATATCTTGATTCTTGCTAAAGTCCCAAAGTTTAATTTTGTTGTCATCACCACTAGAAGCAATCAGATTACCATCGGGGCTAAATGTTACGCTTTTGACACTACCCTCATGCCCATGTAGAGTGTGGGTAGCTTTGGCAGTCGTGACATCCCAAATTTTAATTGTATTTTCGTAATTACCAGAAACAATCATATTGCTATCTGGGCTAAATGCAACGCTAGTAACCGGACTGTTGTTTCCTAGAAAAGTTTTAGCTTTACCAGTGGTGACATCCCAAAGTTTGATTGTTTTGTCATCACTACCAGAAGCAATTAGATTACCATCGGGACTAAATGCGATGCTATTAACTGTATCAACATGCCCAGTTAAAGTTTTGATCGCTTTACCAGTCGCAACATCCCAAAATTTGATTGTAGTGTCAGAACTAGCCGAAGCAAGTATTTTACCATCCGGGCTGAAGACAATGCTATTAACTAAATCGGTGTGATCGGAGAGATTTTTGATGACTTTACCAGTGGTGACGTCCCAAAGTTGAATAATATTGTTATTACTACGGGAAGCAAGTATTTTGCTATTAGGACTAAATTTGATTTCATAAATCGAATTATTTTGACTCGATAGGGTTTTGATTACTTGACCTGTAGTAATATCCCAAAGCTTGATTGTTTTGTCATAACCGCCAGAAGCAATTATTTTACCATCAGGGCTAAATGCAACACTTTTGACACCTTCATTCCCAGCCAATGTTTTGATCACTTGACCTGTGGTAATATCCCAAAATTTGATTGTATAATTACTGCCAGAAGCTATTGTTTTGCCATCAGGGCTAAATGCGATATTTGTAGGACGGCTAGAATCTTCAAAGGAATTTTTCTGTTGAATCTGTGCCAGAATATCTTGAATGCTGAGGATGGGACTAAAAGCAGGGTAATCAACTATAGAATGATTTTGGTTAACTAAACGTTTGAGGGTTTGTCCTGCTGACATCGCCATCAATAAACCATCAATTTGGTTTTGCTTAAATCTTTCCAAAGCATAGTTACCATTACGTTCCACTTGAATTGCAGTAAAAGCCCTTTGTCTGGCTTGTTCTGTTCCTACTGCTACTATTAAAGCCCCTAGCAGCGACACTCCTAAAATACCAGCCCCAATGTAAGTTTGGCGCTTGGCTTTCTGTTGGGCTGACTCTACAATCTGCTTTGCTTGTTTGTGTGCTTCTTGATTAGTACTAACCCAAGATTCTAATGCTTCTGGGTAGGATCGTAAATCTGTTAAGGCTTTTGTCACCCAGTTTTGATTAAAAATAGCCTCGTAAATTCGGTTGTATACTTTTAACTTACCATCTCGTTCGATTACTAATCCCGTCAGTCGTAATTCCCTCTGTTCCTGGCTATCGTCACATGCTAATTGCCCGTGCTGTAAAATTATTTGGTATAAATCTAATAATTTGCAGGCTTTTTGATGATTTTTCAGGATGCGATCGCGAATCGTCCGCAAATGTACTGGTTCATCGCGAAATTCCCAATTTTCCAGAATTTGAGATTTGATAATTGCTTCTACTCCATCCCCTCTGCTATTCCCACAAGGAAGAATATCTCCTCCGAACTCTCTCCCATCAACAAAGTTAAAAAATTCCCCTGCTTCCCTGCTAGGGAATAGATTAGGTCTATTTTCTTCCAACTCTCGCAAGATAATTTCACACAACTTCTGCGTCAAAAACGGTTGTCCACCAGTCCAAACCAAAATCTCTCGCATCACAGCTTGAGGATTAGTAACTTTTCTTACTAATCCTTGCGTCAGCGATTCAACTTCTTCTAACTTAAATCCTTGTAATTCAATTGCTTTACCAATATTAAACGGTGTGCGTTTTTTATCTATAATCAAATCACTAAGAGTAGCTACACCGATTAACACAAAATTCAGACGATTATATACTGGTTGGTCAGCACGTTGATTGTAACAATTACGAATCACAGCAAAAAAATCCTCAATCGGAAAACTCAAACTGAGGACGCTATCAATTTCATCAACAAAAATTACTATCTGTTCAGTAATTTCTACGAGTAAAACATCTTCAATAAACTTGCTAAATCGCTGTACTGGCGAAAGCAAATGATGATCATTCCACCAGGTTTCTAAATCAAAATTGTGATATAAATTGAAACTTCCCACCAAGCTATCAATTACCCCTGCATACCATTGTTCTGGGGTAATATCCCAAGTTCCAATTGCAGTAATATCCACAGCAGCACAAGCAATTCCTTCTTCTTGTAACCTTTGCATCGTCCTTATCCGCAGACTAGATTTACCCATCTGTCGCGAATTGAGAACATAACAAAATTCTCCCCCTTTCAGCGCCGCGTACAAATCTTGATCTGCCTGCCGTGTCACATAAGTGGGAGAATTAGGTGGTAGACTACCCCCGACTTGATATTGGTAGGTTAAGTATTGCTGTAGTTTCATGGGTTCCAGTTGGAATTGCTGAGACTGACCGGATTTAATAGTTATTAGTTATATCACTTGAGAAACAATTCCTCCAACATACATCTGATAGCTTGATAACTGATTCCCAATAGAATTGTATGTGATTTTTATAACTAAATCTGCATTGATTTATGATGTCTTAATTGATTTAGCTGTAGTTTTTGATACTTAATCTTTATGTTATTTGAAAGCGAGGGTGCGATCGCATCATTTTTATTTTTTCTTAGCTGCTGCTGAGATAGGTAATTGTAGATCTTGATCAAAAGCAAACTCATTTTTAATTTGCACTACTCGCTTGGGTAGATTATTGCTTGCTGAAGTAGTATCTTGTGCAGGAACCTGGATTAGACATCTCCGACAACTATCAAAGCCTTTATGTGACTAGCTCTTAGGGTGCAAATGCAAGCATTGCGATTCAGCTAGTCTATACGAATAAATAAGGGTTTGAGATAATTCTTGTAGAGAACA
>JAHHHW010000090.1 GCA_019359115.1 Pelatocladus maniniholoensis HA4357-MV3
ATTAATCGCTTGGTTTCTTGAGGATTCTCCTCTATGTGATTTAGTACGTTACTCATATTTTGGTGTCAAAAAACTTCTATTGACGTTCTTTTACCACAAAATATACTATTTTGGAGATGTTTATTGTTCATAAACCTCTACTCAAAGTTGTTGGTAACTTAAGCGCAAGGGGATAAAAGCGTGAGCATTTCAAATTTTTCAAAACATGAAAAATTATCCAGCTAAAAAATCGTAGAGACGTTGCATTGCAACGTCTCTACACATCAGGAAAGCAGATCAATAACCTTCAATCTCAACCGTATTACCTTATAACTGCTTTACCTCAGAAACCAACTTCGCCACCATATCTTTGGCACTACCAAAAAGCATTGTGGTTTTATTTTTGTAGAACAACTCATTATCTACGCCAGCAAAACCTGCACTCATCCCCCGCTTAATCACAATTGTTTGCTTCGCCCGATCTACTTCCAAAATCGGCATTCCGTAAATTGGGCTGTTGGTATCGCTGCGTGCGGCTGGGTTTACCACGTCATTTGCTCCAATTACCAGCGCTACATCTGTTTGCTCAAACTGAGGATTGATATCTTCCATATCGTGCAGTTGCTGATAGGGAACGTTTGCTTCTGCTAGCAAGACGTTCATGTGTCCGGGCATTCTGCCAGCTACAGGGTGAATGGCATACTTAACATCAACACCCATACGTTCGAGTTGATCTGCCAATTCGCGTACGCTATGCTGTGCTTGCGCTACCGCCATCCCATAACCGGGAACAATCACTACAGAACGAGCATAACCCAGCATCATAGCGCCTTCTTCTGGATCAATACTACGGACGGTTTGATCAGTTTTAGCACCACCAGCCGCACTGACGCTTGTACCTCCACTGCTGCCAAAAGCATCGAACAAAACGCTGATCAAAGAGCGATTCATCGCTTTACACATAATTTCGGTGAGGATGATCCCAGATGCTCCCACCAATGCACCAGCGATGATCAACATGTTGTTCATCACCACAAAACCAGCAGCAGCCGCAGCTAAACCAGAAAAAGAGTTCAACAGCGAAATTACCACTGGCATATCACCGCCACCAATGGGAATGACGAACATCACACCCAAGACTAGAGAAACTACAACAATTCCCAAAAATGCAGTTAAGTTGTGTGGTTCCATGAGTAAAAAACCACTACCCACTACATAGGAACCCAACAATAAGGCATTGAATGGTTGCTGCAAGGGAAATGTTATTGGTGAACCACTCATAATCCCTTGCAGTTTGGCAAAAGCAATCATACTACCCGTAAAAGTGACACCACCAATTAACACATCCAATAACATGGAAATGTTGGCATCCAGGGGTACTGTCTGGGCATGTTGTAGCAAGCGCCAAAATTCCGCAACCGCCACAAGAGCAGAAGCAGAACCGCCTAAACCATTGAGCAAACCCACCATTTGTGGCATGTCTGTCATTTGGACTTTATAGGCTGCGATCGCACCGAGTACCGATCCAATTGCCAACCCGACCAAAATCATCTGGAAGTTCAACACATGCTGATCGAAAAGTGTTGCCACAATTGCCAACAGCATTCCCACAGCCGCGATAACATTACCTTTTCGTGCTGTCGCAGGTGAACCCAATTGCTTCAAGCCCAGAATAAATAAAGACGCAGCGACTAAATACGCCAATTGAATCCCAGTTGGAAGAAAATCAGTCATAAAGTTAAGTGCGGTAATTGGTAATTGGTAATTGGTAATTAGTAATTGGTAATTGGTAATTAGTGATTTTCTTTCCCATTACCCATTACCTATTACCCATTTGCCTTCTTCTTAAACATTTGCAACATCCGATCTGTGACGAGGAAACCACCCACCACGTTGATAGTTGCTAGTACAACGGCGATCAAACCGAGAATGACTGATACATTCCACTCTCTAGCACCAGAAGCGACAATTGCCCCTAATACAGCAATGCCAGAAATCGCGTTTGAGCCTGACATCAAGGGCGTATGCAAAGTCGGCGGTACTTTGTTGATCACTTCAAATCCGGTAAACGATGCTAAGACAAATACAAACAAAGCCGCAATTAATGCTTCTGTCATGTTGAGAAAATCCTTGAGTATTGGGGATTGGGGATCGGGGAGCGGGGATTGGGGATCGGGGAGCGGGGATTGGGGATTGAGGATTGGAAAGAATTTTGGATTTTAGATTGAAATCCAAAATCTAAAATCTAAAATTTCTTGTCTCCCTGATCCCTGATCCCCGTACTCTATGAGAAGCCGCTTACGCGTCTACGCGTAGCGTCTCCTCTGGAGAATCCCCTTTCCCCGATCCCTAACTGACTGCTGAACTTATAGCTTGCAATGCTTCTTTAATCCGTGTAGAGCGAATTTCTCCAGCGTGGGTAATGCAAGCTGCATCAACAATGTCGTCGGCAAAGTTGATCTCTACAGCTTTGTCTTTGATGAGTAGTTGCATTAAAGATGTCAAGTTCTTTGCGTACAACTGACTAGCGTGGACTGGCAATGAAGATGGTAAATTAATTGGGCCGATGACGGTAACGCCGTGAGCAACAATGTCTCTACCAGGATCAGTGCAAGCGCAGTTACCACCTTGTTCGGCGGCAATGTCTACAATTACTGAACCTGGTTTCATCTGCTTAACCATGTCTTCTGTCACTAGAAGAGGTGCTTTTTTGCCAGGGACTTGGGCTGTGGTAATGACTACATCAGCATTTTTGATGTGTTCGGTGACAACTTCTTGGGTACGCTTTTTGCTGGCTTCGGAAATTTCTTTGGCGTAACCACCAGAAGCTGTTGTTTCTTCGTCTAATTTGACTTCTACAAATTTTGCTCCCAGACTTTGGACTTCTTCTTTGACAGCGGGACGAATATCAAAAGCTTCTACCACTGATCCCAGGCGTCTGGCGGTGGCGATCGCCTGCAAGCCAGCAACACCAGCACCCATGATAAATATTTTGGCGGGGGCGATCGTACCAGCAGCAGTTGTCAGCATGGGGAAATATTTTGGTAATGCTGCGGCGGCGATGAGTACGGCTTTGTAACCTGCGATTGATGCTTGTGATGATAAAGCATCCATACTCTGCGCCCTAGTGGTACGGGGAATCATCTCTATACTCAAGGCTGTGACTTTGCGATCTGCCAGTTTCTGGGCAACGACTGGATTTCCTAAAGGATTGAGAAAGCTAATCAGTACAGCCCCTTCTTTGAGTAAGTCTATTTCTGAACGCCCGTCTTCTCGCTCTTGTGGCGGACTGACTTTGAGGAGAATGTCTGCTTCTGACCATAATTTGTTAGTATCGGCAATTATTGTGGCTCCAGCAGCTTCGTAAGCAGCATCATTAAAGAATGCTCGTTCACCCGCACCAGTTTCTATCCAAACTTCTAAACCTTGTTTAACCAACCGCGCTACGATGTCGGGAACTAATGCCACACGACGTTCACACACTTCAATTTCCCTAGCAACTGCTATTCTCATGTAATCTCCTTGAGATTAAATACTTATTTCTGATGCAAGTTGTGAAACTTTTGCAATGAGTATTTAGACGTACTCTTAACTTTGGGGTGGGGCTATCAGCTATTGGCTTTCTAGAGTTTAGTTACCTTTACGCTTTCCCACTCTGGCTATCTAGACAAAGCCTGACTGTGTCGTTGTATGGATGTTGCAATTACATATACTTGCATTTATAGGTTATTTATTGCACATCCTATGCTGATCCCCAGCTTTTACATCTATGTCTTCAAATTCTTTTAGGGATTGCAAAATATCGTTGTGTCTTGTTTACATAGTGCAATATCGATTCATTTCTCACCAAATAATTCCTCACATGATTAGAAATTTTTTCTGCTGTGAGTAATGCTTACTGCCACCAATCTAGCTTAAGTTAGCTGGCGATCGCTCTATTAAATCGCATAATTTTTATAACAAAAATCTTAATTTTAGATAAACTTGTACATATTTAGAAATACAAGTCGATTTCAATGACTTCTTGATCTCTGGTAAAACTATCAGCAAACAAGTGATGATTAAAACTTTCTATATCTCAGAATATCGCTAGACTTTGCAGTAAACTTTTTTGTAAATTAAAATACTATTTTTCTAGTAGGGATTTTCATAAATCTAGACAGGACGGCACTTTTGTAGAGAGTTTGACGTCTAAAATCTAAATAAAGTCAGTAGTAAAGTTTGGTTGCGAACCTTTACTCCCAGTTACTGAAACATCACCCTTATTTATGCCACAGGAGCTTGACTATGCGACGTTTATTTTCTGCCTTAGCGGTGACTGGCTTGTTATTGACAGGTTTACCAGCAATGAGTTGGGCGCAGAGTTTGCCAGGTTTTACACTATTTAGCGGTGTCAAAAGTGAAAATCAATTACCTTTCCGATTGGATTTTGGTGGACAAACCAATAATTGGGACAGGTACCGTTTAAAAATCCCTGCTAAAAAGATGAAATTCGCCGCTTCCCAATTTGTTGTTAACTATCCAAATTACTACAAAGGAACCATAGATCCCAAGAAAATTGAAGTCCGCGTGAAAGACAAAAAAGTCCCACTGTCTGATGTGCAATGGGATAGAGAAAATCGCGTGATTCAAATTTACCCTCAAGAAGCCATACCAGCAGGTAATAATGTTGAAATAGTGTTATCAAATGTCAAAAATCCAGCTTTTGGAGGAATTTTCTATTGGAACTGCTCGATTCAAACTCCTGGTGATGTCCCATTAGCCCGTTATTTGGGAACCTGGATTCTTAGTATTAGTTAGTCAAAACAAGTAAAAAGTGAAAAGTAAAAAGGCAAAAGAGAGAATCCCCATAAATCAATTTAGGGGCTTTTACCTTTTTCTTTATAGTATAGGTGGCTTCTAACTTGGAGCGAAGCGACAGTCAAGGCTCAATGGTTAAAAACTCTTGACAAATGGACTTTTGACTATTTTATTGACAAAAAAGTGATAAAATTATAGATTGTGACTTTTTATAAAATTTTGCTGAAGAGGATAAAGGTATGCGGAGAACTTTAGAGGGAACAAATCGAAAGAGGAAGAGAACATCTGGTTTTCGTGCCAGAATGCGAACACCAGATGGTAGAAACGTAATTCGAGCCAGAAGAAAAAGAGGACGTCATCGCCTCAGCGTATAGGGTAAGGAAACTTAAATAGCAGTTGTGGCTTTGCCCAAAGCAAATCGGCTTAAATCCCGAAAAGATTTTCAGGCAGTTTTCCGGGAAGGTACTCGCCGTCATGGTTCTTATTTCACCTTGAGAGCCTTACGGCCATCATCTTTTATGAAAAAACCTTCTCTTGATACTGCCCAAACTAATGTAAAACCAACCAAATCGGTGCTTTTTCCAGTCAAAATTGGTATTTCGATTAGCACCAAAGTCAGTAAACGGGCAGTAATTCGTAACCGCCTCAAACGGCAAATATCGGCAGCTTTGCATAAAATGTTGCCTCAATTGTCACCAGGATGGCGATTAGTTGTAGTTGTAAAACCAACGGCCGCAGAATCTAAGTGCGTAACCCAACAATTTCTGCAAGAATTAGAGCAGTTGTTGGCACAAGCTGAGGTATTAAATGGGCATTCGTGAAGAAGTATATTTTGAAGGTGGTCCCCATATTGGGGATTTAATAATAAACATACTTATTGGCTTGACGATTGTAGGTTTACCGTTGACGGTAGGAGCAATTGTGAGAGCATTGTGGCTGCGTTATAGGATCACCGATCGCCGAGTTTCTGTAACTGGTGGTTGGATGGGACGCGATCGCAGCGACGTTATTTACTCAGAAGTTGTCAAAATCGTCAAAGTCCCCCGTGGTATTGGCATATGGGGAGATATGGTATTAACTCTCAGAGATGGTAGTCGTCTAGAATTACGGGCTGTTCCTAAGTTCCGGGAAATCTATGATTACATCACTGAACGAGTCACCGCCAAAAATCCCACTTTTAATGCTGCTGCGAAGAAATGATCGGACTGGGGACAGAGGAAGGGAGACATGAGGGACAACTAATCACTGATTCATGCCCAATCCCCGACCCCCAATCCCCGATCCTCAATAATGTGCGGCTATCCGTAGTTGATTTACAGTCGCAGACAGATCCTGATTTTCGATAAATTATATTCAGTCAGCCGATTTTCAAATTTTGATTTGGTCGTTGGTGGTTAATTGTTGATGGTGGGTAGTTGATGGTAGGTGGTCAATAATTCTTCCAAACAACAACCAACAAACAACAAACTACCAAGTATAAAATCGGTAGTTAATTTACATTACCTCAGGTTGAATTCAGAATAATGGATTTTGGTATCGGGTTTTTTTCAAACAACGTAATGTTGCCGATCATAGACTTGTTCTATAGCATTGTGCCGAGCTATGGATTGGCGATCGTTGCTTTGACGTTAATTATTCGTTTTGCACTATATCCTCTAAGTGCTGGTTCAATTCGCAACATGCGACGGATGCGAGTCGTCCAACCTTTGATGCAAAAGCGGATGCAAGAAATTAAAGAACGCTTTAAAGATGATCCGCAAAAGCAGCAAGAAGAAATGATGAATGTCCAGAAGGAATTTGGTAATCCTTTAGCTGGATGTTTACCATTACTGTTGCAAATGCCAGTGTTATTAGCGCTATTTGCAACTTTGCGGGGATCGCCTTTTGCTGGTGTTAACTACACCGTTAACTTGCAAATCCTTCCTGCTGAACAAATCGAAAGAATTCAACCCCAAGCTTTTGTCACTCCTCCCCAAAACATCTATGTTGCAGATGGGGAACACCTTAAGGTAAGTGCCATTCTCCCTGGAGGTAGCAAATTAGCCGTAGGAGAACATACCAAGATTCAATATCAGACTCCTGAAGGTAAGCCATTTCAGGAGTTATTGACAGAACACCCAGATACCAGGCTAGTTCCTCAATGGAAAATCACCAAAGGGGAAGAAAGAATCACAATTGATGAGCAAGGTAATATCGAAGCTCTCCAGCCAGGAGATGTCACCATAACTGGAACTATTCCAGGGCTAGCAGCAGACAAAGGATTTTTGTTTATTGAGGCTTTGGGTAGAGTCGGAGCTACTGATCCTGATGGCACAATTCATTGGGATATTGTGGCGATGGTTGTATTGTTTGGTATTACTCTTTACGTCAGCCAAGTCCTTTCGGGGCAAAATTCTAGTGGTGGTAATCCACAACAGGATACAGTCAATAAAATTACTCCGGTAATCTTTTCCGGGATGTTTTTATTCTTCCCCTTGCCTGCTGGGGTGTTGATGTATATGGTGATTGGTAATATTTTCCAAACTCTACAAACTTACATCCTTTCTCGTGAACCCCTGCCAGAGGAACTACAAAAAATTGTAGACACCCAAGAAAAGCAGACGGAAGCACAACAAAAAACATTGCCCTTTGAGCCAAAAAGTTCTAAGAAAGTTGAACCAAAGAGTTCTAATGAGCCAAAAAGTTCTAAAAAAGTTGAACCAAAGAGTTCTAAGAAAAAGGCTACAGGTTGATGATAACTGACTCTCGCATGGAAAGAGGGCAGCAGTGGTTAAAAACACTGCTGCAATTTACTGGCATAAATACTGAAATTCAAGGCGATTTAGAAATAGTTAAGATCGCTGAGAGCGAGTCTCAAGAACCAGATAATTACTGGTTAACTATTGATCATGTCAATATGACACCAGAACAAACTCAGGTTTTGATTGGGCCTGATGGTGTAGTGCTAGATGCGATTCAGTATCTAGCAAATTCTACTCTCAACTTAAATCAACCTCATGAGGAACAAGCTTCATACACCGTAGAATTAAACGGTTATCGGATTAACAGACAAGCAGAAATTCAAGCGATCGCGCAAGCTGCTGCTGAACAAGTCCGAGTGACAGCAAAAGAAGTGGAAATAAAATCCCTCAGTTCGGCTGAACGTCGCCAAATCCACACGTTTTTAAAAGAGTTTAGGGATCTAGAAACCTTCAGCCGTGGTAAGGAACCACATCGTAATTTGGTTGTACGCTTGGCATTCTCTGAATAATCAAATTGTTGATGGTTAGTGGTTGCTGGTTGATTGTTGATGCTTACAAACAACTAACAACCCAAAAAAGTTAGACTAAAGAAGTATTATCAGCTATTTTGCTGATAGAAAAGCTCATTTTTCGTGAGGATGTCTCACAAATCCTATGGACGCAATTTATATTCCGCAGCTAACCAAAGCGCCGGAGCGGACAGAGGAGATCCAAGTTAAAGAGTTTCTGTCTGGTTTAGATACCTTGACACCAGTTCGCGGGCGTGTTATTGTGCGACATCAGGGCAACTACTTAGAAGTATCTGGTAAAGCAGAAACAATTATTACTTGTACCTGCAACCGCTGCTTGCAAAACTACAATCATCGCTTAGTGGTTGATACCTCCGAAATCATCTGGTTAGACGAAGCCGCAGAGCAAGAAGTATCTTTACCCCTAGAACGGGAAATAGCTGTGGAAGATTTAGTAGAAACTTTATCACCACACGGATATTTTGACCCTGGTGAATGGTTGTATGAGCAAGTATGCTTAGAAATTCCTCAGCGTCAACTCTGTGATCAAAATTGTCCAGGTATTCAACCAAGTCATGATCAAGATTCTACTAGTGCTGTAGATCGTCGTTGGGCTTCTTTGGAAGCTTTGAAAAAGCAACTTCCATCTTAGTCATTGGTCATTAGTTATTGGTCATTTGGCTATTTCTTCGTTCCCAGTCTCTGGCTGGGAATAATTTTTGAGAGGCTCTGTTACTTGACAAGGAAGAGAACTAATCGCTTTTGATATATTCACTTCTATAGATAAAAATACAAAACAGTTGTGAAGAGCAGTATAAACCTTAAAAATGAAAGAACTACATAAAATAACAACTCGTTAATAACATCCAAATATTATGAGCTTCCGTGAAGAGTTCAAACTACTGCTCCGCGCCCGCTATCCCGTCATCTATATTCCTACCTACGAGGAAGAGCGTTTAGAAGGTGCAATTCAAGAAGAAGCAGCAAATCAGGGTAATCGTCCGGTTTACACTTGGGATTTTGTCGATGGCTATCAGGGAAACCCCAATGATCAAGGCTTTGGGCGACGTAACCCTCTGCAAGCTTTAGAATTTGTCGAAAAAATACCCGCCACAGCACCGGGAGTATTTATTCTGCGTGACTATCATCGTTTTCTAGACGATGTAGCTATTTCTCGCAAACTCCGCAATTTAGCTAGGCTCCTCAAGTCACAACCAAAAAATATTATCCTGTTGTCGCCAAGAGTTGCGATTCCTGATGATTTAACCGAAGTTTTGACAGTTGTAGAGTTTCCCTTACCCAGCGCTGCCGAAATTCGCTCAGAACTAGAACGCTTGTTAATCGCTACTGGTCATTCTCCCTCCAGCAAATTTTTAGATGACTTGGTGCGCTCTTGTCAAGGGCTATCAATGGAAAGGATACGCCGGGTATTAGCAAGAGCGATCGCCACTCACGGTGAATTACAACCAGAAGATGTGGATCTGGTTTTAGAAGAAAAACGCCAAACTATCCGCCAAACCCAGATTCTCGATTTTATCCCCGCAACCGAGCAAATTTCTGACATCGGCGGATTGGATAATCTCAAAGATTGGTTACTGCGTCGGGGAGGTGCGTTTACAGAACGAGCCAGACAGTACGGATTACCACACCCCCGTGGTTTGCTGTTGGTAGGTATTCAGGGAACTGGTAAATCATTAACAGCAAAAGCGATCGCTCATCATTGGCACTTACCCCTACTGCGCTTGGATGTGGGACGATTATTTGCAGGTTTAGTGGGTGAATCAGAATCGCGTACACGCCAAATGATCCAAGTAGCCGAAGCCCTCGCTCCTTGTGTATTGTGGATAGACGAGATCGATAAAGCTTTTTCGGGACTGGGTAGTAAAGGTGATGCAGGAACAACTAGCCGGGTTTTTGGTACATTTATTACGTGGTTAGCCGAGAAAACCTCACCCGTCTTTGTAGTTTCTACCGCTAACGATATCCAAGCCCTACCGCCAGAAATGTTAAGAAAAGGGCGATTTGATGAAATTTTCTTCGTAGGTTTACCTACCCAAGAAGAAAGAAAAGCTATTTTCAATGTGCATTTATCAAGACTACGCGCCCATAACATTAAAAGTTATGATATCGACAGATTAGCGTATGAAACACCTGATTTTTCCGGTGCAGAAATTGAACAAACTTTAATTGAAGCCATGCACATCGGTTTTAGCCAAAACCGCGACTTTACTACCGATGACATTTTAGAAGCTGCCAGCCAAATCATACCCTTAGCTCGCACCGCCACCGAACAAATTCAACAACTGCAAGAATGGGCCGCAGCTGGGAGGGCGCGTTTAGCATCTAAACACAGTCCTTTGAGCGATCGCATCCAACGCCAGTTAAAATAGCAATTTGTGAGTTGTTAGTGGATAGTGGATAGTTGTTAAAATCCACTAACAGCCAACACGAAAAATACATTGTATTCATGCCGAAGTTTTAAATTATGGTGATTCAAATATTCAAGTATATATTCGGGTTTACATTGGCGATCGCGATTTTAATTGGTGGCGGGTTTGCTATGGCGCTGTATTTTATGAATCGAGTTTCTGCACCCCCGCCTAAACCAACTTATGCTAATGATCAACCTCTAGTGAAGACACAACCACCAAAATCTCAAACATCAAAAACTAATCAAGTATCTTTAGAAGAATCTTCATCAACTTCCAATTCTCAAAAAACTCCCAAACAAACGCCTAAACCAGAGGAATCAACAGAACCAATACCAGCAGGAGCATATAAAGCGCGTGTAACCTGGAAACAAGGCTTACGTTTGCGAAAAGAACCAACTCCCGACGCTGAACGTGTTGGAGGAGTTGCTTTTAATCAAAAAGTGATAGTTTTAGAAGAAAGCAGCGATAATGATTGGCAAAAAATTCGTTTGGAAAATGGTGATCAAGAAGGTTGGGTAAAATCGGGTAATGTCGCGAAAATTGACGAACAAGATGATACTCAAACAACAGATGACACACAACAATAATAAATAGTGAATAAATATATGACTCTTCTTATACCCCTACACCCATTTTCAAGCTAGTTAGCTACTAATTATTAGGAGCTTTTTGCAAGAACAAAAATAAATAGAATTAAATTTTGCCTTAAGTTTTATTTACTTTGTAAGCAAAAGTAAAGCTTAATTGCGATATTTATTAAAAGGTCAAAATCCAAAAAACCGGATGTTACTTTGAGGGAGATATAACAGCCACCAATTGAATCAATTCATCCTCAAAGATAAAATATGTATAATCGCAATTCCAAATCTGACTTGGTTACTGCTGCTGTTACTGCTGCATTAGGTGCTGGTATCGTTACATCCTTTGCAGTCAGTCAAGGACAAAATCCTCTCCATGCTTTGGCAATTACTGGTTTAGCAGTACTGATTGCATTAGTTTGGGATTACTACCAAAAGCAATAATTTTTGTCTATAAAGCAAAATCCACTACCAAAAATATAACCTGTAGAGACGCTCCATTTTTATCAGTCATAAATTATCAGTTAACACAGACAAACCTGATAACTGACAACTGAAAACTGATAACTGTTGAAGCGTCTCTAGTTGTAGATTTTCATCGCCGCTTAGGATTGCTGCGTCGAACTTCACGTTTTTCTTGTTCTTGAAGACGGCGATCGCGCCAATCAGCTAGCGTCAGATAACCAACTCCTCCGGTAACTACTACTAATAGCACCAGAGCAAGCAAAGCCAAAATACTCAGGAGTGGACTTTCCACGATACCTCTACAATCCGTTACGACCCCAGACTACCATTGCAATTGACCAGGTGAAAACAACCAGCAGTGAAACCCATCCTAGTGTCAAAATCTCCATAGTCGTACTTCTTAACTTATTTTACAAAACTACTCTAATATTTATAATACTGGGAATTGGTTGTTGGTTGGTCAATGGTCAAAGCTCAAGGATCATTAGTTATTCTCCCCATCTTTCATTTGTCCCCCTTGTCTGCCTTATCTCCCTTGTCTTTCCAACCCAGCTTGTAAATGAATAATATTTCAGATAATTTAATGGCAGAACGCCTAGAATCTATTAAAGCTGGGATTTTGGCAGCTTTGTGTCTATTCTCAACTTTCCTCATCACTTCGTTGATGAACAACCTGGTTTTAGCAAAATATTTTCCTGAGTTTCGCACTCTAGGAGTTGAACTCTTCAATTTACAGTTTCTGTTGAGTGGTGCAATAGCAAGTTTCTCTGGGTTGTTATTTGGCGTTACTTATCGTTATATCATCCGTCAAGATCAAAACCCACATCTCAAGGCTGGAGGAGTGTTAGCCTTCGGTTTGGTACGAGGATTAGCTCAGATAGATGTTGGTGTTGCTTGTACTGGTGATGTACTACCGTTTGTGGTTTTGACTTTCGAGGGTGTGGTGTGGTTTGAAATAGCTGCGATCGCTCTTGATGCAGCTATCCAAGCAGGTTGGGTTAAACCTTTTTCATCTAAATTTAAGTAAGTCGGCACAAATAAAGCTAACTAGTTGGGATTGTTATTTGTCATACTCTACCTTGAAGCCGAAGAAGGCGCGTCTATGTCATTGGTTATTGGTAAGGCTTTTAGGCATGTTTACTTTTCGTAACTCAGTTATGTTTATTCCCACCGACTTACTTAACACACATATTTAATTTATTGTCAATAATGTTTTTAGAGATAACTATTATAATTATTAATTTAAATTTAGAACATGACTCAATATTTTCTCATAGTCGATCTAGAGGCTACCTGCTCTAATGACAATAGTATTCCCAGGCATGAAACAGAAATTATTGAAATTGGTGCAGTGATGTTAAATGGCTCAACATGGCAAATTGAGTCAGAATATCAGCAATTTATTCAACCTGTGAGAAATCCACGACTTACAGATTTTTGCACAGAATTGACAACCATTCGCCAGCAAGATGTAGATACTGCTCCGAAATTTTCAGAGGTGATTTATCATTTTAAAGAATGGATATATTCATTTCCTAATCACACTTTCTGTTCTTGGGGAGACTATGATAAAAACCAGTTTCTCAAAGACTGTAAGTTTCACAATGTCCCGTATCCTTTTAATTCAGAACATAGAAATATTAAAAAAGAATTTTCAGAATATTGTGGTGCGTTGCAAAAATTTGGCATGGCGCAAGCTCTGAAACATTTGGGGCTAGAATTACAAGGCACACATCATCGTGGTATTGATGATGCGCGTAATATTGCAGCTATATTTCGATATATGAATAAACAATAATAGTTCAAGAATTTTTTACCACCAAGACACAAAAACACAAAGATAACAGTTTTTCATCCAATAGTATCAGTCTTCTGAATTCAACATCAGAACATAGATAGATGTAAATCGTGTGTTTTAGTTTTTATATTGCAAAGGGTTATTGACCTTATAGGAGACAAAGTTTATGGGTTGGTTAAAAAGACTTTTTGGATTAGAAAAACCACAAAATGCTCAAGTAAATCCTGCTCCCCAAGCAGTACAACAACAACAGGCTGCTGCACCTGCTGCTACTCAACAAATTTCTCCAGAACGCATGGGCTTGAATGGAGAGTATGATCAAAGTGGTTTAGCGAAGCGTGTAGCGCTAGCATTTGACCAAGATAATCAATTAGATGATATCGATTCTCTTTGGGTTGCTCAAACTGGCAGTACTGTTGTATTAAAAGGTAAAGTTCCTAGCCAAGATATTCTCAACAAAATGGTTTCTGTAGCACGAAATGTGAATGGGGCGACTGCTGTTGATACTAATCAAGTTACGATTGGCTAGTTTGTAGCCTTAATAAAGTAAAAAGAAAAAAGATAATACTCTCTTGCCTTTTAACTGGGAGCATCCCAAATGTTCAAAACCGCCTGCGATTTAAATCCCAGTCTCATAGTTAAAGTCTGCTGAAGCAGACTGTTCTGTTTGATTTATTTGATGTAGTATGAAGATGACTTATGCTACTAAGTTCGGGTTTAAACCTTTAGTGGTATATTGAAAAATTGGGATGCTCCCCAATTTCTTATCCCGATCCTCAATCTCCGTACTCTGTGATAAGCCTTTGGGTAGTTCCCTCCGGGACACTACCTGCGGAACCCACTTCGCGTCTATACGTAGTGTCTCCTCTGGAGAATCCCCAATCCCCGATCCCTATTTTCAAGTGAATTAATCCAATCTAAAATTGCTTGGTTGATAATTTCTGGATTTTCATCATGGGGACAATGACCGACATCTTCTAGACTAAGTAATTGTAAATTCTCGTTATATTGAGCAAATTCATTAGCAAGTGCTGGCGGAACAAATTTATCTTTTTTTCCCCAAATTAACAACATGGGTATTGTTAAGTTAGGCAACATTGACTTGACACTGAGACCAAAATTGGCACTAATTGTTGCTTTAAATAAAGCACTAAAAGCGCGTGCCGAACCTCTGTCTTGGGGCGGCCCTGCTAATATTTCTACTAGTTCATCGGTGATTGCTTCCGGGTTTGCGTAGGCAAGAGTAGCCCAACGTCGTAGTATATTTGGTCGGCGAACAAAATAAAATAAGGGTTTCATTAATAATGGTGAAGCCACTATATTTTTAATTGTGGCAACAATAGGATGCAGAAAAGCAGGAATTGCTTCTTGCTCTAAAGATGGATCTGGTAAACTCATCATCACCACACCTTGCACCATCTCTGGATAAGTAGCAGCCGCAGCTAATGAAACCAGCGAACCGAGTGAGTTACCTACTAAGATTACAGGCTGACGGATAAATGTTTTCCAAAAGTCATAAACCTGTTCTACCCAAAGCTGGATATTATAATTCGCACAAGCTTTTTCGGAAGCACCGAAACCCAACATGTCTAGCGCGTAGACTGTATGCTGTTCTCCTAACACTTCTAAATTGTGTCGCCAATGTCCTATGGAAGCACCAAACCCATGCAGCAAAATTAGGGGGGTTGAGTTGTGGTGATTTTGGTTAGGGCGAATATAAGTATAGCGAGTTTGCCAACCCCGCCATACCCAGTCTCTTTGATTACCTACTCGTTGTTGCCAGTGAACTATACTGTTCACATTCGTCTCCCTGTTGATATTCCTACTTTCTAGCTTAATCGCTGTGTCTCTGGTTTTTGACAAGTTTCAATCCCTAATAGGGATTAATATGGATGAAACAGCACAAGCAACAACAGCTATGCAAAATCTCACTAGAATTACCCGTAACCCACAAGTCATGGGTGGAAAACCCTGCATTAGAGGAATGCGTGTCACCGTTGGCACAATTGTTGGTTTAATGGCATCTGGACATAGCTTCAGCGATATTATCAAAGCATATCCTTACCTGGAAGAGGCAGATATTTACGAGGCACTTGCCTATGCAGCTTGGCGGGCTGAAGAAATTGAAGTTCCTCTAAAAACTGCATGAAAATCCTAATAGATATGAATTTATCCCCAGATTGGGTTGTGGTTTTTGAAAGGTACGATATTGAATCTGTTCATTGGTCTAGTGTTGGCAATCCCCGCGAACGGGATACAGTTATTATGGAGTGGGCAAAGACCCATGGATACATCGTTTTTACTCATGATTTAGACTTTGGTTCTCTGCTAGCTGCAACTCAAGCTGAAACGCCAAGCGTAATTCAAGTTCGTACCCAAGATGTTCTACCTATCAGCATAGAAAATCTTGTGATTTCTGCTTTACAACAATTTGAATGTGAATTAGAGTTAGGCGCTTTAGTTACTATTGATCAATCACAATATCGGGTGCGGATTTTACCAATTAGACGTGGATAATTAAATGTAGATTTCAATCCCTAATAGGGATTAATGTTAGTTGCAACGCAACAATAAAAATATATGGTTCTTCCGTTAATTTTATGGCAGAAAACAGAATTGAATAGATTTTAACAAGTACAATTTAACGTAATAGATGGCTAAAATGTAGACATTGCAAGAGTTTACAAAAAATTAAATATGAGCAAATAGGCGTGCATGGTATGATATAAATTATACTGTACTAAAATTTCAGGCGATCGCTATGAAGTTTCCTGTAGAGGAAATCCTAAATCTTCCGGAGATGAAAGTGTTAGATTGTCAAGAAATCGAAGGCATAGGAATTGGGATGCTCCCAAAATTTGGACTTCATTTACCGATTTAATGTCCAATGCATTTATGGTAATTACACTTCTACTATTATTAGCGATCGCCAAAATTCCAATACATAATCCTGACAGTAGATTACAAGCAGCAAGTGATAATAAACAAACAATAATTATCCTACCTGCTGAAGAGTATAAATTTGCATCTGGTAAAGCAGAATTACCATTAAATTTAAAAAATAATCTGAGGCAAAATGGTCAAGATGGACTAATTTTAAAAGCTATTAAAAAAGAAATTGAAAAAGCACAGCAAAAAGTTGATATTATTGAAGTTGTTGGTCATACCGATGGACAAGAAGTAGGTTCATACCGATGGACAAGAAGTAGGTTCGCTTGATTGTCATCGTAATTTCAATGGAGAGCGTAGTAACTTAGATCAAAAATTAGAAGCAGTAGCAACACAAGCACAAAATATTTCTATTTTATGCCCTGGTTCTAATGCCGATTTAGGTTTGATGCGGGCTTTAGCAGTAGTTAAAGAACTTCAGAAACTGCAACAACAAGAAAAAGGTGGGCGGTTTAAACAACTCAAGTTTCGAGCATATTCTGCTGGACAGCTACTACTACCAAACAATCAGGGATTTGCTCAACCAAAATTAGAAAGAAAAGCAGATGAACAAAGGCGAAGAATTGAAATTCGCTTTACCCAATCGGGACAGGAAACTACTCCGAAATAACTTAGGGTAATAGGGATCAGGGATTGGGCATGAATCAGTTAACAGTTTAATTTGATAACTGATAACTGATTAGTTGTCTCCCTCCCCAATCCCTATTCTCCGATCCCTAATCAGCTGGAGTTTAGCAAGAGAAAATTAACACTCAACACTTAAAAAAAGCTCTAGCGGTTGTACAGTCTAAGTGAATTTGTGTTTTTAGTGCTTCTAAATTCGGAAATTTTTGTTCTGGGCGCAAAAATTTTTCTAGATGCACTGCCAGCTTTTTACCATATAAATCACCAAACCAATCAAATAGATGTACTTCTACCGAAAGATGAACACCATTGATTGTGGGGCGATTACCTATATTCATCACACCAAAATAGCCATTTCCTGTAATATCTAATGTTTCACTAACAGTAAAAACACGAACTGCATAAACACCTGTGTGAGGCAGAAACTTGTCTTTGGGCAATTCGAGGTTAGCCGTGGGAAATCCAATAGTTCTACCAAGTTGTTGACCTTTAACCACAGTACCGATCAGCGTATAAGGTCGTCCCAACAATTTGTTTGCTTGTTCAATGTCCCCACTAGCAAGAATCTCACGGATCAGTGAGCTGCTAATCCGAGTCTGCTGGTGTACCTCAGTATAATTTTCTGGGGATTCTGCACAAGTTTCTAGAGAGGCGATGCTCACAGGAATATTGTATTTCGCAGCAATGATTTGTAAGTCACGAGCAGTACCAGTACGTTTAGAGCCAAAACGAAAATCTTGCCCAATACTAATTTGTGCTGCTTGCAATTGCTGGACGAGAATTTTTTCTACAAATTCCTCTGGAGTCAAAGCACATAATTCTTTATCGAAGGGTAATAGTACCAGTTGTTGTACTCCAAGCGATCGCAACTGGTGGACTTTTTCATCCAATGGTGTGAGCAAACTCCGGGGTTGACCTGTAAAAAACTCTTGGGGATGAGGATCGAAGGTGACGACGGTCGAGTAGATGTGGTCTTTGGATAACGTGGCTTCACCAGACGCGGTGACGCGGTGAGTGGGAAACGTGGTGAGGTTCTCCGTGTCAGAGTGTCCCCCTGTCGCCATGTCCTCAGATGCGTCCCCTTGTCCCCGTGTCCCCCTATCCTTCAATATTGGTTGAATCACTCGTTGATGACCGCGATGTACACCGTCAAACTTGCCAAGCGCGACAGCAGTTGGCGTCAGAGCCAGTTCAGTTGAAGATGTTACCCACACAGAACACCCATTTTGAGACAGATTTGGCACGTCGATTCTGGGATTTTAGGTTTGTTCAGCTTTTTTGTTAACCTTCAGGCAAATAGCCTTTTTGGGCGTTTTTGGCCTGTGATAGACGCTTTCAAGACATTTGGTGCTATCCATTTTTGCCTTGTGACTAACTCATACCACAGATACCCAAAGAGCGCTTACCTGTAGAATAAGCTCTTGATCACCAATCTAATCTAAAATCTAGAATTGCTTCCTTGGCAATATCTACACAGAAAACTTACTAATAGGAAAAGATTCTGATAAGGGAACAGAAACAGGAACCTGAAGCACCATTCCTTCCTTTGCCATCACAGCAGTAGGAAATTTCCGCCGTGCTTCCTCCCCTACATGATCTAAAAACTCATCATCATGGGCAGGATCGTGGTGAAAAATTACTAGTGTCTTAACATTAGCGGCTTTGGCTACCTTTACAGCTTCTTGCCATGTAGAATGTCCCCAACCAATTTTAGGATTGCTCGGTGAATGATATTCTTCATCAGTATATGTGGAATCATAAATCAGGATATTAGCATCACGAGCTAGCCACAGGACATTTTCATCCAGCTTGTCTGCAAAATGTTCGGTATCAGTGATGTAAACAGCAGCACCACCACACCAGTTTACCCGGTATCCGACTGCTTCACCTGGATGATTAAGGGAAGCCGTTTCTACGGTAATATCATCGATGTGTATTGCTTGTCCTGGTATAACATCGTAGAAATCTAAGTTTGCTTGCATAATCTGCAAGGGAACAGGAAAATTTGGATGCAGCATCTGATCATTGAGACGCTGTTCTACGGTTGAACCATCCGGAGCGATCGCACCATAAATATGAAATGTATTTCCCTTCACAAAACCCGGTGAAAAGAAGGGAAAACCTTGCATGTGATCCCAATGGGAGTGAGTGAAGAATAGGTGAGCTTCTATAGGCATTTTGGGCAACAAAGATTGCCCTAAAACATGCAGTCCCGTGCCACAATCAAAAATTAAGCGTTTGCCATCCACTTGCATCTCGACACAGGGGGTATTACCTCCGTAACGGACAGTGTTTGGTCCCGGACAGGGAATACTGCCGCGAACGCCCCAAAAATGCACGGTAAATTGGTTGTCTATCCTTGACATGGGTGTTGCTTGCTGGACTGAGCGGACGGTCATCCGATTTTATATTTTATTTAGATTTTAGACTGGCTCCCTATGGAATTTGGGGGTTATCTGCAATGCAATTTAGCTCCTACTTTATAGCCTATATTTAATCACGATGCATTTAACTATTACATTGGAATTACAGTACTCCTAAAATTTACTGCAATTTGAAGTTCCACTGAGATAGTTGATGCAAACCTGTGCCGTATGTAAGGTTGTATTGTAATGGCGTCACGCTGATGTAGTGATTGCGGATAACATCCACGTCCATAGGTATATCTTGAGGCAAATTCAATCCTACTGGTGGTTCTATGTCTTCTAAAACCTCTCCTGTTAACCAGTAGTAAGTTTTACCACGTGGATCAATTCTTTTATCAAAAACATCAACATAGCGTCGCACTCCTTGGCGAGTGATGGTGACTCCGGCAATTTGTCCCCACTCCACAGCAGGAATGTTAACGTTAAGTAACATCAAATCTACTAGAGGGTTTGCCGCTAAATATTCCACTAAGATTTTGGCAAATTTTGCTGCGGGTTGAAAATCTTTAGAAGAGAAACTAGTAAGACTAAGTGCCACACTAGGAATACCTTCAATTAAGCCCTCCATTGCCGCAGAAACCGTACCAGAATAAAGAATTTCTGTTCCCAGATTCGCACCTTGATTAATACCAGAAAGAACTAAGTCAGGGGGAGAATCAAGCAAAGCCCACAGTGCTAATTTTACACAATCAGAGGGAGTACCATCACAAGCCCAAGCTTTGACCGCAGGATGAAAAATAGACTCGACAACTTCAGCGCGAATGGGTTGATGTAACGTCAGCCCATGTCCAGTAGCAGAACGTTCGCGATCTGGACAAACAACAGTGACTTCATGTCCTGCTTCTGCCAAGGTATTTGCAAGAGTACGAATACCCAAGGCATAAATACCGTCATCGTTACTGATAAGCAATTTCATCTGTTGAGTGAGTGCATGTGTAATTTGTCATTAAGTCATTAGTCAATAGTCTTTGGGCAATTGTCAATGTTTTAAATCACAAGTGGGAAAGAAGGGATCGGGGATTGGGGATTGGGGATTCTCCAGAGAAGACGCACTCGCGTTCGGGGATTGAGGATCGAGGATTGGGGAACAGATAACAGAGATTGAGAGACACATGGTAGTTTACCAATTCTTCATTCTCCACTTTTGAAACTCTAAACTGGTAGTAATTAGGTTGCGTTGCAACCGTTGCCTTTGATGCACAATTGACTTATTAATTAATTTGATTAGTATTTTGTCATTTGTCCTTTGTCATTAGTTCAAAGTTAATGACCAATGACCAATGACCAATGACCAATGACCAATAACTATTAACTAATGACAAGTAATTTAGAGACTCAACTGTTGGCACTGCAAGAGGAAGGAGAAAAAGCGATCGCAGCTGCTGCTACTTTAGAAACTCTTGAAGAACTAAGAGTCAAGTATCTTGGCAAAAAAGGTAGTTTATCAGTGCTTCTAGGCGGTATGGGCAAACTTCCAGCCCAAGAAAGACCAAAAATTGGGGCGATCGCCAATACAGTCAAAGAAGCACTACAAACAAACCTTGATCAACAACGCGCCACTCTCGAAGCAGCTAAAATTCAGGCACAGCTAGAGGCGGAAACCATAGATGTCACTATGCCGGGAATTTATCGTCCCCAAGGTCGAATCCATCCGATCAACGGTATGATCGACAAAGTGCTGGATATCTTTGTCGGTATGGGCTACACCGTAGCTGCTGGGCCAGAAATGGAAACAGACTACTACAATTTTGAGGCGCTAAATACCCCGCCCGATCACCCCGCTCGCGACATGCAAGATACCTTCTACCTACCAGATGGTAATTTGTTGCGGACTCAAACCTCATCGGTGCAAATTCGTTACATGGAAGCCGAGGAACCTCCAATCCGCATTGTTGCACCAGGGAGGGTTTATCGGAGAGATAACGTAGATGCTACTCACGCAGCAGTTTTTCATCAGATCGAACTTTTAGCAATTGACGAGGGACTAACTTTTACTGACCTCAAAGGCACAATCAAGACATTTTTGCAACAAATGTTTGGTGATTTGCCTATCCGCTTCCGAGCCAGTTATTTTCCGTTTACAGAACCATCGGCGGAAGTTGATTTGGAGTGGAATGGACGCTGGTTAGAAGTAATGGGCTGCGGTATGGTCGATCCAAATGTGTTGAAGTCAGTAGGATACGACCCAGAAGTTTATACTGGCTTTGCTGCTGGTTTTGGTGTGGAACGCTTTGCAATGGTGCTACATCAACTCGATGATATTCGCCGTGTGTATACTAGCGATTTGCGCTTTTTGCAACAGTTTTAAAAATAGCCATTGGTCATTAGTCAATAATTTTTGACCAATGACCGATGGCTAATGACTATCAATAGATCATAAACCTTTTCCAACAGAGTGATAGCCAACAAATCAGTACGTATAGACAAGTGCTATAGACTACAAACTATATTAATGAAACCTATCATTGTTTAAAAAATATAATATATTTCTTCCTATGAAATTACGTGATATTCGAGTAATTATGCCTAAACCTTGTCGGAAGTGTCAGGAGAAAATCGGTAAGATTGAGTTACAAAATGATAGTCCACATTTTGCTGCACTACTTTGCATCTCATGTGGTCTACATCAAGACTGGGTGAGTCGCTCGAAATAAAAGCCAGGTGAAGCATCATGAAACGTGTTTTATGAGAATCACAAACAGCCGTCCATCTGCTCGTGCTTGAAATGTTTGTATTTGTTGGAAACCAGCCTTTTTCCATGTCCGCAAGGCACGTTCATTAAACGCTGCCACTGTAACGCGAAAGATTGTGGAGTGAAACGTTGACTGTGCAAAATTCAGGACATCTGCAATATACCTTTGTCCCTGTCCTTGCCCCGTTAAGTTGGGGCGAACTCCTAACCCAATGTCCAGTGCAGTGCTTGTGTAATCGCCTCCTGATACTTGGGCATCCTCTCCAAAGCAGCAAAAGGCAATCAGTTCATTCTCAGCATCAACTAAGACAATAGTAGCCATTCTGAGGGTCCAGATATGATTGAATGGCCTTTTCTATTTCGCTTGTGTCAGACACACTATTGTAAACATCATATGGCGCATCATACCGCCAATGGACAATCTGAGTTGCATAAGCTACATTCATCGGTTTAAAGAAGAATGACATTAGTAGTACTCTACAATTAGTAGTTCTGTATTTGCAAATTGCAAGCTTATTACAATTACTTCATCTCCTCTTATCTTAGCCATTGTCTACAACTGTAGTACTAAGAAAATACGCATAAATCAGAAAGAGAAAGAGTATAAACCAAAAATACAGTTTATTAAAAGAGGGATTAGAATCCCCTCTCTTTCAAGAGCGGGAGATGTCAATGACAATTATCACAATGCCCACAACGCCAGTTACCAGTTTCTTTGTTAAAACCAAAGGCGTTTAACAAAAATTGCCAACGACACTGCTTGGTAAAAAGATATTTATTCATCTGCTTGGCGGCGTGTAATTGTGTTAGAGGCTGATTTTTTGTATTAGACACAATGGTGTAGTGGAAAGGGTCAAGCCAGTTGAGTTTACCACTACTGTGCAACAGAGAAAGAGCGATCGCAGCATCGGAAAATTGTCTTGTCACTGCATCCACTTCGCCTGTTTTGGGCAATTTTTTGACTAATTGCTGTGCTTGTAGCTGTTGCGATCGCATTTTATCTTCAAAAAACTTCTGTCTTTGCTTGTCTTCTGGATCTAGCCACCCCGTAGGTTCACTTACCAAAGTCATTACTTCTGCTGGTTTACCATCTCGTCCAGCACGTCCAATTTCCTGTAGGTATTCCGATAGCAACAAAGGTGCGTGAAAGTGAACCACCCAACGTACATCTGACTTGTTTATCCCCATACCAAAAGCAGAAGTACAAATCACGAATGGTATTTTTCCTTCTATCCAAGCAGTTTCAATGGTGCGACGTTCTTCTGCACCGAGTCCTGCGTGATAACTGGCTGTAACGTAACCCAACTGTTGTAACCATGCAGCTAAATTCTCGCTATCTCGTCTGCTGCGAACGTAAACTAATCCTACTGTTTTTTCTTTTTCTCTGATGAACTTTAATAATTGTTGCTTCCTGCCTTGTGGAGTCCAAATCAATCGGACTCTTGGGTTAAGATTAGGACGATAAGGGTCTAATAAAAATACTGCTGGTTGATTTAGTCGTAAAGTTTCTCGAATTGTTTGTTGGGCTAGAGGATCGGCGGTGGCGGTAAAAGCGGCTAGTGTTATTTTTGTTCCTGTTGGTTTTGATTTTAATAACGCTGTCCGCACCGCCCCAATTCTTCGATAGGCTGGTCTAAAAGTTTCTCCCCATTGCACTAAACAATGTGCCTCATCTAAAATTAAGCCATTAATTGTCAGTTGTGGCTGACATAATCTTTGCCAAACTGGTGGGCTGAGTAAAGTTTCTGGTGATAAATATAATAACCTCAACTTTTGTTGTTCTAAAGCTTGCAGAGTTTTTCGTCGTTGCCAAGAGGGTAATTCGTTATGTAAAAGTGCGGCGTTTAAGTTACGTTGGTGTAGTTCTTGAACTTGGTTTTCCATCAGCGCTACTAAAGGTGAAACCACCAAAGTTAATCCTGTTTGTAATAACGCCGGAAGTTGAAAGCAAATAGATTTTCCTCCACCAGTAGGCATGATAATTAATGCATCTTTTTTTGCCAATAAAATTTGGATGATTTCTCCCTGTGGCGAACGAAAATCTTTGTAACCCCAAATTTCTTGAAATGCCACCAGAACGTCATTCCAGGATATTTTTGCAGAGTTATTCATGAGCAGTAGCGGATGGAATTAATTTTGAATATATCCTCTATTGAAAAGTTATTGGCTCAGTAATTTTATGTAGTTGTGCAAATATTGGCAAGTATAAATTATACATAAACTGCGGAGAAAAAAGAACGCAAATAAAATTATCTGATTTTAGATCTTTGATTTTAGCGTTTACGTTGACGGTGATTTGCAGCCTGTGTTAGTAAAGATTCCGCAAAAGCGATCGCTTCTTGAGCTGATTTACCACCTGCTAACTGAGCTAGTTCTTCCCGACGTTTGTTTAAATTATCCAAGCTAGTAATACGCACAACTGTACGTTCTTCACTTGAACCATTGTGTTCTTTCCTACCTTTAATTCGATTGATCACATGCTTATCTACGCGAAAATGCCGATCTGCCATGGCAGCAACTAAAGGTTGATGTGTTACACACAATACTTGGTGAAACTGGCTCAACTGGTGTAATTTTTCGGCGATCGCCTGCGCTACTCTTCCAGATACACCAACATCAATTTCATCAAATACCATTGTTCCCGTTGTCTGTGCTTGGGAAAAACAAGCTTTCAGCGCCAGCAGAAATCGACTCATTTCTCCACCAGAGGCTGTTTCTGATAGAGGTTGTAGTGGTTCTCCTGGGTTGGGGCTAAACATAAATGTGATTTTGTCTGCACCCATGCTTGTGGGAGGAATGAGTGCAATTTCTACTTGAAACTGCACCTTTTCCATCGCCAAAGGTTTCAGTTCCTTGATCAGTTTGGCTTCTAATTTGGCTGCGGTGGTACGACGTAATAGTGTTAACTTTTGACACGCTTGTGTCAGTTTTGCTAAACATTCAGCTTCTTGGATTTCTAAACTTTCTATTGATTGTTCACTATCATTGAGTTCAGCTAACTCGGCTTGGATGCGCTGGTAATAGGCGATCGCTTCTTTGAGTGTCGGTCCATACTTGCGACAAACTTGCTTTAATTCACGAATTCTGGCTTCTACCTCTTCCAATCGCTGCGGATCTGCCTCTAAACTTTCCCCATAAGCATTAATTTGCCTGGATACCTCCGTCACTGTGGCTTGAGCATCCCTCACCATATCCAACAGTGGCTGCATCTGGGAGTCGTATTCAACCATGTCAGTTAACGTCACTTCGCTGTCTCCCAGCAAATCTGTAGCGGTTGGGGCTTCTCCATCGTCTTGGTATAAAGCTTGGTATACTTTATAACTCATTTGCTGGAGTTCGACAACATGATTTAGGCGTTGATGTTCTTGTTGGAGTTGTTCGAGTTCATCGGGTTCACTGAGGTTCACTTCTCCTAGCTCTTTGACTTGGTAAGTTAATAAATCTAGTTGTTGTAAGCGTTCCCGTTCTGATGTCCGACGTTTTTCTAAGGCTTGGTGTGCTTGTTGGTAGGCACTAAAAGCAGTGACAACTTCTTGACGTTGTTGCAAAATAGATTCACCACCATAGGCATCCAACCAGTCACGAATTTGAGCAGATTGACCGAATAGCATTGTTTGGCCTTGGGCGGTGATTTCTACTAGGCGATCGCGCAGTTCTGACATAAACTGCTGATTCACCACCACTCCATTGACGCGCGATCTACTCCGTACTTTCCCGGAATTAGCTGTAATTTCTCGACTAATAAATATATAATTTTCTTCAATTAATTCTATTTCTTGTTCAGTTAACCAGGCTATTAAAGCAGAATTAGAAGTAAAAGTTGCTTCTACCATTGCTCGATTTGTACCAGTGCGAATCACGCGACTAGAAACCTTTCCACCCAACACTGCATCAATCGCATCCAAGATAATCGACTTTCCTGCGCCGGTTTCGCCTGTCAATACATTTAATCCAGCGCCAAATTCTAGTTCTAATTGGTCAATCAGGGCAAAATTTTCTATTCGCAATAGAGATAACATTGAGTCATCCGATTTTGGATTTTGGATTTTGGATTTTGGATTTTGGGTTTTGGATTGATTATACTGACAAGCCTGGGAGCTTTTAGCATCAAAAAATTATCGGTCAAATTATCCATCAGGGTAGACGCCAGATAATTTGTACTTGAAGGATACTAAAGATTGTGTTTTTGCACCTTGCAATATTCACTACTTTTTTTATACAAACTGGCTCTTTTAGGGATACCAAAACTAGTTTAGTTTGATTTTTATATCTTGGCCCACTCATATAGGAGATTAGGGATCAGGGATTGAAGGGACAAGGGGGCCAACTAATCAGTTAACAGTTTAATTTGATCACTGAGAACTGTTAACTGATTCATGCCAAATCCCCAACCTTCTTACAAATTGTTACAATACTTAACAAGTTAACTCCGATGCGGTGGTAAGTTCATGAATGCGAAGACTGTTTCCCCCACTTCCCTGCAAATAGATCATGAAGAAGTTACAGAAAATGGTGCAAAAATGTCGATAGTGAGTTTACCAGTACCGGAGGAAGACCAAGCAAGCAAGGTGCTGGTGATTTCAAAAAGTGAATCTGAGGCTTTACAATACAATCCTCAGAGGATAGCTACATATTATAGAAGTCGTCCCGTACAGGTTTTACGACGCATCATTACAGTACTAACACCAGCAATCAGATTTGCTTTGGGTATATGGTGGGATAGTAAACGGGGAGCTGTCGTCAAAAATGACCGTCGTCGGGCAATTCAGTTGCGAGAAATGCTGACGAAACTGGGGCCTGCTTACATTAAAATTGGGCAAGCTTTATCTACTCGACCAGATTTGGTTCCTCCGATGTATTTAGAGGAATTAACACAGTTACAAGACAAATTACCTGCTTTTGCGAATGAAATAGCCTATCAGTTCATCCAAGAAGAACTAGGCGCACCACCTCAAGAAATTTACACCGAACTTTCACCAGAACCGATCGCAGCTGCTTCTTTAGGACAAGTTTATAAAGGTAAGCTCAACACAGGTGAAGAAGTCGCCGTTAAAGTCCAACGTCCCGACTTGCGCGAACGCATTACTATTGACTTATATATCCTCCGCAGACTGGCGGGATGGGCGCAGAAACAATTTAAACGTATCCGCAGTGACTTGGTAGGTATCCTGGATGAATTAGGCGATCGCATCTTTGAAGAGATGGATTATATTCACGAAGGAGAAAATGCCGAGCGTTTTTATCAGTTATATGGTCATTTAAAAGACGTTTATGTACCGAAAATTTACTGGGAATACACCAATCGTCGTGTGTTGACGATGGAGTGGATTGAAGGTACGAAATTAACCAATACAGAAGAAATTAACGCCAAAGGTATAGACGCCCGCTATTTAATTGAGGTAGGAGTACAGTGTTCATTACGACAGTTATTAGAACACGGATTTTTCCACGCCGATCCTCATCCTGGTAATTTGCTAGCCACTCGTGATGGAAAATTAGCGTATCTAGACTTTGGGATGATGAGCGAAATTCAGCCACCCCAGCGTTATGGCTTAATTGAAGCGATTGTTCATGTAGTTAACCGCGACTTTGAAGGTTTAGCCAATGACTATGTGAAGCTAGATTTTCTCTCCCCAGAGACAGATTTGACACCGATTATTCCTGCATTTGCACGAGTATTTGCTGATGCTCAAGGTGCTAGCGTTGCGGAATTAAACATCAAAAGTATCACCGATGAACTATCGGCTTTGATGTATGAGTATCCTTTCCGGGTTCCTCCCTATTACGCTTTAATTATTCGTTCTTTGGTGACACTCGAAGGGATTGCTATTTATATCGATCCCAACTTTAAGGTATTGAGTGAAGCTTATCCCTATGTTGCTAAACGATTACTAACCGATCCTTCACCAGAATTAAGAGCATCCTTAAGAGACTTATTATTTAAAGAAAATCGTTTTCGCTGGAATCGTTTGGAAAACTTGTTACGCAATGCTCGTAACAACCAAGATTATGATCTGAATTTAGTGTTGAATCAGGGAGTTGATTTTTTGACTTCCGAGCGTGGTTCATTTATTCGCGATCGCTTGATCGATGAATTCATTAAAAGTGCAGATGCTTTGAGTAAAAATATTCTGCATAACTTTACCTATCTACTTCGAGAAAGAGTTGGTGTCACAACTATCAACGAAACTCCTGGCGCTACAGACGAACAACAACAAACTTTGGAACATATTAAACGAATATTGAATATTCTCCGCGAAACCCGTGGCTTTGATCCAACTCAGCTTGCACCCCAAGTTGTACAAATTGCGCTCAACCCAGGTGTACAGCGTTTAGGACAGCAAATAGCTGGTCAATTGTTGCAAAAAGCAGCCGCTAGGTTAATTCGGGAATTATTGACATTTGAGGAAGGCGATCGCAGTTTACTCTAAATGGAGTACACCCTGCCGTACGCTTGTTGAAATCTGCGGTATAAGCGAAATGCGGGGGTTGGCGATCGCATGAATTGTGGGATGTAGATAATGATTACAGTGTAAGAAGTCTTCAAGTGACACCATGACGCGATCGCTTACATACTCGTCCACAAAGTTCTGATCTTCGTCGTTGTACCTCAAACACTCATCGCCAAATTTTTGAGGTTCGATGATGAACTTCTTGTTTTAAAACTTGTACCAAAAGATTTGGTGCAAACAGTGATCTGTTAACTGGCTTATCTGCTATTGCAATTTGACTTCTAAAATGTAAAGGTGATTGAACAAATAGGAAATGCCCTAAATTGGCTTTTTCAACTTATCTGCCATGACACAGACAGCCTTCGACCGATTTTGGGAACTTGTATTTGGGGCGATCGCTCTCAATCCTAAAGCATTTGAATTGATCCAAATTCTACCCCAAGGTTTTAGAGTTGCACTTTATACCGCATTGTTAGCAGGCTTTTCACAAGCTTTTGGTCAAGGCATTGTACTATTTGTTAACCGAGTCAAACCAATTCGCTTTCTTCTCAGTTTAGCGATCGCCTCAGTATTATTTGCATTTAGTGTGTTGTTTTGGGGTCTGAGTACATGGTTTGTAAGTTGGCTATTCTTTGATGCTAGTACCCCATACGAGACTATATGGTCTCTTTTGGGACTGGCCTATGCACCAATGATATTTAGTTTTTTGGTAGCATTACCCTATTTTGGTGTACCCATTAACGTCATACTTTCCATTTGGACATTATTGGCTTTTGAAGTTGGTTTACATGCAGTCCTACATGTAAGTGTATGGCGAGCCTTTTGGTGTGCTGGTTTAGGATGGATAGTACTCCAAATTTTACAACGTACTATAGGTAAACCCATTGCAGCAATTGGTGTATGGCTTTCTAACACCGTGGCTGGGAAAAAACTAGTCACAGATATGCGAGGGATAGAAAATCTTCTGCAAACAAGAGGACAAATTCTTTTCAGGATTTATCCAACTACCAATACTCTCGACAATAGAGATGACAGGGAGTGAGATGATGTTAAAGCGAGTCGTCAAATTTTTAGGTATTTTTTTGATAGCCTTGCTTTTAACTATATTATTCCCACCACTGCGACATATGTGGGTAGTTGCGTACAATGCTCTGAGTGAAGCGCTAAGTTTGACTGTAAGTTTAGCGCAGATTGCTTTAATTGCTATTCTCTTCGCTGGACTGCTTGTTCCTCTAGAAGCTTTGGGCTGGTGGGCAGGTTGGTATGGCGATCAAATTGATACTACACTTGACCCAGGTACATTAGAAGAACCGATACCACCCCAAACAAATATTGTGCGTTTTGTGATTTATTTGGATGGTATTGGTCAAGCTTCATCGCGGTACTTTCCTGATGGTGAGCAGTTTCTCAGTCAGTTAGCAGCCATATTACCAGATAACATCGCCATCATTCGGGGATTAATTCCTTACTCCGTCCTCAATCGACCTTTAACCGAAGGGGGATTCTTCTCGTTTTTTTGGCGGACAGCCGAACGATTAAGTATGTCCGAAAATCCAGGTATACTCGGTCTTTTGCTGGCTGTAGCAATTAATATTCGTAACACCTTTGTAGTCATGGTTTCTGCTGACCAGCGTTACGGCCCAATTTATAACCAGGGAATGGCTCAAGTTATGTACAACAGCCTGGTTAGATATGGTTATCAGCCTGGTAGCGGTGTACCAATTACTCTGATTGGTTTTAGTGGTGGTGGACAAATAGCGATGGGGACACTCTCGCATCTCAAGCAGGCGTTAGTAGCACCAATTGAGGTAATTTCTTTAGCTGGAGTTATCAGTGGTAATACTAATGTGTTGATGGCAGAGCATCTCTATCATTTTGTTGGTGACGAAGACCCAGTTGAGCGTTTAGGCGCGATTTTTTTTCCCAAGCGCTGGAAAATCTTTTTCTTATCCTACTGGAATCGTGCCAAACGCATGGGCAAAATTTCTTTCGCTTCCCTTGGTTCAGTCGGTCACAGTGGTGCTGGAGGTGTCTTAGATCCTTACCAATTATTGCCTGATGGTCGCACCCATCTACAAAAAACATTAGATGTGGTGACAAGAATCTTACTAGAGGAGTATGACACAGAGCAAGAAACCGAACCCCGTCAACTCAGCAATTACGATCGCTATCAACAAGCAGACTTTAATCGACCAGACTACTATCCTTTACCTCAAACAACAAGATCCTTAACTAAAACTGTACCAGCAAATCTTTATCGACCCATCGCCCCTTGGATGGGGAGGCTGATTTTACCATCAAAGCAACAACGACGATTTGGTGTTTTGCTGGAACTGTATCATGCTCCTGATGAATATCAACATCTCATCGGACAAGTTGTAAATTTGAAATGGCTTAATACTTCCCCAGCCAGAAACTCAGCACAAACAGTTATTAAAGACGTGCATTTTAGCCAACAAGCAATCTACAGTTCCCAACAAGGGTTAGTTCAACCAATTCGTTTGAATCATTGGCGACAGGTAACACCGCTAGAGTCTTTAGCAGGTTCCAGACCTAATGATGATGTTGTTGTCATGTTGCATGAGCCTGTGGTGATTGAAGAGAATGGGGAAAATCAAGCTGTTACTTTGCACATTAATAGCGAACCTGTGCAAATTTCAGGGCGATTTTACGCTTTAGTGAAATTTTTACAACCATTCAGCCCAGACGGCGAACAGTTCCGCGTAGTTCATTATAATCCTGCCTCTGGTCAATTTGATGGAGTAGAAGAAGTCGTAAGAATGCCCCAGGTAATTGCTTACGAAAACGAAATTTATCCTTCCACCAACCGTTATATTGAAAAGTCCCCTTTAAATCCTACAGGGTGGTATATTTACGGTGCTAAAGATCCTGATGGCGTGTTTGTAGTCCAATCACTAATTCCTCGGTCTTTGGTGCAAGTCAAGCCACAACGGGTAATTAATGGCAAAAATCCAGCCTTGAATTATCTGAAAAAAGAAGCTTGGCAGGAAATAATTGCTCATAAAGGACACATTCAATCTGTGCTTATGAATACCAAAGACTGTGAAATTAAGGAAGCAGTCTCAGAGTGGTGTGAAGGCGATCGCGCCTTAGTTCTCCATACCTACGGCGGTATCGGTGGAAAGAAAAAAGAAGCCGCAGCTAGCACCCCCATCTACTTTGGACATTTTGCTTATGGAGTGGCGCAGGTTGTACGGGAACCCCTAACAGATGAATTATGCTTTGACATTGAGTATCACCAAGTTTACACTCACAACATCGATGGATTAATTGCTGGCACATTGCATATATCACGTTACTTGGGCGATCGCCAGTTTGGTTGGCTGGGGATGCGTCCCACAACCAATATTTTGATCAAATATGACCCTTTTACTGAAGGTTATGATCTTAATGGTGTCAGGCGATCCGCATTGCAAACCCTGATTCAGCAATTAGAAATCATGACAGCCCGTTACCGGATTGGTGATGGTACTGGTGGAACCTATGTTGGCCCTGCTAATAACTGTTCCCAAGATTCCAATCAGGCGTTATATGCAGCTGTTAAAGCCATTGAGATGGGAATTAAATTTCATAATCCAGAGTATCAAAACTGGCTAGAGTACAACCCCGAAGACTTCAACCGTCTGCAAAAATTGGTCAAGTTAGGAAAATCTCTGCGGTGGGAACTATTACCCTTTGGCGTCGCCCGCGCTGACTGGCAAAACTCCAGTGAAAACCTCGGTAGTTCTCTAGAAGATAGTCCCTTCAAACAACTATTTACAGGTTTAATCAGTTGGCGAACAATGTTTCCTCGCAAAGCTAACGATACTGTAACTGAGATATTTATCCAGCAGGGAGCTTCTGTATGGATGCTGACCACCAGTCAAGTAGGTGGCTGTGATCCAGATATTGCTGCGATCGCTCCTTTAACATTTTAAGTTAAGTCATTTGTCATTGGTCATTCCCCGATCCCGAATCCCCGATCCTTATTTCCAGTTAGCATCTACCACCTAGCACCCATATTATGCATACATCACACCCACGATCAACCAACGTTCAGAGGATAGCCAGTGAATTTCGTTTACTAGGTTGGATTGGTTTCTGGCTACAGTTAATCTTGGGAAGTATCCCCCTATTTATCGCCATACCGACACTGTTTTTTAGGAACAATGCTGGCCGAGTTAGCACTCAAAACAGTATTGGTGCGTTTTTTGCCTATGCTTGTTTACTAGTTTTGCTCTTCACAATTTATTGGTGTTTTCGCTATACACGCTTATCGAAAAAATTAGATGATCCTGATCTACGTCCCTCTAGAAAAGAAGTGATCAGAGGTTTGTGGATCGGCATAATTGCCAATATTAGCGGCATGATATTTGCAGTCATTGTCTTAATGACCCAGGTCGGCTTGCTGTTGAATAAAATTTTATCAATTCCCCAAGGCGCATCTACTATTTATAGACCCATCCCTGGTGCGGCGGTAGCAACTCCAGGTTTACCAATTACTCCCCTACAAATTATCTCAATGCAGGCAGTTAGCTGTGCGATCGCAGCCGAATTGGTGGGAGTGATTGTTGCTTTGTGGCTATTGTATAGGCTCATGCCACAGCCTGCTTATGAATAGACCTCTTGCAAAAATATTTTTACCCCACCCTAACCCTCCCCGTTTACGCTGCGGTGTACACACAAGTTATCGAATTGCTACCAGTTCTCGAATTACCCCTCCCTAACCCTCCCCTTGCAAAGGGGAGGGAACAGGTACCGCCTCGGAATAAATTCCGAGTCTCATAGCGCAAGTCCTCTGAAGAGGACTCAAAAAAAGTTTGTTCCAGTCCACTTGAGTGGACTTTCGCTATGAGCCTGGAACTTTAGTTCTAGGCGGGATACAGTTTCAACATGAAAAATTTTGACTTGTGTGTACACCGCAGCCCCGTTTACGGGGAGGGAACTAAATCTTCCCCCCGTGAACGGGGGGATTGAGGGGGGTTCATTCGACTTTTGCAAGAGGTCTAATAAGCTAAAATCCGCCCCCGGTTTAGAGGGAGCATCCCAAATGTTCAAAAAACCCGCCTGCGATTGAAATCGCAGTCTTGATTTTATGAAGTCGTCTGAAGACGACTTGTGCTATTAGCTAACGGTTTAAACCCAAGCGCGGTATAGGGATGCTCCCGGTTTAGAAAGCGGATTTAGTGGTGTTCAGATCCCCGACTTAGCAAAAGTTGTCGGGGATCTATAACCCCTCAGAAATAATGGGACAGACCACTAGCGAACTAATTCCTTCACTTTCTTGATAATACCTTCAGGGTCTAATCCCTGATAGGGGAACTGTTCCCATAATCCACCGCAACCTTCTTTATGAATACCAAGGTGAGCGAATTTTGGTGTGAATCCGCGTTCTAGTAACCAGGAACCAAAGCGGCTACCCAAACCTGTGCGACGATTGAGTGCTTCTACAACCAGAACAAAAGGTGCTTTACCAACTTTAGCCAGCATTTCTTCATCAATGATATTGAGTGTCGGCTTGTTGATCAAACCAACATCAATTCCTTGCTGTTTAAGTTTTTCGACTGCATCGAGAGCGCGATATAATCCATCACCAAAGCTGATAATATAACCAGCAGTTCCTTCTCGGATAACTTCATCTTTACCAGGAACAAAGGTATAACCTTCGCCAAAGAAATTATTGCCATTTTCATCCAAAATCTGAGGAACTTTGGAGCGGGTGGAGTAGATAAATCTTAACCCAGGGTCAAAAAATACTGCTTCCACACAGGCTTTCATTTGGCCAGCATCGGCGGGGAAGTACAACCGTGTTTCGTAACCGTCGTCTAAACCATTGTCGGCGAACATGTTATTGAGACCAAAATGGCAAGTATTGTCTGCCATATCGTCTACACCGCAGTGAGAAAAATGACATAAAACGTTGGAGTAGTTCAACCGCGCCATTGTGATTTCAGAAATACACATTTCCAAAAAGGCGCTAAATGTACCAAAAATGCCTTGTTTACCTTTTTCCATACCGAAGCCGGCGGCGGCGGAGAAGTTACCCCGTTCCATAATGCCAGAAGCTACGAAAATATCTGGATAGGCATCATGAATTTTTTTCAAACCGCAAGAACCTTCGAGGTCACTATCGATACACATGACCTTTTCTTGACGTTCTTTAGGACTCATGCGGCTGAGGACGGATATTACAGCATCACCAAAGACATTACGGTTAGAATCCCATTTTTCGCTGACACCAAGGAAAGTGTAGGGAAGCTTGGGTTTTTTGATGTTCTTGAGATATTCGACAGCTGCGCTTTGTCCGTGTTTTTCCAAGTAGGCGATCGCCTTATCTACGGGAATCACATCATGACCGTGGGTTGATCCTTCAATCCCATCAATCCCGACAGCCATTTTCCGCTTGTTCACCAGAGCAATTGGCCCATCGGTGGTTACTGCTTCACAGATACGACGATATAAATCATCTATATCTTCAGGATCTCCTACACTGGCATTAACACCATGACCTGTGAGAGTTTTAACAACACTAAAACCTGGCAGATATTCAGAAGGATGTCCAGCAATGGTGACATCGTTATCATCAATGATCAATTTGACGTTGAGATTTTTGGCAACTGCTAAACGTGCAGCTTCTGCATCATTTCCTTCTTGTTGTGAACCATCAGAACCAAGACAAACCACTACTTTGTCTGGATTGGCCATTGCCACCCCATTAATATAAGGCCAGACATGTCCCAAACGCCCAGAGCTAAATTTTACACCTGGCGTCAATCCTAACTCAGGGTGTCCCGGTAGTCGAGCATGGGCTTCACGATAGTGAGCAAGTTGCTCAAAGGGTAGATCACCATGCAGTGCAGCCATGAGGTACTGAGTAGCAACCCGGTGTCCTGCTTCATCAAAGAAAATCGGTACGAACTTATCTGGCGCACCTCTAAATAGTGCATCCAGAATAACAACCTCTGGCACTGTGTCGTAAGGGCCACCAGTGTGTCCACCTACACCCCTAGCTGCTCCCGTCGCTGTGAAGAAAACAATCGCATCACGACATAGCTGGATATTAGCTTTGAGAGTCTGGCGTTGCTCGTCGGTAAGGGTAGGATTGCTTGGATCTAGTGCTAAAGGCTTGTAGGCTCCTAAATCAATCGGAAAGCTACGTTCTACAACATTAGTCATGACTGATTTTCCTTGATTCACTCATTGTCATCATACATTTGTTGAGAGAGACAGTTAAAGGACAAGAGTCAATTGTCAAGGGTAAAGTATGAAATAAATATTTTTTCCAGTCCCCGTTCCCCTTTCCCCTTTCCCCGTTCCCTTCCCATGTTCTCTACTCGCTTTATCCGTTTCTTTCGCCATCTTACCTTTGCGGTTCTCAAACAAGTTGTCAAGGAAAGTGGTAAACACAGATTATCTGGTTTAGCTACGGAAATGGCTTATAACAACTTGTTAGCTTTATTTCCTACACTGGCGGCTATTTTGACAATAATTGGGATGTTAAATATTTCCCAAAATCAAGTTGATGCTTTAGCTCAACAAGTACTTCATTTTGCCCCAGAACAAGTTCCGTTGTTATTAAAACAATTTACTAGACAGATACAACTACCTAAAAGTAGAGAAGTTGTTTATATTAGTTCTTTGGTTGCTCTTTGGCTTGCATCGGGAGCAATTAGTGCAGCTATGAACGCGATGGATGAAATTTACCAGATTCCACCAAACTTGAAACTACCTTTTTGGAGAGCGAAATTAATTTCTTTGATTCTGACGATCGCTACTATTGGTTTAGTGCTAACTGCTTCTTTATTAGTATTTATTAGTGACCTAATAGTTCAATTTGTGTTGGATACTACACAAATATCTGGAGCGATATTTTTCTCTGCTTGGTCTTGGTTTCGTTGGCTTTTAACCTTGATGATCATAGCTTATGCGTTTAGTATTATTTATCGTCATGGTCCGAGTCAATGGTTAAATGGTACTCCAATTATGCCTGGAGCAATGATCGGAGCCTTACTATGGGCAGGTGTTTCTAAATTATTTAGAGTATATGTTAGTAATTTCGGTAACTATAATTTGACCTACGGAGCTTTGAGTGCAGGGATTGTCTTGCTGTTATGGCTCAATCTCAGTTCTTTGATTCTACTAATTGGCGCACAGTTAAATGTCACGGTGGGAAAATCAATGAAAGCTAACAATCACAATAATTTTTAATTTGCTCACTCAAGCTAGTTAAATAGTGAATATATTGTTGTTTTGATTTATGAGGAAACAAAATCATTAGGATTTAGTCAATTAATTACATTTATCTACATCATTATTTTCTTTTAAGCTAAAAATGCTCATTTAGAAGTATAAGAATGAGCATTGAGTATTATTTTGTGATTTTTTATCAATCAGATATTCACTAACTATAGAGAAAATATATGGAAAATAAATAAGAATTTAATATTTATATATATCCTTTTTTTTGATCTGATATATCATTAACGCAACGCCGACATGCCAGAGAATTAATGATTGTTGGCAAGGTAAATATTAAAGCTTTGCTTTTAATCCAGGAGCTAATAATATCAATGAGTTACTACGATTTTGACAACCACTTTTGGTCTCCAAAACAAGTTTGCTGTCAATCAAAAGTACGAAATAAAGAGAGAGAAATAAAACCCAAAATTACGTCCAAAACAGTTTTGCTTGGGACTTTAGCTTTAGTATGTGCAGCTATTTCGACTACAGCGCTGATCAAATATAAAACTGTCGTCAATAGTGATCTTCAAGACGACAACTCCGAAAGTGCATGTATTGTTTTAAGACGCGAAACATTCCGTATGTATTGCTCTTAATTTTGTTCAGATCCCCGACTTCCTAAAGAAGTAGAGACGTAGCTACGTCTCTACTTCTGTTGGGATAACGAAAAATCGTTCAATGGGTCTGACCCCTCGTTCACCCACAAATTGGTTTGTAGAGACGTAGCAATGCTACGTCTCTACTTCTGTTGGGATAACGAAAAATCGTTCAATGGGTCTGACCTCTCGTTTACCCACAAATTGGTTTGTAGAGACGTAGCAATGCTACGTCTCTACATCTGTTGGGATAACGAAAAATCGTTCAATGAGGGGTGATACCCACCATTAGCCAGCTGTATCCCTAAAGAAGTCGGGGATCTATAATCAGATTTAACCTAATCCCAACAGCACGATCGCAGATCTTCTTTGTGCTTGATACACATTTCCTTTAACCACTGGTGCAGTTTGTCGATCGCAGCAATCATCAGGAGAAGATAACGCTGTATCTATAATTCGATACCATTGTTGTCCATCAGCAAGAAGTGGTAGTTCAAATGTTACTGGTTCCCAGTAAGCGTTAAGTATAAAATGTAGATTCTCATTATGTTCTGGATAGCGCAAGCTGAAAGCTAGGCTATGGGAATAGTATGACCAATCTGGTTGACCTAATTTGACGCCATGCCAATATATATGAGGTTTATCACCACCATCGATAACAGCAAGTACACGTTCTTGAGCAAAACTTTCCAATGATTGAGTGAATTGAATCAACCCCTTGACAAAACGTAGTAAATCTGAGTTTTTTTCTATTTTGCTCCAATCAAACCAGCTCAATTCATTATCCTGACAATAGGCGTTGTTGTTACCTCGCTGCGTCCGGCGAATTTCATCACCCATCAGTAGCATGGGTGTCCCTTGAGAGCAAAAAAGAATTGTGAAAAAATTCTTGATCTGTTGTAAACGTAAAGCTTCTATTGCTGGATCGCTTGTTTTTCCCTCGACGCCACAATTCCAACTATAGTTGTCGTTAGCTCCATCACGGTTGTCTTCTTTGTTAGCTTCGTTGTGCTTGATGTTGTACGAAACTAAATCATTCATCGTGAAGCCATCGTGGCAGGTAATAAAATTAATACTGCGGTAGGGTTGATAATCCAGTTGGGGGTAAAGATCAGGACTACCCATAATCCGATTTGCTAAATGAGCGATCGCACCTTGATCTCCTTTGACAAAACGGCGCACATCATCCCGAAAAGGCCCATTCCACTCAGCAAAACGTTGAGCATTACCGATAAATCCTCCGACTGCGTAAAGTCCAGCTGCATCCCAAGCTTCAGCAATCACCTTGGTTGCGACCAAAGCTGGACTAGTTTCAATCGCCCAAAGTACAGGAGAAAATACCGTTGGATGACCAAATTCATCACGTGCTAACACAGCAGCTAAATCAAAGCGAAATCCATCCACATGCATTTGCGAAGCCCAATAACACAGGCTATCAACAATCATACGGGCAACCATTGGGTTATTGGCTCGCAAAGTATTGCCGCAACCACTATAGTTGCTGTAGTATGCCTTATTTTTTTCCAGAATATAATAAGCTTTATTCGCCAGTCCCTTAAACGAAAGCGTCGGGCCATCGTGACTACCTTCTGCTGAATGATTATAAACCACATCTAAAATTACTTCAATTCCCGCCCGATGTAATGCTTTGACCAAATCACGAAATTCATTCACAGGCCCCAAGGGATCACTTTGAGAACTGTAACCGTTGTGAGGAGCAAAAAAGCCAATAGTGCTATAACCCCAATAATTATGTAAACCTGGACGCGCATCTTGGGGATCAAATTGGTGGATAGGAAGCAACTCAACTGCGGTAATTCCTAATTCTTTGAGGTAGGGAATTTTTTCGATTAATCCAGCAAAAGTACCACGTTTGTGTGCAGCAACTCCAGAACTCGGATGACGGGTAAAAGCATCTACATGCAATTCGTAAACTATAGTTTTAGCAAAAGGCCTTTGTAGTGGTTTATCTTCTTCCCAATCGTATATACTAGTATCTAAAACTACACTCCTCAATGCCTGAGCGCAATTATCTACACCAAAGGGAATCGCTGCTTCACGACTATAATTTTCCCAATTTACAATTGCTTGCGCGTAAGGATCAAGCAGTACCTTACTACCATCAAATCGCATTCCTCTTTCTGGCTGATAAGGCCCGTAGGCTCGATAAGCATAAACCTGTTCCGTCCCAATTCCTGGTACAAAAACATGCCAGTAATAATAAGTTCTATTTAGTTTGGGGTCTAAAGAAATTATATGACTGGGTTTAGGAGCATCTGGTTCATCAAAAAGTAATAAATCTAAACCTGCACAGTTAGAAAAAATTGAAAAATTGACACCATTAGGATGAACGGTAGCACCTAAAGGATAAGCTTGACCAGGCAAGACGGTTTGCAGAGTATGGAGTTGAATCATTTAGATATTTTTAGGGGACTTCTAGAGGACACGGAAAAGACGGAGAACAAGGGGGAAGAAATCGCCTTGAATAAAAAATTTGGGTAATTTATGTTTTGTATTTTCCTTAATATTATTTTCGAGGGAGCATCCCAAATATTCAAAAAACGGCGTTGCTGAATGCGGTATGAATCCGAATGTACCAGACACGATATATTGTGTCTGGTACAAGGGTTTTGGAATCACTTAAAATCATTTTCATACATGAAATCAGCAATGGCCAAAAAACCGCCTGCGATTGAAATCGCAGTCTCATAGTGAAAGTCTGCTTTAAGCAGACTACTTGATTTTATGAAGTCGTCTTCAGACGATTTGTGCTATTAGCTAACGGTTTAAACCCAAGCGCGGTATATTGAAAAAATTGGGATGCTCCCACTTGGGAGGACGTTGCTGATTTCATGTATGAATCTAGATGTACCAGACGCGATATATCACGTCTGGTACAAAGGTTTTGGAATCACTTAATCAAAAAAACATCAAGAAAACACATAAGGTCAATGTAAGCAAAATGGCTGATTGCTTTCTCATTTTGCCAAAATGCTTACTCGAAAAGCCATATTACTTTCTCATTTCGGTAAATCACGCACTAAAAATACCATTTTGCTTACTCGAAAAGCCATTTTACTTTCTCATTTCGGTAGATCACGCACTAAAAATGTCATTTTGCTTACTCGAAAAGCCATTTTACTTTCTCATTTGAGTAAATCACGCACTAAAAATGTCATTTTGCTTACTCGAAAAGCCATTTTACTTTCTCATTTCGGTAGATCACGCACTAAAAATGTCATTTTGCTTTTTCAATATCTTAATGCTTGAGTGCTTTGCTCCCCGCCATACTCTCTTGTCCTCCTTCCCGTGTCCCGGACGGTAATACTACTTGAAAAAGACGTGAAGACCGATCTAGCTTATTATCCGCTTCTTTCTAAAATGACCATATAAGAACAAAAATTATATTTGCGCGTGTAGTTCGTTCCTCAAAAAGCCTATGCAACCAACTAACCCTAATCAATTTACAGAAAAAGCCTGGGAAGCGATCGCGCATACTCCTGACATCGCTAAACAAAACCACCATCAGCAAATCGAAAGTGAACATCTGATGAAAGCTTTGCTAGAACAAGAAGGACTAGCTGGGCCTGTGTTTACAAAATTGGGTGTGAATCTGCAAAAATTACGCGATCGCACAGATCAATACGTCCAACGTCAGCCAAGAGTATCGGGAAGCATCAATTCTGTTTACCTGGGACGCAGCTTGGATTCTCTGTTAGATCGAGCTGAAAATTATCGTAAAGAGTTTGATGACGAATATATATCGATAGAACATTTATTACTTGCTTACGCCAAAGATGATCGCTTTGGTAAAAGTCTATTCCAAGAATTTGGATTAGACGAAAGAAAACTAAAAGATACTATTAAGCAAATTCGGGGAAGCCAAAAAGTGACCGACCAAAATCCAGAAGGTAAATACCAATCACTGGAAAAATATGGGCGTGACCTCACCGAAGCCGCTCGTCAAGGTAAACTTGATCCAGTAATTGGACGAGATGATGAAATTCGTCGCACGATTCAAATTCTATCTCGCCGCACCAAGAATAATCCTGTGTTGATTGGAGAACCAGGTGTTGGTAAAACCGCTATTGTTGAAGGTTTAGCACAGCGCATCGTTGCTGGTGATGTTCCCCAATCTCTCAAAGACCGCAAGCTGATTGCTTTGGATATGGGTGCTTTGATTGCGGGTGCAAAATTCCGGGGTGAATTTGAAGAACGTCTCAAAGCAGTTTTAAAAGAAGTTACCGAATCCGGTGGTAATATAATTCTATTTATTGATGAGATTCATACTGTTGTTGGTGCGGGTGCTACCCAAGGCGCGATGGATGCTAGCAACTTGCTTAAACCCATGTTGGCGCGAGGTGAGTTGCGCTGTATCGGGGCGACAACTTTAGATGAATATCGTAAGTATATTGAAAAAGACGCGGCTTTAGAGCGACGTTTCCAACAAGTTTATGTCGATCAACCCAGTGTTGGAGATACGATCTCGATTCTGCGGGGTTTGAAAGAACGTTACGAACTGCACCACGGTGTAAAAATCTCTGATAATGCTTTAGTTGCTGCGGCGACACTTTCGAGTCGATATATTAGCGATCGCTTTTTACCAGACAAAGCTATTGACTTGGTAGACGAAGCTGCTGCTAGATTGAAAATGGAGATTACCTCCAAACCAGAAGAACTGGATGAGATTGATCGCAAGATTTTACAGTTGGAAATGGAAAAGCTGTCGTTGCAGAAAGAAAGCAACACCGCTTCTCGCGAACGTCTCGAAAAACTAGAAAAAGAACTCGCGGATCTTAAAGAAGAACAACGGACGCTAAACACTCAATGGCAGTCTGAAAAGGATATTATCACCAAAATTCAATCTGTCAAAGAGGAAATAGACCGAGTTAACTTAGAAATTCAACAAGCCGAACGAGATTATGATCTCAACCGCGCTGCGGAATTAAAGTATGGTAAGTTAACTGATTTACACCGTAGGTTGGAAGCCGCAGAATCTGAATTAACCCAAACTCAACATACTGGAAAATCTCTGTTGCGCGAAGAAGTCACCGAAGCTGATATCGCCGAAGTGATTTCTAAGTGGACTGGTATCCCGATTAGCAAGTTGGTAGAATCTGAAAAAGAAAAACTGCTGCATTTAGAAGATGAACTACATCATCGTGTGGTTGGACAACAAGAAGCAGTCACAGCTGTTGCAGATGCAATTCAGCGATCGCGTGCGGGTTTAGCAGATCCGAATCGTCCCATCGCTAGCTTTATTTTCCTTGGCCCTACTGGTGTGGGTAAAACAGAATTAGCAAAGGCCCTCGCAGCATATTTGTTTGACACCGAAGAAGCGCTAGTCCGCATTGACATGTCTGAGTACATGGAGAAACACGCCGTTTCCCGTTTGATTGGCGCACCTCCCGGATATGTCGGTTACGAAGAAGGTGGACAATTAACCGAAGCAATTCGCCGTCGTCCTTATGCGGTAATTCTCTTCGACGAAATCGAAAAAGCTCACCCAGATGTGTTCAACATCTTGCTGCAAATCCTCGATGATGGACGTGTCACCGATGCTCAAGGTCATACAGTGGACTTCAAAAACACTATTATAATTATGACCAGTAATATCGGTTCACAATTTATCCTCGATGTCGCTGGTGATGAATCTCGTTATGAGGAAATGCGGAGTCGGGTAATGGAAGCTTTGCGGAATTCCTTCCGTCCAGAATTCCTCAACCGGGTTGATGAGTTGATTATTTTCCACGGTTTGCAAAAATCAGAATTACGCGAAATTGTCTTGTTACAAGTTGAAAGACTCCGCCAAAGATTAGGCGATCGTAAGATGTCTCTCAAACTCTCCGAAGCTGCTCTTGACTTTTTAGCCGAAGTCGGTTACGACCCTGTATTCGGTGCGCGTCCACTCAAACGTGCAATTCAAAGGGAATTAGAGACACCAATCGCCAAAGCAATTTTGCGGGGCGAATTCAATGATGGCGATATGATCTTTGTAGACATCGAAAATGAGCGTCTTTCCTTCAAGCACTTACCCGCAGAAATATTAACGACTTAACAGGTTTGACGTACTCCCTGGGCTAAAGCCACAGGGATTCTCAAATGATGTTACGAAGCGGGTTTAAACCGCGCTTGGACACCATTCTTCCTGTTTCGTTGACTCTTAACTAGACGGTTTCCCGTCCCCGTCAGACCGTCTCCACAAGCATTTTCTAACACGCTGCGTCCCAGCGCATTGACCCCCCTGTTTCGGATCACTTGTGCGGCTGCTACATCACGATGTACCGTATAGCCGCATTCACGACAAGCATGTAGCCTGTCACTTAAATCTTTCTTTCCGGTGTGCGTATCACATTGAGGACAGACCTGCGATGTGTAGTCTTTGTCCACCTTATTGAAATACACACCCCGTTTCCAGCATACCCATTTAAGGATTTCAACGAATTGTCCAAACCCAGCATCAAGGGTGTGTTTGCCCAACATCCCTTTTGCCCAGGTACGAAAATCAATATCCTCAACAAACACCATTCCAGCATCATTGCAAAGCTTATGAGCAAGCTTAAAATGCCAGTCTTTGCGGGTATCTGAAATACGTTGATGAAGTCGGGCTATTTTGCGGTTTAATTTGTGACGGTTGTTTGAACCTTTATTTTTGTTCCTCAATCTGCGTTGCAGCAATTTCAGCTTGCGGTGCAATGTGTTCAAAAAGCGAGGTCGTTCAACTAATTCGTTATCGGAAGTAGCCGCAAACTTATCTAAACCCAAGTCAATTCCCCTAGGATGCCCACTGGCAACCGTATCAGGGACGTTAACATCACATTCCAGCGTGAACATCAAAAAATATCCACTAGCCTTGCGAACAACCCGAACTTGTTTCACCTTGAAACCATCAGGAATTTCACGAGACTTGACATACTCCATCCAACCAATCTGAGGTAGTTTAATTTGATTATTTTTAAGAACTTGACTTTTTCCTAATTGTGGATACACGAATGACCGCATCCTGTACTTGTTTTTAAACCGAGGAAAACCCATTTTCTTGCGAGTCATGTCCACAAAAGCTGTTTCTAGTTTTCTCAGAACTTGTTGAAGCACCTGAGAATGAACTGTTGCCAGTTCAGGAAATTCAGCTTTGGCACGAGTCAAAGCATTGGCTTGTTCGTAATAGTTAGGATATGGAGCGTCTGCTGGTGTAATGTATTCAGAAACGATGGAGCAAGCGTTGGTTTGACACTTACGAGAATTCAACCAATCCTTACGTTCTCGTAGAGCAAAATTCCAAACTTTGCGACACACTGTTAAAGTGTGTTCAATCTGTTGTATTTGCTCGTTTGTAGGCATTGCTTTGTACTCGTAAGTTAAACTCAACATTGCTTTCTCGCCTCCTCTTACATAATCATACATCATTTTGTAAGACTATTCCGGAAAGAAGTGATACGGCAGGATAAATCCTGCGTCGGCGGCTTTCATGAGGCAGTGCGTTGCGGGGGTTCCCCCCGTTGTAGCACCTGCCGTCCCCCGCCTGAAGGACGAAGTACGGCACTACGTGCCTGCTTCTCAGGGGTTTTCAGCCAGCCGTCCTTATAAATAGTTTGTAGTAAGGACTTTAGTCCTCAAATATTTCAGCACTAAAGTGCTTATACCAATTAAATATGAAGCTGCACATTATTTTAACCTCTCCCAACCTCCCCTTACCAAGGGGAGGTGCCGAAGGCGGTGGGGTTCTTTCTATGCATCTTCATATGGAAATGGTATTACTACAAACCTATCAAAATTTGTGTAAAAAACTTAATCTTCTGATTTGCGGAACACGATAACTATCAGTTGTAGAATCTTACATCTTGAAGGTTATTCTTATGATTCACCACATTTCAGTTTCCGCCAAAAATCCCCAGCTTGTTGCACAAACTCTTGCCAAAGTCTTGAAAGGCCAAGCAGCACCTTTTCCTCCTCACCCAGGTAGCTATATAGTTTTTCCCGGTGATGAACACGGTACAGCAGTTGAAGTTTATCCTTTAGGATCTGAGATAGTACCCGGTACAGCACCTGATGAGCAGTGCATGTTTGTTCACAATGACAATCCTTCTATGTTCACAGCTACCCACGCAGCAATTTCTGTACCTGTCACCCAAGAAGAAATTGAACAAGTTGGTATGAGTGCAGGTTGGCGCGTAGTACGCTGTAACCGTGATTCCTTATTTGATGTCATGGAGTTTTGGGTAGAAAACAGATTAATGATAGAACTGTTAACTCCAGAAATGGCGTCTCAATATTTAGCATTTACAAAACATCCTGAAAAACTACAAGAAGTTTTCGCCACAGCAACTAATTGAATGGTGAAGAGAGGGAACAGGAGAAACAACTCAAAAGTCAAAAATAAAAAATTTTTGACTTTTGACTTTTGAATTGATAAGTTCCCTATTCTCCCCTTCTCATTTGTCGCTTTTTCTCTTCTAAACCAGATCTCTTTTCTGGGGTGAGACTATCAAAACAGTGAGGACAACTAATACCTTCTTCATAATGAGGAGAAGTTTTATCAGCTTCTGAAATTGGGTGTCCACAACCAACACACATCTCATGGGAACCGGGTTCTAACCCATGACTCACAGCGACTCGTTCATCGAAGACAAAACATTCCCCTTCCCAAAGACTTTCCTCTGCTGGAACTTCCTCTAAATATTTGAGAATACCGCCTTTGAGGTGATAAACTTCTTGAAAACCTTGGGAAAGCATAAAAGAAGAAGCTTTTTCACAGCGAATACCACCAGTACAAAATAGTGCGACTTTCTTATACTGACTCGAATCAAGGTGTTTGTTTACATATTCTGGAAATTGCCTAAATGATTCAGTGTTGGGATTTTGAGCTTTTTTAAAAGTGCCAATACTGAATTCATAATCATTGCGGGTGTCAATTACAACCACTTCTGGATCAGAGATTATCTGATTCCAGTCTTTGGGAGTAACATAAGTTCCGACTTTTTCATTGGGGTCAATATCAGGTAGTCCAATTGTGACTATTTCTTTTTTCAGGCGTACTTTCAGACGTTGAAATGGTGACTCTTCAGCAGTAGACTCTTTATGTTCCAAGTCAGCAAAACGAGAATCAGACCGCAAAAAAGATAACACTGAGTTAATACTTTCACGATCGCCTGCGATCGTCCCATTTATCCCTTCTTGGGCTAGTAAAATAGTTCCCTTAATACCTTGTGCTTGGCAATAAGATAACAAAGATTGCTGTTTTTCAGCATAATCTGGCAGTTTAACAAATTTATAAAATGTAGCAACAACTAATGTCATATTTACGTAAATAGTTAGACGTTTAAACAGGATTTGTAAGTAATTTCTATAGCAGTTCTCGGTTGTGTCCAATACGTACCCCACCCCTTAATCCCCTAAGCGCTTGCGCTTAGGGGAGGTTTTGCGTCAGCAAAGCCGGGGTGGGGTTCCGACTGTATTGCAATCGAGTGAGAAGTGCTATAGTTTAAACATTATTTCTCAACTGTCCTTTGTCATTGGTAAGGCTTTAGGCATTTCCCATATTTATTATGTGATAGAAAACTGCTATAAATGCGATCGCTTGCATCCAAAACTAAACCCATTCCCCAGGATCTACCTGATAATAACCTTGCAATAATTTATACAATCCTGGTTGCATCTTCAACAACTGCTGTGGCTTTTCAAAAAATGTCTCAGTCGCCACAGCAAAAAACTCTGCGGGATTAGTCGCACCATAACTATTCATCACATTTTTTATATCTCGTTGCACATCATTGCAGAGTTGTTGATATGCTTGTGTCATCACCCTAGACCAAATGGAATAATCTGATTTTTGTGCCAATTTTGGCACACCCTGCGCTTTACCTTCCTCTTGATCTAACTGGTGAGCAAATTCATGCAAAATCACGTTATGTCCATCATTCCAGTTGCGAGTGTCTTGTTGCACCTGTTCCCAAGATAATACTACTTGATCGCGACTCCACGACTCACCCAATCTTGCTACACGCCTTTCTTCAACAATATATTCACTAGTCGCAACAGTTTCGTTGACAAAATAGGCACTGGGATAAATTAAAATTGAACGTAGTTTGGGAAAATATTCGCCACGTTCATTCAGCAACAGTAGAGATGCGATAGCAGCAACAGTTAACTTCATTTCTTCTGTCACCTGCAATCCTTGACAGCCAGTCAACGACCCAAGTCTAAAGACATTGGGCTAAAGCGCCTAAGACTTAGACAATAGTTGACCAGACTAAGTACCTTGTGTACTACGTTATTGGCAAGAGTTAAAGACCTACCAGGGGATGCGTAGCTAGTTCCTTGCTCTAGAACTGAAGGATTAAACAGATTTATTGGGTTAAGTCAGTGTCTTTCGGATAGTACCGACCAATAACATTGTCGAGGCTAACATTACTCCCGTAAGGGAAGGCTCCTTGGAGCAAAACCGTTATGCGTACAGGATTGCGAGATTTGAAATGGTAACTGTCCCATTTGAAAGTGCATTACAAAGGTACACCAAATTAAGCAATTCCCGTGTAATGGTGCAAATATTTAAAGCGGTTAAAACCGCACGTGTCGCTTCCCTCTCAGCGCTAAAGCGACTGAGTTTCCCGCATACCGAGAGGTCTTATGAATTGTTTTTCTGTTAAAAATACTTGCACATGTCCTTGTAGGCGTCTGCGTTCATCGGGAGTAAGACGGGTGTAAATGGGAAGATTATTTTCAATAATAGAGTTCCAAAGTGGAGGAAAAAGACGTTTTTTAAGAAGATTTATTCGTTGTTTAGTGATGATGGAACTGATGAAAATTCCAGTGATAATTAGACCAATTATAAGTAAAACAATAATAGTTTTAATCATTGTTTTTTAGTTTGCTCTTTACCCGTAGTTAAGGCATCAGGGACAATTGCTCCTGATGCGGTATAAAAAAACTATCCTGCTAAATTACTCATCACAAATCTATTTTCTTGAGTACATAAAATCTCAAAAATTGCCATCGTAAAGTCTATAAGTTCTTGATCATTCAATTCTCGACGCGATCGCTTGCCATATTTCTGTTCTAAATAACGTCTTCCTTGTTCTGGGTTCCAGTCTAATTGTTTTAAGTAAGTATCAGTTTGCGCCATAATTATTCTCCGTAATTCATGATTTGTAGTACTTTCCGGCTTTTGAATTTGATTAATTCTCTGACTAATCTTTTGTTCTAAAGATTGTAAGTCAATTTCGTTGTGTTCGTTCCAAGTAATCTTGATTTCTTGATATGTTATTGGATTATAAATTGTACAAAATACAACTTTTTTGTCCCCTGGAGAAACCGCAATTGTCAATGGTTGATGCAGTTGTTCATTTGTAATAATATCCAAAGATAACAATAAGCTTTTAGAGAAGTAAGAATCTCTACCAGAACGGATGATGTAAGGTTGTTCTGCTAAAACATGCAAATCTGTTTTCTCTCTTTTTCCAAACTTTGTCTCAACTGTTTTGTTACATTCTATTTTTGTGATTATTCCAGTTAAAGCTTTGTCATAAATTGGTATATGTTGCTCTTGTTCAGAAAGCATATACCAACAATGATCTGCTTCTCTACTAACAAAAACATATTGAGGTTTTGGTACACTTCCAAATCCAAGTTTAATTTCCATATTGCCTCTATGTGATGCGATTTAGTGATTTACCAACGGGTTTTACACGTGATTCTGCAAAACCAAGAGTTTGGTTACACATATAGTTCCCTGATGTAGAGAGTAATTATTTAGCGGGAGCAAAAGAAATTCACATTGAATAAGATATATTTTAGTATTTTTGTACTAAAAAAGAAAAGCAAAGAATTAATACGATTTCGCTTTATCAGCCTACACAAATGCAGGGGTGTATAGTGGGAGCATCTCAAATATTCAGAGACAAAAGGATAAAATCAGGGTATTTAACAATGGCAATTGTTATAAATCCTACAGACGATTGGGTAGAGACACGAGGAATATCGCGTCTTGACTCTTGAATCTTGACTTTTGACTAATGACTAATCAAATTAAAATCGCTGTCGTTGGAGTGGGGCGTTGGGGTGTAAATTTGCTGCGGAATTTTCTGGAGCATCCCCAAGTCATCGTTGCAGCTGTGGTAGACCCGAATCTAGAGTGTTTGGCAAAGATAAAACGCCAATTTTTTTCAAAAAACACTACAAATCATAATGTATTATTAACAACCGAGTGGTCAGAAATTAAACAAATCATAGATTTAGATGCAGTAGTCATTGCTACCCCTGCCAGCACACATTATTCCTTAATTACTGACGCCTTAAATTGGGGATACCATGTTTTAGCAGAAAAACCTTTAACTTTAGATCCGACAGAATGTTATAAACTCTGCCAGCTAGCCCAAAAACAGCAACGGCAACTAATGGTTGACCATACTTATCTATTTCATCCAGCAGTGGAACGAGGGCAAAATGTTGTTCATACAGGAGAATTAGGGGATTTACGCTATGGCTATGCTTATCGCACTCATTTGGGGCCAGTTCGCCAAGATGTTGATGCACTATGGGATTTAGCTATTCACGACATTGCAATATTCAATGCTTGGTTAGGTCAGCAACCAGTGAGTGTACAGGCTTCAGGTAGGGTGTGGCTACAAGGGGGACATGGGGGACACGGGGGACAAGGAGGAGTTTTTTCTTCTTTGTCTCCCTTGTCTTTATCTAAAAGACTTGCCGATCTGGTTTGGGTGACACTAAATTACGCTAATGGTTTTCAAGCTTATATTCATTTGTGTTGGCTGAATGCTGATAAGCAGCGACGTTTAGTAGTTGTAGGTAGTCGAGGTAGTTTGATTTTTGATGAAATGTCAGCTATATCACCTTTAACGCTGCTGCATGGAGAGTTAGAAGTAGAAAAAAATCATTTTGTTACTATAAATCAAAGCCAACAAGTGCTGCAAGTCGAAAAAAATGAACCATTAAAACGAGTGTGCGATCGCTTTGTTAGCTGTGTTCATAACAATACTCCTTGCCCAGTTTCCTCTGTTTGGGTAGGGACACAGTTAGTAAATATTCTTGCTGCTCTGACAGAATCACTTAACCAGGATGGCAAACCTGTTGTGCTGAACACAAATCTGTACTGAGTTCTGGCTTTTGGCTAGCACAGTTTAATTCTCCGACTTTGCCATTTTCCTCATCTTCTGTTGTCTCCTGGCGGGTATCTATCAAAGGTAAAATAATGCTCACTGTTGTACCTTGATTGATACCTCTACTTTCAAGAGTGATCTTACCTCCCATTAGTTCAACTAAGTTCCGTGAAATGGCTAGTCCCAGCCCAGTACCGCCAAATTTGCGTGTAGTAGCATCATCCACCATGACAAATGGGCGAAATAGCTTTTGTTGCTGGGTGGGATCAATCCCCACACCTGTGTCTTGAACACTGACAATTACCTGGTATTTACTATCAATTTGTTGAATTTCTGTTGTAATTGTGATGCTACCTTCATCAGTAAATTTAGTTGCATTACCGATAATATTAATTAGTACCTGCTTCAATTTGGCTGGGTCAGCATTCACCAAAATGAATTCACTCATCTGTTGAGGAATGTTTAACTGCAATCCTTTTTGTTGAATATTCACAGATTGCAAATTAATGACCTCTTTGAGTAATTTCTGAAGGTCAATTGGTTCTAAAGACACAGATAGTTTACCAGCTTCTATTTTGGAAATATCTAGCAATTCGTTAATTATACCTAGTAAGTGAATTGCCGTTTCATCAGCACGCTTAAGAAACTCTAGTTCTTCTTCTCTGTCATCACACAAGTCATCTCGAACCAGACGAATACAGTTAATAATAATGTGTAATGGATTTCTCAATTCATGGGAAGTTGCTGCTAAAAATTGGCTTTTACTCTGGTTGGCATTTTTGGCTTCTTTCCAAGCTATTTCTACTTCTTCCGCCCAAGCTTTGAGGCGTTCTAGCATTTGATCTAAGGCTTGCGCTAGTTGATTGAACTCCCGAATTTTTAAGTTGTGCGGAACTGGTACTGTGCTGTGGTAACTGTGGAGATTGAGAGCATAGTCACGCAGTTCTTCAACTGGAAGTGCTAGACAACGAGCTAAATACAAAGATGCCAATACACTAGCGCCAATTAAGCCTACTGTCAAAACGATCAAAATTAGTTTGATTTGCCCTAAATCATACAAAGCATTATCTAGACCAGTAACCGCTAAAATCACCCATTTTTGCTGTTTTCCTTGGATAATTGGACTGTCAATAGCAGTGTAACCAGCGAGTAATTCTTCTCCCTGTTTATCAAAAAATAAATGCAGAGTATCTTGTTTACCAGCAATGGCATTTTTCACTATCATTTGTAGACGTGAAGCATCTATGTGCTGGGCAATATTAGTACCAATTCGGCTGGCGATTGGATGTGCTAAAATTGTACCGTTTTCGGCAATAACAACTGTAGAACCTGTTAGTAAACCTGGTTTATTTTTAATTTTTTCGCGTAACAAAGCTGATTTGAAAACTAAGTTATAGCGCCACTCGCCAGCTTGGTCATAGACTGGCGCTGATAGCAATAGTTTCAGTTTACTTTGTTCATCTCTATTACCAGTTGTATTTAAATTTGATGGTGATAATAGTTTTACTTCTAACCCATTGCTATAAAAATCAGCATTAGACTGATTCACAGGTTCTTGACCACACGTACTAGCACTTATTTCATCGCTATTAGAATCTACTAATTGTATACATTCAATTTGCCGTGGTTGCTGTTGCGCTAGTTGATTGATAAAATCTTCTTTTTGAGCAAGTGTACCTGATTGAATCACCTGTGTTTGAGTAGCAGTGAACAAATTAGCTTTTAAAGCAGAGATTGTATCGGCAACTTTTTCTCCCTTAAGAACAGCACTTGCTGTTAAATTTTGACGGGCAGTTTCTAAAAGGCTATAACGTGCTTTTTGATAGGCAACTATTTCACCTATCAATAAAACTGGAACAGATAGAAGCAAAATTTTTGATACTAAAATCCGCCTAAAGGAGGATTGACGCTGGTTAGCCATCGGCACTCTCACTTGGCATTTGCAAACCACAACAGCAACTAAATGCAATTAAATTAATTACTATTTTTAAGCGATAAATATTGGTTGATGCCAAAAATTTTAAACCATTAGATAGCTGGATAGCAAAAAAATATATATTATACAAACCCTGAAAGCAACTAGTTATAATTGCAACTTTGACCAGATGTAAATAAAGTTGTGAAATTAGTTGTAAACAGGAGTTTGCCAGCATGATTCTTTCTGATAATCCAAAGTAAAAATATAGACAAAATATACAAATCAAATCAATGGTGCAATATCGACCTTATACTACGGTGGTTTTAGCCATGAGTGCAGATGGCAAGATAGCTGATGTTACGCGATCGCCTGCTCGTTTTGGCTCCAAGAGTGATAAAGCACATCTGGAAAACAGAATTGCTACTGCTGATGCAGTCTTATTTGGTGCTGGTACTCTCCGTGCCTACGGTACAACATTAACCGTAACAAATCCACAACTACTGCAAAATCGGATACAAGGGGGTAAACCCCTTCAACCAGTACATATTGTAACTACACACTCAGCCAACCTAAATCCGGAAATTCGCTTTTTTCAACAGCCAGTTCAACGTTGGTTACTCACTACAAGCACAGGGGCGGTTTTTTGGCATAAAAGACCTGAATTTGAGCAGATTATGGTCTTTGAAACGGAAGAGGGAAAAATTGATGTTGCAGCAGCTCTGGAGCATCTCTCAAAATTGGGAATAGCACAATTAGCTATATTAGGTGGTGGTGAACTAGTCGCCTCGCTGCTGGAATTAGATTTAATCGATGAACTTTGGCTGACTATTTGTCCCTTGATTTTAGGTGGTGTTGCTGCGCCAACACCAGTTGAAGGTAAAGGATTTCTACCACAACTAGCTCCTCGGTTACAACTTATAGAAGTTGATAGGGTAGACCAAGAAGTTTTTCTTCATTATCGAATTGTTAGTGATTAGTAGAGACGCGATTAATCGCGTCTCTACAATAGTTAATAGTTATTTCTCTGTTGTCTCCCCACACTCTCCACTTTCAAGGGTAGGTATTTAATCTTAAGGCTTAATGTTCTAGCTTTAAGTCTTAATGTTCTAGCTTTAAGTCTTAATGTTCTAGCTTTAAGTCTTAATGTTCTAGCTTTAAGGCTTAATGTTCTAGCTTTAAGGCTTCATGTTCTAGCTTTAAGGCTTAAGGTTACAACATTAAGGCTTAACCTTGTAACATTGATGACTAAAGTTTGTTGGGAGTGCAAAGGGACTTTCACGCTCCCGCTAAGTCTTGGTAAAATGATTATTAACTTTTGTATCGGAAGCCCGCGATGGTGGAACAATTAAAACCTCGCTACTCTGTTGCTTGGATTAACAAAATTACCGAAATTCCTCAATCAGCCTGGGATGCTTTAGCACTACCACTGACAACCCCGTTTTTAGAGTGGAATTGGCTGAACAATTTAGAAACTTCAGGTAGTGCTACAGCTAAAACGGGTTGGCTACCCAATCACTTGACTTTGTGGCGAGATCGGACACTGGTTGCTGTTGCACCACTTTACTTGAAAGGACATAGTTATGGTGAATTTGTGTTTGATCACCAATGGGCTGATTTGGCGCAACGTATTGGTGTGGAATATTACCCAAAAATGTTGGGAATGACACCATTTACTCCTGCGGAAGGTTATCGATTTTTAATCGCACCTGGGGAAGATGAAGATGAAATCACAGCAATTATGGTGCATGAAATTGATGCTTTTTGCTCAAAACACCAGATTTCTGGTTGTCATTTTCTGTATGTAGATCCCCAATGGCGTCCTGTTTTAGAACGCTGTGGTTTTACTACTTGGCTGCACCACAGTTATATTTGGGAAAATCTTGGCTTTCAAACTTTTGATGATTATTTGGCAGTATTTAATGCTAACCAGCGTCGTAATATCAAGCGCGAACGCAAAGCTGTAGAAAAAGCTGGTTTACGATTACAACCCTTGAGTGGCGAGGAAATTCCCAAGTCTTTGTTTGGGTTAATGTATGAATTTTATGCAGATACTTGCGATAAGTTTGGCTGGTGGGGTAGCAAATATTTAACAAAGCGATTTTTTGAGCAGTTACACGAGAATTATCGCGATCGCGTTTTATTTTTCGCCGCATATAACGAACAAAATCAGCATCAACCAATGGGGATGTCTTTTTGTTTATTCAAGGACGATAGAATGTATGGGCGCTACTGGGGTAGTTTTCAAGAAATAGATTGCTTACATTTTGATGCTTGTTATTATGCCCCGATTGCATGGGCGATCGCTAACGGTATCCAAATCTTTGATCCCGGTGCAGGTGGACGCCATAAAAAACGTCGTGGTTTTCCTGCACAGCCTAACTACAGTTTGCATCGCTTTTACAATAATCGTTTGCGAAAAATTTTATGTTCTTATATTGATGAAGTAAATGAACTCGAACAGCAAGAAATTGAGGTAATCAATACAGAATTACCATTTTCTCAAAAAAATAATTGAGATTTAAAAATAGCTTTCACAAGAATATTTTGAGGTAGATAAGAATTAAACTTGAGAAAGGATGAAAAATTCCTGAATCAAGTTTACGTTTTACGGTAAGTATGGGTTTGAAATTGGAAGATATAGCGCAAATAGATAATAAGCTTTCTCAGCGTCATATTGATCTTGATCCCGGTGGATATTTCATTATTTACTTAGAGCAAGAAACAGGGCTGATTTGTGCCAAGCATTTCACAAATGTAATTGATGACCATGGTTTAGCAGTAGATCCAGAAACAGGAAAAGTAATTCCTGCACGAGGAAAAGTTGGACGAACTCACACAACAGTATTTACAGGTAGGACAGCAAAAGAATTATCTGTGGAAATATTTGAAAAAACAAAGCCCTGTCCCGTGACTCAGCTAGATCATGCAGCTTATTTAGGTCGAGAATTTGTTCGTGCTGAGATTGCTTTAGTGACAGGGCAAGAGTATATTCAAGATTAATTGGAATTTGTTAGTAGTTAGTAGTTAATCACCACTAAGTAAGTGGGTCAAATTAAATATAAAACCTCACCCTCAATCCCTCTCCTTAGTAAGGAGAGGGAAGCTGGAGGCAGGGTGAGGTTTTATTTTATCTTTAATTACACCTACCAACTTAACTACTAACTACTAACCACTAACCATTACCATCAGAAGAAGGTGGTTGAACAGCTAGATAAATGTAGTAAGTCGCCATTGGGATGACAGTAGCAGCAACTAAAAGTCCCACAACCCAGGCGATCGCATTACCTTTTTCGCCTTCTTCTGTTTTCCCAAAAGTGCCTTCTACCTGTACTTTTTCGACTATTTGGGGTGGCCCGGGATCGGGTTCACCAGAAAGTACAGCGATTAGGCGATCGCTAGCATCTAAAAACGCTTGATTATATTTGTCACCTGATCGCAAAGGTGTCATCAAAGTTTCGTCTGCGACACTTTTGGCAATTTCGTCTGTCAATAAAGACTTAACGCGATCGCCACTAATAATTGCAGCACCGTTGGTAACAGAATCAATCATTAATAAAGTTTGATTGGCTTGGGCTTCTGCTGTCGGAAACCATTTTTCAAACAATGCTTTTGTAAAACTTTCCGCAGTTTCACCATAATCTAAACGACGTACCGTAACAAATCTGACTTCATTTCCGGTGTTCTTTGCCAAATCCTCTGAGGCACTACTAATCTTGCCTTCATTGATACGACTAATGACTTCAGCTTGATCTAAAACCCAAGTATTGGGTGTGAAATTTGGCATTTCGTATACACCAGTGGCAAAAGCAGGTGTAGCAAAAAATGCAGATACTAGAATCATTATCACTGGCAGAATCAGCCATTGGATATGTTTTTTCCAATTAAATAATTGGCAGAGAAACTGTTTCATTGGATGAATGTATAAAGACGGGCTTTCACCAAAAATACTACACAAATGCAGTACAAGTCTCACCTTTTGTCATGATTTATGTGAAATTGGCTTGCTTTTAAGTTTTGATAAATTAGTAGTTTCTAACTTTTTCTACACCTATACATTCCGACACTTCAATACTCTTTGTTTCTTAACGGCTGCCAAGATAAATGCGATCGCTATACACTTCTGTCTGTGCCTCCTGTCCTCTGCCTTTTGAAACCCCACATCCATTTTCTAGCTAGACCTTACTCGGCAATCACTGAAAGCGACGGTAACTTACGAATTTCTTCTCGTACACTCATCAGGATTTTACCGAGATGGTTTTCACCTGTTTGATCTGCACCGCAACCCCAAAAATAATCCTTGGGAGAATTTTCTACCAGTAATTGATCGCCGGTAGTGAGCAGAACTTCTCTAATATCAGCATGGGTGAGAAACTTTTTAAGTACAGCTTCTCGCATGATGTTAGTTTTAACTATCTCCCAATCTAAACGGACTTTGCGGGTACAACAGCGTCCTAATGCAGCAGCTTCTTCTGGCGTCTCAACTTTATGGATGACAGGTATAATAACTGCGTCTGGTGTTCCCACAAATTTTTGAGCTTGATAATAATGCTCTACTGTCCGCCAATAAATACCGTCAATTGTAATCTCGTGGGGAGAAAAGTTAGAAAAACAGCCATAAAGCTCATAAGCTTTGTAAAAGTAAATAGTCATTTTAAAGTTGCTCTTTTTATACTTCAACTTCTATGATGCCTGGAGTTGTTGGTAGGCAGAAGATAGCATCTTCAAAAAAGTTGGATTTTTGATTTTTGTAGGCAAAGTAGTAATCTATTCTTCTCGTCGTCGCTGCAAACCACGTTTATAGCAGTTCTCATTTGAATCAAATACACCGCCATGAACAATGTAGAGACGTTACATGTAACGTCTGGGCGCAGCGTATTGCATACAACCGAGAAGCGCTATAGAAGTGCATAAGTTAGTCAATGGAAAGTATGAATTGCAGGCAGAAAATCCTGTTTGGCTACCAGAAATTAGCTTATACCATTTCTTTATGAAGACGCATATAAAGAACCCCACCGCCTGCGGCACCTCCCCGCAAATTCGGGGAGGTTGGGAGGGGTCAAAATAATGTGCAGCTTCACAGAAAATTGGTATTAGGAATTGGTTGCGAACGTGGAACCTATAGCGGAGTAATGCGAGAATGGTTGTATTGGTATGACGAAGAAGGTAAACGATATCCTACGCCAGAAGAACAGATAAAACAAGCAAACAAGTGTGCTGCAAAGCTGGCGGAGAAATTACGCGAGTTAGGGATAGATCCAAATATTGTTGACTAGCACTATTTTATACGACTTGACACTGGGCAGTATGTCGTAATAAATGGTCACATAAAACCAAAGCCACCATTGCCTCAACCATAGGAACTGCACGTGGTAACACACAAGGATCATGACGTCCTTTTCCTGCTAAAAGCGTCTCTTCACCCTCATTAGTTACCGTCTTCTGTTCTTTTCTAATCGTTGCAGTTGGTTTAAATGCTACACGGAGAATGATATTTTCACCGTTGGAAATTCCGCCTTGAATACCACCAGAACGGTTGGTACGAGTGCGAATTTCACCTGCTTCATCAATATAAAATTCATCGTTATGTTCAAATCCACTTAGGAGAGTTCCGGCGAAACCAGAACCAATTTCAAATCCTTTGCTAGCAGGTAGAGACATGACTCCTTTAGCTAGATCTGCTTCTAACTTATCGAAAACAGGATCACCTAAACCTTTGGGTACATTGCGCGCTACGCATTCTACTACACCACCGATAGAATTACCTTCACGGCGCACTTCCTCGATTAATTCAATCATGCGATCGCCACATTCAGCATCAGGACAGCGAACGATGTTGCTTTCAACTTGTTCTAAACTAACCGTAACTGGATCAATAATGGCTTCTAAATCTTTGATGCGCTTGACGTAACCGATAATTTCGACATTAGCGACTTGACGGAGAATTTTTTTCGCGATCGCCCCAGCTGCAACTCTACCTATTGTCTCTCGTGCTGATGATCTACCGCCACCTTGCCAGTTACGAATGCCATACTTGGCATCATAAGTTGCATCTGCATGGGAAGGACGATACTTGAGTGCCATCTCATCATAATCTTGGGAACGAGTGTCTTTGTTGCGTACTAAAATGGCGATTGGTGTTCCCAGAGTTTTGCCTTCAAATACACCAGAGAGAATTTCGCATTTATCTTCTTCTTTGCGAGGCGTGGTAATTTTACTTTGTCCTGGACGTCTGCGATCAAGTTCTATTTGAATTTCCTCGGTGGAAATTTCTAGTTGAGGAGGACAACCATCAATCACAACTCCCACACCACCGCCGTGGGATTCGCCAAATGTAGTGATGCGAAATAGATGTCCGAATGTGTTGCCCATGATGTTGAGGAAGTATTGTCTCGATTATTTATCTTACCTGAAGTTTTGTTGTCAACACTGACTACCTCATTAGTGTGATTGGTAATAGGTGATTGGTAATTCGAGAAAAATATACTACCCATTACCCACCCATTACCCATTACCCATTACCACTTATGTCTTATCCAGTCGTAAATCTCTACATATTTTGCTCCTGGATGATTCCATGAGTAGTCATAGTCCATACCCTGAAGGGCTAGTTGGCAAAACTCTTGTGGCTTTTCGTACCACAGTGCGATCGCTCGATCCATTGCTGATTCTAAAGCATGATAATCGGTGTCATAGAAGACGTAGCCATTACGTAGTTCTGGAGGTAAATTTTGCTCGTAATCTCGGTCAAATACCGTATTCACGAGTCCACCGACACCACGCACAATGGGTACAGTTCCGTACTTTAAGCCGATCATCTGAGTTAAACCACAGGGTTCGTAATTACTGGGGACAATAATCATACAGCAGGGAACAGGGAATAGGGAACAGGGAACAGGGTTGAAAGTCTCTTGGTATATGGCTTTGTTTTTAAAATTTGTACTTCATTTACCTGAAATCTGCTGTATCTGCCCCGGCATAAATTAGGTGAGATAATTCTTCATTAAAGCCCAGTTCTAAATGAACATCGGGATTACTGTTTAAAAATTGTTTTTCGTGCTGGAAATGAGCATTAAACATCTCCAAAATAGTATATTTTGTGGTAAAAGAACGTCAATAGAAGTTTTTTGACACCAAAATATGAGTAACGTACTAAATCACATAGAGGAGAATCCTCAAGAAACCAAGCGATTAATA
>JAHHHW010000091.1 GCA_019359115.1 Pelatocladus maniniholoensis HA4357-MV3
TGACTCTTTTACGTGGGGACAGTGGGACAGACTCCACCGGGAGAGTTGGCTCTCCACTCATTTTGAAAGGATTTGTTTCATCCTTTAACACTCAACTTCTACATCGCACCGCTATATCTACGCCTAATCGTTTTGATTCATTGCTCTAATTTACTATGTCAAAAATTTAGGGTTGTCACTTCAACTCATAACTGGAGTTTATGATTTTAGTCTTTAACATCTTCATTTATTTATCTCAGACGAATCTCCCTACCTGGAGGTCTTATTGCTCCTTATTGACAATAGCTTTGAATGCCATTTTTGTTGATTCATGGCTACTCAAATGTCTTTTTTGACTTCAGATGTTTGTTTTTATTCTTACTTCCTTTTTTCTCTCAGTATTTTCTCTCTGTGACACTTGAGGGTGCGGAAGGTGGGTTTTATCAGTAGCACTTTCTCTGACCAGTTCCGAAGCCAAAGTCATTTTTTGAATGATTGGTGCTAAAGCTTGCTCTGTTGGTTGATGGGATTCAAAAGTCAGTAGTTCGACCGCCTGCTGTATCAGTTCTGGCTGTGGCAAATATCTAAGATGCGCTGTGATTCGGCTTTGTACATCCCTTATGAAAATCCTGGCCAACGTGGACGACCACGCCCAGAACGCTTGACTTGTCCTTGTTAAACTCCCTTTCGGGTGTCAATCGCATAAATGACGGTCTTCCTGTTTGACATTTGCGCTATTTTGCAAATAGTCTTTGACCCAATTGCAACCTTGCATGAATAATTTCTCTGGGCTGGAATCAAAATCTAAATTCCAGAGAATGGCATTACCCAGTGAATCTGATGAAGCTAGCAGCCGACCATCAGCATTGAAACTCAGACTTTTGACCCCAGCAGTATGACCACCAAGGGTTTGCAATACTTCTCCCTTACGATTCCAAAGCTTGATTGTCATGTCTTCACTAGCCGTGACAATAGTCTGTCTATTAGAAGTGAAAACTAGAGCATTTACCTCACCCTCATGTCCCCGGAGAGTTAATAACTCTTTACCCTGTCGGTTCCACAGCTTAACTGTTTTATCCTTGCTAGTAGTAGCGATCGTCTGGCTATCGGAACTGAAACTAACTGAATTTACTCCTGCCTGATGCCCGTGCAATGTTAATAATTCTTTACCATCCCGGCTCCAAAGTTTAGCTGTGCTGTCTTCGCTGGCGGTAGCAATAATTTGACCATCGGGGCTGAAACTCACACTCCTTACACCTGCTTGATGTCCCCGTAGAGTCAACAATTCTTTACCTTTGAGATTCCATAATTTGACGGTTGTATCCCAACTGGCACTGGCAATAATCTGACTATCAGGGCTAAAACTAACGCTTCTTACATCCCCCTGATGACCCCGCAATGTTGCCAATTCCTGACCAGCTAGATTCCACAGTTTAATAGTTTTGTCTCGGCTGCTAGTGGCAATGAATTTGCCATTAGGACTGAATTGTAAACTTCTCAATGTATCGTCATGACCGCCAAGTTTCGTTAGTAGTTGTCCCTGTAGGTTCCACAGTTTAGCCATAGTATAGCGACCAGCAGTACCAAGGATCTGACCATCAGGACTAAAACTAACACTTGCAGCAGCAGCTTCACCAAGATTGAGTATGAAAGGGTGAGATTTAGTGTCCAAATTCCACAGTCTTACCATCCCATTCTCACCACTACTCGCAAGCAGCTGACCATCCTTACTAAAGTTGACACCCCAAACTGCATCTGTATGACCTTGGAGAACTTCCAATTGTTTTCCTTGGCGATTCCAGAGTCGCACAGTTTTGTCCCAGCCAGCAGTAGCAATGGTCTGACCATCGCGGTTGAATACTACACTACCAACTGTATCAGTATGTCCATGCAGGGTTACTAGTTCTTTTCCTTCTAAATTCCAGAGTTTTGCGGTTTTGTCCTTACTGGCAGTGGCAATTATTTTACCATTCCTACTGAAATTAACATACATTACCCAATCGCGATGTCCCTTGAGCGTCAATAGTTCTTGACCATCAAGGCTCCAAACCTTTGCAGTACCATCCCGACTCGCAGTAGCAATCATTCTTCCTTTGGGACTAAAACTAATCGCCACAGCAGGTGCATTATGGGTATGGAATGATCGCAATTCTTTACCTTCCAAATTCCATAACCGCATTGTGCCATTCCACTCCATCCCCGCCACCATCCTGCTATCGGGGCTGAAGCCTACGCACGCTACCCAATCCTTGTGAGGTAAAGTGAGAAGTTCTCGACCATCTTCAACACGCCAAACCTTAACAGTTTTATCTCGACTGGCGCTAACCAACATTTTACCATCCGGGCTAAAATTAACACTCCACACCCCATCAGTATGTCCTCGGAGGGTATGAAGTAGCTTACCATCACGTTGCCAAATTTTCACTGTCTTGTCCCAACTAGCAGAAGCAAGCTTCTGCCCATCTGGGCTAAATTTTACCCGTGTGACCACATCTGTATGCTCCACTAGGCGGTTACTTTCGCGTACCCAGTAAATAGACTGCCGTAGCGCCTTTTCTACCTGTACTTTTAAGTCTGTGTCCGCATTATTCCATCCCATTTGGTTTAATTTCATACTTGCTTTCATACTTGCAAGCAAAGCATCTAAGTTATGATTAGACTCAAAAGCAGCTTCTGATGAAAGAGTGAGCGCTTTAATCTCACCAATAGTTACCTGTCGTTTTTGTTGTGCTGTTTGCCATGTCAGCAATCCTGACAGTCCTACTAAAGTCACAGCTACTACTGAAAGCACCGATAACCCTATCAGTCCGCGCCGAATGGTTTTCTTCGCTTGCTGTTGGGCGTTCAGCAGAATTTGATTTGCTTGTTCGGATGTGCTGAGGGCATTTTGTACCTCTCGTTTATCGAGTTCCTCACTGGCAGCTAAAAACCGATAATCTTGGTTGCTTAAACTTTTTCCCCTTGCCCAAGCTTGAGCTTCTTTAAGCGCTTCTCCTCGCAGAAGATATGTTTCATTTTGATAATCAGATGCTACCCAAGCATTCAGTAAATCTGCGTAAGTTCGCAGCTTCTTGAGTTGCTTTTCCACCCATTCACAGTTAAAAACCTCCTCATATATGCGGTTGTAAATCTGTAATACACCTTGTTGTTTAACAACTAATCCCGACAAAAGTAACTCTATTTTTTCTGGAGAATCATCCGCAGGGACACTACCATCTTGGAGAATTTGCTGATATAGTCCCAGCAGCCTGCTAGCGCGTTGTTCGTTGCTAAGTAAGCGATCGCGTATTGTTCTTAAATGCGGTGGTTCATCTTGGGCTGCCCAATTTTCAATAATACGCGATCGCACAATTGCAGATACTTGATCAGCAATCTCCTCATGCTGCGTTAATATCTCCCCCATCAACTTTTGCAGAAATGGATATTGAGGAGTTGGAAATTCTTTGCTTTTCTCCCCATCTTCCTTCTGTGCTACCAACTGACATAGCTTCTGAGTTAAAAATGGCTGTCCTCCCGTCCAAGCCAGGATCTCCTTGAGTACCGACTTTGGATTTACCGAATCAGCCAGTCCTAGTTCTAATGGTTTTACTTCATGCAGACGGAAACCATTCAACTCAATCGCCCGACCGATATTAAAAGGTGTCCGGGTTTTATCTGCAATTAAATCTGAGGGGGTTGCTACTCCCAACAAAGCAAAAGTCAGGCGTTTATATTCATGACAAGAGCGAATCAGAGCAAAAAAATCATCAGTATTAAATGCTAAGCTGAGGGTACTGTCGATTTCATCGAAAAAAATCACAATCGGTTGGGCGATTAATTCTGGCAGTACGTTTTGCAGCAATTCCCCCAAGCGACCTACGGGTGATAAATCTTGTCGTTCTGCTAGCCAATTGCGGACGTTAATTTGGCTAGATAAACGGAAACTTCGCACCAGACGCATAATAATGTCAGCATACCATTGGTCTGGTGTAATGTTCTTGTTCCCAATCCCAGACAAGTCAACCGTTGCACAGGCAAAGCCATCCTCTTGCAGTTGCTTCGCCACCTGTACCCGCAGGCTAGACTTCCCCATCTGGCGGCAGTTGAGAACGTAGCAAAAAGCACCTGCTTTCAAAGCCTGGTAGAGTTCTTGATCTGCCTGGCGCATGACATAGCTAAGTGCATCTACTGGCAGGCGACCACCAACTTGATATTCGTAGGGTGACAACAGTTCGTGCATTCTGATTGCCTGCGTCATTGATCAAAGGTTGACTGACTTTATTTTTAGGGTTTGAGCGGTCAATTGTCGATGTAGAAAAGTTAAGGATTTTGAAGACAGAGAGAACTTAGAATTATTAGGGATCGGAGATCGGGGATTAGGGAAGAGATTTTAATTAATTCAAGACTGAGAGCGGGGTTGAAATCGCCAGTTAACAGCACGAGCCTGAGGATAGGGGCGTAAAGGTACAAGTTCAGAAATAGAAGTCAAATTATAGTTTTTGCCAGGAATGCGAAATCGCCATTTAACAGCACGGGGTTGGCGATAAGGACACTCCGGAGTAAGAAGACGCTCAAAGATCAAAGCACGGTAGATGAGTTTAATTTTCTTTGGTTCGCTAGCATCTGTAGAAGCTTCTACTTTGCAGATACTTGCTTCAGGTTTAAGAGGCTGGTTAGCTTGAGAATCTACCTCGCGATTAAATATTTGCATAGTTTTAAATACACCTAAATGAATCAGTTCGTCTTATACAAGTTGTCAGCAAATTTCATCGCCAGTTGACGTAACTGATACCACGATACTTCAATTGGCGTGGTAACTGTTGTTGTTTTACAACTTTGGGTAAATGAAATCTCGCCTTTACACCTCTATAGAGACCAATTCTATATTCTTCGGTGATGTAAGTTTCATAAGGGTTAGATTCGTAATTGGCAGTTCGATAAGTTAGTTGCATAGTGTTTTCCTGCTAGGGAATGTATAACGCTTACATCTCTACTTATAGGTTTGAGACAAACAATAGTCGATACAGAAAAGTTAAGGATTTTATTGACTTAACTCTTGATTTCAATTCTTAACTTTTTACACATCAAGCTTCTCGTAGCTATAATCCCGCAAAAATTAACACTTAAGACACCACACAGTTATAAACATTGTCTACCTTGCCATAATCTAGCTTGACTATCCGGTCTGATAAATAAAAATATTGGTCGTCATGAGTAACCACTACCACAGTTTTACCTTTATTTTTTAGCTCAGATAATAATTGTGTGTAAAAAAGCTTCTTAAATATAGGGTCTTGGTCTGAAGCCCATTCATCAAATACATAAATAGATCTATCTTCTAAATAAGCAGTCAATAAAGCAAGACGTTTTCGCTGTCCTTGAGACAATAAGGTAGTCGAAAGTCTACCATTTTTAACTTGAACTTTTTTATCGAGTTGTAATTTGACTAGATAATCATATATTTGCTCGTCAGCAATAGTTTTACCTAAATTAAATAAATTATCGAAGAGATAAAAATCGGAAAATACAACTGAAAAATGTTGGCGAAACCACTCTTGATTTTCTGTAGTAACTAATTTGCCATTGAGATAGATTTTTCCACTTTCAGGAATGTATAAACCAGTGATTAATTTAATAAGAGTAGACTTACCACTACCATTACCACCGACAATAAAAATAATTTCACCGCCTGAAACAGTCAAATCAATTGGGCCAAGAGTAAAAGCTGTATCTTCTGAGTCTTGATGATAGGTATGAGTGATACCCACAAATTCTAAACGGTGACAAAAATTATCTGCTTCATCCCAATTCATTAAATTACTTGCATAACAGTGATTGGACAATGATATTTTGAGAGAATTAACCTTCTTTAAAGCAACAGTTGCTTTGCTGAAAGTAGGAATAGCACTCATCATGTAGTCTAAAGGTGAAAGCAGGTAGAGAATAGTCAGCGCATATCCAGATAAAATATGAATGGGGATAGTTTGGAGATTAGGCAGAGCAAAAATTACCAGTCCAACAACTACAAAGAATAAAATATTTCCCCAACTAGCAGCCGCTGCAAATATAGTCATCCCAACTACATTGTTACGCCGATATAATTGTGCAGTTTCTCTCAGTTCTTTCTTTAAAAATGTTTGTCGTCGCTGATAGTGAAGCTTCAGTTCTTTGCTTCCCTCAGCAATGCTCTGAAAATGATTAAATAATTTATCTTCTTGCTGACGAGCTAAAATAAAGAATGAGGTTGCTTTGTGTGCTACCTGTTGATAGCTAAATATTCCTAGTAGTAAAGAAATGACCACCAGCAAAAATATCGTTGGAGATAACCACAACAAATAAAAAAGGCAAGTCACTACAATAGTAATGTCAATACACAATGTAGGAATAACGTAAACCGTGTTAGAAATTGCCAAAACATCATCAGTTAGTGTAGCTAAAATGCGATGTTTTCCTAAACTCTCCAAATAATACAGTGGTGCAGCTAAAATTTTCTCACTCAAAATGAGTCGTAATTCTAAAATTGCTTTTTCTGCTAGATTTATTAATAAATATTTAGAAATGATGTTAGTAATAAATTTTATAAAACAAAGACTGACAAAACTCCAAATTAATGCTGTCATCTGTGATGAATGATTAACTTGAGTGTTGATTGTAATAAGTAATCCAGCGGTGCTAACCCCACTTAATAAACCCATGAAGGCAGCAAGAATCAGGATTCTCCAAGAAGAACGTAACAGTAAAGTTATTAAGTTCATGCCAACTCTTTTGTGATAGATAGTCTTGCTGTTTATATATAGAAGTTGGATGATCGCAGTGTCGATACAGAAAAGTTAAGGAAATAGGGATGAAAATGACTTAACTTACAAACTTAACAATTGAATAGAGGAGGTAGAAACGAGATTTCAGTAGATTGGCAACGGCTCAAATTCCCTAACTAATCTACATCGACTATTGCAGCCCCACATTTTACAAAGAAAGAGAACAGTTAAGATTTGCCATCAAAGTCAATTTTATGAACGCTAAACTAGACGTGATCGTCATTGGGGCTGGTTTTTGCGGTATTACTGTAGCTGCAAGTTTAAAAAAATTTGGGATTAATAATTTTATTGTGATAGAGAAGGGTGAAACTGTCGCAACTATCTGGAAAAATGCCTACGAACGATTAGTTACTCAAAATCCTTATTTTACTCTACCTTTCTTTGAGGGCAAGGGAAAATATTCCACGTTTAAGACCAAAGATGAAATGGTGCAGTATTTAACAGAATATGCATATCATTTTCAAGTTGATTCTCATACTCGCTTTGGTGAGGAGGTGCAAAGTATTACCAAGATTTATAATCAAAATCAAACAGATAATTACTGGCAGATACAAACAACTAAAGACATTCTATACAGCAAGATTCTTGTTATATGTACTGGACTAAATAATGAACCTGTGATACCAAACTTTTGTGGGCAAGAATGTTTTTCAGGGAGAATTATTCATAGTAGTGCCTATAAAAATGGTTTTTCTTATAAAAGTAAAAAAGTTTTAGTCATTGGTTCGGGAAATTCAGCAGCAGAAATAGCACTTGATTTATATGAACATGGTGCTGCTCGTGTAGATATGTTAATACGTGGTCAACGCTGGGTATTTCCTCTTTATCCGAGACTGCGATCGCTACAATATTGGTTATGGCGAAGCAGGTCATATTTTAAACAGTTGTTTAATCAAACTACAACAGATACGAGAATAGAAGCTATGGAGAGAGCCATAGACTTTTCTCCAGAAGAATTACAAACATACATCAAGGAAACTGATAAATTTATTCAGCGTTTTGCTTTAGATTTGAGTGCATACTCTATCTATCCAGAAGATAAAGGGCCAATGGATGTGGAAGTTAATCAGGGTCGTGTCGCGTGGGTAGATAGAGGTACTGTCAAACAAATCAAAAAAGGAAATATTCAAGTAATCTCTAGTAATATTCAACAACTCACAAAAACAGGCGTAATTTTTGCCAATGGTGTAGCACAAGATTACGATGCAATTATTTTAGGTACTGGCTTTCGTCCTAGCATCAATAAAATATTGAGGCAGCCTGAATTGTATCTAAATGTGAATGATAGGTTATTACCAAAAACAGATAGTAAATGCCAATCTATTGTTGATCCCACACTTTACTTTGTAGGCTTTGAGAAAATTGTAGGCGCATCCGCAACTTATGGATATTACGGTTGGTGTACAGGTAAAAGAATTGCCTTGCAATTGCTGGAAAGACCATTTTTATCGCATCAAAAATTGCAGATTCGCCTTTAGTTAAGAGTGATGTTGTAAAAGTTAAGTCTCTAGTTAAGTTAGCTTCTAAATTTAATTCCTTAACTTTTCTGTATCGACTTTTACCTTGGCAAATTCTATAAAGATAACATCACACCTGTAATCAAGGAGTTGAACTGATGAATCGTGTAATGAATTCTATGCACAATATGCGCCAGAACAGAATACTTACATTAGCCTTACCAATCAGCATTTTGTTATTGACACAAGCTTGTGCGCCACCTCCTTCTCGAATGATATCTACACAACCTAATGTAGATAATTCTGTGAACTATCCACTCAATCAAGCTGGTAATTAAATTTATCTAAGTTTTCCCGGCTGTAGTTATTCCAAATCATAGAACTTACACAAAATTTTTAAGTGTAAGTTCTTGACACCGAAACTGTTTGAATCCCCATTATCTGAACTAATAACTAGGAGAAAAAATATGCAACCACAATGGGATAATTATTTACAAACATACACCAACAAAGCTTATCAGTACACAACTTTAGTAGAGCATACAGGGGTGTTGATATCCTTGGCGATGGATAGCGATCGCCGCATTTATTATACTGTTCTCGATCAGCAAGATGACCCCAACCCTATTGATGCCAGAAATTGGTCATTAACGCCCCAAGAATTGATTTTTCCTAACGAAATTACTCAAGTTGGTTTTGGGATTCTGCCCAACAAAGTTTTACCAACTGTGAGAAGCAATGGTCAACCTGCAATTAATCGTTCAGAAATCGATTTCTTTCGTTCTACCACCGCTAGACTAACAGCAGATGAACCATTTCAAGCCTTGAGTGATGGACAATATATTTACATCTTCCGTCAGTCTATAGATGGTAATCATCCTGATAACGTCACTGTCATAAATTCAGATGGACAAACATCTATTCCTATTGTTGACAAAACTCTCTTAGTAGATAGATTTATCCTTTCTGGTACGCAACTCAAAACAGCTAGAGAAGTCCGCTATCGTCGCAGTCGCCATAAAATTCTCAAAAATGGTGCTAAAGATACTCTCGGCGCTACAGATATGGATAATCGTCCATTTTTTGAGCCAACTATGGAGTTAAATTTTATTGGGAATTTGATTGATGGACGGTTTACAGTTTTACAACTCCCAACGGGTATTCCAGATATTAAACGTTGGCAGATATTTGTTCATAATCAACAGACTAACAGAATTGATGCGTACAATATCGAACGTTCTGCTGATGGCTTTTTCAATACTCAAGGTACAGAAAGTCCAGAGACATTTGCGAAAATGGGTTATGCAGAAACAGCGTTAAAGCTGGATGCTGATACCTATATTGCAGGTAAAGCGCAAGTTCTCAATAAACAAGAGTTTAATATTTCGGCTTGGATTAAACCAGAAACTACTGGTGTGATTTATTCAGAAGGAACACCAGCAGCAGTTTTCCAAATTAGCTTGGTAGAAACTCAGTTAAATACTAATGGACAAGTTCTTCCTGGGTACGGTTTACAGGTAAGCGCTAACTCCAAGACTGTCACTTCTGCGGCTAATGCGATCAAAATGGGGGAATGGAATCATATTAGTATTTCTCTGGCTCCGGCTCCCGATAATATGAATGCGCCAGCTAATTCTGGTGTGGTAAAAATTCAAGTTGGGGATGCAGTTGTTAATGGTGAAGGCGAAGACAATCAATATTTATTGTTTCCTACCACTGCTGCAACGACAACTTATATGGTTGTGGGGAGAAATGTTGCTTCGCTGTATGGTGGAACACAACCCGCTTTACCTATTGTCGCCACTGTTGATGAATTATCGATTTGGGAACGGGAACGTTCAGAACTGGAAGTTAGAGAGACTAAAAAGTTCCGTAAGGCGGGAAATGAACCTGGTTTAATTACCTATTGGCAATTTGATGAAGGTAACGGCACAACTGTTTACGATCGCACTGACACCCTCAACAATGGTATTGTCGAAGGGCAAGCCGAGTGGATACAGTCTGACGCGCCTATAGGCGATAATCCTGGTATTCAACGCACGAGTTTTGGATTTGGCGATCGCACTGTGGCAGGTAAAGGTATCTCTGCTTTACTGTATTATCAGCAAGAGGAACTACCTACTGGACATGATAGAACACCTGCACCCATCAAACAAAATGCCCGTGTGTTGGTGGGGGTAGCCACAGCCGATGAAAATGATACTCAGAAAAAAATAGCTGTCCTTGATTTTGCTGTCAGTAAACGGGGGCGTTTATCGCAAATTCCCGACAATATCAATCTACCGTTGATAGACACAAAGACAAAAGACCCGAATACCTTTATCAACAAAATCATTGAGTTAGAACAAACCGAAATTCCCAATATCCAACGGGAAATTGACTCTCTCAGTAAAGAAATTGTGACGCAACAAGCAGCAATTCAAACATTAATTATTGATAGAGCAAATAGCGCAAGACTGAGAGCAAATTTACAAAATAGTAGGGGTGTTACAGGATATTCTCAAACTGGATTTCTCGGTGCTAGTCAGCGATTAGGCATTGGCGATCATCCCACATTAAATATTGCCATTAACTCGGTAAAACCCGATCCAGGGTTATATGTCATCCTTTATGAACAACCAAACTTCCAAGGAACTTCTCGCGCCCAATATGAGGATAATAGTAGATTAGGCGGCACTTATTTTCTGAGTAATTACAGAAGTGCGAAGGTATTAACTACTGCGAGTTTTCAGCAACAAATTAACTTATACAACTCAGAAATTGACAACATCAACGCCCAAATTACCAACATTCAAACGGTAATTCTTCCCAACTTAAATAAGCAACTAGTAGCACAAACGGAACATCTGCAAAACCTCAAAGCCCAATTAGCAGATTTACGCGCCCAATTGCAAGGTAAATTTGCTTTCCCCATGCGCTTAATTCATATTGACCCCAATGGTTTAAATGTAGTGGGTGGACTGCTAGATTTTGCTTGGACAAATGACGCACCGCAATTATTTGAAAGTGCTAACGGAATGCTGCGGTTGTATTTCCGAGGTGATGCAGACCAATTTTTTGCTGTGAGTTACAACACTAATGTTGCTCGTGCGAATATTTTACTTTCTAATAGCGTGCAACTACAAGAACGTTCTCCAGGGTTGGGACGCAGTGAAGTCAAGGTGATTATGGCTAGTGATGCTAACCCTGAAACCACTACTGTGAAGATTAGCGATGAGTCAGATGCTAATACTTGCAATGTCACCCTAGAAAATAGCTTGTTGCAAATTACCGAAACTTGGCAACGAGTCCCCCGCAACCCGATGGGTTTTGCACGGGTGTTGAGTGGACAGGCGCGGGATGTGGTTTATCTCGGTCGTTTGGGCGCAGCTGTCACAGGCAAAGTTGATACAATTACCTTGGCGGAACCTGCAACTCAACGCTACGAACAAGGTGCAACTTTAGTAATTGGTGCAGGAACTCTGACTTTAAGAAAGGCGATCGCACCCGGCGACAAAGAAGTTAGCATTAGTGAAATTACCTTTACAGATACTCTACCTGCTGGTACAACCATCAACTTGGTTGAATACGATTATGACAGTTACAGCAGCTTCAGCAACACAGGCGAGCTGATGAATGCTCCTTATAATCTGAAATACGGTTCGGTTTTGGTAGAAGTGGCTGGAGTATCCAACACAGGTAACATTGAAAATCTTGCCACTCGTCCTCTAACTGGCTTATCTCAACCCAACGCCTGGATTTCCGACACGCCAGGAAATGCGCTGCAAATTCGCAGTGGAAATTTAAGCGGTGATGCTACCGAGTTATCAAACCAAGGCGACATTTCTCTAGAAGCTTGGATTCGTCCTGATAAAGACATCTCTCGTAACATCACTTGGATTGTCTCCCAAAATTCCCCCACATCTAGATATTCCTTGGGAGTTCAAGGAAAGCCTGTAAATTCTGCCTTCCGATTCAATGGAGTCAGTGACTATATCCAAGCCGCTAACCTTAACTTGGCGAATCAATCCTTCACAGTGGAATTTTGGGCAAAACGAGATTCTGCTAGCCTTAATGCCTTATTTTCCGCAGTTCTCACCCAAGGAAGGCCTACCAATAATAACCAACTGCACTTCGGTTTTCGTAAGAACGGAGTCTTTACCTTCGCCTTTTATGGCAACGATTTGAATACACCAACTAATGTAGTAAACGATACTAACTGGCATCACTGGGCTTGTACTTTTGATGCCCAAAGTCGCAAACGCATTGTTTATAAAGATGGGACTCGTGTTGCTGATGATATTGCCACCGCAGCTTATCAAGGTACAGGGGCATTACTGATGGGAACAATAGAGAATCCCTCCAAAGAGTTTTATTTCCAAGGTGCAATTGATGAAATCCGGATTTGGGGAAAAGTACGTAGCCAATCTGAGATTAATGATACTAAAGACTGTCGTTTAGAAGGCAATGAACCAGGGCTGCGGGCTTACTATCACTTTGAAGATGGAACAGCAAGCGATCGCACTGGTAACGCCAGCAATGATGGGCAAATTTTCGGCAGTCTCCCCAGAGTAGAATCAGGACTCACCGCCTACAACGTTGTCGCTGGGGTGAGAGATCGCTACCTTACCACCAATGAACCAATGTGGACAACTACTTGGGAACACGTTGCTGCCACCTACGCCGAAGCCTATGCCTTAAGATTTAACGGTGTAAATAATTACCTAGACTGTGGTAATCAAGTTGGCTTAGGGGTAGACAATGAACTGACAATTGAAATGACTGTAACTCTACCTAACAACAATCAAATGTTCTTCCCCTTGTTGCAAAAAGGTAGAATTGGCAGAGACAACCCCGAACTCACTGCTTGGTTATACGTCAGACGAGATTCGGCGACAAACTACAGCCTGTGTTTTGGTTATGAAGATAATCAAGAACCACGCCTAGTAATTGCCCCCGTTAACGCCCCTACCCCTGGTACTCCGGTGAACATTGCCGTCACAGGTACACAAACTGACGATGGTTACACAGTTAACTTGTACTGGAACGGACAATTTAAGGTAACTAGAACTAGTAGCGGTAAACCAGTGACCAGTTTACAACCTCTGGAAGTAGGTAGGTGTAATGGTATACCCCAAGGGTCAAGCATTGTTAATGGTTATCCCCGTTATCTGTTGGGAACTATCAGCAGCTTGCGGGTGTGGAACCGTGCTTTAAGTATGGGTGAATTACACCAAAATAATAGCGATCGCAATAAATTAGCCGGTGAGTGGCGCATTAACGAAGGTTTCGGTAACACTACCGCCAATTTAATCGGTAACGATGAAGCCAGAATCATCGGTGCTACTTGGGTTGCTGACCCTTCACCCACAGCTACCAGACTAGAATTATACATCAACGGTATCCCTGCCCAGATTGCCCCCATCAATGCTGTCACCTTGCCAAATAACCAATTTACCGTGGGTCGAGATTTCCGGGGAGCAATTGATGAAGTCCGCATCTGGAAACAGTTCCGCACTCAAGAACAAATTCTCGATAACCTATTTGGACAACTCAAAGGCGAACGGGAAAACCTGCTAGCTTACTACGAGTTTGAATCTGATCCTACAACAGCAGGTAGAGTCAGCACCGTCAACGACAGCAGTCTCCGGGGAAATCGCCTTACTGCTAGCCAGAATGCCGATATTCAACATACCCTCTCCCGCGCACCGCTTTCTGATGACATACCTTTAGTCAGGAATGCTCTGGGTAGTGTAAGTAACAGATACAACAGTAATATTACCAGCCGTCCTGCGATCGCCGAATACGCAGACATCCAAACCGCCGACAACGGCGAAATCACTGGAGTTCACAAACGCTGCTACAGTTTCATTCAAAACGGTCATTGGTATTTGCTCACAGGTTACAAAGTTGGTAACTTAATTACCGAATGGATTAGTCAAGTCCAATTCGACCCGCAAATCAAAGGTTACATCGAAGGTGCGCCCCCCGTTCCTTCCGAAAACCTCACCGCCGGGCCTATTGATGATTCTTCCAGCACTTACGTTGATACCACTTCTGTAGAGTTTGTCGAAGCTGATAGCGTTTCCTACACACTTTCTGCGAGTAAAAGCAGTAGTTTCAACTCCTCCTTTGAAGCATCCATCACTGGAGAAGTGAGCCAAAATATCGATGGTGTAGTTGCTCCTTTAGGCTTCGGTATTATCACTAGAGATATTATTGCTGGCGGTGTTAAATTTGGTGGCTCAGTCAAATTAGATACTGAGTTGAGATGGTCGAGTAACCAGCAACAAACTAACAAAACCAATGTCAGCAAAATGACATCTGTTGGTTTAGGTGGCGCTTGGGAAGATCCAAATATTAACAGACGGCTGAATAAAGCCATGCCTCGCCGTTACCAACCATCCAACGTCGGCTTTGCTCTAGTAGAGTCGGAAACTGCTGATATCTATGCCCTCCGCTTGGCACATAACCGCGCCCTCGTTACCTTCAGGATGGTTCCTAATCCCAATATTCCCAAGGATACCAACATCATTCCTTTCCCCATCAAACCTGGTTACACCAAACAAGGCACACTCGATGGTGCTGTCGGTTATGACCAAAACGGCAAGGTATTAGATCCAGATTATCCCGAAGCTACAACCTACGGCGAGTACAGCTACTTCAAACCCAGTGAAGCTTACGCCCTACGTCAGCGTATCCAAGCCGAAGAAACCCGCTTGCGTACCTTCTACGAAGACTTCCGCACCACACCCCCCGGTGCAACTGGTGTTTTAGCTGGAGGACTCACAGGTGCGATCGCCGGAGCCTCAGTTGCCGGCGCAGCTGCACCCTTTGTAGCCGCTGCGGGAATTGCTGCTGGTGGTTTAATCGATGCGTTGACTTCCAACAACGATTTACCAGAGCAATACAGTAAACGTAACTTAGTCAACAGCTACATCTGGACAGCCGACGGTGGACTCTTCGCTGAATCGACAGAAACCACAGATGTACAGCAAGAATCTACCAGTGGAGCGTATAATTTCACAGGTAACGCCACCTTCAGTGCTGCCGCCACCGGGGAAGTAGTTGGTATCAGTTTAAACGTAGAAACTAAAGCATCCTTTGGTGGTAGTTTAAACCTGACTAAATCCAAAACCAAAGAAGCCAGCCAATCTTTTAGAATCGACCTGAAAAACAACACCCCAGGCGACTTACAGAGATTTAGACTAGATGAACGCGGTAACTTAGTGCGAGATGAAGGCGATCGCCCCATCCGCGAATATGATGCCAATGGTAATCCTTTGGATGCTCCCGGTAAAGTCAACGCCTATCGTTTCTTGAGCTTCTACCTCACCCCAGATACCCAAAATTACGACGCTTTCTTTAATGAAGTCGTCGATCTCATCTGGTTAGAAGAGAATAATTCCCCCAACGCTCAAGCACTCCGCCAAGCACGACAACCCGAAGGCGGCCCCGCTTGCTGGCGCGTCTTCCACCGCGTCACCTTCGTCAGCCGCATTCTTCCAGAATTCCCCGACCCCACAGCACCACCACTAGACCGGGCAATTCAGAATACGGACTTAAGTAGCAGTTACGAATTAATCAAGTTAATTGAGCCATTTGTCCGTAATGCTACGGCTAATGCTGGAGAATTCGATGCTGCTGTCAGGAATGCAATTCGTGTCTATTTGCCAGAGTTATCAGAGAGTTTGACTCAGGAGGTTGTGTTGGTGTTGGCTAATTATTTCGGTGTGGAGGGAGTGAATTAGTTAACGCAATCGAATAAGACATAAAATCTAGGCTGCGTGGGGCAAAAAGCCTCACGCGCTTTTATGCGACGAGGAAATGGAACGCAACAAAATAAGTAGTTATGCAAAATTATTTGAAGAATAGCGCAAATGTTAAAGAGGATGAGCGGGGTTTATGCGATGATCTACGCCCCTAGCGCAACCTCTCGCAGAGTTTGCATAGTATTATCCGGTAGCTAATTTGGTAATAATATCTGCATACTCTTTTTTAGGTTTCAAGCTTACAATCTGTGCTAATATTTGCTGCTTCTTAAGTAATACTACTGTTGGGACGCTTCTGACACCAAAGCTAATAGCAAGTTCAGGTTCTTCGCTCATATCGAGTTCAACCAAATGCAATTTACCTGTGTTATCAACAGCTATTTGATGTAGCACAGGTTTAAGTGTTTCACAGGAAGGACAGTAGGGAGCCACAAACTTGACAATAATTAGCCGATTAGATTCCTGCATCAACCATTCAAAAGCTGCTCGCCCTGTAAAGAAAGTTTGATCAACAGAAAAAGTTTCTTGCATATTTATCTCCTAAATACTGGTATAAAAAACATGGTCTAGGAAGCGAAATTAGCAAGCGATGGCGTTCCCCTCGCCGGAGGCGATCGCATCTGTTGATAACCACCGTTCAGCTTCCAGGGCTGCCATGCAACCCGTACCGGCTGCGGTAATTGCCTGACGATAAACACAATCCTGAACGTCTCCAGCCGCCCAAATTCCGGGAATATTAGTAGCTGTACTCTTACCCTGAGTTTTGATATAGCCTGCTTCATCCAGTTCTAATTGATCCTGAAACAGTTGCGTGTTGGGGGTGTGACCAATGGCGTAGAACAACCCGCCCACTGTTAAATCGGAAACTGCACCCGTTTGTGTATCTCGGATTTGGACGCTACGTAGTACCTCATCACCATCCACATTGATGGGTGAGCTATGCCAGTGAATGTGAATTTGGGTGTGATGGAATACACGCTCCTGCATCGTCTTGTCAGCCCGCAGGTGATCGCTCCGCACCAGTAAATGAACTCTACGGGCATACTTAGTCAGATAAAGAGCTTCTTCCACAGCCGAATCCCCCCCACCAACCACAGCAATATCTGCATTCTCAAACAAAGGATTTGCCCCATCGCAGATCGCACAGGCAGAGATACCGTTATTCCAAAACTTCTCCTCACCTGGCAGATGCAGTCTTTTAGCAGTGGCTCCCGTACAGATGATCATAGCGCGAGCCTTAACTTCCAGCAGATCAGCAGAGGCGATCGCAAAGGGGTATTGAGTAAAATCTACAGCAATTGCATCATCGGCGATTAATACAGCACCCCAGCGCAATGCTTGCTGGCGCATCTGCTGCATTAACTTTGGACCGTGAACTCCTTCAGGGAAACCGGGATAGTTCTCCACCTCAGTGGTTGTCATCAATTGACCTCCGGGTATTCCCCCAGCACTGAACCCTTCAAATACCAAGGGCTTGAGTTGAGCGCGTCCCGCATAGATGGCGGCAGTATAACCCGCTGGACCAGAGCCAATAATCACCAGATTCTCCACCATGATTTAACTAACCTCCCACAAACCATTGAGTACCAGAAAACAGGTAGTATCCCCCAGTCAAAATCAGCGCCAGACTACCAAAACGGATAATCCCTTCGGAATGTTTCAACAACTGGTTACTTTGTTTCGCCAGTCCCGTAAATAAACTCGCTAGAAAAATCAGGATAGTATAACCCAGAGCATAGCTAACCATCGTCAGCGTACCCAATACCTGCGAACCTGTGGCTGCGGCTGCCGCCAGCACCGCAAACAGCACCGGACTGGCACAGGGTGAACTTACCAGGGCAAAAGTCAACCCCACCCCATAAGGCCCTGCCTGGGGGAGATTCACATTCATCTGTGGTAGGGGCAGCTTTACCACCCCCATCAACCACAGACCCATCACAGCCATAATCAGTCCCACAACAATATTGATATAGCCTCGATACTCCACCATTACGGCTCCGGCGAAGGATGAAACTAAACCAAACAGGCTTAAAATCGTCACTGCTCCCAGGACAAACAAGCCAGCCTTAGTGAAAGCATCCCAACGGGATTTAATTTTCAGCGTGCCGATGTAACTGAGGTTGACTGGTAAAAGCGCCAAGATACAGGGAGAGACACTAGCAATCACCCCACCAATAAACGCCAAAGGCAGCAACACAAAGGGATTTGCTGTGTCCTGTTGGTCAAACCACTGCTGATAACGGTTTTCTACAATCGAAATTACTCGCTCAATCGGATGACTGATTACAGGTCCGAGGGTGAGAACCAAAATCAGTGATAGTAACCCCAATCCACCGTAAACTAGCCATTTTTTCGAGATTTTAGAACGCTGGCAAGAGGTTTGCTCAGTTGACGACTGAGGTATTTGTTTCATGGAATTCTCCTTAGTTTTCGCAATCCATCTGTCGCAAACATTTTTCCAGATGGTATCAGTACGCTAGCGAGGGTTTGCAACCACGAAAACCTAGCATCGCCCCTATCTTTATAGGAGCGATGCTGTCACTCAACTACTTTTTCGCTAGAGCAGTGTCGAGGACTTTGGTATAGTCAGCCTTGTTGGGATTGTTTTTGAAGATAGTTAAAATATTGCCAGTCGCCGGGTCAACGATCGCTACTGTACTTGTTTTACTCTTGTTAGCTTCTAGGAATTTCCCCAGACCTAATCTTTGCGCCATTGCTTCCGTCTGTTTGAGCTTGGCTTTATCAGTTACATCCAAGACCACAAAGTTGACCTTGCCGGAATATTCCTGTTTCAATTGCGATAGGGTAGGAGCAATATTTTTGCAGCCAGGACACCAGGTAGCAAACACATCTACCACGACAGGTTTACCCTGAAGTTCTTTCGCTAGGGGTCCTCCGACAGAGTTGACTTTAGCTGCACAAGGATTTTTACCAGCACAGGGATTTGCCTGAGCAACCTTCGTAATTGATGATTGAGCTTCAGTTGCAGAAAAACTAGCAGAAGTTGTTGCGACCATTGATACTGTAAAAACAAGGCTGCTCAAACAAATTTTGAGCAAGAAATTCGCATGTTTATGCATAAAATTCTTCCTGTCCTCAAGCTGAAATTGTTTAATTGAAGTATGCTGCCACGATGCTGACCTGAGATTGGAACTGGAGTAGTCAATTGTGACGCATCTGTTTATAAGACGACTGAGCTATCAAAATTGGATTTAATTAAATTCAAAATGCCTTCTGTGCCTTGAAAATTTTCAGCCATGAGTAGTTGGTACCGTCTCGGAAAACTAGTTATACAGAAAAATAACCAAATATCTACATCGAGCATCCAATCCGATCGCATAATACCAGTCGTCATCTAAATATAGATGACACTTAAGAGGAAATATCTCTTGGTTTAGTTGTGGAGAGAGGTGATGGCACAAAATTTATCCTTAACTTGCAACTGTATCAGTTTAGACCTGGTTTTAAAACAGCATGGAGCCTAAACTACCCCAGTCAAAATCGAGAGAGCTTTCCGAGGTGACGGATGAAGCTTTGTTTGTGGCGCTCAAAAATGGCGACTCTTCGGCATTAAGCATTTTATTCAATCGTCATGGTCGCTTAGTTTATGGATTGGCGCTGAAAATTTTGGCAAACTCCCAAGAAGCCGAAGATTTGACTCAAGAAATTTTTCTCACGCTGTGGCGAAAAGCATCTAGCAATCCAGATTGTCGCTTTTTTGTGCGCTATCTGGTGACGATAACGCGATCGCGAGCGATTGATAAACTTCGCGCTCGCAGCAGACAACTAAAACTTGTGGAAAAATGGGGACAAACGATGACAAATGAAGCAACATCAGAGCCAACACCCGTCGAACAGGCGAGTTTTGCAGAGCGATCGCAACGAATTAATCATGCTTTGCACCAACTTCCTCTCAAGCAGCGCCAAGTAATCGAACTGGCTTATAACCAAGGATTAAGTCAGTCAGAAATTGCCAAACAACTTGATATTCCTCTAGGCACAGTCAAAACCTGCACCCGCCAAGGATTACTAAAACTCAAGCGCATTCTACTAGATTCTGATTTATTAGCATATGAATAAATCTTTCGATCCCGAACACATCAAAAACCTCGCTGCGGGATTTGTCGCTGATGATCTCACCCCTGAAGAAGCTGAAGAGTTTCGGCTGTTACTTGATGAACATCCAGAACTGATTACCGAAGTTGAGGATTTACAGGAAGTTCTGCGACAAGTGTTAGATGGCTTTACCGAGGTAGAAGCACCAGTGCATTTGTTGCCAAAAATTCTGGAAAAAGCTGAAGGTTCTGCCAAACAAGTGACTGTAGATAATATTCAAGTTAAGCGAACTGATACTTCAGCACCAGTGCGATACTCCACAGGAGTCGCTACGCGATCGCAAAGACAATGGACAAAAATTGCTGGTAGTATTGCAGCGTTGTTGGTGGTAGTTCTAGGGGTTGATAACTATCGGTTGCGTCAAAATCTGGGTGTTGTCACAGCAGACAATCAAAGATTACGGCAGGATTTTGCTCAAGCTCAAGCGGTTAAGAACCTACTGCAAAATTCGCAAACGCGATTGTTTACTTTTAAAGCAGTCAACTCTACAAATAACAGTTCGGGAAGTGTAATTATAAATCCTGAAAAACAAAAAGCAGTGATGGTTTTCCAAAATCTTCCTGCTCCACCTCCTGGTCATGTTTACCTATTATGGACAGTTGTTGCCAACGAAAAGTTACCCTGCGGTGAAGTCAAGCCCTATTCCTGGGGAACTGCTTCATATGAGTTACCATTTACAAATCAAATGTACAAAGAATTTTATCACCCACAATTTTCCGGGTTAATTGTGACGCTGGAAACAGACCCAAACGTCTCTCGTCCTACCGGAACTGTAGTGATGCAAAGTTCACAAATTTAATATTTATCATTAGATTTACAATGATTGCACAGAAAAGCCTTGATATTCAGTCTCAAGACTGGCTAGTCAAAGATAGTGGTGATTGTGTTGCGCTTCACCTTCAAGAACTAGCCTTACCAGAAAAGCCCTATCGTTTATATCGATTTCTTACAGAACTAGAAGATATCCTCGATACTGTAGACGATAATTGCGCTCGCATCCGGGCGATCGCGCCGTTAGTGCGGAAGTTACTGACTAGTTCCTATTGGCTCCAAATGGAGTTTACCGAACCACCTGCTGTTCCAGGCTGGTCTGTCCAATTCCTGTATGATGAATATGAATTTCCTCTTACAGTGCAGATGGTTGCTTGGCTACCCGGTCATATTTCTCCCATTCATAACCACAGTACTTGGGGAATTGTTGCTCTTGTCAGTGGGCAGGAAAAGAATCAGTTTTGGCGGCGAGTCTCTCAAGGAGAGGCTACGCCAACACCCACATCAGAATACCCATCCCGCATCGAATATGTCGGGGAAAAAATCTTAGTTCCTGGTGAAATTATTGGCTTTACACCAGATGCTATCCACAATATTGAAGTGCTAGGAGAAGAACCAGCCATTACGTTTAATCTTTACGGAGTCACCAACTATCAAGAGCGTTTTGAGTTTGATCCTGTCACCCACACTGCTAAAAAGTTTTGAAGGAAAGCATGAGATTATTAACCCTAGTTGCGGGTTATCATCTATTCATTTGGTGACATTTAATCATCCAAAACATATTTCTAATTGGAACCAAGATAGAGATTTTATACTTTCGCTTTTACCTGAAGATTGCCATCGTTACTATCAATTTCTTACATAATTTATAATACATTCTCTTTTGTCTACTTCTTTATTGTCCCACATCCGAGCTAACTTTGCCTTATTAATAGCTCTAAATTATCATGTTTAGTTATTTTTTCGAGAGCCTCATAATATTTACAATTTTGATCATAAATGTAAGTCAGCATAGAAATTTACTTATCAATTATCGGAAAAATATATTTGGTGATTATTGCTCCTGATTGACAATTGACTCGACATACTAAATCAAGTTATTCACGCTTGGTAAAATCTCTTTCTGGAACAAAAAGTATTTTTTGATTCTTTATTGGTAAATTTATTTCAGTAATTACCGATTGTGACAGCATGGGTGCAGAATATGGGTTTTAGAGATAATGGATGAAGCATGATGTTCAAAGAAGTTGAGTGTTGAGAGCGAACGCTATTCCACCACCGCACCCAGCGCTTGCAAAGTCAAAATCGTCGCCTCTGTTAATCCTTTCACACCAGTAATATTCATCCCCTCATAAAGTCTTTTCGCCCTCAACATTCTTATACACTCCCCCGTCTCCGCATCCCAAACCCTCACTGTTTGGTCTTGTGAACCACTGGCAACAAATTGCCCATCTGGACTAAAAGCCACAGCAGACACCAAATGAGTATGTCCTACGCAGATATGACGACATTCCCCAGTTTTCACATCCCAAATTCTCACTGTTTGGTCATGGGAAGCACTAGCAAGAATCTGCCCATCAGGACTGTAAGCGATGGAAAAGACCCAGTTGGTATGTCCTGTGAGAGTTCTCAGACATTTCCCTGTCTGCCAATCCCAAAGTTTAATTGTTTGGTCTGTGCTGCAAGTCGCTAAAATCTGATGATCTGGACTAAATATCGCAGCGTAAATCCTGGCATTATGAGCTGCTAAAGTTTGCAGAAGACCAGTTTCACAATCCCACAATCTCACAGTTTGGTCTACACTGGCACTAGCGAAAATTTTTCCGTCTGGACTAAAGGCGATCGCAAAAATTTTATCTCGATGACCAGTAAAAGTTTGCAGGCATTGCCCGGTGCGCCAGTTCCACAGTTTAATCGTACAATCAGCGCTACCACTAGCAACTATATCACCTTTGGGGTGAAAAGCCACAGTATAAGCCCAATCTGTGTGTCCTTGTAAAATTTGCAAACATCGCCCTGTGTTCAAATTCCACAATCGCACTGTGGCATCAGTACTAGCACTAGCTAATATATCTCCATTGGGATGAAAAGCCAGTCCGTAAATAAAGTCTGTATGTCCTTCCAGGCTGACAAGAAATTTACTCGTTTGCCAGTCCCATAGTTTCACAGTTTTGTCATTACTACCACTAGCAATAATTTGCCCATTCGGACTAAATATCACAGGCAGCGCCCAATCTGTATTACCATACCAAGTTTTTAAACATTGTCCATTGCGGTAATCCCATAACCGCATGGTTTGGTCTAAGCTAACACAAGCGATGGTTTGATTATCTGGACTAAAAGCGACACAACAAACTTCATTAGTTTGTCTGTGTAGTGTTTTGATACAAATGTGGGTATGACAGTCCCAAAGTTTAACAGTATAGTCACCACTACCACTAACAAGTATTTCACCTTGGGGACTAAAAGCAACTGCATAGACACTGTTCGTATGTCTTGTGTAAGTTTTAATGCATTTACCAGTGTGGTAATTCCAGAGTTTAATTGTGCGATCGCCACTCCCACTCGCTAAAGTTTGCCCATCTGGATTAAATGCTATTGAACGTACCCAGCCTTGATGTTCAGTCAAAGTTTTCCAGCATTTACCTTCACTTACATCCCATAGCTTAATTGTGTGGTCAGCACTACCACTAGCCAAAGTTTCTCCATCGGGACTAAACGCAACGCAACGCAGCCAATCTGTATGTCCTGTCAGTGTTTTCAGGCAAATACCATCGCGGATATTCCATAATTTGATTGTGCGATCGCCACTAGCACTAGCTAATATCTGACCGTCTGGACTAAATGCTACAGAAAATGTCTCATGCTCATGTCCAATCAACGTTTTTATACACACACCATCAGCGACATTCCAAAGTTTAACTGTGTGGTCAGCACCACAACTCGCTAAAATTTCCCCATCTGGACTAAACGTTACAAAGCGTACCCAGTTAGTATGACCTTGACAAATCAACAATAATTTTCCTGATTTCACTTCCCACAGACGCACATGACAATCAGTGTCACAGGTCGCCAATAATTCACCATCTGGGCTAAAGGCAGCAAACAAAATATTACCTAGAGTTTCCGTAAAAATACAGTGAGATAAATCTGAGCCTGAAAAATTGACATCATGTAAATTTACACCCTGTAGATAGGCTTGCCAAAGCGTTAAACCGGAAAAATCAAAGCCACTGATATCAACCTGTGCTTGGTGTAATAAATTCAGAGTATTTCCTGCTGCATATCCCGTTTGTTTGGGTGTTTGTCCGCGCAAGTTCGAGAGAATTTGATTAAGATTAAAGGAAATATTTTCAGAACTGCCAAGCTGTGTAGTCAATTCGTTGATAATAGGTTGCAAAATCAGGTTTATCTGTGTCTCCCGGACATAATCTTTAGCTAAGGCTTTAATTAATGTATGACTTGCAAACAGAGAAATTTCTTGAGTGACTATTTCCTCAGATACTCTCTCAATTATCTGGTTAATGACATACTCCATCACCACAGGTTGCTGAGTGAATGTAGAGACGTGAAATTTCGCGTCTCTACTTAGTTCAATAAAAGAACGTCTTTGTAAAGACGAAAGGGACTCTAGCAATTCACGCGGTAGGATATGGGTAACGAAATCTATTTGTAATTCTGACAATGAAACCGGTTCGCGGTTGATTGCAATCCAAAACATAATTTCTCGTTCCAACGTAGTGAGACGATGGAACTGTTGGTCAAGTAGATCGCGAATATCATCAAATATAAATGCACCTTGCTGGGAAATTTCCAGAAATTGCGAAATACTACCACCAAAAAAGTCGCGAATAGAAGAAGCGACAATCTTCAATGCGAGGGGATTTCCACCATAACGCGAAATCAAAGCTTGCCATTGAGCATCCGAGCCTGTGAATTTTCCTTTAACATTGAATAATGAACGTCCTTCTGTCTCTGGTAAACCTGTAAGTTGCAGAGAACGCACAGGTAAACTTTCCCCTTCAAACCTTGCAAGTCCTTGTGGTTTCTCTCGCGAAGTTAAAATCAAACAACTTTGGTGCGAAGTTTCCGCCACACATCGCACAAGTTCACCATATCCCTCGTATCCACTTCGATAACGACCAGTGCGATCGCCTGAGCGTAAAATTGACTCAGCATTATCGAGAATCAACAGACAACGCAACGAACGTAAATATTTTAGTAACAGCGAAATTCTCCCTTCTAAGTTAGCTGGTAAATTTGTTTCCTGTTGTCTGGATAAAAACTGAATCAACTCAGCCAAAATATCTTCAGCTGGGGGAGCATTACGAAGACTCCGCCAAATAACAGACGCTACATCTTGAGTCTCTACAAAGATTTGTTGCGCTAGCTTGACAGCCAAAGAGGTTTTACCAATTCCACCCATCCCCAGCAGCGTCACCAAGCGGCAATTTTCTTGTACAATCCAGCGTTGAACTATGTTTAATTCTTCTGCACGTCCATAAAAAATTGAGACATCAGGCGCTTCGCCCCAGTCTGCGTGAGGATGAGAGGAAGACGCGGGGAATAACTGTTGACTGTTGACTGTTGACTCCTTCTGTGAAACTTCTTCCCAATTCACCCCCAAAACTTGGCAGTAAGCTTTAAACGCCTCAGCGTTAATAGGGTGTTTTCCTGCTAAGAAGCGCTTCCAAGTTCCTTCTGAGATACCATTCGCCAGAACCCCTTGTTCTTGCCAAGAAACTCCTAAAACTTCACTAGCTGACTGAATCCATCTAAAATCATCGACAGACCACTCCTTTGCAATTCTGGCTTGCTTAATTTTTGCTAGTCCCTGTTGAGAAGCTTTGAGAGTAGCCACGATATTTTAAGTGTGTTTGACCTGAGTATGAATAGAAATCGCTGAGAATTAAGCTCAACTGTCTAGGTATAAATATTGTAGAACCAGGATGTCATTTGCAATAACACATTAATAAATATTCGCCAAGATCAGTTTTTACTGTGTTTAATTTTTGCCAAACTGATCTTGAGCAATTCAGGTTGTGTAATGAAATATTAAGAAAGCGACGTTACTGAATTGCTGACTCATCCAAAAATCCAAAATCTAAAATTCCAATGTCTTTTCATTCTGGAGAAATCGCCGTCCAAACCCAAGCGGGAGTGCGAGAAGAGGCGCAGCGTCTGTGTAGTCTCATTAGCAGTGTTATTAAACCAGCTGCTCAACAATTCTTGCGTACCCAGCAATTGGTCATTGCGAGTACGGTAGACACGAAAGGTAGAGTTTGGGCATCATTGCTTACGGGAGAACCTGGTTTTGTGCAAGTGTTAAACCAGCAGACTTTACTGATTGATGAGTTTTTCTTAGCAAGCGATTTGTTACATCAAAACCTGGGTGATAATCCACAAATCGGTTTACTTGTAATTGATTTGGTAAATCGTAGGCGCTTGCGTCTTAACGGTAAAGCAGAAATTCAGCCAGGAGGAAAGATAAACGTCAGTATTGAGCAAGCGTTTTTTAATTGTCCTAAGTATATTCAAGTGCGTCACTTAGACGTAGTAACTACAGAATCTTTAGAAAACCCTGCAATCTTTACTAGAGAGGCTTTGAATGAGAAGGATAAACACTGGATTACCCAAGCCGATACTTTTTTCATCGCCACTTCCCATCCGGAAGTTGGTGCAGACGCATCGCATCGAGGTGGATATCCGGGATTTGTGCAAGTTTTAAATAGTAACAAGCTGGTGTTTCCCGATTACGCTGGTAACAATATGTTTCAGAGCTTCGGTAACTTGGCTGTAAATGCAGGTGCAGGTTTATTGTTTATTGATTTTGAACAAGGACATACTCTGCAATTAACAGGAAAGGCAAAAGTAATTTGGGATGCAGAGCGCTTAAGTAGTTTTGCTGAGGCACAGCGTTTAGTTGAGTTTGGGATAGATCAAATTTTGGAAACCCGAAATGCTACTCCCTTACGGTGGCGGTTTGGGGAATATTCACCTGTGAATCCGAGGTAAAGATTGAAAAACTTTTGTCCAATTTATAGTTTCAGCAACGATTTTTATTCGTAACTCTAATCAGAAAACGTAGAGCTTCATTTACTGCTTGAGAATTAGGAAACATTTCTGCGACATCTGGTTCTAAACGAACTGTCAATCCTTCAAGATTCTTATGATCATGTTCAAGTTTTCTCATACCGTTGCTTTTGCTTTTCAAAGCCTGATCTGATTGAGGTCTATTCTCAGGCATAAGCTTTTGGAATGCTGGATCATTTAGTTTGTTAGCAAGAGATTCCCAACTACTAGCTTTCAGTTTAAAGTGATCCTTTGCTTCACGTAATATTTTAAACTGTTTCTTGAGAATCTCAACTGTATAAATGTCTCTTTGATATGTCTGGGTTTGTTGGTTAAGGTCTTCTTCAACCATATCGACTACTTCATTAATAAGGCGATCATGATTTTCGGAAATTTGAGCAGCAGCCCCTAAAATACGAGATGTTGCTTTTATCTGCACCTCAGTCTCTTGTTTGAGTCGGTCAGCAATATTGCGAATTTGCTCTCCCAACTTTGTTTTATTTTGAATTCTTGTGGTTGGTACTGATTTTTTGCTCATGAGCGTGCTTGTTTATTCCGAAAGTATCTCTTTAATTGCAAGCCAGATGCGTCTAAACTTTTGTATCAGACCTACAGTATTGCTTATTGTTTCGTCTTCCACTGAATCAACCAAGGATTGAATCCGATCCATACGCTCTGCTACAACGTAGAGGTTGTTTATAGCTTCATCCTTACTTACTAGAGATTCACGCAATAGCACAACCATCTGAGCAATTTCCCGTTTTAGTCGTTCGTTCTCGGCTTTACGACGAGTTTCCCATCCTTTTTGTCTAATTAAAGTGATAAATATTACTTTAATTACTATGCTATCAAGTCTTGTTTCAAAAAACACATCCATAAAAATTATTTTTTGTCAAGACCAGTTTTTCAAGTTATTCTTCGCCGCAAAACTGATCTTTCGCATTCTAGTGCGATCGCGCGATTCTAAGAAATGGAACAGTTAGGAGAATACTCCCGCGCTCAGTAGACTCCCAACGCTGGCGAGGTGTCTTATGTCTAAAATTATTGCTATTCATTCTTTTCGGGGCGGAACTGGTAAATCTAACTTAACAGCAAATTTAGCAGTGGCGATCGCCCAAAAGGGAAACCGAGTTGCAGTCGTGGATACTGACCTTAAGTCTCCAGGTATTCATAATCTGTTTCACACTGATCAGATTGTTATTAAAAATACTTTAAATGACTATTTGTGGCATCGTAGTGTCATTCGTGAAACGGCTTGCGACATTAGCTCTCATATAGGGATAGAAGGCAAAGGTAAACTTTTCCTAATTCCTTCTAGTGTAAGTGCTGATGAAATTGCCAGAATTGAGTACGAAGGATACAACGTTAGTCTACTCAATAGTGGATTTCGACAATTAATCGCAGAACTAAATTTAGATTACCTATTTATTGATACTCACCCTGGTCTGAGTCGAGAAACTTTATTATCTATCGCTATTTCTGACCTATTGTTGGTGATCATGCGCCCAGATTGCCAAGACTTTGAGGGAACAGCAGTTACAATCGATGTTGCTCGTCAGCTCAAAGTCCGTAACATGATGCTAGTCGTTAATAAAACACCAATGAGAATGGACTTTTCAGCACTACAACAAAAAGTAGAAAAAACTTATAACATAACCCTAGCAGGTATCTTGCCACTGTCAGAAGATATGGTGCAACTAGGTAGTTGTGGCTTGTTTTGCTTGCAATATCCCAATCATCCTTTAACTGGGATGTTTAAGCAGATTGCAGAAAAAGCAATTATGGAAATTTGCCAACTGGTATAAGTGAAGACAAATGACTGATAGTATTGGAGAGAAAATTATACCTTTTGAACTAGCCTTGAAGCTAGCAGATGCGGCTGTTTTTGCTGAGAACTCTAGACATTTGAGAAACATTGAGGTTGCTGTTTTGCGGGGATCTTGGTTAGGTCAAAAATATGACCAAATTGCAGTAGAGAGTGGTTATGCTCCTGAATACATAAAACATGATGTCGGGCCAAAACTATGGCATATCCTTTCATCTAGTCTGGGAGAGAAAGTCAGTAAAAATAATTTAATGGCTGTTTTGGCACAGCGAGCTATTCATGAAGAGGACACGGAGACACGGGGACTGAGGGACGCGGGGATTGAGGAACACTGGGACAGGAGAAATATAGATGAAATACTCTGTGCGTCACCGCATCTCCCAACGCCATTAGAAGCACCGTTTGGACTGGTAGCATTGGACTCTACTTTTTACGTAGAACGTCCTCCCGCAGAATCACGCTGTTATGAAGAAATTACTCGATCAGGAGCGCTAATTCGCATCAAAGCGCCTAGTCAAATGGGTAAAACTTCTCTAATGGTGAGAATTCTCGCTCATGCGAAAAAACAGAATTTTGATAGTGAAGATGGACTGGAAGTACATACTGTAGCCCTTAGTTTACAGCAAGCAGATCGAGCAGTTTTCACTGACTTGGATCGGTTTTTGCGTTGGTTCTGTGCATCTATTACTCGCAAGCTCCACTTGCCTCATAGAGTAGAGGATTATTGGAGCGAAACCTTTGGCAGCAAAAGCAACTGTACAGCTTACTTTGAAGACTGTTTGCTACCGGATATAAACGGTATTTTAGTTTTAGCTTTGGATCAACTTGATGAAGTATTTTTGCATCCAGAAATTGCTGATGATTTCTTTACCTTGTTGCGATCGTGGTATGAAGAAGCAGCTTATGGAGATAGTGGTAATCCTCTCTGGCAAAATTTACGCTTAATAATTATTCATTCTACAGAAGTTTATATTCCTTTAGATATTAATAAATCTCCTTTTAATGTAGGATTGGCAATAGAATTGCAGGCGTTTACAACCGAACAAGTCTTTAGTTTACTTTCATGTTATGGATTGAATCTATCAGAAAGTGAAGTATCTGAGTTAATGCAACTTGTGGCAGGACATCCTTATTTAGTGCAACAAGCTTTCTACCACCTAGCACGGCATGACCTAACTCTCAATCAGCTAGTGCAAATGGCTGCTACAGATGCAGGAATTTACAGCAATCACCTACATCGGCATTTACGAAATCTCCAAGAACATCCTCAATTAGCGGCAGCATATAACCAAGTTTTAAAGTCATCACAATCTGTAGAGATGGAACAGCTTTTAGGATTTAAGCTACACAGTATGGGACTTGTTACTTTACGAGGGAATCAGGTGGCAATCAGTTGTGAATTATATCGACGGTATTTTGGGAGAGCTATGACAGTAGATAAGTAAATTTTTGGATTGTAAATTGAGTGTTCGTAATCGCCAAAATACCAAAATTGAGTTAATAACATTACTATTTCATAGTACAAAGATTCATATTGAAAAGGTAAACTTAAAATCTTAACCTCTCACGGATGGCAACACCCAAATAAATTAGGCAAGGTAAATATTGTCAGCAATTTTTTGGGGTAATTTGAAGGTAAAGGAGTTTTGTAAAGCGTGAAAGTACTGATAAATAGAGGTTGAGAGAAGACTGAAAATCCTCGTGTCACCGGTTCAAGTCCGGTTCCTGGCATCATAAGCAAAACCCTCGTGAAACAAGCGTTCGCGGGGGTTTAAAGTTTATAAAAAACTCCATTTAGCCGTTTTTGGTAGTGTAAATCTGGTGTAATTTTATGCCACGTTAATTAAATGTACACTTGTAATTGCTGGGCAAGTGTTGTGATGTAGGGGGGATGCATGATGGTAAAGTGGTTGCCATGTAAGACTTTTGTGTGAGTTGTGTTGATAGTATATTGACTCCAGTTGGTACGGGGTAATTTTGGTGTGAGTTGTTGTGCAGCCCACCAGATGCAGAGTTGAGCTTGGATTTGAGGTATTTGGTGGTTTTTTAAGAGTTTTTGGTGAATTTCGGTTAGTTCTAGTTGTTTTTGCAATATTTCAATTGATACTTCTGATAGTTCTTTTGAAAATAAATTTTGTGATTGTCCCCAATTCATCATTAATTGCAGACGTTCAACACAAGTTAAAATTATGAGTTGATCTCGTAGTTGCTGCTGTTGAACAGCATCTAGCGTTATCAAAGCATCAACAAAAGTACCACCAAACACTAACGCTAATTCATACAAGGGATCGGGTGTAAAAGTTGGTGTATGATCTGGAAATAAGAATGCATCTACAAGCCCAACAAAATCAACTTTACATCCTTGCTGTTCTAATTCTTTGGTAACACTAACAGCAATGACTCCGCCCATAGACCAACCCATGAGATGATAAGAACCATGAGGTTGATGTTGGCGAATGATTTTGGCGTATTCTACAGCCATATTTTCAATGCTATTATGCTCATCCAGTGAGTTGTTGAGAGCGCGGGATTGGAGAGCGTATACAGGTCGATCTGTTCCTAAACAGGTGGCAAGATGTTGATACACCATTACTTGTCCTCCTGTGGGATGAATACAGAATAATGGTGGTTGAGTTCCCTGTGGTTGGATGGGGACTAAAGATATAGGTGTTGGGGAAGCGTGATGATTTTGGATGAGAAAATTTCCTAATTCGGCTACAGTTGGATAGTGAAAAAGTGTGCTGAGAGGTATATTTGTGTGAAATTTTTGATTGATTTCTGAAATTAATTGTAGTGCTAAAAATGAGTGTCCGCCTAATGCAAAGAAGTTATCATAAATGCTGATTTGCGGAAGTTGAAATAATTCCATCCAAGTTGTAATTAATAGTTCTTCTACTTGGTTACGAGGCGGGGTAAAAGTTTGTGTTAATTCTGGTTGCGTACCTTCAGGAATAGGTAGTGCTTGACGATCCACTTTACCACTTGCTGTGAGCGGTAAAGATGCTAACAACACAAAAGTAGAGGGGAGCATGTATGCTGGTAATTTGGTTTGCAGAAAAGAACGTATTTCTTTGGTGGTGATGTTTGACTTCGGTTGGGGAACAATATAAGCTACTAATTGTTGTATTTCTTTGACTTTTATAACTGCAACTTCTTTAACAGTGGGATGCTGTTTTAATGTGGCTTCAATTTCACCGAGTTCAATTCTATAACCGTTGATTTTGACTTGAAAATCTTCTCTTCCTAAAAACTCTATATTCCCGTCGGGTAAATAACGTCCCAAGTCGCCTGTTTTATATAGTTTTTCTTTGGTAACTGGATGAATAATGAAACTAGCGTTTGTTTTTTCTGCGTCTTTCCAGTAACCTTTTGCTAATCCGATACCGCCAATATATAATTCTCCTGTCACCCAAAGAGGACATTTTTTCAAAGATAAATTAAACACATAAAAATATTGATTTTTAAGTGGTTTACCGTAGGGAATAGTTTTCCAGTTGGGGTCAACTTTGGTAATTGGATAATAAATTGACCAAATGGAGGCTTCTGTTGCTCCTCCTAAACTAATGATTTCGGCTTGTGGAGATAATGCTTGGATTTGAGTGGGTAAATTCAAGGGTATCCAATCACCACTCAATAAAACTAATCTGAGAGTATGAAATGCAACTTGAGGATGATTTAAATTATACTCAATTAACATCTGCATGAAAGCCGGAACTGAGTTCCAAATTGTGATTTGGTGTGTGGTAATTAATTCACTCCAATGAGATGGATCTTTACTGTTTGCAGCATCAGGAATGACTATTGTTCCTCCTGCTGCTAAAGTGCCGAAGATGTCGTAAACTGAGAGGTCAAAGCTGAGAGCAGAAATAGCTAAGATGCGATCGCCTGAATCGATCCGAAAGCGTTCGTTAATATCTAAAATCGTGTTGACTGCACTTTCATGAGTAATCATCACACCTTTGGGTGTTCCTGTAGAACCAGAGGTGTAGATAATATAGGCTAAGTCTGTGGGTTTTGGGATTTGCTGGAATGGCTGGTGAGATGGTAAAGTTGGTAATGAATCTATACACAAAGTCGGGATGTTCTCTGGATATTCCAGACTATGAACAAGGCAAGTTTCAGTTAGTATGAGTTTGACTTGTGCTTGTTGTAAGCAATACCATATACGTTCCTTGGGTAATCCTGGATCGATGGGGACATAGATCCCACCAACAGCAAGGATACCCAAAGCAGCAACAACCTGTTTCCAACCTTTTTCTATAATGATCGCGATCGCCACCTGAGAATGATCGCCTAATTGTCGTGCTAATTCAGTGACGCGATCGCTTAACTCTTGATAGGTGAGAATGCGATCGCTGCTAATGACAGCTTGTTGTTGTGGACGTTGAGATACTTGTTCAAAAAACAAAGTGTGGAGTAAAGCTGTTTGCGGGATTGGTGTATGAGGATGATGAATTTGGATTGGTGGTAATAATTCTATGGGTACTGTCCACAATTCATCTTCTTGGGCTAAACGCTCCAGCAAATTGCAGTAAACTGTAAACATTTCATCCAACATCCCCATAGGGAAAAGTGCTTCCACTGCATCCCAATTAAAAATTAAGCTACCATTGTGTTCTGCAACTTGATGTTCTAAGGAAACTTGCGGGGTTTGGCTAATACCATACACCACCTCTCCTAAAAAGTTATATTCTAAATCTCCTTGAGCAAAATTACCCAAACCTAAAACACTACTAAATACTATAGGCATAGCTGCGGTCAATTCTGTTTGCTTTTGATTGAGCAATTTCCGCAGTACTTCTACTCCACTAATATAAATATGATCTAAGTCTTGTAGTAATTGTTGCTGGATTTTTAGAGCTAGATTTGTAAATGTATTTGGTGAGGAATTGTCTATTGCTAAAAGATTTGTATTTGTAAAATCGCCAATAATTTGATTGATTTGAGGATGGAGTGGTAGACGTTCCAGGACAGTTAAATTGAGAGTAAAGGAAGGATTTTTACTCCATAAAGTTAACATTTCTGCAAAAGCGGTTAGCAAAATGATAGAAGGAGTGAAACCAGCTTTTTGACCTCGCTGTTTTAATTTTTGCCATATATGAGGTTCTAGTTTTCCAGCACGGCGTTTGAATGTATACTCTTTTAATTCATTGGGAAAACAAGCTAGGGGTAGTTCCGGTGCTGGTGGTAAAGTATCTAAACGATTGAACCAATAAGTTTGCGATCGCTTGACTAATTCTGAGTCTTGGAGAGAATTTTTGGTAATGACGTAATCTCGAAATGATAATTCTAATGTTGGTAATGATAATTCCAGATTTTGATAAAGTTGATTCCATTCGTGAAATAAAATCCGAATACTCGCAGCATCTATCAGCAATAAATCCATGCTCAGATGTAGTCGAATTTGTTGTTGATTTAAATAAGTAGCTCGAATATCAAACCAAGGCCATTGATGTGAAGGTAAGTTTTGCTGAGATAATTTTTCGCGGATTGCTATTAATTCAGTTTCGAGTTTTGAGGTTTCTGATTCTCGTAAATCTAAGATGGTAATTTGATAATCGGAAACTTTATCTAAGATTTGTTGCTCTCCTGTGGGTAATACTATCGCCCTTAGCATATCATGACGTTGAATGAGTTTTTGCCAAGCTGCTGTAAGGCGGGATATGTCTAAATTATTAGTTTCAAATTCTATGTAAACATGATTGCTGACATGGCTTAATTCAAATACTTTGTTGCGTCCTAACCAATGTGCTTGTTGGATATCGGTTAGGGGAAATGGTTGATGAAGTTGCTGAGGATTTGGTTTGATGATTGGTAGGGAGGTTGTTTTGATGTTGTTGAGATTTAGGAGTTTGATAATTTCTGGTTTATGTTCTTTGAGGGAATCGCGTAGTTCTGGTGTTAATGTTCCTTTGGGTGCTTCGATGTTTAATAGGTCATTTTCTAGCCAGAGTTTGATTCCTCGTTTTTCGAGTTCGATTAAAAGTTGGTTTTTGTTCATAATTTTTTTGTTCGTTGTTTGATTGGGTGGTGAGAAAATTGTTTTTGATTAACGAACACGGATGAACACGCAATCCTGCAAGGGATAGGATTTTTCGTATGTAGAGACGTAGCATTGCTACGTCTCTACAGGGTGTCAATAGATTTGTCTTATCCGAGCAGTATTGGATGAACACGAATAATACATTCAGATTTGAATTATTTCTTTCTCGTCGTCTTGTCCTGTAGATAAAGGTTTTTGTGTGATTTTAGCTATGATTAATTGCTCATCAATAGCTAATGCTAGTTGTTGAATATTTGTGGTTTCAACCAATAGTTGGCGCATGGGAATGTTGACTTGGAGTTGAGTTTGTAAGTGATTCTTCAACTGCACGAGTTTGAGTGAGTCTATTCCTAATTCAAAGAAGTTATGCTGTATTCCCACTGCTTCAATTTGCAGGAGTTGTTGGACGAATTCGGCTATTGTTTTTTCGGTTTGGGTTTGCGGAGGTACTAAAGCTGCTGATTTGGATGTTGCGAGATTGGGAGTTGGTAAAGCTTTTCTATCTATTTTTCCGTTAGGGGTTAGGGGTAAGGTGTCAATGAGAATATATTCAGCCGGGATCATGTATTGTGGAAGTTTTTGCTGTAGATATTCTCGAAATTGGCTAGAATTTGATTTGGTAGTTTGAGGATTTTTAAGTAATAACCATTGCTGAGAATCTGTTGGGTCTATTTTTCCACCAACAAAACTATAAAGGAGAACTTGATTTGCTTCTAATTTAAATAAATCTTGAATTTGGGGAAATTCTAAATAACCAAGGGGACAAAGACCAATTTCTTGGGTTGGTGCGCTGTTCATGAGTAATTGACCGATGTGTCCTGCTTCTAAAAGACAGAAGTCTCTAGCGAGTTCTCCATACATCGGTGCGATCGCACTCAGTTTCCCAATCAAATAGATTGCAAAAGCAGATTGTTCAAAAAGTGGTTGATTCTCAAGGTAAACACTGCTGTCTATTTCGTTGGTGCTGTGGAGTAAGATTAAACGGTGGTCGCTGGGATGATAATAATATATTCCTGCTGGGAGTGTTTCGATGCGGTTGGGTTTGATGAATAAGTAAGTTTGTACCGGATAAAGACTCCCAGCAGAAGGATAGCGATACTTGGGAATGGGATAATCACCCAATTGCATTTGCTGGAGACAGTTGAGAAATTTGCTAAATTGTTCTAGGGAAATCTGTTGCGGTAGAAATTGTCGGTAACTTTGGCGTTCTAGATAAGGTGTTTGCTCAAGTTCAGATTTCGGTAAGTGAATAGTAATTTGCGATGATTCTGATGTGCGGATTCCTGGTTGCTGGAGTTTAAATTCGATGCGTCCTCCAGCATCGCTTAATACTCCTGCTTGTTGAGGTGGTTGGTAAGCTTCTCCTAGATTGGGAGTTGGTGTGATGTGGTGTTCGCTAAAAATATAAGCAACTAATTGTTGTGTTTGTTCGACTGTGGTGACTACTGCTTCTTTGACAGTGGGATGCTGTTTTAATGTTGCTTCAATTTCACCGAGTTCAATTCTATAACCGTTGATTTTGACTTGAAAATCTTCTCTTCCTAAAAATTCTATATTCCCGTCGGGTAAATAGCGTCCCAAATCACCTGTTTTATATAATTTTTCTTTGCTAACTGGATGAGTAATAAAGCTAGCGTTTGTTTTTTCTGCGTCTTTCCAGTAACCTTTTGCTAAACCGATACCGCCAATATATAGTTGTCCCGTTACCCAAACAGGAGTTTGCTGTAAATTATGATTTAATACATAAACTTGTTGATGATCGAGTGGTTTACCGTAGGGAATACTTTTCCAGTTAGGATCTACTTGGGTAATGGGATAGTAAATTGACCAAATTGAAGCTTCTGTTGCTCCTCCTAAACTCACGACTTGGATATTTGACCACAATTTTTGGATTTGATTTGGTAAATTTAGAGGTAGCCAATCTCCACTCAAGAAAGCTAAACGTAGAGATGGAGGTCGTTGTGGTTGGTTGGCGAGATATTCTACCAACATTTGCATCAAAGCTGGAACTGAGTTCCACAGGGTAATTTGCTGAGATACAATAAACTCTAACCAGTGTGCAGGATCTTTGGTTTGCTCTGCTGAGGGAATGACTATCGTTCCTCCCGCCGCTAACATACCGAAGATGTCGTAAACTGAAAGGTCGAAGTTTAATGTTGATAAAGCTAAGATGCGATCGCCTGGTTTAATTGCAAAGCGTCGGTTAATATCTAAGATTGTATTTACCGCACCCCGATGATCGATCATTACTCCTTTGGGTAAACCCGTAGAACCGGAAGTGTAGATAATATAAGCTAAATCATCGGGAGTTTGGACTAGTTTAATATCTTTCTCATCTCCTATGAGTTGACTTTCCACACATACTTGTTGAACACCTGATGGCAAAGATAGCTGAAGATGAGGTTGAGTGACAATTAATTTAACTTGTCCTTGGGTGAGTAAATACCATTGTCGTTCTGCTGGTAATTCAGAATCGATGGGGAGATAAGCCGCACCAGCGATTAAAATTCCTAGTACAGCAACAACTTGCTCCCAACCTTTTTCCATGACAACGGCGATCGCATTATCGCAACTTGCTCCCAATTCTTGCAATTGAGATGCTAATTGCAGAGCGCGTTGGTATAATTCCTGATAAGTTAGGGTACGCTCTGGGGTAATGATGGCTGGAGAATGAGCTTGGATTTGCACTTGCTTGATAAACAAACTGTGCAAAGTTTCCTCACAAATGGGTGCGGTGGGATAATTTGCAATTGTGGGTTGTCGTAATTCTCCCTGACTTGCGCTCCAAATCGCATCTGAGGTAATTAGTTGTTGAAGCAAATCGCAGTAAGCAGCAAACATCTCATCCAGCAAACCTGCGGGGAAAAGTTCTTCCACCGCATCCCAGTTAAATATTAAAGTTCCGTTTTGCTCTGTGATTTGATTATCTAACCAAACTTGCGGGGTTTGACTGATACTGTAAACAATCTCCCCTAACTGACTTAATATTGATGTATCCTGACCAAGTGATTCTAAACCTAGCGTACTAGTAAATACCACTGGGATAAATTGGTAACTTTGGCGTTGACGGTTAAGTTCTCGCTGTACCTGCAAACCACTGATATAACCGTGATCTAAATCTTGCCACAGTTGTTGCTGTAATTGTTGAGCGTGGTTGCTAAAGCTTTCGGGAACTGAGCGATCGACTTCTAAAAGTGTTAAAGAAGTGAAGTCTCCGACAATTTCATTAACTTGGGGATGTAAAGGTAAACGCTTAAATAATGTGAGATTAATAGTAAACTTGGGACTTCTGCTCCATTGACTGAGGATTTCTGCAAAAGCAGCTAATAAAACTCCCGAAGGAGTTAAGTTAAATTGTTGAGCGCGATTTTGTAATTTGCGCCATTGTTCTGGAGACAGTTGGGAACTGCGACGTTGAAACCGAGGATTGGCGATCGCATTGGGATTTTTCGCTAAAGGTAATTCTGGTGCTGGTGGTAAGGTATCTAGTCGGTTAAACCAATATTCTTGAGAACGTTGATATTGGGGTGTATTTTTTAAAGTTGATTCCCCAAGCACATAATCGTGGAAGGAAAGTTCTAAGGGTGATAATACAAACTCAGAATTATTATATAGATGTAACCACTCCCGCATCAGCAGAAACACACTCCAAGCATCAGCAATCAAAGCATCAAAACTGAGGTGGAGTCTGGTACGCTGTTCATCTATGGGTGTAGCTCGAATCCTAAATAAAGGCCATTGTTCCGCAGGTAAGACTTCATGGGACATCTGCTCACGCATCACCTCTAAATCTTGCAAATCTAAAACTTCGATTTCATAAGCCGGTACTGTTGGCAGAATTTGCTGTTGACCATCTGGTAAGATGACAGCACGCAGCATATCGTGACGCAAAATGAGTTTTTGCCAAGCTTGATTTAATCTTGTTAAATTTAAGCGATTGCAATCTAATTCTAAATAACCATGAGCAGCAATATTCCCTAATTCAAAAGCTTCATTGCGTCCTAACCAATAAGCTTGTTGAATATCGGTGAGGGGAAAAGGTTGATATAGCTGTTGTGGATCTGGGACAATTGTTGGTAAATTAACTGAAGATTCTGTCTTTGTCGAAGATGTCAGTGCTTCACTCAATCCAGCTACTGTGGGAGATGCTAACAAAGAGCGTAGCGGTAACTCAATATTTAAGGTTTGTTGTAATCGCGCAATCACTTGAGTCGCAAGTAGGGAATGTCCCCCCAATTCAAAAAAGTTATCGTGAATGCCTACTTGTGTGAGTCCCAAAACAGCAGCGATAATATTAGCGATCGCTTCTTCCGTTGCTGTGCGCGGTGGAACAAAGTCTATTTGTCGATTCTGTTCGATATCTGGAATTGGTAAAGCAAGCCGATCTATTTTACCGTTGGGTGTTAAAGGTAAAGTTTCCAGGATGGCGATCGCACTGGGAATCATATAATCAGGTAACTTCTGTTTGAGAAAGTTACGCAATTCACTAGTTGTTAATGATTGTTGCTGAGAAACAACATATGCAACTATAGATTTATTGTCGGTTTGCAGTTCTCGAACCATCACCACTGCTGCTTGAACTTGGGGATGACTACTCAAAACAGCTTCAATTTCCCCTAGTTCAATTCGGAAACCCCGAATCTTCACTTGATCGTCAATTCGACCGAGTAATTCAATATTACCGTCAGGAAGATAACGCGCTAAATCTCCTGTTTTGTACAAAATAGGGGTGTGGGGGTAGAAGGAATTAGGGATAAATTTCTCTTTAGTTAAATCGTCCCGATTTAAATAACCTTGAGCTAAACCAGCACCACCTATATATAATTCACCCGCAACCCCAATCGGAACTAATTGCAGATACCGATCTAAAATATAAACTTGCGTGTTCGCAAATGGACGACCAATAGGAACCAACCCAGTTCCTAATTTCCCAATCCCCAATTCAAAATACGTGCTATCAATACATGCTTCCGTTACCCCATAGGAATTAATCAAACGTGTCTGCGCGCCACAAAAACGCTGAAATTCTTGATATTCTTGCACATACAAACTATCTGAACCGACTACCAACAATTTCATAAAGTGGAGATTTTGCTGAGTTCTTTGTAAATACTCAACCAAGTTTCTCAACACAGCTGGAACAAACTCCGCGCTATCAATTTTCTCCACCAACATCAGTTTATACAACTTGTCTGGTTCCAACAGCCACTGACGCGGACATAAAATTAACTTAGCACCACTACAAAGAGCGCGAATTACATCCCCTGAAAACACATCAAAAGCAAAACTCGCCATTTGTAAATGACTAGTCAGAGACTGGAGTTGATAAGCTTTTTCCCAAGCATAAAACGCATTTACTAAACTATGATGAGCGATCGCCACTCCTTTAGATTTACCTGTGGAACCTGATGTGTAAATCACGTAGGCTAAATCTTGAAATGTAGTATTAATAACTAAATTATCTTCACTTTCCTGGGAAATATTTTGCCAATCTTGATCTAAACAAACTACAGTTAAATCCTCTATTGGTAAACTTGCTACTAATTTTTGTTGCGTCAGCAGCACTGAGACTTGAGAATCACGCAGCATAAAGTTCAAGCGTTCTTCGGGATACGCAGGATCTAAAGGTAAATAAGCTCCACCTGCTTTGAGAACTCCCAATAATGCAATAATCATTTCTAGGGAGCGTTCGACACAAATTCCCACCAGCTGATTTTCACCTATTCCCAAAGAACGCAGGTAGTGTGCGAGTTGATTGGCTTTGCTGTTTAATTCTTGATACGTTAATTGTAAAGACGTTTCATGAAGCGTCTCTACATTTGGAAATATCACCGCAACCGCGTTTGGTTGCTGGTTCACACAGTTCTCAAACAACTGATGAATAACTCGATCTTGGGGATAATCAACTTGGTTGTTGTTCCACTTCCACAACAAATGATTTGCTTCAACTTCCGTTAGCAGAGGTAAGGAAGCTATTTGCTGTTGTGGATTAGCAATAATCCCTGCGAGTAAAGTTTGAAAATGATTCGCTATCCTGCTAATTGTCGTAGCATCAAATAAATCGGTGTTGTATCTGAAAATACCAATTAATGATTCAGTCGTTTCCATCATGTCGAAAACTAAATCATTCTGTCCTTCCTGCTGAGGAATCACAAAAGGTTCTAAAGTTAACCCACCCCAATTTTCTCTAATTTTAGTTTTATCAGATACAGATAATTCATAATCTTGAGCAATTTCACTTAGCTTAAACAAGTTAAAGGAAACGCGAAAAAGACCAGGAAGACTCGGATCACGGTTGAGTTGCGATCGCTCAATTAGTAAAGTAGAGGGATAATCTTGATGAGCGATCGCATCCAATACAGTTTGGCGGACTTGAGTTAAAAGCTGAGAAAATGTCGGATTACCAGCTATATTTACCCGTAAAGCCAGCATATTCACGAAAAAACCCACAGTTTCCGCAAATTCCGGCTGACTTCTCCCCTCAATCGGCGCACCCACGATTATATCTTCCTGACCTGACAAGCGGTAAAGTAACACTTGAAAGGCTGTTAACAAAGTCATATAAAGGGTTGCTCCTTGAGCTTTCGCCATTTCTCGCAGCTGAGAAGTCAACTCTTGATTTAACTCAAAAGTATGGGAAGCTCCCCGATAGCTTTGAATTGGTGGTCGCGGTCGGTCTGTTGGTAATTTTAAGATGGGTAACTCACCCGCTAATTGTTCGCGCCAATAATTCCATAATTCATCGCCCACAGAACTTGCTAAAATATTTCTCTGCCACTGTACAAAGTCTTGATATTGGTACTTAATAGCAGGTAAAGATATGACTCGACCTGTATTTTCCGCTTCGTAGAGCGATCGCAATTCATCGAGAATAATTCCCAGGGAAAAACCATCAATAACAATGTGATGTATGGTTAGTAATATTACATAATTTTCTTCAGAACAAGTAAATAAATTTACCCGCAATAAATTACCTTTTTCCAGATCAAAGGGACGCTGATATGCTGCTATTACTTGGCTTGTCAACTCATCTTCGTTCCAAGTTGAAGCGTCAATATTTTCAAAATCAACTTCTTGGTATTCATGAACCTGTTGAAAAGGTTCGCCATCTTTTTGTGTAAATGTTGTGCGGAGAGTTGGATGACGATTTACTAACTTCTGAAATGCTTGTTGTAAAGCTGGAATATTTAAATGAGAGCGGATGCGAGCTGTAAAAGCAACGTTATAAGCTGCACTTGCGGGTGCAAGTTTATACAAAAACCATAAACCTTGCTGACCGTGAGTCAGGGGATAGGATTTAGAAGTATGAAAACCTTGGCGCAGCAAATCGATAATTTCTGTTTTATGCTGCTTAATTTGATTTAAAACTGTGGAAGTTAATCCTTCTTTGCGACCACGATAACGCAGCTTATTATCTTCAACCCACAATTCTATATTCTGTTGCGAGAGTTGTGTGAGAAACTCAACTAAATTCATAATTCTCCTTCCAACCACTCATCGTCATTTTCATTTTCTATTTTTGAGTCCGCATTTTCGCTCAACTCGTTTACTAATATTGCTAAACTTGCAACATTAGTATCATCTAGGAACTTTACTGCTGGAATATCTACTTCCAAATCTTTTCTAAACTTATTTCTCAGTTTGACAGCAATTAGTGAATCAAGTCCTAAATAATTTAAAGACATTCTGACATCTAATTCAGATGTATCTATCCCAATTACCTTAGCTATTTCCTCTTGAATATAAGTTGTAAAAAATGCAATTTTAGACATACTGTTCCAGCAAAATAAAGTCTTATTGGCGTTCTCTTCTGGAGCGACTATGCGTCTGGAGCGTGAAAAAATAAATTAATTCGAGTTAACCTATCCCGGAGAATTTACAATCACTAATTTTACACTACCACTGCAATTACCATCTTTATCATCCCAATAACGGCATTTGGTAACTATATACATCATCCCAGACCTAATCCGAATATTAGTAAACTCAATTTCACCCCAAAATTGAGAAGACTGCATAGCACGCCGAAAGGAACTTTCAAAATTCACAATATAAATATCTGGTAACTGTTTATTCCAATAATCTGCCATAGTCCACGACTGAAATGATGCCATCAATCTTTCTTTCACAGATTTAGCTATGACATAATACATCATTTGGTTGTAGCAAATATTAAACTCCACTGAATTAAAATGACCAGTGTCATCGATATAACACGATTCCGGGATCGAAAATTCACATTGTCCGATTACGCGTCCCCCATGCTGAGGATCGCCCTCTTTAATTACTTCAGCAGATTTAAGATACTGACAATTAGCTTTATAAGGCTTGAGTACTTGTGCTAGTAAAATATCATCATTATTGATGTGGATACTATTTTGTTTGACGCTTTGTTGACTTGAATCCTGAAATTTCAACATTATATTTTCTCCTGATTAAATGACTAAATAAGGCAAAATTTAAGAGTTATAATCTATAACTGATAAAAAGGATCGCTATCGTGCAAGGTCAATCGAAATGTAACCGCTGGTTCCGAATTTGCAGCATAGTGAGCGCAATGCACTAGAGAGCGATTATCCCAAATCCGCACATCTCCTAATTCAAATTCATGATGTTCTATTAATGGATATTTAAAACTTTTGTCTAACTGACCGGAATGAGTCAACAACTTTTGGAGAATATTTATATCTCGCGGTTTTCCCTCTGAATCATCTATGCGATAGGTAAACCCTTCGGTAATGTAGAGGATGGTTTCTCCTGTAACGGGATGAATAAAGGTCGTTGGATGCTCTACAGGAGGAGTGACTCGTTCAATCTCGTCCAATATTTCTGAAATCGGACGATAAACATCTTCAGGACGAATTTTAAAAAAACGTCTGACACTGTGATAACAACTCGACTGATTGGCGATCGCTTTCAGGTCATCTGGTAAACATTGATATACTTTGGACATATTAATAAAGTAAGTGCCACGATCTTTACTAGGAAGGAGCTGAGGATATACCATTGAAAATGCAAATGGCCTCGGCATAAACGCATAATCAGCGTGCCAAAACTTCCCAGTTTTCGGAACTCCAACTTGCTGATTATTCTCGGAAACATTGGAGGAAACAAAAATCTCTTCCCTTTCTGGGTGGTGATACATCGGCTGATAGTATTTTTCTACCTCCCCAAGACGATACCCAAAATCGCAATACTCATCAGGTGAAAAATCTTGCTCCTTGAGTACAACAATTTTGTATTCATATATCAGTTGCTTCACATCCTCAATATCTTGATCTGAAGCAGTTTTATGATTGAAGTCATAAACAACAACTCCCATTCGCTGATTGTCTTGATATTGAACTTTCATAGTTTTATCACTGGCTATATGACTTTTATTTGATTATTTAATTTTGGCGAAGCTAGTTAAAAAGTAAAAAGTAAAAAGTAAAAAGTAAAAAGATAATCCCCCATAAATAAATTGAGGGGATTTGTAATCGACGTATTGTTTCTTGTCCTCCGGAACTCGTAGACGCGGAGCGGCTTCTCGTAGAGTAACAAATGTTTTTACTTTTTTTCCATAAATAAATTTAGGGGCATCAAACCATTTTTCTTTTTATTTCTTTCTTTTACCTTTTACCTTTTAACTTTTTACTTTTGCCTTGTTCGGTAACTTTCCTGTTCCCCGTTTTCAACATAGAAATTAATCAATCAAACCGGCTTTCTATAGTTAACTAATCTTACGTACCGATGGATTCGCTGCCAAAGCAAGACTCGTAATTAGCATAATGCTACCCGCAACAGTAAACATAATTGTCAGATTTAAATTCACTAAAATCCCAGCTATAGCAAAGGAAAGAGGAGCAATACCAAAAGCAGAAAACATTCCCAAACTCATCACTCTTCCTAACATTTCAGGTTGGCTTTGTTTCTGAATCCAAGTAATTCCTACCACAGTGAAAATACAACTGCAAAATCCCAGCACTGCAATTGTTATACTAGCTAGTACTATATTGCCAATAAAGCCAAGTAAAAATAAACCAAAGCCTTGAACACTCGCAATAGTTAACAGTAAAACTCCGATATTGGGAAGATTTGGCACAAATTGAGGTGTGAGTGTCCCAATTAACCCACCACCACCCCAAGCTGATTGCATGATCCCTAAAGCTACTGCACCACCTGGGAAGCGACTATGAGCTAGTGAAGTCATCCCAACTTGTAATGGCCCAATAAATAGAAAATTGAGGATTACCATTACCAGCAAAAAGATTCTTAAAGGCTGATTGCGCCATGTGTAGTCAAATCCCTCACGCATACCAGCAATCAAATTCATAGTTTTTTTAGTTGATACAGAATTTTGATTTAATTCTCCATGCAATGCTGTTGCTTTTGCTGTGGTTCCCTTCATGAGCAAAAGCGTGATAGTTGTGATGGCAAAAGTTATCCCATCAATGACAAATGCTACTTCAATCCCCGCAGTTGCAATCAGTAAACCACCTAAAGCCGGCCCAATCAGCAAAATCAGTTGGGAAGTTCCTTGGCTTAAAGTATTACTTGCTATTAATTGTTCTTTTGATACCAGACTGGGAATAATTGATTTAGATGCAGGTATAAAAAAGCCATCAAATATGCCGAAGCTCGCAGCAAAAAAGTAAATATGCCATAGTTTGGTGATTTTCAGCGCAACGATTGTTGCAAATAAAACTACTAGTAAACCACGTAAAGCATTAGAAACAAACATCACTAATCGTGGTGAAAAGCGATCGCTCACCACACCACCAAATAGCATCAAAATAGCACGGGGAATTGCTGCACTCATTAACACAGTACCTAGCGTGATCCCAGAGTTAGTTAACTGTATTGTTAACCAAGGCAATGCAACGATGTAAAACTGATCGCCTAGAAGCGAAACAGTTTCACCGATGTATAGAAGTAAGAAGTTGCGTACAGTTAGCGGTTTCCAAAGTGGAACTTTAGAATTGGTCATTAGAAAGATTTGAAAAAAACAAACTATGTGAAGTAATATAAAATTATTGAAATCTAGTTCGTAGTAAGGACTGAAGTCCTTATTTGAGGACTAAAGTCCACCTTACGGAAGCCGCTCTTATGAGCGTCTACACTACAAACCTTTAATTCACACGACGTTCATACCCTTGCCAATATTTCTCGCGAATCTTGGCCTTTTGCAATTTACCACTAGGCGTTCTTGGCAAAGATTCAGTAAACTCAACACTTCTAGGTAACTTAAAATCAGCAATTTTACCCCGAACAAAATTAATAATATCTAATGCGGTTGCTTTCATGCCTGTTTTTAAAACCACAATCGCTTTGATTGTTTCTCCAAAATCTTCATCTGGAACACCAATGACTGCTACCTCTCTGATGGCTGGATGTTCGTATAAAATATTTTCTATTTCTGCTGGATAAACATTTTCGCCACCATAAACAATCATGTCTTTAAAGCGATCGCAAATGTAAATGTAACCTTCTTCATCAAAATAACCAGCATCACCAGTATGAATCCAGCCATCTACTAAGGTTTTTGCTGTAGCTTCAGGTAATTTCCAATAACCAATCATATTTGCAGGAGATTTGATACAAACTTCACCCACTTCAAAGCAAGATAGTTCTTGACCTTCACTGTTGATGATGGCTATCGATACGCCAGGAAAGGGTTTACCCGCAGCTTTGAGGATGTTTTTATTTGTAGATGTATGGTCTTTTGCAGGTAAAGAGACGGCACAATTGCCAGTTTCGGTCATTCCATATATTTGCACAAAATTACAATCAAATGTGGCGATCGCATCTTTGAGTGATGATTCAGCTATGGGGGAACCCCCATAGATAACATATTCTAGTGATGAAAAATCTGTTTTTTGGCATAATGGTTCGTTCAACAAAACTTGAATCATGGCTGGAACCATAAATGTCTTAGTGATGCGATACTTTTCAATCGCTTGGAGAACCTCAACACCGATAAAATTGTCTAAGACAATATTTTCGGCTCCTGCTGCTAAACCACGAATAGCCCACCATAAACTACCGATATGGAATAAAGATAAGGTAAGCAAACTCTTATCAGTGGCGTTCCAATTTATCCAAGTTTGATTTCGTTGAGCAAATTCTTTGGCGATCGCAAAAAAACTATAATGTCCTAGTTGGACACCTTTGGGTCTTCCTGTAGTGCCACTAGTATACATTTGTACGGCTACATCATTGGCTGCAACAACGATATTTGGTGGCTCGTCACTATGTTCCTGAGACCAGATATCATAACTCAGGCAATTGCCATCAATTTCTTCTAAGGCAATAATGGTTTTAACGCCATCAATCTCATTTCTAATCGATACTACTAACTGATAAAATTCTGCCCCGACAAAAAGAATTTCAACATTAGCATCCCTGAGAATATAGCTAACTTCAGCAGCAGCTAAACGCCAATTAATAGGTACAAAAACAGCTTTGATTTTGCAACAAGCAAATAAAATTTCATAACTCTTAAGTGAATCTTTAGCTAAAAGTGCTACTCGCGCACCTGGTTGAATTCCTTGGGCTAAAAGTGAATTTGCAACTTGATTACTTCGCCGATCTAATTGCAAATAAGTAAGTGATTTATCCTTAAATATCAATGCCTTCGTGTCTGGAAATTGACGTGCTTGCACACGTGACAAATCTGCTAACGTTGTTATTTTACTGTTATATATCATCGACATTCCTCAGAAAAATTATCAGGTTTTTTGTGCAGTTGCAACAAGCTATCTGAACCTATTACTATCAGTTGCATAAAGTGAAGATGTTGCTTGGTTTTATCTAACAACTTATACTAAGTTACATAAAACGGCTGGGAAATTTTTTATGCTCTCAAAATTTATTACATTAGCTTATAGGTATTCCCCAGCTTTTTAAACCACCTTCGTGGGCATAATATCAACTATTTACTTTCTATTCATCTACTACAATTACCAAATTTGCAACATCGTCTAATAATCTCACCGCACTCATGGTATTTATTTTGCTACAGTTTGTACTACCTATTTTTGTGGTTAATTATCATCAATTAATTTGAAATGCATAGGAAAATTATATTTTTAAAATAAGCATTAAAACTTAAACTAATACAGATTTGAGAATATTGTCAATCTCAAATCTGTTGCTCTTAACGAGTATTAAATACTACATATGAGTTTTTGCTATTTGACTTTTTTTATGCAAATTAATTAGAAGTCAAAAAATATACTCTTATTATGTATTAGTTTATAAATATGTTTTCAAGCTTTGCATAGATACACAAAATAAAAACATAGTCTCAAGTAGTACTATTTTTTATTAGTATATTTACTGAAAAGTAATTTTATATATTTTTATTTTACTATGGAAAATTTTTGATATTTGACAATAAGTCAAATTAATCTTAAATGCTTGTTTATTAAGAGTTTTGAAAGCATATTAACCAACTGATCTTTACTATAAGAATAATTAATCAATAAATAAATTAAGCAAAATAATGATGATTAGGGTTTGATTTTTATGGTAGAAAAAAGACAAAAAATATAATTCCAACTCCTTACACCCCCACACGTATTTTTAAGACAGACGGTCATTGACACTCCCACTGGGCTTTAGCGCGTGGGATTCTTCGTAGAAAAACTCTAGACCTACATCAATTCCTACTTGGTTTCCGCTATGTTGATGTTGTTCTTTACCTATTCTGACACGTTTAATCTGTTTGATGGAGTAGAAACTTAGGTCACGAGTACCAATTAACTTAAGCTTACCAATATTAAAACCATCACTAAATATGATGTATTTTCTATCATTAGAAAGCTTCCATCCTGATGTTTTGTACTCTACAGAATGACCACGTTTTTTGAATCGTGGGAATCCTTTCTTGCGAGGGCGAATCTTAGAGATAGGGGCAGGCTTCGTTGTATAGTCGAGTTGATGATTGGGCGTATCGCAGGAGTTATTAAGCCTGCCCCTATCTCCCAAGCCAAATGCGTGGTCCCTCATGGGCTTTCTGCTTTGATCACTGTAAAGCAAGGAAGTAGAAGTTAGTTTTTGCGCTCGCCGAAATGATTTTTGCGCTCGCCGAAATGATTTTTGCGCTTGCCGAAATGATTTTTGCGCTTGCCGAAATGATTTTTGCGCTTGCCGAAATGGTAGCTAGACCTCCACAGGTGTTAGCCTAGCTCCTCTCTAAAGAGGCTCGCGCCCACAATAAAAGCATGAAAATCTATTTCTTAATCCCCTATTCCTATTTTCAACACAGATTTACAAGTTTGACAGTTCGTCATTTGACACTGTTACCGCCAAGGCAAACAATTGAGCAACATAAGCGCTTTAGTTGATTTGCTACTAATAGCTTGAATTTTGTCAATTTTTCTTGACAATTTGAGATTATTTTTTGGTGTGAGGATTAAATGAGGAAACTGTATCTACTGGGAAATTTTGGACTAGCTGTCATACTAGCCATATTTATAAATCAACAAGCTTTAGCTACGACAAAAGAAGATAATAAAATTCCTCAACTTTCAGATATTCAGTTTCCTCACATAAGTGTTAAGGAGTGGCTAGCTCAACAAGAGCAGTCTACTTTTTTAGTAACAGGGATAAAGTTGAATCAGACTGCTAGTGGTTTGGAAGTTATTTTAGAAACAACTACATCTGACAAATTGCAAGTCACAACTAAAATAGAAGGTAATAACTTTATTGCAAATATTCCCAATGCACAACTGCGTTTAGCAAGTGGTAATACCTTCCGTCAAGAAAAGCCAGTTGCGGGAATTACGGAAATAGCAGCGCTCAATCAGGATGCAAATAGTATCCAAATCACCGTAGTGGGAACAACACAGGTCCCAAAAGTCGAACTGTTTGACAGCAATGAAGGTTTAGTTTTGGGGGTGACACCAATAACACCTGAAACTCAAACATCAGCCGATAGCCAAAAACCTAATGAACCAGATATTGAACTGACAGTAACCGCGCAGAAACGCTCAGAAGACGCACAGGATGTACCACTGAGTCTGACAGTGATTCCTCAGCAAGAACTCGAAGATGCTCAAATTAATTCTTTCACTGATATCGCCAACAACACACCCAACTTTAGCTTTTTTCCGACATCTTCTGGCGCTGCGGAATTTAACTACTACAGTATGCGGGGTTTGAGCAACTTTAACTTTCTTGCTAGCCAAGATAGCGTCGCCTTTTATATCGATGATGTGCCGTTTGATTACGGTGGCTTTTTAGACTTGGGTTTGATTGATTTACAACGAGTAGAAGTACTGCGAGGTCCACAAAGTACGCTCTATGGTAGAAGCAGTCCAGGTGGGGTGGTGAATGTCATTTCCCGTCAGCCAACGGATTCCCCAGAAATGCTATTTTCAGCTAGTTATGGCAACTATAATAGCCGGGAAGTGCAATTATCACTTAGCAATGCGGTGATTCCTGACAAGCTTGGGTTTCGTTTTGCTGGAGTCTACAGTGGACGAGATGGTTTGGTAGATAATGTGTTTCTCGATCGCACAGTTGGAGAGCGATCGCAACTAGTCGGACGAGCGCAAGTCCTGTGGACACCAACCCCAGAATGGAACGTCTCATTTAATACTTACGCTAACTATACCGATAGTGGTAATCCTACCTTTGTCCCCCGCAACAGTGACGATCCCTTTAAAAGTGAGCAAACAGTTGATGGTCATGCGCGAGTTAGTAGTGATACCCAAGCTTTAAAAGTTAACTATGACGGTACAGGTTTCCAATTTACCTCAATTACAGCACGGCGCTTTACTAATCAAGATAACTTTTTAGGAGATAACGTCCCCCGGCGCGACTTTCTGCGGCAGATTATCGGTATAAATTCTACAGTCTGGTCACAGGAAATCCGGTTTCAGTCCCCAGAAAGTGCTGACCGCTTACGCTGGCTTTTAGGTGGATACTATGAATCTCGCGAATTTAATGCTAATAATGATACGCTGGAATACACAGAAACTGGAGCCGCAGCATTTGGCTTATTTTCCCCAGGACGCGATCGCGTGATTGCAGAACAATTTCGTAATACCTACGCGGTTTTCGGACAGCTAGACTACAAACCAATTGAACCTTTAACCCTATTTGCTGGTCTGCGCTATGAAGCTTCTAATATCTCCCTAGATCGCCAGCGTGTCTTTGAAATTCCTAATGGCGGAGTCATCCCTAGCAGTCCCGAACTGCGGGGAGCAGATATCAAAAGCGATGAATGGATTCCTCGATTTGGTTTGCAATATCAATTCAACCCTAATTTAATGGCCTATGGCACAATCTCTAAAGGTTATCGACCAAGCGGATTCAACTACCGCGCTGACACCGAAAACACACGCCGATATGGAGAGGAAAAGTCTTGGACTTACGAAGTCGGTTTAAAGTCTTCTTGGCTGGACAATCGATTAACAGCAAATTTGTCCGTATTTCATACCAATGTCGATGGTTATCAAGTTTTACTAACTGATGACTTCGGGTTTTTCCGCAACGTCGCCAATGCTGATGTCAACATCACCGGAGTGGAATTTGAGCTTAAAGCCACTCCTGTGCAGGGACTAGATTTAATTGGCTCGGTTGGCTATGTAGACAGTAGATTCCAAGATTATAGAAATCCATTTACTGGTGCAAATTTTAGTGACAATCGCGTTCCCCTTTCACCAGAATTTACCTATAATTTAGCAGCTCAATATCGTAGTCCGGGTGGAATTTTTGCTCGTTTAGAATTACGCGGTTACGGTACAAATTATTTTGATGATGCCAATCAAATTAAGCAAGATCCATTCGCATTGGTAAATGCTCGTATTGGTTACGAAGGGACTAATTATGGGATTTATTTATATGCAAATAACTTGTTTGATACTCGCTATATTACTTCTGGATTCTTTTTCCCACCACCAAATGTGACGGCGGGATTTGGTGATCCAGTAACTTATGGTGTGCAATTTCGTGCGAATCTTTAACAGTTATCAGTTATCAGTTTTATCACTTGCCCTCTGCTTTTTTTGTAAGCTATGCTTTATAAACTGATTTTGCTTGCTACCCTTTATACTTCTCAGTTTATACCGACAACATTTTTTCTTCAGGCATTACCTGTTTTTATGCGACAACAAAATATGTCGCTTGAGGTAATTGGATTTTTGGGTTTTTTAATCCTTCCTTCCGGCTTAAAGTTTCTTTGGTCGCCATTAATTGACCGTTACCGTATAGGGAATTTAGGGCATTATCGCGGTTGGATTATTTGTTTTCAATTGTTGTTAGTAGCAATTATATTTTTCAGTGCTTTTATTGATATTCAAAATAACTTGATTAGCTTGCTCATTTGCATGTTTTTGGCGTGTTTGTTCTCTGCTAGCCAAGATATTGCTACTGATGCATTGGCGGTAAATTTGCTCGAACCTCAAGAACGAGGATTAGGTAATGCAATTCAAGCTGGGGGAAATTTTTTTGGGGCGATTATTGGCGGTGGTGGGGCGCTGATTCTGTTAGAAAAAGTGGGATGGCGATATAGTCTAATTGCAATGTCGGTTTTCATGCTGCTCAATTTAATACCAACTTTGCTTCATAAAGAACAAGCGATCGCCAACTCAAAAGTTAACAAATCTTATTTCCAAACATTTGTTCGCTTTTTCTCTCGCCCGAAAATGCTACCGTGGCTTTTCGTCGTTCTACTGTATATGGCGGGTGAAAGTATGACAACTACCATGATTCGTCCGCTTTTGGTAGATAGGGGTTTGTCTTTATCAGACATTGGCTGGTTATTGGGTGTAGTTAGCTACAGCGCCCGCATTGTCTTAGCCTTGGTTGCTGGAGTGATGATTACACGCTTGGGACGCAGGCGTTCTTTAATTTTGTTTGGACTGATAGCAGCTTTTACTGCACTTTTGTATATCGTACCAGCAATGGGCATTGCCAGTTTACCTGTGCTGTATGCGGTGTGTATTCTAGTCAGTGGAACTCAAAGTATGGCCTATACAGCCTTGCTTAGTGCCATGATGGATAAGAGCGATCGCGCAACTGCTGCTACTGATTATACTATTCAAGTTTCAGTCATGTTTTTAGGTGGAATTGCTGCCACAATTTTGAGCGGGATTCTCGCACAGCGCACGGGATACACCCCCACGTTTATCATCAGTGCAGCTATAAGTTTATTGAGTGTGTTTGTTATTACTAAATATCCTGTCGATTAACGCTATCTATTCTTAAAAAGTAAAAAGATAAAAGTAAAAAGTAAAAAGATAATCCCCATAAATAAATTTAGGGGCTTAGTACCAGCACTTTTTCTTAGGAAGTGCCTTTTGAATGAGTGACTTTCGCCTTGTTCCAAAAATTTTTTCTCACTACCCCTTGACTCTCCAGCAAGATGGAGATTTCAAAATGGGATTAGTTCATTAAATAGAGTATATCAAATGACACTTCAACTCAAAGTTCCTAACATGGCTTGTTCTGCCTGTGAAGAAAGCATCACAAAAGCGGTGAAAACTGTCGATCCAGCCGCAACTGTTCAAGCTGATACCAAAACTAAGCTTGTCCAGATTGAAACTCAAGCAGCAGAAGCTGCCATCACACAAGTAATTACAGCCGCAGGTTATACCGTTACCTACAACTAAATTCTTTCAAAAGCAGTTCAGGACATCGTTAGGAGATTTGACGGGAGTACAATGCGCGGAGGTCTAGATGGAAAACACGAATCTGAAACTGCGGGGTATGAGTTGTGCCTCTTGCGCTAAAACAATTGAAGATACGATTCGCTCTATTGGTGGTGTGAATGAGTGTAGCGTCAACTTTGGGGCAGAGCAAGCCACTGTCACCTATGACAAGAGAAAAACTGACCCAGAAGCAATCTGCGATGCGGTAGATGCGGTGGGATACTCTGCTCAACCCATGCAAGACGATGATTTATTTACCGCAGACGATGATACAGAACAGCAGGCACGCCAAGCAGAAAATCGAGCGTTAGTCAGAAAAGTTTGGATTGGCGGCATGATCAGCGCCATTATAGTCATTGGTTCACTACCGATGATGACAGGGTTGTCCATTCCCTTTATTCCCATGTGGATGCACAATCCCTGGCTACAGCTTGTGCTGGCGACTCTAGTGCTGTTTTGGTGTGGTGCATCCTTCTTTATCAATGCTTGGAAAGCCCTCAAACGTCACACAGCAACAATGGATACATTGGTAGCGATTGGTACAGGTGCCGCTTATGTCTATTCCCTCTTCCCCACCTTCAAGCCTGGGTTCTTCACCGACCGAGGATTACCGCCTGATGTGTACTACGAAGCAGCTGTAGTCATCATCACTCTGATTTTGCTAGGACGAGTGCTTGAAAATCGTGCTAAAGGACAAACTTCTGAAGCAATTCGTAAGCTTGTAGGCTTGCAAGCTAAAACAGCTCGCGTTATTCGCAATGGCACAGAAGTGGACATTTCACTTGCCGAAGTCATTGAAGGCGATATTGTTTTAGTGCGTCCAGGTGAAAAAATTCCGGTAGATGGCGAGATTATTGATGGCTCCTCAACTATCGATCAGGCAATGGTCACGGGTGAAAGTGTGCCTGTGAAGAAGCGGCCGGGAGATGAAGTGATTGGAGCCACAATTAACAAAACTGGTAGCTTCAAATTCCGAGCAACACGAGTGGGTAAAGATACATTTTTGGCGCAGATTGTCAAGTTAGTGCAGCAAGCTCAAGGTTCAAAAGCACCGATTCAACGATTAGCTGACCAAGTAACTGGATGGTTTGTACCAGCTGTGATTGCCATTGCGATCGCCACCTTTGTCATCTGGTACAACATCATGGGCAATGTGACGATGGCACTAATTACCACTGTCGGTGTGTTAATTATTGCTTGTCCTTGTGCCCTTGGCTTGGCAACGCCGACTTCTATTATGGTAGGAATGGGTAAGGGGGCAGAAAATGGCATTCTCATCAAAGGGGCAGAAAGTCTGGAACTCGCGCACAAGCTTAAGACTGTCGTTCTCGACAAAACGGGTACAATTACGCAAGGTAAGCCGACTGTCACCGATTTTGTAACCGTTAACGGTACAGCCAATGGCAATGAGCTAAATCTTCTGAACCTTGCAGCATCTGTAGAACGCAATTCAGAACATCCTTTGGCTGAAGCAGTTGTCAATTATGCTCAATCTCAAGGTGTGCAGTTAACTGATGCACAGGATTTTGAAGCGATCGCTGGTAGTGGTGTGCAAGGGTATGTGTCAAGTCAATGGGTACAAATTGGCACTCATCGTTGGATGAATGAGTTAAGTATTAATACAGGTGCATTGCAGGAACATTGGGATCGCTTGGAGTATCTTGGTAAAACGGTCATCTGGATTGCAGTAAATAGCAAAATCCAAGGGATTATGGGCATTACCGATGCGGTGAAACCGTCTTCTGTGAACGCGATTCGAGTATTGCAGAAAATGGGATTGGAAGTAGTGATGTTGACTGGGGATAATCGCCGCACTGCCGAAGTTATTGCCCGTGAAGTGGGTATCAAGCGAGTCTTTGCTGAAGTTCGCCCGGATCAAAAAGCCGAGACTGTCGAGAAACTTCAGTCGGAAGGCAAAATTGTCGCAATGGTCGGGGATGGCATTAATGATGCACCGGCGCTAGCTCAAGCCGATGTCGGCATGGCAATTGGCACAGGAACAGATGTAGCGATCGCGGCTAGTGACATCACCCTCATCTCTGGAGATTTACAAGGTATTGTTACCGCCATTCAACTCTCTCGTGCGACGATTCGCAACATTCGTCAGAATCTCTTTTTCGCCTTTATCTATAACGTCGCTGGTATTCCAATTGCAGCAGGAATTCTTTTCCCCATCTTCGGTTGGCTGCTTAGTCCCATTATTGCAGGTGCAGCAATGGCGTTTAGTTCCGTCTCCGTAGTAACAAATGCGCTGCGTTTGCGTAACTTTCAACCTAAAACAATTGGTTGAATAAATCACAAGGAGTAGTAACGATGCTTAAGAAAGTAACATTTTTTGGAACCTTGGCAGGATTTGGATTTTTGCTAGGAGCTATTTCCGGCGCGTTAGCGTAGCTTGCAATATAGAAACATTCGCCAACGGAGATGTTTAAATGATGAACAAAATAGCAATCATTGGCAGTGTTGCGAGTTTGGGATTGGTGTTTGGAATTGCTTCTAACAAAGCAGTTGCACAAATGTCCCACGAACAGATGCAACCATCTCAAACGAAGCAAACGGGTCAGTTCCGTCGCATCGAACAACCCTTATGGGCAAAAGGAGCCGTTACTGCTGGCGGATTAGGATTGATAGGACTGGAGTTATGGTGGTTTTTGCTGAGCAAGGGACTTCCAAAAAATAAATTAATCAAAAAAATTCAAGAAACAGTTCTTAAACAAGAATGATAATCATTGATAGGGGGAGAAAGCGCTTGCCGACGGCAAGCGCTTTCTCCCCCTCAAGTATGTCCCTCAAATATGTAGCTCGGCGTTCGCTCATTTTGAGTGAGTCTTTGGCTCATTCACGACTGGAACCGTGATTTCCAGGTCAGTTTTTCCCCACACATAACCAATGGCGTCTCCCCACATTAACCCTCTTATGTCACTTTCCGAGAGGGCAATCTTTAGAAGCTTTATCAGTCCATCAATACAAGCTATCCTATTACAAAAACTTGGTGGTTCTATTTGTTATTAGAAAAAAGTCTTGCGATACGCCATACGGCACACTACGTGAACGCTTCGTATATAAAAGCTCTAGAATTCAGAAATTGCAAAAGTTTTCGGAGAGTGACACAAGAGGGTTAAATGACACTCATCAATTAGCAATACTCTCAATCTTCCCGTTTCAATTTCTTCACGGTGGGTTGCCAAAAGTGTTTCAATCTCTTTTTTTTTGCCGCAACAGCATCTGGGTCTGCTTTGGGATTTAACTTTGTGGTTTTCTTCGAGCTGATTCCTGCTGCATCAAACAAGTCGTAGTAACTTTGTTTTGACTCATAAATCACATCAAATAGGACTCCTATAGGACTCCTATTTGATTTCTGAACAAGACTAAGAGAAAATACGGTGAGGCGTACAAGTCTAAGAGTGAACAATGATAAGTCAGCATTCACAAACAGCCACACTGACGGTAGGAGTATCGCAGGAACAGTCAACAGAGGGAATGGTAGTGGAGGCGATCGCCGAACTACAAAATTTTATAGATTTACGTCCAGATGCGCGTGAGGTAAGGAAAGCGTTGGCAGTTAAGCTGGTTTATCAAGGTTACCTATATGATGAAATCCAAACAATTTTAGACGTATCACGAGGGTCAATAACAGGATGGAAGCAAGCCTACGAAGAAGATGGAGTTGAGGGACTACGCCTGAACTATAAAGGGAGGAAAAGCTACCTTTTGAGTGGACAACGAGAAGAAGTTTTGGCTTGGCTACAAACCAAAGATATCTGGGAGCTTGGTGAACTGGAATATAAGCTAGCTTTTAAGTACGACGTGGTTTATGAGTCAAAACAAAGTTACTATGACCTGTTCTGCGAAGCAGGAATCAGTTGGAAGAAAACCACAAAATTGAACCCCAAAGCCAATCCAGATGCTGTTGCAGAAAAAAAAAAGAGATTGAAACATTGCTGGCACATCACCGAGAAGAAATCGAAACAGGAAAGTTGAGAGTACTGTTAATGGATGAGTGTCATTTAATGTGGGGAGATTTAAGTGGTTACGTATGGGGAAAAAGTGACCAAGAAATAGCAGTCCCAGTTGTGAACGAGCGAGATAAGCAGACATACTATGGGGCAGTTGACTATCTCCTTGGAGAATTAGTTCTCAAAGCTTACGATGCGGGAAACTCAAAAAATACTATCGACTACCTAGAATACTTACTAGCTGACTCTCCCGACCAACGATTACTAATTTTTTGGGATGGGGCTAGCTACCACCGCTCCAAGGAAATTAGAGGTTTCTTAGACTCTGTTAATCAAAGCTTACCAACTGAGCAATGGAAAATACACTGTGTCCGTTTCGCCCCTAATTGCCCCGTACAAAATCCGCGCTTAGGATATTTGGTTGCAAGCCAAAACATGGGTTCGGCGTTTTTGTGCTTTAATTCCTTCATTTTCACATTTAAAGTTGATATTTGAGTGGTTTATTAGACACACTACCTTTGATTTTGACACTCTACAGATGTACGGAGCTTATTCAAAAATCAAATAGGATTCCTATACCCAATAAAAAATAAAAACAAAAGCCTCCTAATATATCAATAGGAGGCTTTTGAAAAAAAAGAGAACCTGGCATCGAGCTATTTTGACGGTCGGCAACCCGACAACTATCGTCGCCGCAGCAGCGTTTCACAACTGAGT
>JAHHHW010000092.1 GCA_019359115.1 Pelatocladus maniniholoensis HA4357-MV3
TCGTCACACAGGTTTATTTCTAAATGCGGGTTTACTGAATATTTATGTGTATTATTATTTACTTCTACTCAGGAATCACCATGTAATCTCTTGCGCTACATTTTGAAGTGCGGAATGTGGGTTAAAAGGGAACGGGGAACGGGGAATAATTATCCTCGTGAGTAGTTTGAGTGTCGCGACTACTATACCAATTTGAAAAAAGAATTCGACAAATAACCCATCTTTAGGCAGATGTTAATTGTCAAGTAACTAGCTTTCTGTATCATCCGAAACCCATTCAAATCGGCGCTTGAGGTAATTGCAGTGAGTAGGCGGTAAAATTCCATCATGCTGAAGTCTGCCAACTACAATCCCCGGTGCAATGCCAATTTCAGCAGCAAACTGCTCAATGCCCACTTTAGTGGGTTGTTGATCTGATGCTAAAAATCGCTTGAACTCAATAGAAGGGATAAGTATGTCGGCAGCAAATTTGTTTGCTTCTTTCTCCTTCGCTAAATCCTCAACAGCAGCAACACCTTTGCCTTCAAGGAACACATCGCGCTTACCATGCAGCAGAATATGACCTGATTCGTGAAAGAAAGCAAACCACAGATGGTCATCAGTTTTATGCCGCAGGCTGAGTTGAATCAGTGCTTTATGAGGATTTAACCAGCGTGTTGCTCCACTGACTCTTGCCTTGGGAAGTTGGGGTATAAAAACCACAGCTACTCCTGTCTGGGCGCACAGTCGCACAACTTCTGGTTGAAAAACTTCTGGTGGTTTAACCGTTAAAGCACGGACTTGTAACAGTGTCTCTCTAAACTTATTTGCATCATAGGTAGCGCAAGGAATCTCAGCTGCTTCAATTTCTCCTTGACGCAGCCAAGCAGCCATTGCTCCAGGCTCACTTTGAAAAGCCTGCGATTTCCGAAAATCCACATGAGTACTACACCATATTCCCTCCCATTGTTCAGGGGAGGCGACGGCGAAAAAATTTAGCACTTCCCGCAATTGTTCAACTTTGTCCTGATAGCGCCGAATCCAGCCAGACTTAATCATAGCTGTAACAGGAATTCCTTTAAGCCATGCAACTTGCTTTTCTAAGCGCTCTTTTTCTTCCTGTTGCGCTAAAAATTCTCGGTATCGTCGTTCTCGGTTGTTCCAAAAACTAGCTGGGATATTAAATACACGCTCTAACTGCAATGCTGTTTCAGGAGTGATAGCAGCTTTGGCATTAATGATTTCGTTAATTGTTTTTTTAGGTCTCCCTGTACGTTCCGCCAGTTCTGCTTGGGACATACCCCGCTCTTCAAGGATTTCTTGAAGAGTCTCTCCAGGAGGAGAAACGTAATCTGGCGTGTATTGATTTTGGATTGTATTACTCATGAGTATCCTCCACGCCCAGTATTCTAACGACAGTTACTTTATTCCAGTCGATGCCACCATCTGGTTTGGTAGGAATTGGTTCATCTGCTGGCTCAAATATTAGCCGATATGGATGATCCAAATCTAGCGATAACTGACCTGCGCGGTCTTGAAGCAATTCGTGACATCTTCCAGGAAGATTTCGCATATCTTCAAGTACGTTGGCATCACGTAAATTATCTAGTCGTCTTCGGATGCGTTTTGCTCTATCTGTACCATGATTTTTCTCTAGAAGCCTTTGGTTATTGCACTCTTTTTCAAATTTTCGATTACTAAAAACAATATCCATTGTAGCAAGCTTCTATTAATATTGTTAACCCTTAAGGTTAATAATAATTTTAGGCGTTGAAACTAAAAATGACATTAATTTCCCAAAAATTACGTAAAATTGCCAAAATTTAGAACATCTGTACTAATAAAGCTTCAGGCTCAAAATATCAGCCTTTTCATATCGGGATTTACTACACTTGATAGCAATGCTAGAGAGCAGACACACAGCAGAAAAGGCTTATGAAACTACCAAACGGCCCAAAAACCCCATCCCTAGTACAGATATTTCAGTGGATCAACAGTCCCCTCACCTATATGGAAAACTGTGCTGAACGTTATGGGGATATCTTTACATTACAGTTAACAGAACCTGTAGTTATGATAAGCAATCCTCAAGGGCTACAGCAGATGTTGACTAGCGATACTAAAGAATTTGCCGCTCCAGGCGATCCGTTATTTGAATCTTTTGTCGGTAAGAATTCTGTGATTACTGTTAGTGGTGAAGTGCATCGGCGTCAACGTCAGTTGTTGATGCCTCCTTTTCACGGTGAGAGAATGCGATCGTACGCTCAGGTAATTAGTAACGTTACAGAGGAAATTATTAGCCAGTGGCAAATCGCTCAAAAATTTGATGTCCATTCTGCTATGCAAGTTATCACTATGCGGGTGATCATGCAAGCAGTGTTTGGGCTGTATGATAGTCCTCACGCCCAAGAACTAGAGAAACTTTTGACTTTAATGCTCAATCGCGGCGGGAGTTCGCCTTTACGAGCCTTGATGCTTTATTTTCCGGTCTTGCAAAAAGATTTAGGCCCATTGACTCCTTGGGGAACTTTCCTACGTCGGCGATCGCGAGTTTACCAACTTCTACACGCAGAAATTCAAGCACGCCGAGAACAAGCTGACTCATCGCGTACCGATGTTCTGAGTTTATTGATTGCAGCACGGGATGAGGCAGGTCAACCCATGACTGATGCAGAGTTAAGTGATGAATTAATGACTTTGTTAACAGCAGGTCATGAAACTACTGCCACAGCTTTGACTTGGGTATTATACTGGATTCACAAATTGCCAGAAGTACGCGAAAAGCTATTGCAAGAACTTGATACTATTGGCGATCGCTCTGACTCTAATACTAGCTCTAGTACTATTTTAAAATTGCCTTACTTGAATGCTGTATGTAGCGAAAGCTTACGTATTTACCCAGTAGGAATGCTTACCTTTCCACGGGTAGTAAAGCAATCTCTAACTCTATGTGGATATGATCTAGAACCAGGTACACGGGTGTTGGGGTCTATTTATCTCACCCATCAACGTGAAGATTTATACCCTGTTCCTAAGCAATTCAAACCAGAACGGTTTATAGAAAAACAATTTTCACCGTATGAATTTTTACCATTTGGCGGTGGTGCAAAACGCTGTATTGGTGATGCTTTTGCTCAATTTGAAATGAGACTAGTACTAGCAACAATCCTTTCACGTTTAGAATTGGCACTAGTATATAATTCTGATGTTAAACCAAAGCGTCGGGGTTTGGTAACAGGCCCAGATCGCCCTATTCAAATGGTTGTCAACAATCGGCGTCAAGTTGAGTCTCGCACACCAGAAGCTATTTCTAGGTAAATTTTGATAGTTTGAGGTTGGGAGTATCTCAAATATTTACGATGCTTGCCGTAGCTTGCTTCCCGAAGGGTGGGTAAATTCATTTTCTACCCTGTGAAGCAAGAATCCCATAGCCTTTAGGCTAGGGGAGTGTCAAATAACAGTTAATTTCTTCCAGGATTTCGCTGACCGACATAATACTTATGTCCTGCCAAGACAATGCCCATAAATCCCCAGAGAATCATACCGGAAATTCCTAGCATACCGCTACCAAGGGGTAGAGTAGCAAAATTGGCAAGACCGATCGCACGCGCCGCAGCCATAAAAGGATCGAAGCGAGGCTCTGAGAATTGAAATATTTGAAACAACAACAGAATCAATCCACCCAGGTAAAAAATAGCGCCAAACCAACCGAGTGTGAAAAACATATCTAAAATACCGCTATCGATCACAATCGGTTCTAAAACGCCCTTTTCATTCACAACGAAAGTATTGCCGATCCCGTTGCCTAAAATATTACCCATCGCCTTACTCAAGCCATCTCGATAAATTCCTTGCCTAACCTGAGCGCTGTTATCGTCTTCGAGATTGCTAAAAGTTTCCAAGCGGGTGGCAATTACTTCTGCGAATGGCTCCATTGTGGTCAATGGTACAACACAGATGGCCATGACCAAAACAGTTACCATCAGTCGCATTTGGATTTGTGGTTTGAGGGAAGATAGCAAAGTTAACGTTCCGATTACCCAGCATCCCCACAGAGTCCGCACCATCGTCAGCAGAAATGCTAAGTAACCAGCTGCTGCGGCTGGAATACGGACAAATTCACTAGTAGTGAATAACAACAGCAACCCTGTCATCATCATGCTGGCAAAAGGGCCAGGTGATGCCATCGTACTCCAAATACGCAGTTTAAAAGGTTCAGGATCTCCAAAGCTAGTGAGTCTTATACTTTCTAGCCAGAATCTATCCCACTCTGGAGCGATCATGAATTGGATTACACCATAAATCCCCGTAACCAAAACCCCCCAAACAAAGGTACGGATAATGATTTGACGAAACTGAGGATATTCTCGCCAATTGATAAATATATAGAAAGCAAAACTAATTGGGGTTAACCAATCTAACATACCCCTGGCTGCGGTGAAGGGTGTAGTTTTCACAAAGCCGATCAAGAAGCCATAAAATACACCCAAAAAGGCTAGTATAAAGGGTATACCACCTTTGCGAGCAGATTGGGGAAGATTTTTTAAGGCGGTATGTAAGGTGAGTAGAGTTACTAAATACTGTGATATTAATAAAAAGCGGCTGGCATCAAAACCACTACGGTAATCTATGAGGCGACTAATAAAGGGTGTAAGAAACCACATCCACCAAGTCAAGCCGATGTAAAGAAGAGGATACCGCAGATACAGAAAAATCCCTACACCTAAAGTACCTACAATATAAATTGGGCGAGCTGCTGCACCACCTGCGAAAATAGATACTACTACAACCAGCACTAGCCCCACAATTGCTAACCAACCCAAAAGTGGTGGTTGTTGTTGCTCTGAGCTTGTTGTTGCGTAACTAGTCAAATTAGCCTGCCTGTAAGTCATTCGATTGTGGATTTTAGATTAGTAACTTGAAAATAGGGATCGGGTATCGGGGATTGGGGATTGGGCATGAATCAGTTATCTGTTATCAGTTATCAAATTAAATTGGTCACTGGTCACTGGTCACTGTTAACTGATTAGTTGTTTCCCTTGTCCCTTTTTCATGCTTGGCGGTGAAATTTTTTCATCGAAACTGACTTCAAGAAGCTTGATGGGCTTTCTCTGATGAGATGAAGCTTTGGCGGGACAACCAAGTCTGCCAAGCCTGGGTGCGTCCTTGCATAGATGCTAACCATTTCTGCCATGCTAAGGTTTTTTCTTTTGGCAAAAATCGCAATAATTGGAGCAAACCAAAAGCTGTGCGTGTACCAATAAGTGTAGCCCAAAGCATGAACACTACTAACCTCAGAGGTGGTAAGTATTCTAGGAGAGCCAAAGTTTCATTGTGTACAGCGTTTTTCCAGGCAAGGTGATTAAAGTTATTGCGCTGATCTTCATCAAAGCGCTGGGCTGGATAATGATCAACATTGATCAGGGGATCGTAGATGAGTTTCCAACCTCGACTCCGCACTGTCAAGCTAAATGCCAGTTCAAAGTGTACCTGTGCGCCAGTACCAAGCATACGTTCATCAAAGCGCAACCCTGCGATCGCACTACGACGATACGACATATTCACGCCTTTGAGTACGTCTACTTCTCGCGCTGTACCCTTACCAGTATGGTGGTTGCCAATTACACGTCCATACCACTGTAATTTCCCTACCACTTCTGAGACGCCTTGGTAGATGAGTTTATTACCCACATATACCAAATCCCGCCCACCAACACCGCCAATGCGGTTGTCAGATAAAAAGTGGGTTTCCATCTGTGCCAACCAATCTGCGTGTGGTGCAGCATCATCATCAGTAATGGCGATGATATCTCCAGTGGTTGTATCTAAAGCTACGTTCATTGCCGCAACTACACCAGGGACTGTAACCATTGCTGCTTCCAAATTAAAGCCTTCGGGATGATAATCTTTGAGAAATGCCCAAGTATCATTATCTGTGTCACGCACTGCTACCACAACTTGCTCAGGTTTACGAGTTTGTTGCTCTATTGCTTTGAAACAGCGTGCCAAATCCTGGGGACGACGATAGGTAGGAATCATGACGCTGATTGTGATCACGAGCTAACACCTGCACTAATCTTAGAAGTACTCTTGAGCCGACTTAACCAGCCTTTAACTACACCTTTTAACTTTAATGTCATATGGAGTTGCCAATCAAATATGGGAGCAAGACCAAAGGAGCAAGCTAAAAGACGCAACCGTAATGCTGGTGAATCACCTAATTCTTTTAATAAAGTAATCAGTTCTGCTCGCTCTGCTGGGGTGAAAATCGCAGAAAAACAAGCAGCAGCATGAATCAAAGCCATCTTTTGCCGAAATCTGTCAATTAGTTTTGTCTCCCAACCTCTTTTTTGAAAAGCAGGGATCAAGCTTTTGTTATAAATCCAAATATAAGCTCGCAGTTGATCGCCTTTGCGCTTGGGACGTATTTTGTTGGTGTCAGTCCAGACGCGGTACTCAGCCAATATTTGGTCTGAGTAGACATTGCCATAACCAGCATCAGACATTCTCACAGCTAAATCATAGTCTTCGCTGTACTTGAGGCTACCGTCGCCATAAAACCCAACTTCTCGCAAAGCTTGACTTTTAAATATAAAAATGCTAGAAGCCGTCCGTAGACCGGAAACAGAGGCTTGTAGTGCTTCATCTGCACTTTGAAACTCATGCTTTCTAACTACTCTACGGATACTGTGTTTTTGTCCGCGCTCATCAATTTCCTGAGTAGCAACGTGACCCCAACCAGCTTCAGGATATTTTTGCATGAGAGCGATTAAAGTCTCAACATAACGAGGTGCGATCGCATCATCGGAATCAAGACGGATGACATAATCAGTCTTCGGATGACCCAAAACCCAATTACAATTGGGAGTCATGCCCAAATTTTCTGGATGGCGGTGGTAGCGAATTTGGGGAAATTGCTGACATAGTTGTGCCATCACCTCTGGTGTATTGTCATTACTGGCGTTATCAGCAACCCAAACTTCTACATTCGGATAAGTTTGAGCGCAGGCTGTACCTACAGACTCTAGTAAATACTGGGCTTGGTTATAGGTAGGAATACAGATAGCAACTGATGGTAATTCTGGCATAGAGAAATATTATATAAAGTAGGAATGTGGAAGTTAAAACTAAAGAGGGTGAAAATCACTTACTTACCCTCTTAGCACTTAAAAATCACCTATTAATTCCTGAGTTTTGTACTTTTTGTGGTTTATTAAATATAGATATCTTTTTGTTAGGAATAAATCAAGTTAAGACACCTGTTGAGTAGTGCTATTTTCCACTACTTCTTTTTATCTTTAAGATGATTTAACTAACTCTTCAAATACATCTACATAATTCTTCGCCATCAATTGCCAACTATGTTGTTCAGCAAGAGATCGAGCAGCCTGACCCATTTGACTACGTAGGGTGCGATCGCTCGCTAAAGATGACAATGCCTGCGCTAAAGCTTCGGTATCATTAGGATCTGACAGCACAATCCCCGCTTCTGGCTTCACTAACTCTGCTGCACCAGTAGTCACAGCAGTAATTACAGGTAAACCACAAGCCATAGCCTCAATCACCACTAGCCCAAAAGGATCATAGCGAGAAGGAAATACCAAAAAGTCTACGGCTTTCATTAACTGTGGGACATCATGGCAAAGTCCCAGAAAATGTACTCGCTCATTTAACCCCAAGGATGCAGCTAGTTGTAAATAGGGGCTACCTTCAGTAATTCCCGCAACTGCCAAATGTAAATCCGGCACTTTTATTAAGGCATGTAAAACCGTATCCAAATTTTTGCGCGGAATTCTAATATCTCCCGCAAACAGCGCCAGGGGTACATCTTGGGGAAGTTTCCATAGTGAGCGATCGCTGACTCCGGGCGAAAATTCTTGTAGATCAACGCCATTAAAAATTACTTGCAACCGTTCTGGTGGTACACCAATTTCCAATAAATCTTTTCCTACTTTATCAGAAACAGCTACAACTACCTGTGCTTGCTCAAAAGCTGATTTTTCCCAACGAGCATTCATAGATGTATACAGCCATTGGTAAAAATCATATAAAACTCCCCGTGGATTTAGTACATTCTTCACTGACTTAGGCATAGCCCCAATAGCAGAGAATTTCAACCAAGAACTATGAACAAAATGCACTGCATTCACATTAGTTGGTGCTGTTGTAATTGCACCATTGGCTTTGACCACATCAAACTCAGATCGGTGTTGACGCAGCCAATTACTGCTCCGCCAGGAGAAAATCATGTTGCGAAGAATTTCTGTCGGCCAGCCTTTGACTGGAATATAAATCCATCTCACTTGGCTATGCTGCTGTAACTCTGAAGCCACTTGGCTGGCTAACAAGATAACATCATAACCCCGACGAATTGCTTCCCAAGCAACTTCATAGTTTACTCTACCCTGACCATTTCCTTTGACAACATTGTGGGTAACAATGCAAAGTTTCACGTTCACTAACTATCCTCTAAAATCAATTTTCTGCTTAATTCTCAAATTCCAGATGGCAGTAATAACCTTTGGATACGAGAACGTCGAATAATTTCCGGCCAAGCTTGGATAGCTTTGTTTCTAAGTAAGTATCTTGACATTTGTAAAAAGTATATGAGCAGAAAAGCGATCAATTTTAAAGGATTAGGGAACAAGTCCTTATAGCGTTTGATACCAATGTAAAGGCGAGCCGCTTCAATATTTAAGTCATAATAATTCAAGCCACCAATATCAAGATCAGATGTGCCAGTTGCCAACACGCTGTTTACTGGGTTAATATCAGCTTTTAATTCTGGGCAATATAAAATCTTGTAACTACGCTTAATTGCCCTGAGAGCAAGTTCAGCATCTTCATAACCAAAAAAAATATTTTCATCCCATTGTTCTTGGGTCAAAAATTGTCTTGGGAAGACAGTAGCGTGAATAACTACAGTTTGAGGAGTATCATCAGAAGGTGAAAAATGTCCTTGGAATGTGAGTCTAGCTGGTACAAAGTGAGCGTATTCGTTTTTGCTAGTGCCTGTGAGGATAGTCTGATTTCTGTCCTGAATAGGCATTTGTGAATATCTTTCTATTGCCACACTAAAAAAGTCTGGCTGTACACAAATATCATCATCAACAAAAGCTACAAAATCAGTTTCAGATTCTGGAATTGCATTTACTGCATTGTTACGGTTGGCACAAACACCACGACGAGGCCCTTGAATGTAAGTTGTACTTGGATATTTCTGGACAACTTGGCAATTTGCCTGCTGTACTTGTGGATCACTGGAATCATCAGAAACAACTACCGTGTGGGGTTTTACTTGAGAATTCCAAAGTGCCTTTAGGCAAATATCTAATGATTCTGTACGATTTCTAGTTGTGATACAAGCGGAAATTCGCATTTATTTTTACCTCTGACTTGAGAATAGGGAACTCTTAACGGGGATCGGAGATTAGGGATTGGGATTCTCTTTACGCAGACGCACTCGCGTTTGGGGATAAACTTAGTAGTAAACCCATAACCCATCTGTGTTGATCTGTGTACCTTACGGTAGACACGGAGTGGCTACTTACCAGAAGTCGCTAACGCGCCTACCGAAGATAGCCACTTGCGCGTCTATGATATTTCATTCCCTCGTGGGCGAAAAGCCCGTGGGGATATAACTTTAAATATTTCTGTCTTTTAAAACTTAGCGGCTATTTTTGGAGGAGTAAAACTCACCATTAAGGCTGCTATAGTCCGTAAATTAAACTGTTGACGTAAAGAACGCCAAAGATAAGGACGTGCTTGTTTAGTTTGTTCAGCTCGCATTAAGCCAATTCCTAAACTTGTGCTGACTTTTACCCATTGCTGTTGAAAATAGATTTTAAAGTCTTGGAGATTTTCATCTTCCATAAATCTCTCTAAGCAAAATATATCTGCCTCAGATTTACGGATTTTTGCTTGGTAATTAAGCCTACCGCTTTGCACTGTTTCCGTTTGGTCATGCCTACGATATCTAGTTAATTTTTGAGGACAATAATAGGCTCCCATTCCTGTACGACAACACAAATAAGTTAAATAAACATCCCATGAACCACCAACTTCTGAAGGAATACTATCCCAATCTATGGCATCATTACGAATTACGGCAGCCATTGCAGAGGCTATGGCTTGATCCACCAGCCCAATTTTGTAAAAAGGTTGATAAATACCTTCGGGTAAATTTGCCCGTTTAAATAATTGAGAACAGTATTCTGTTAGGTAATCATCAATTGTGCCATCGGCATTAATGACGGAATGATCACAAAAAGCGAGTACTAAATTCGGATTTGCTTCTAATGGGGGAACAAGCTTTTCTAAAAAGTTTTCTTCCCATAAATCATCATCAAGCAAAGCCGCAACGTACTTTCCCCGTGCCATTTGAAAAGCTTTGATGGTGTTAGGGAGCATACCTAAGTTGGTTTGATTGCGTGAGAAACGAATACGTGGGTCATTAAAAGATTCCACAATCGCTTGGGGGTTTTCCGGACTGCAATTGTCAGAAACAATAATTTCTATATTTTGGTAGCTTTGACGAGTAGCACTCATCAAAGCTTGTTTTAAGTAGTCTGGACGATTGTAAGTAGGTGTAATAATGCTGACTAAAGGTGTTTCTGATTGAGAATTTATATTCATGATTTGGAATGATGTATATAAATTAACTAGTAGTTGTGGTTTTTCGTAATAAAGATAATGCACTATCTAATAAGAATAAGCGAGAAGCCGTCCTCACCTCTTTATTCAGTAAATAGCTAAGTAAGTTGGCGGGAATAAACCTAACCATGTTACGAAAAGTAAACAAGCCTAAAACCCTTAGCCTTTTCTAAATAGCTAATTTAAGGGCTAAAGCCACTTACTACAAACTAAGTATATTTTGTGTGGTGGAGTAGTAGTTACACCTGGAATATCAAAATGTATCTTACATAATCCTAAATTGAAGCTTTTTCTAACGGTGACTTCGGACGAACTAAAAAGTCTATACTCTTGACTATGAATCTAAACAGAAAGTATACCCGTTCTTGGAAATTGTAAAAAGGATAGCGTAAAATGATACCTATAATTAGTAGCATTTCTACAACGTTCCATTTGCCTTGCCAGTAATAAATAGTACGTCGGTAGTCAAGGTTCCGCATCAAATTGACTCTAGCAGGATAATTTATACGCTCTAAAAAGGCATTGACTCCTTGATTAGTTGTTTCCATTGCAGCTTGCCAACTTGCGTGGTCTTCATTGGTGAATGTCTGAGTTAGCTTACTGGCGTGATAATTTTTACCATGTAAGCGATAACTGCCCAATACTTCTTTAAGGTATTTAATATTACCTAAAAAGGCAGTGCAATAGATCAAACAGCCATCAGCCCATAATCGCCAAGTTTTTGTGTCAATTGGCATGACTTTTGTTAAGGCAATGCGACGGTAAGCTAAGGCAGAAGTGGGAGGATAGCACCAAGAGTTTCCTGTATCTAGGATCAATTTTGCTAATTCTATATTGGGAACTCGCCCACGTGTGTAATTTTTGTCTAATAATTTATCTTCGGCATCAATACTTTCTAATAGATGCATGACACCGACTGTATTTGAGTCCTGGAATACCTCAACAATGCGTTGTAATTTATTGGGCTTCCAAACATCGTCAGCATCCAAAAAGGCTATGATATCACCAGTGGCAGCAGCAAATCCAGTGTTAAATGCAGCACCTTGTCCTTGGTTGGCTTGAAAAATACCTTTGACTCGATCTGGCGATCGCTCTTCGTATTGGTTAATTACATCACGACTGTTGTCTTGGGAACCGTCATCGACAACAATGATTTCAAAGTTTTTATAAGTCTGTGCCAAAACCGACTCTATTGCCGCAGGTAGGTAGCGAGCATAGTTATAGTTAGAAATAATTACGGAGACTAACATTTTAGTTGTATAAATTTGAGAGTTAAAGGTTTATAAGTTAGTTAAATTGTCCGCAACCTTTTTAGTAGGATTGCGGCTGATTTTAAACAATCAACACTTAGTTTCGATTTTAAGCCTCATGTATAATGAGGCAGATCAAAACTAACTAGTAGAAGTTCCCTGATTAGATTCGTATTGCGCCTGATGATATTTCCAGAGTTTGCCACGTTGTTCTAGCAAATCTTGATAATTGCCTTGTTCTACAACACGACCGTGTTCTAGCACAACGACTTTATCTGCTTTGGCAATTGTTGAAAGACGGTGAGCGATCGCAATCACTGTTCTACCAACAGAAAGTTTTTCCAGAGATTCCTGAATCAACTTCTCGGTGACGGAATCTAAAGCACTTGTGGCTTCATCTAAGATCAGAATTTGAGGATTGCGTAATAAAGCTCTGGCAATGGCAATTCTCTGTCTTTGTCCTCCAGATAATCGTACACCGCGATCGCCTAATACTGTATCAAAACCTTCGGGCATTTCTTCTATAAATTCAAGTGCATTGGCTAAACGTGCAGCTTCTCGAATTTCTGCTTGAGTTACCCCTGGTGTACCGTAGGCAATATTGTTACGAATAGAGGTGTTAAAAATAAATGTATCTTGACTGACTACAGCCATTTTTCGCCGCCAAGAATCAATCTCAAATTCTCGAACATCAACTCCGTCTACCAAAATCTTTCCTTCTGTGGGATCGTGAAAGCGAGGGATCAAATCAGCTAGAGTTGATTTTCCAGCACCTGTAGATCCAACCAGTGCTGTCATTTTGCCTTTTTCTATAGAAAGGGTGACGTTATGCAATACTAAACTTTCGCGATCGTAGCCAAAATCTACAGATACTATATCAATTGCTCTTTGTAATTCTCGAAACTCAATTTTGCCATTTTGAAAGTAAACTTTATCATCAGGTTTCAGTAAATTTTGAATATTATCTATTGCTCCTCCTTGACTACTGATAAATGCTGTTGTGCCATTGAGATCCTGAATAATTGGAATAATCCGAAACAGCACAAAGAAGAAAGTCAATAATTCACCGATCTGCATGAATTCACTAGTAGTGACAAAAATAATCATGCCAATCATGATCATTGTCGATGAAGCTTCCGCAGCAGGTTTAGGAATATTAGAAATTAAAAAGTTCTTTTTCCATGCTTGGACGACACTTTCACTAGATTGATAAAATCTTTTCCGCTCAAAGTCTTGAGTCGAAGATGCTTGGACTGTGCGGACACCATTAATAAACTCTAAAGCTGTTGAAGTGAATTTACCGTTAGCGATAGAAATACCAAAACTAATTTCTCTAATTCGTTTATTTAGTGTGGAAATACCAACAGCTACAAGACTAAATAATAAAAATGAAACTATTGTTAGCTGCCATGATAAGACAAATAGTGATATAGAATAAATAAGTAAAGTTAAAGTTCTAGTGGTCAGGAAAGCTAAACCTCCAAAAATTTGCCTGACCCTTAAAATTTCAGTTGTGAGAACATCAATTAATTCACCTGATCGCTTTTTGGCAAAATAAACTAAGCTTTGAGCTTGTAATTGTTCAAAAATGCGTTTACATAAATTATCCGCCAAATGGACTTCACAAAACTGGTTGAAAACCTGAGCAGTATAGCTAAGAGATATACGTATGAAAGTAGTGAAGATAATGAGAGCGGATATTCTATATAATCGTTCAGTAGCAGAGGTGTTAACCCCTAAAATCGAGACATCAAACCATTGAATCCCTGTTCTTACAGGCTCGGCATCTGGGCTTGTTAAACTTTGTAAAAAAGCAAGTAAAAAACCTAAACCGAAACCCTCAAAAGTTGCCGCTAAAAACGAGAATACCAAAGCAGCAATTACCAGCCGTCGAAAGTGCTTAAACTCTCTTAAAATGAAGCTGTTGTTTTTCCAAAAACTAGTAGCTTGCAGTAATCTACGGGTAAGTAGAGATATTTTTCGGGGCATAGTTATTTTTTATACAACTTCTGGAGTGTTAGCAAGATAGCATAAAGCAAGTATCAAGCAAGTCATAAATAAAAAACAGGGTCAAACAATTTTAGATTTTAGAAAACGCAATTGAGTCCCAGGATTTATCCGCTTTGTTGTATCATGCTCGGAATTATCGGTTATATGATAGTTTTCATAAAACCTTGGGCTGGAGAACATCAGCGACTTAATTTTGGGTCGTTGACCCCTGTTTTATATGTAGTAATGAATGAGTAGGATGTAATCATCCTACTCTACATAGACCAGCAAATATGTAAATATTACATCTCGAAGCTATTTGCCGAATCCAGAATCAACTGATTAGACTCTGCTTCTTCTATCTGCCATGAACCCACAACTCCAGGTAGTTGATTTAGCTGTTGTTGTTCTTTAGCGCTTAATTCTAGTGCTTCTGTCAATGTCCAGCAACGGGGTCCTGATAAGCTCATTTCACCTCGCACTACATTTAGTAGCAATGGCAGATTGTGCAATCCTGTTTTTCTACTCACTGACGTGGTACGAAATTTAAATCCCCGAAATAACTTGCCTCGTTCGCCAACATGCCACTCTCTGTGTAAAACAGGTTCAGAGGAAGATAAATGCATTGACAATGCTAATACAAATGCGACTGGACTTGTAACTAACAACAACAATAAGGCTACAATCCAATCTATCAGTCCTCTTAAGACTTTCGAGAAAGTACTTTCTGATGTATGGTACTTTTTGCTAGAGTTTACGCGTAAGTATATAGGCTTTGATGCTTGTTCACAGGCATTCGCCCAAAAATTTAGCTTCGCTTCACCTAGTTTTGGATCGATACGAACTAACTTTACTGAAGAACGTTTCAAGCACTCTGCTAATGATTGCTCATTATCTAATACAGGCAGATAGGGTTGCTTTACTTTTCCTAGAGGCTTGACTAACAACTGATCTCGCCGCCATACAAGTGTGCAGTATGGGTGGTGATCGCCTTTGTGTTGTTGAGTTGTAGTGTAGCAGTTGTCTAGTGTTGAGATTATTGAAGTAATCATATGTTTTATACTTATAAGTATGGTAGATTCCTAATCTGATATCAAAAGCTTTTACGCCAAAGAATCTGATCTTCTTTACTTTGTTGTTTTAGAGCCAAACTTGAGTGTGATTTTAGTAAACAAGATAAATTGATAAATTATCGTATAAGTATCTACACATCTTGTTTATTAAATTCCTGACTGAAGAGAGTGATATTTATAATAACTTTAGAGATATTTGTTCTTTTGTTAGATATATCTAAAAACTAGTTAGATTTTTATTTTGATGTTTTTCTCATTTTGTACTTTGATTTTTTGAGTTAATGTGCTTCAATATCTAGGATATAAGAATCAGTAAAAATAGCGGTCGTTCAAATAAATTCTTTATTCACTCTTTAAGGAGCTTGCGTTTTTTACAAAAAAATATTAAGTTACTATGAATTTCCTCTGCTGTAATACCTAGAAATGATTTTTGGTTTACATATATTGGGAAATTCACAGAAATTTAATTATTACGAGCAAATATAATTTCAGCCAAAGAATGTAGAATTTTTTTAGCTTGGATCAAAGGCTCGTTTAAACTTTTGGCTTTGGGAAAAAGGTTTTAAGGGTATGGGGTTGGTAACTGCTTGATAATATTTAGCCATATTTAGGTTAGGTATATGTCTGTAACTGCGAACATCATGCCAAACTGAGCAATCGGTAAGTCTTTTGAAGTTTGATATAGGCAGAACATAAACCGCGATTCGTTCCATCTGCATTCTCTTTGCCTATTTGTAGACAGATATGGATAGATTTTTACAAGCCAAGTTGATTGTATTATTTTATACAAAAAGTTAGCGCTACTTTCATCGGAGTAGCGCTAACTTTTATCTTTGTTTCTCTAATTGACTTTATTCTTCCATTGCTCTTTGCAATGCTAGTGAGTGTTGTTTCGCATAAGGTACATAAGTACTACCAGAATCTGATACTCCATTTGCCACAACACCAATTAGATTTAATCTACTGAGCATAGCTGTAGCTTGTGCCAGTTGAGTCCTTGTCACTCTACCAATGCTAGCTACCATGATCACACTTCGACAAGCTGAAGCTGTGAGTAGGGCATCAACTAAGCCAAGAACTGGAGGAGCATCTACTATTACCAAATCATAACTCTCTTCAAAAGCAGCCATCAGTTCTTCCATGCGAGGGGAACTCAACAAATTAGCTGGATCAGCTGGTGCGGGTCCTGCCGTCAAAATATCTATGTAGGATGAACCTGCCGAAGGAATACTAATTTGATTGGGTAAAGTAGACTCACTCACCAATAAAGTAGAAAGTCCTTGTTCGTTGGGAAGATTGAGTTGTTTGTGCAAGTTGGGAGAGCGTAAGTTAGCATCAATGAGTAACACTCGTTTGTGTAAACGAGCAGCACTCATTGCTAAACCTAAAGCCAAACCTGACTTACCTTCATCAGGTAATGCTGAAGTGACCATTAAAGATTTGAAGGTAGAAACTGAATTTAAAAGTTCAATATTCTTATAAATCAGATCCAGCGATTCCCAACGTGGAGGAGATTGCAAAACTTGAATTGTCCAAGGTGCAAGCACCTCTGGCTTTCCAAATGGTAATTTGAAGACTGATTCTCTAGTTTTGGCAGGTGGTAATTTGGGAGTGCTTCCCAATACAGGTAAAGAAGTCTGCCTTTCTAATTCAGCAGTCGTATGAACAGAATCATCAGATGCGTCACGAATAAAAGCAGCAACACCTCCTAACATCAGCCCAACAACTGCACCCAGCATCAGATTTTGTTTGAGGTCGGGACCCATAAAAATACCCTTACGAGGCGGCTCCACTACCTCCCAGTTAAATCCTCCTTTATCAAGCTCTTGCTGTAACTGTTGTTGTGCTTTTAGCAGTTCTTGCAATCTTTCACGACCAAGTTGGATTTGTGGTTGTAAGCGACTATACTCAGCTAACTTAGCAGGGAAGCTTTTGAGTTCATCGCGTACTTGTTGTTCCTTGTTAGCTAAACTTTGGTCACGAGCTGCCAAAGCTAGTAAATTTGTTTGAGTTTCTACTAACTGACTAGCAAGGGTAAGGTCAATTTGACTCTGCTGTCCTTGGTTGAGGAGACCACCTCCTGGGGAGTTGACATTACTCTGTTGTCCTCCCAAAGTGTTTCCTGCTTCTTGTTGCAATAGCTCCTTCTGTTTTTGGAGTTGTTCTACTAGCTTAATCACACTGGGAGCTTGATCGGTGAAACGTAAACGTTCCTGCGCTAAAGCCAATTGTGTTTTTTGAATTTCGTTGAGTAGTCCTTGGTAACGGGTAGACTGACTCAGACGCGCTTCTACAAGAGCATTCTGTGGAGTACTCTGCAACTGTTGTTGCAAAGATGCGTAACGAGCTCTAGCCTCTTCATATTGAGCGCGAGTTGTACGTCGATCTTGAAGAATAGCATTTAAATTGTCTTCTAGAGATTTTGCCTGTGCTTCTGGGTCAATTAAATTTTGATTTCTGCGGAAGCGCTGCAAGTTTGCTTCTGCTTTATTTACTTCTTCTAGAGTGTCTCTTAACTGTTGCTGTACAACTCTTAGACCTTTTCTTAAACGCTCGGCTTGTTGCTGTCTGTTATATTCCAAATATACTTGTCTGATTGCATTTAGAACTCTTTCTGTTTTATTTGGATCTGTATCGGTATAATCAGCTTGAAATATATTGGTAGCAAGATTGTCTTCTTTTGTTCTTAATTGATTTAATACCAAAGCTCTCTGAATCTGATCGGTTGTTATATCTGGGTACTCAGCCTTGAGTTTATCAACTGCTTTTTGAATAAGCGCCGAACTCTGCATAATATTAAGCTGAGTAGCAGTATCAACAACAACGTTGGAATCAGTAAAATTGCCTCCTGTTGTTGCTTCTTGTGTATTTTGTTTGTAGTTAGGTTCTACTAACAGCTGCATTGAGCTTTTGTATGTTGGTGGTGTTCTTTTCGTGATTAAAGCTGCACCAGCAATACAGGTGACAAATACTACTAAAAACCAAGGAAGTCTGCGGATGAGAACCGCGAAAATTTGCCCATAACCCGGTTCTGTTTCATTAACTGGATTTACATGGGGACTCAGACTGGATTGAATCACGTTTACTATTCCTCAGCTAACAAGTCAAACTAGTGAACTGTTTAAATTACAAGCTTGATCAACAACTTGCTCAACTTTACTAAAGAAAGCTTCCTCTGAAAAGTTTGCCACTGCATGATTACGGATATCTTCGTAATCCCAATGAATTGCTTTGGCTTCTAGTAGAGCTGCTTGAAGAGATTCAGGTGTTTGCCTTTTAAAAAACACTCCAGTTTTTCCGGGTATTTGAGTATCCAATACTCCACCTGCCCCATAGGCAATTACTGGTGTTCCACTAGCATTAGCCTCTACTGGAACTAATCCATAGTCTTCTAGAGCGGCTACTATGATAGATTTAGCTTTAGCGAATAATTGCGTACGTTGGCTATCTGTGACGTGTCCGAGAAACTCTACATTGCTAAGAGCTTTTGATTGTAATCGTTCTCGCTCTGGACCATTCCCTGATATTAATAATCGCCATCCCAGCCAATTAAAAGCTTCCACTATTATATCAAGACGTTTGTAGCTAATCATCCGAGCCGAAGCTAGATAATAATCTTCTTTAGATTTTGTGAAAACAAACTTACTAGTATCAATAGGATAATTAATAACAATAGCTTTTTTACCGTAAGTAGTTTGAATACGACGAGCTACAACGCTGGAATTTGCTATGTAAAGGTCTGGTTCTTGTGCATATGCAAGATCTACCTTTCTCATCACTTGAAACACTTGCTCGATTAGAGGAGCAAAATATCTATAATCTCCGTACTCTCGTAAATATGTTTCTGTATCCCATAAAAACCGAGTAATGTTATGACAAAAGCAAATATGCTTGGCTGAAGGATTTTTCCGTACTGCTTTAGCAAAACTTGTGCTACTGCTAATAATCAAATCATATTCCTGTAAGTCTAAAGCACGAAAGGCTGGAAAATAAAAAGGGGCCATCAGGCGAAAATATTTTGCAGCACCAGGAATATTTTGCAAAAAAGTTGTGTTGACAATCCGTTCACCCAAGTCGATTGTTTGCTGGGGGTCATACAAAGAGGTATATATATCTGCTTGAGGGTAGCGTTTACAAAGCAATTCAAAGACTCTTTCGGCGCCGCCTCGCTGGGTTAAGTAATCATGTACTAAAGCTACTTTCATAATTCTTTGTAAATTGACTCTATATAACGGCAGTAATCAAAAAATTAATTATTAACACCATACTCACGCTTTGTTGTTTATAGACACGTCTTTAATACAATCTGTAAACAGGAAAATCCTGAAATATTTTTTAATTTTTCAAAAACTTCTCTGTGAATTCCGATTTTTGTAAATTTATGATGAAGTGTTGCAGACTGCACAAACAATAAGCTATTGGTTTGTTAAGGGTTTGTATGACTTAATCTCTGAATCCAAACAATAGACCCATCCTACTTGTCTACAAAATAAAGATATATGATGGTTTTTACCTGTATTGTTACTTATTGAGCAATTCGATAAATTTTTCAATAAGTTTATTGCTGATTTGTCAACTAACCTGAGTGGTAATTTGTTAATATTTGGCATCAGTGATTTATTAATTAGCGTTTTTAGCGTTTTTAACGCGCTCATATCAAAATTTTCCTTGAAAATAGAGCAAAAGTTTAGTAATATATGATCTCGTTTACGAAAAATTTAATTTTTGGAAGCAAGTAATTACGAGATACCCCAATTTACACTATCCTGAATAGCGTATTCACTAAGGATACATGCGTTCATTATAAATTTTTATTATTTTCGCAGATATTTCATTAAACTGTAAATTTAAGAAATCTCATCAAGTACTCGATAAGTGGTAAAATTTTGAAACGCCCATATAGTTATGCGATCGCAAAGCGGCAAATGAGATCAGTCTTTTCTCTTGAACCGAACCACAGGAGAAAATTAAAACATATTCATTCTTATGGGTAAAATTAGGCAAGTTTAGCTCACCTCGCATTTTGAGTACAACAGTCAGTTATCAGTTAGTGATTTTTCATATCAACAATGTCTAAATTTATACTTGTTGCGAAGAATCCAATAAATATTCAATATACCACTTTTTTAATTAAGACAGCGAGTATATAAAAAAACTAGTTACTCATACCTTTATTCAGCCTATAGTAAATTAATTTTTTGAAAAGGTTAAAGGCGAAGGGAGAAAGGATAAATATCTATCGCTTTCTCCCTTCACTAAAAAATAGCGGTGCTATACCTATATGGTACTTGACATAATTACCCAACAGCTGTCAAGGTTTTAGAAGAAGCGAAATAAGCGTTTTGTTCAGCTCTGAGTTGATCGCAAAGTCTACCATCTGGTAGTTCCACATCATCGTAGGTAAGAACTTGATCCTTAGAAATATCTCGTTTCAGACGACACCCTTCAGCTAAACCCATTGGCAAGAGATTTTGCTCTTGGACTATGTTAGAGTTTTCACACTGTCCGTAGGTCATGTAGTAGCCAATGCCATCCAAAGTTTCTCCTGCTTTCAAGTCAATTTTGGCAGTGGTGACAACATCAACAATGGGAGCATCCAAGGGAGTCAACACACAATCTTGGAATAGAACTGCGCGAGCCACTGATAATGGCACTTCAAAATGGCAGAGGTGGTAAGGAGTATAAAAGCTATACAGTGGCCCTTCACCTAACTTGTACAAATTGAGGTAATGTTGTTGCTTGGGATCATCGTGAGTACCAAAGACAAATACTCCTGGTCCTGGTTTAGCACCAACTACATAATCTACAATACCGCCGAGTTCTTTAAGTTGGTCAACGTCATACATTTTGGTCATTTCATCAACGTGACCATTAAAGTCATATCCCAGCATTCCCCGCTTGGCAATCTTCATACCTGTACCATTGGCAACGATCGCCTGCTCGAAAGAAATTTTTGTACCGTCGGCGAAGCTAGTGACCATATGCGCTTTTTGTCCCCAGCGCTTGGCAAATGCTTCTTGGGTGGTGGGATTACGATATGGATCTTGTAAACCTTTAATATTACCACACAATAGAGGAGTTAAACCAATACTTTTCACAAAGCGGTAGAGGTTCATTTGTACCCCTGGCTGATCACCATCGCAGGCGGAAAGAATCACACCAGCTTTGTCAGCGTACACTTTCAAAATAGAACCGATGGTGCCATCAAGTTCAGCATTCATCATAATCACGTGCTTGCGATGGGCGATCGCTTCGGTGATCACATGAGCGCCAAATTCCACAGCACCAGTAACTTCTATTAAGGCATCAATCCCTTCTGCACGGCAAAGTAACATCGCATCTTCGGTGACAGCATAACCCCCACTGGCGATCGCAGCTTCTAATTCAGTCACAGTCTTCGCGACTTGAAAATTTTCAATCCCCGCTTCTGAATAAGCTCGTTTTGCTGCATCAACATTGCGGTTAGAAATCGCTACTAACTCCATACCAGGAACAGAGTTAGCAATTTGATTAGCAATTCCGCGACCCATAAAGCCTGCACCAATCATACCGACTTTTACGGGGTTGCCTGCTTCCGCACGAGCAGCTAAAGCGCTATCAACAATAATCATTTACCTACAACTCCTACTTTGTTATCTTTTAAATACATACGCGAAATCTATCTGTATCTATCTGTGTGTGTCGGTGATCGATAGGTAAAAAATGATTTTTCTCCTACTTTGAATCCACACCAAATATAATTTTTGTTATTTAGAACCACCAACAGTCATCATTGACATTAAAGGCCAATTCAAATCTTTTTCAGAAATTTCTGTCACTTCTAAAGGCCATTTGATGTTAAAGAAAGGATCGTTATAGCGTAGACCTCTTTCATAACCTGGAGTGTAGAACTCACCAACTTGATATGTGACTTCTGCTCTATCGGTGAGTGCTTGATACCCATGAGCAAACATTTCTGGTACATATAAAGCTCGATGATTTTCGGCGCTTAGTTCTACACCAAAATGTTGTAAAAATGTGGGAGATTCGGGACGCATATCAATAATGACATCATAGATAGCGCCTTGAATACAACGAATTAACTTTGTTTCTGCGGCTGGGGGAACTTGATAATGCATTCCCCGCAAGGTTCCCTTTTTATGATTGAAAGAAAGATTGCATTGAGCAACAGTTGGCTTTAAACCATGTGCTTCAAATTCTTGAGCACAGAAAGTACGAGCAAAAAAACCACGATGATCATGCTTTTCTTCTAAATCAATAATGTATGCGTCTTTCAGTTCTGTTTTGGTGAAAATCATGATTAACCTCCTTAAATCAATATTTAGGACGAGAAATAAAAAATTTTCCGTCAGAAAATTAGTTGGTATTTACTGACATACAAGTTTGTTTTTCAGAAATAATCATATCTGTTTCCAGCACCTGATTATATAAATTTATGAATTTTTTGACATATAAATCTAAAGAATATTCCTCGACTGCTATTTGGCGACATTGTTGACTCATAGAACTTCGGAGATTGTTATCTTCCAACAACTGTACAATGCAATTGGTAAGTTCTTCCACATTCTCAGCTTCTGCAAGAAGTCCTGTGATCCCAGGGCGAACTAAATCAGGAACACCACCAACATTGAAGCTGACCATTGGAGTACCACAAGCCATGCTTTCATACAAAACTAAAGGCGAATTGTCAGCGCGAGTTGGACAAACAAACAAATCAGCCACAGAATAAAGAATAGCTTTAAAACTTTCGCTAGAGATAAAACCCATGTTAATAGTTTGTATGCCAATATTTTGAGAGAATCCGTCACCCCCACCAATTGTCAAAAGCAAAATTTCAGACTTTAAAGATTCTGGTAGCTTTTCTAGAGCCTTTAAAAGTAAATCACCACCCTTGCGATTGTCTTTGACACTAAGTGCGTTGAACATTAAAACTTTTTTCTTGTTGGGAATTCCTAATACAGAACGACAATGTTCTGAATTGATCGGATGATAAACTTCAGTATCAAGCCCATAGGGAATATGATGAAGAGGAAAGCGGTTAAGCATACTTTCCTGAGCAAGACTGTACATCCATTTACTAGGAACCGCAATGTGGAAATTTGAATGCTTGTAAACCCAATCTTTCAGCTTCCATTCCAAACGGGTGTTATCTCTTTTTATGTAACCTGGAACTTCAAGATCTGGACATTGACCGCAGCCAATTTTCCAGCGATCGCACTCATAGCTGTAGTGACAATGTCCAGTGAATGCCCACATATCATGCATGTAATAAACGATGGGCTTTTCTTTAGTTATATCAGGAAATGAGAGATAGCTGATAAACTTATCATGAATGCAATGTAATGTAATTACATCTGCTTCGCAATAAGCAAAATCTTTTTTCATATCGAGAGTAGTAAATACTCTAGAAACTTCATTTAATCCAAGTTCAAATTCAAGTTTCATCAAAATAGTTTCAATAATTCTTGTTGGCAGAGAACGTTCTAACTTAATAGTTTCTGAAGTTCCTAGCTGTTTAAACAAGCATAATATCTTTGATTCAAAACCATTTTTTATCATACCACTGTGGAGTCGGTACATGGAAATTCCAGCTCCTCCTGTTATGGCATGATCACTCAAATTAATCTGTAGGATTTTCATAAAATAAAACTCAGAGGACTAACTAGATTATAGAAGTTTTGTCATGATTTTTATTTCTTCAAACTTAAAAGTTATTTTTTTCTTAAGTCAATCAAACACGTTCTGATAAATCTGGCATTTTTAGTTGAAAACACCAGATTCAACAATTAATTTTGCGAATTCGTACAATTTTAAAACCTTAGATAGCGTGGGCTTGCAAAGCTTATTACTAATCTATAGCTCAACAAGATATGTACGAATTGTTAATAGTCAGCAATTTATTCATAATTCATTATCATTATTATTAATGACTGCCACTTCTTTTTCTCTAGCAGGTATAACGACTTCCACAGCAGAGATACTGACTAAGCTTAAATAGGGAAGAATCGTAGTCATTGCTAGAACAGGCCATCTTCTCAATGCTCCTAAAAAAACTCTCCAGTTATTTTTTAAAAAATGCTTTAAAACCAATTTCCGACAAAACAAATTAGAGTATCCTGCCTCCATTAATTTCACATAAAGGAAAGGTAAATCAATATATTGCATTTTTAGAAGTGTTTTTGGTTCACGCATCCAGTGACTACTACCGAAAGAACTTTCAACATAGGTTTCTTTGGTGATTTTTACACTTCCATGAGCAGCGCAATACGCAGTCCAAAAGACTTGTGCCTCCATATTTTTCACACCTGTTGACCATTTTTTCACAGCGTGCTGTACCAAATCTTTTCTATAGACTTGTGCAGTCATAAAGCCAACTCCAGAGTGATTTTCTTGGATACAGCGTTGAAACACAGCCTTACCATCAGAACATACTTGTTCATTCTCAATTTGATAGCAACGTTGATAGATTAAATTGCCAGTAGGTTCATGACGGCAAGAAAAATTAAGAATTAATAATGATAACTCTGGATGCTCTTTAATGTTTTTGACTACGTAAGCAAGTGTTCTTTCCTGTATAGGATCGTCATCCCCTATTGTCCAGATATATTTACTTTGCGCTGTTTCTATACAATAAGCAATGTTCCTCATCACGCCAAGATTTTCACTATTTCTATTGGCATGAAATTTAGTGTTTTGAAAACTCGGAAACCATTTCTGAATAACTTCTTGTGTATTATCTGTTGAACAGTTATCAGAAACGATTATTTCACATTCAGACTCAAAACCATCAATTGCTTTAGCTAACCAAGCCAGTTGCTGATCAAGTAAGTGTCCACGGTTATAAGTAGGAATTGCTATTGTCAGTAGTGTATCCATATTTGTTTGTTATCGATGAGGTATAGCCTTTACCATGCGATTCTTGAGAGACACACCGAGTCTGAAATTTATACAAAAAAATGATTGGCAAAATTGCAGATTCATCAAAGCTAATTAATTCTGAATCTGCAAGAAATGTATCTTGCCAATCAAATTATCTAGTTAATATTTAGCCCAGAAGAAATCTTTGTCAATTTGCTGTGTACGAATCAAATATTCTAGTTGCTTCAAGCGAGTAAAACCTCTAGATAAGAAGACTTCCTCACTCATGTCAATTTTGGTAAACAAATCAAATAATTGTTTAGCACCTAGTTGTGCATTCCAATCACACTTAAAGCCGGGTAAGATGGTATTAATTTTCTCAAAAGAGACTCGATAACTACGGTTGTCTGATCCTTGTTGACCAAAACTTAATTGACATCCAGGAAAAGCATCCGCAATAATTTCAGCAATTTCTCTAACTCGATAATTATTGGCGGTGTCGCCGACATTAAAAATTTGATTGTGTATAATATCGCGAGGAGCTTCAAGGGTGCAGACAATAGCCTTACAAATATCTAGCGCATGAACTAGCGGACGCCAAGGTGTACCATCGCTTGTCATTTTGATTTCTTTAGTAGTCCATGCTAAACCTGACAAGTTATTTAAAACAATATCAAAGCGCATTCTCGGAGAAGCACCAAAAGCAGTAGCATTTCGCATAAAGGTAGGAGAGAAGTCATCATCAGCAAGTGGTTTGACATCTCGCTCTACTAATGTTTTACATTCTGCATAAGCTGTCTGAGGATTAACAGCAGATTCTTCGGTGACGTCTCCTTCAGTTGCGACGCCATAAACACTACAAGAAGACATGTAGACAAATCGACGTACATCTGCTTCTTTTGCTAGTTTCGCAAGACGGACTGAACCTTTGTGGTTAATATCATATGTAATATTAGGTGCAAGTTGTCCAGTTGGGTCATTAGACAGTTCCGCCATATGGACTATTGCTTCAACACCTTGCAAGTCTTCGGAGGTAATGTGACGAATATCTTTGTTAAGGGTTTTAGCTGTAAATTCAGTACCGTTGTATAACCAACCTACTTTATAAAATCCAGTATCTACACCAATAACTTCATGACCTCTTTGAATCAACAAAGGAGGTAATAATGAGCCAAGATAACCTTCTGTTCCTGTGACGAGAATCTTCATTTCTAAAAGTCCTTTGTGTTGATAGATTAATTTTGATTTCGTTTACACATAAATTGAGCAAATTACACTATTACCGCTTCTTTGGAAGTAGGGAATATGTTCGTTGATAGCTGCTTGAGTACTTGTTTGTCAATAAAGTTTGTAGTCAGGACTACTATACGAGTTTTACGAAGTAGTACACCCGAATTTCTCAACACGCTTAGTGCTGACTACAAACCCTCAAAACTCACTTGACATTTCAAGTAACTCGGACAACACCCTTAACTCTGATTCCACCCTCACACCAACAATCCATTTTGTAGTTAGGCGACTGTGGTTTGCAGATGCTGTGGTTGGGGAATTTGAGCAACTATGGCTTTACCAATTTCAATAGAGGAAGTGGCTGCTGGAGAAGGTGCATTGCATACATGAACTGTATTTTGACCATGAATAATCAAAAAGTCATCTACCAATTTACCGTCCTTCATCAATGCTTGAGCGCGAACTCCTGCATGGGTAGGAATTAAATCTTCTGATTGCACTTCTGGAATTAGTTTTTGCAAACTTTTGGTAAAGGCTGCTTTACTAAAGGAACGAATTATTTCTTTGATTCCTTCGTCTGCGTGTTTAGCTGCTAGCTTCCAAAAGCCAGGATAGGTCATTACTTCAGCAAAATCACGTAAGTCAAAGTCAGTCTTTTTATAACCTTCCCGTTTCAGACTCAAAACTGCGTTCGGTCCAGCGTGGACACTACCATCAATCATCCGGGTGAAATGAACGCCTAAGAAGGGAAAGTCAGGATTGGGAACTGGATAGATCAAACCTTTGACGAGAGAGCGTTTTTCTGGAACTAGCTCGTAGTATTCTCCCCGGAAAGGTACAATTTTTGCTTGGGGATCTACTTTACCTAATTTAGCAATGCGATCGCTATGTAAACCAGCACAGTTAACTACATAACGAGTTTCAAAACTCCCGTTATTTGTCTCTAATACCTGACGATTACCACTGGGAACTATTTTTTCAACTTTTGTGTTGAGTTGTAATTCTCCTCCTTGTTGAGTAATTATCTCCGCATACTTGAGACAAACTTGCTTGTAATTAGCAATACCTGTTGAATATACATAAATTCCACCTACACTGGTAACGTGAGGTTCAAATTCTTTGACTTCCTCTGGAGTAATTCTCTTGACTTTGATATCATTGTCTAAACCACGCTTATACAGATTTTCTAAGCCTGGTAATTCGCTTTCATCGGTAGCAACTATTACCTTACCACAAACTTCATAATCAATCCCATGCTCTTGACAGAATTCTACCATTGACTGGCAACCATCACGGCAGAATTTTGCTTTGAAACTCCCTGGCTTATAGTAGATACCAGAGTGAATCACACCACTATTATTGCCAGTTTGATGAAAAGCCCATTGACTTTCCTTTTCCAGAACTAAAATCTTCGCATTGGGATAGGTTTTACCTAAGGCCATAGCGGTGGAAAGACCAACAATACCTCCACCTATAATTGCAAAATCGTACATCGGTTTTATTGCCTCTGTCACCAGTAAGTAATTATGAATTGGTTTCTCATAAATATAGTTTTGAGAATCCCTACCATACTTTCCAAGGCGCTTTATCCTTTTTCCATAAATCTTCTAAATAATTTTTATCTCTGAGAGTATCCATTGGTTGCCAAAAACCGTCATGTTTAAAAGCAGACAACTGTTCCATCCCAGCCAGCTTTTCTAATGGTTCTTTTTCCCAGACAGTAGAATCATCAGCAATAAAGTTGATGACTTCTGGTTCTAAAATAAAAAAGCCGCCATTAATCCAAGCGCCATCTCCTTCAGGTTTTTCATGAAAACTACTGATTTTGGTTTGTTCACCTCCCAAGATAATTGCACCAAAGCGTCCGGGTGGTTGCACAGCAGTGAGTGTTCCTAATGTTTTTTGTTCCTTGTGGAATTTAATGAGTTCGGTGACATTTACGTTACTTACACCATCACCATAGGTGAAGCAAAAACTTTCATTCCCGATATGTTCTCTGACTCGCTTTAATCTACCACCAGTCATGGTGTTGTCACCTGTATTGACCAGAGTGACACGCCAAGGTTCAGCATTACCTAAATGTACATTCATTTGATTAAAACGCATGTCAAACGTCACATCTGACATGTGTAAAAAATAATTAGCAAAGTATTCTTTAATTACATATCCTTTATAACCACAACAGATAATAAAATCATTAATTCCATGGGCAGAATAAATTTTCATTATGTGCCACAATATTGGTTTACCACCAATCTCCACCATGGGCTTCGGTTTGACACTGGTTTCTTCGCTAATGCGTGTACCTAGTCCTCCAGCCAAAATCACTGCTTTCATGCAATAGCCTCTAAAAGTTTTAGGTAGATAAATTTATATAGATACGCAGATTCAAATGTTTGACACTATGACAAAACACTGTTTATTGTTATTTTTCTCAGTATACAATCTAACCGTATTTTTCTATAACAGTGTGAAGACCAGGTAAATTAACTGCTTATATGTGTAAAAAAATTGAAAAGCTAGCAGCAATCAGAGTAATAAAGTTTTTGAATAAAATAAGAATCAAAACAGAAAATATATAGCATAAAGCAGTGCAAATAAATATCTATTTGAAGAGGTTATATAGCCAAAATAATAACTGTTTATAAGCAGCCCTTTCAAAGTGCAAATCTGGCAAATGGAAATTTTTTGGTGTCTTAGTGTCTACGTGTTTCAATAATTATTTTTTCACAACTTAGATCATAGCTGCCGTTTGCGTCGAAAAGTTTTTGCTCTCTCCAAATCAAATCAGCAGCTATTTGATAGTTATTTTTAAGTTGTTCTTAACGAGATTGTTGTGAAAAGCTGGCATTTTGGAACATAGTGTCACATTTATTTTCCACAACTATGCAAATACTGCTTAATGCTTGTTGATAACTTTCTTGATCATCTTGCTCAAGAGAAATTTTAGCAGCCATTTGCAAATCTTTTACTGATTTACTCTGATTGGTGCGAGATTCGTTACCACCATATTGAGCAAGTTCATGGTAAACAATTCCTCGCTTCAGATAAACTTTTGACAATCGTGGATTGATATTTAATGCTCTGCTAAAGTCACCAATTGCTTTGGTATATTCTTGTTCAAAATTGCTACTATATTGGGCTATTTGATAGCGGACAAGGCCCAATTGATAGTGAGCTTCTGATCTGGATGGACTAAGATTGATTGCTTCATGAAAATCAGCGATCGCTTGTTGATAATCTACCTGAGAGTCTCCGCTATATTTAGCCATTTGAGCGCGAACAATACCCCTTCTGATATAAGCTTCTACTTCGTTGGGGTTTAAACGCAGGGCAGTATTCAAATCAGCAAGAGCTAAATTATAGTTTTTATCTTGGTCAGTGCTATATTCAGCTTGCATGTAATAGACATTGCCACGATTGACATATGCTTTTACTTCTTTTGGGTTGATTTTTATTGCTTGATTATAATCAGTGATCGCGGCGTCGTAATCTTTGAGATTATAGTGAGAATTGCCCCGATTTACATAGGCTTTAGGGTTTTCAGGTTGTCGCTTAATTGCAAAGGTAAAGTTCTCAATTGCTTGCTCATAATTTTTGACTTTGTAAGCAGCATGACCTTGTTTGTAATAATCTGCAAAACTCAGATTCAGATTATGGTCACGAGATTCAATTAAACTCTGTTGAGCTAAAGAATCTTTGCGTAGATAGCTACTGGTTAGATTCTTAGTTAAGTCCAGATAGAAAAACGTACCAATACCAAGCAAGGCAAAAATCACAGAATACAATCCAGACCTATTAGAGCGTCTATAAATACTAACCTGACGTGGGGCTATGGGAGTGTAATAGCTATTTTGGTGGAAGGAAACAGTTGCGGGTTGTGGAAAACGGCGAGTTTGGGTAGAACGCCTTCTCGTGGAAATACGAGGTTTGAGGTGTTCTCTTGTAGCTATTACCTGTGGAGATGGGAAGGGATCGCGCCCTCCTAATCGAAGACTACGTTCGCACCAGGGACAAATTTCTAGGTGGCTGCTGTAACGGTGTTGTGCATTAGTGCTACAGCCTATCAAAGCATCTTCAGCTTCTGCCAAAGCCAATACCCAACTTTGAGCGCTAGGACGCAACAGAGGGTTGCTATGACCATCTTCAAAACAACGTAAAAATAGTTCCTGCAAGCTGGGGTGGAGAATTTTCCAAGGAGGAGCTATTGGTGTAGGAACATAAGGTACGCTGCGGTTTTGACTATATGTAAAATGACCCGCTGCGATGCGTGCTTCGTAGGGTGGTGGTTCACCTGCACCTTGGAAGATACCAGAAAACGGATGAGTACCTTCCATCAACAGTTGGAAGATGAGGACTGCTAAACCGAATAAGTCATGGGGTACAGCGCGATCGCACTTGGCAAAGGTTTTATTCTGTAGTTCTGGTGGGGTAAATTCTGGTTTCCCAACCGGACAACGATAAACAAAATCATTGTCAGGATCGCGTACTTGGAATGAGTCTGTGTCTACGACTGTAACTAAGGCTGTGTCGCTCACAAGAATATTGGACTCATTCACATCACCTACACAATAGCCACTGGCGTGTAAAGCTGCAAAGGCTGCTGCTAAGTTGCGAGCAGTGCGGAGCAGATATTGATAGCTAAATAAAGGACAATGTTGTCGCCGGGTTCTGGGGTTGTAAAAGTCGATAATCGGACGCATTCCCCGAATCCGAGGCATTAAAAAGCCAACGATGCGATCGCTGCCATCTGCTGCTCGCAAAAGTTCTGTTGGCCAAGCAATGGAAATGTGTCCTAAACTAGCCGTTGGGTTCTCTGGGGGGTGAGTGAGCATCACTTCCAGTTTTCGTGCCTGTACCTCAGATGGTTTGTGATAAACCTTGGCGACTGCACTCGCATCTGTTGGCACTGTGTAAATACAAGCTTCACCGCCACGTCCTAAACTGACAGAGAGGTTAAGGTGAGAAATTTGTTGGTTGGGAAGACAACGTAGTACCTGCATGATATATTTAATGTTAGGGAAGGTGTATGTAATTTTAAATAGCAATACTATTGCTAATTTTAGTTAATCAGTTAATGCTGCTATCACCAGCGTTAAGTCATCGTCTGTACGTTGGGTAATCCTGTCTGAGCGTAAAAACTTTACGAGTTGCTCTTTGGCTATGATTTTGTCCTCGGCACTCGCGACAAAATCGAATAAAGGAAAAAAGAAAGGTTTGTGAGGTGCGCTTACAGCCATATTCATCGCCAGCAACTGCAATCCATCAGTGAGAACACCAATGTTGACGACTGGCTGACGCCATAGTTTCACTTGTACTTTTTCCATTGCAGTGGGAGAAACCAAAAAAGTGGTTTCGTTCATGTATTCCCCATTATCAGGCATAGTTAAGGCAATCAAGTTGCCCAGAGTATCCTTTGCTACTGCTACACCATCGCCGATCTGAGCTACTGCTACATTTTCGGGTGTGGCAACTAGAACGATTAAGGTGCTTGCTAAATCTTGGGGTTGTTTATTACAAGCAACAGCTTCTGCTTCTACTGCTTTTCTGGCGGTTAGCATGGCGTCAGTTAGGAGCGATCGCACAAAAGCATCATCTACTAAAGTACGCCGAGAAACTTGCTGATGAGCACAGATAGTAGCTACTGCTGTTTCTGCTGCAACCATTGCTCCAACTTTCCCTAAAATCGCTGAACCTGCACCATCAGCTGCTGACACCACCAAGACATTCTCAGGCAAGATTACAAAGTGGTGAGCGTCCTGACACAGCTGCTTATTTTTAAAATGGCTTGTGCCACATACTGATGCAGCTACTACCCGCCATTGAGGTGTCCTTGTTGAAGTTTTCATACACTCTAAATATTCCAACAGCTGTGTAAGTACAAAATATGCAATCTTACATCAAACAGAACCCCAACCAATCGGAGGTAGTGCCACCTGCTCATCCACTTGAGAATGAGAAACCGCTGACATACTGGCAGATAACCAGACAAACAGCTCGACAAAGTTTAATCCTGTTAGCTTTAGGGGGGTACGTACAGCTATTTGACTTAAACGTGCCATATTAGCATTTTCCACACCTACCGTAAAAAAAGCAACACGTTTGTTAACTTCATCTGCTTGCAGTCGTTTTGCGGCCTGATCGACCAAATTATCTGCTTCACCTTGTGGTTCTCCATCAGTAATCATGAATACCCAAGGACGATAGTAAGCAATACCATTGGTACGATACTGAGCTTTGCGTTCTTGAATTAAGTCTAAAGCTTTATGGATACCAGCACCCATATTCGTTAGTCCCTGTGCTGTTAGTATCGGTGGATTAAACTGATCGGCAGTCACGAAGTCTTGTACGATGTTGATGTGACTATCAAAAGTAACTATTGCTACCTCTACTCTTCTGGAAGCCAAGGAACTTTTAATTAATTCATCCCTAAAGCTCAGTAATCCTTCATTTAATGCATTGATTGCCATTCCTTGCATTGAGCCAGACGTATCAAGTAGTAATACGCAAGGACAACGTGGTTCTGGGTTCTCAGCAAATTCAACTACTTCATCAAGTCTTAACGTATCGGTCATAACTGTTTGTGTTATATTAAACTTCAAACTACTATTTTCCTTGCTCTCAAAAGTATATAGTTTCTAGGTTTGCAAGACTACCTAGACGCTTTTGGATTTTAGATAGTTTACTAGTTATTAAACAATTAGCAATACCCAAATTACATAAAAGTTGTCAAAAGTATTCCTTAAGAGTTAGTGCTGTAAAAGAGAAGTTACTAAGGCTTTGCATTGACTGTAGAAGCTTATTTAAAATAACTTATACGTATATTTTATAGAATACAATAACTGCGTAACTGAAGCTGGTGGGATATTTTAAAGATTTCATGTAGAAGATTCATTTTTTGGGTAAAAGTAATTAAACATTATTAGCATTCTCATCATTGTTGATGGAAACTCTATCAAAAGACAGCAGAACTCAAAGCAAAAACTTCAAAAATTTGTTGCAATACCTATACAAAAATTAACAACTCTCCTGAGAGTAGCTTTTATAGCTTGTAAGATATACATGACAAGTCGAAAAATATTTTTGCAAAGAAATTAGAAATAAAAAAATGCAAAACTTGCCAAAGAATGCGAATGCCCAAAAAAACTGCTATTTTTCCGTAAATTCTCCAAGGAAATGAATAATTACGGCACATTTACAAATCTACGTCCCCTAAGTTTGTTAAGACAATTATCCAACTGTTCTGATAGTACTCATTTACAAGCGCTGAGTAACTCAGTTACCTGGTCTATTTTTCTTGATCAAGGCAAAATTATATTTGCTACCCATTCCATTGAACCCTTCGATAGACTAGAACGTCACTTGCGTCGCCTCAGTCATCGAATCCCCACCCTTAACAGTGAAATTCGTATTCAATTACGTCTACTATTTGAACCAGATTATTATGCTCAGTCAACAGAAGTCGATAGTTCCATTTCCGAAGAATCTATTAGTGATCAACGACCTTATGAATATCAGGCTATTTGCTGGCTAGTAAGTCAAAAACATCTCAACCCTACTCAAGCAGCCGTATTACTTCAAGAATTAGCAAAAGAAGTAATCGAATCATTTATATTAATCAAACAAGGTAATTATGAATTAAAAGAAAATCCAGAGCGGATGCCAATTATTTGTAGACTTGATGTTGGAAAACTGCTAGAACGTTGTCAAGGCAGATTGCAAGATTGGAAGTCTTTCGCACCGCATATTTCATCACCGTACCAGCGTCCATACTTGCGTGTTAAAACCTTAAGTTCACAAACAGATTTACCAGAAATCCAGCAGAATCTTAGTGAATGGATGAAAGGTTTTAGCCTACGTCATCTGTCAGTGATTATGAACCAAGATGAAATCCATGTGCTGAAAACGCTGTATCCATACATCTTAAATGGTGCAATTTTATTACATGAACCAGATCCGCCCTTTGATAAACTACCTAAAACCTTTGAACAAGTAGTAGAAAATAATCAGATAAATTTATTAAATAATCAAGAATTAGTAGACATATCTTCGGTAGAAAATAGTAGTACAGAAGCTCAAACCACTTCTGGAGAAATATCACAGGTTACTCAAGCAAGAAGAAAAAAACTACAAGAATTCACAAATCCAATTAACATTAACCCAAATCTGCAACAAGCTAATCCTGCTCCTACCAGTATCCGCAAAAAATATAAAATTGTTTCTATAGATGATAGTCCAACATTTCTTAGAGAAATTAGCCGTTTTTTAGAAGAAGAAAACTTTTCGGTAGTTACCATCAGTGATCCACTAAAAGCAGTCATGGCAGTAATTAGACATAAACCAGACTTGATTTTATTGGATCTTAATATGGAAGGAATTGATGGTTATGAATTATGTCGAATCATTCGTAATAATTCGATGTTTAAAGAGACTCCGATTGTGATGGTTACAGGAAGTAAGGGAATTGTAGATAAAGTCAGAGCCAAATTTGTCGGAGCATCGGGATATTTAACAAAGCCATTTACTCGTGCAGATTTACTCAAAATGGTATTTATGCATTTAACGTAAGTAAATCGGCACAAATAAAGCTAACTCGTTGAAGTCGTCATTTGTTATACTCTACCTTGAAGCCGAAGAAGGCGCGTCTATGTCATTGGTCATTAGTAAGGGTTTTAGGCTTGTTTACTTTTCGTAACATGATTAGGTTTATTCCCGCCAACTTACTTAATAATTTTATTCAGAAGTCAAAAAATATAGAGTTTAAATTCGCATACTTAAAATTAATTTAATTTTATTTCATACAATTAAAAATAAAATAATGAATAAAGATGTTGCAGTCCAACGTCTCTACATGCCCAAAATGGTAGCGAAAAATCTTTAATCAAGCAGTATTGCTACGGCGTATAGTTTTGCGTAAATTCTAGATTTGTAGAAGATGATTTTATAGTTGTATAGTAGCATTACTTATCTCGGAAGCAAAACCAGCCTTGTCAAACAAAATTGATTACTCTAATGGATGAGGAACTTCGTCGATTAATTCTAAAATAGTCTTTACATTCTGAATTTCAGATCTGATTTCGCACAAGCACACATTCCATGCGTATTTCTCTTAAATGGCTGCGGGAACTAGTCGAGGTAAAACTTAACCCGGAAGAATTAGCTCAAACTTTGACAATGGCAGGGTTTGAAGTAGAAGATATTGAAGATCGCCGCACTTGGGCAAATGGTGTTGTGATTGGGAGAGTGCTTGAGCGCCAACTCCATCCCAATGCTGATAAATTAAGTGTTTGTCAAGTTGATATTGGTACAGGAGAAACTCTCAATATTGTCTGCGGCGCTCCTAATGTCCGGGCAGATATTTATGTACCAATTGCAACAGTAGGTACTTATCTACCAAATATCGATTTAAAAATTAAACCTGCAAAACTGCGTGGTGTCCCATCAAGTGGTATGATTTGTTCTTTAAAGGAACTAGGTTTGCCAAGTGATGTAGACGGAATTCATATTTTTACCCAAAAGAATCTGCAATTGGGTAGCGATGTGCGTCCTTTGTTGGGTTTAGATGATGTAATTTTAGATGTGACTGCGACTGCTAACCGTGCTGATGCTTTAAGTATGGTAGGTATAGCGCGGGAAGTTGCAGTTCTGACAGGTGCAAAAATAACTATTCGTGAGCCTAGTGAAGTTTCAGTTTCCCAAGGTGCAGGAAATTTGGCTATTAAAGTAGCTGATACGCAAGCTTGCCTCGCCTATATTGGTACAGTGATTGAAGAGGTAAAAATTGCTGCCTCTCCTGATTGGTTACAACAGCGTTTACGCTCTGCGGGAGTCAGACCAATTAATAATCTAGTGGATATTACCAACTATGTATTGTTAGAATGGGGACAGCCACTACACGCATTTGATCGCGATCGCCTTGTTTCCATCGCCGTAAGCGAAAAGCTAGCCATTGGTGTTCGCTTTGCTAATGCTGGAGAAACCCTCAAAACTCTAGACGGACAAACTCGTACTCTCACCACCCAAAATTTGCTGATTACCGCCAACGATAAACCTGTTGCTTTGGCTGGTGTGATGGGTGGCGAAGACAGCGAAGTCCATGCAGGTACACAAAACCTGGTATTAGAAGCAGCCCTATTTGATTCCGTAGCGATTCGCCGTTCTTCTCGAAGTGTGGGTTTAAGAAGTGAATCTTCAGCTCGATACGAACGAGGTATAAATAGCGCTGGGTTGGAAATAGCCACACGTCGCGCCCTGACTTTGATTACCGAACTTGCTCAAGGAAATCTTGCGACTCAAGAAATTTCCGACACCCGCCCCGATCCATCGACTTGGACACGTTCTATCGAACTACGATTAGATCGAGTGAATCAGGTGTTGGGGCCTGTTGATTCCGGTGAACAACCCACAGAACTACAAGCTGAAGATGTAGAGCGTACCCTAACTGCATTAGGATGTCAACTGACTTCTGCTGGTGAGCGCAAATGGACAGTTACAGTACCGCCCTACCGTTACCGTGACTTAGAACGGGAAATTGATTTAGTTGAAGAAATTGCCCGCCTCTATGGCTACAATCGTTTCTGTGACACCCTGCCAGAAAAGTCAGAAGCTGGCTATCTGCCTTTTGATGTGGAAATACTGCGTCAATTACGTGCATGTTTGCGAGCAGAAGGTTTGACAGAACTAATGCATTACTCCTTAGTCAAGTCAGGAGAAGATAGACAAATAGCGCTGGCAAATCCTTTATTTGTAGAGTATTCAGCCCTACGCACAGACTTAATATCTGGGTTAATAGATGCTTTTGTGTATAACTTAGAACAAGGTAATGGGGCGCTCAACGGTTTTGAAATTGGACGCATTTTCTGGCAAGAAGAAACCGGATTGCAAGAAGCAGACGCTATAGCGGGGATTTTGGGAGGCGATCGCAGATCTAGTAAGTGGATCAGCAGTGGACGCGAACAAGATCTGACTTGGTATGAAGCCAAAGGCAGCTTAGATAGTGTATTTCAGCGCCTGAGTTTGGAGGTAGAATATCAACCAGATTGCCGTGACGAGCGTTTACATCCAGGTAGAACCGCCTCTTTATGGACTAGAGGTAACAGACTTGGTATCTTTGGGCAGTTACATCCCCAACTGCGACACGAAAGAAGTTTGCCAGAAGCAGTTTACGTATTTCAATTAGATTTAGATGTGCTATTGGATGCATTAGATCAAGATGAAATAGCCGTACCCACATTCAAACCTTACTCTACCTATCCAGCGACAGACAGAGATATTGCCTTCTTTGCACCTGTAAAGGTGACAGTTGCTGAAATTGAAAAAGCAATTACCAAAGCAGGTAAAGATTTACTCGAATCTGTACAAGTGTTTGATGAATATCGTGGTGAACACGTACCGCAAGGACAACGGAGTTTGGCATTCCGCTTAATTTATCGAGCAAGCGATCGCACCCTCACTGATGCAGAAGTTGAACCTGTGCATCAAAAAGTCCGTGATACATTGGTTGAAAAATTTGGTGTTGCTTTGAGAAGTTAATAATTGATTTGTAGGGCCGCGTCTACGCCCCTACTATCTACTAAGCACTAGCTACTAACAATATTTAGAAATAAACAAAATATGACAAAATACATCATGTGGGGGATTTACTGTGAAAATGTCCTCGAAAAACGCGCTCCTTACCGTCAAGCCCATTTAGATAGATTAGCAAAACAAAAAGAATCTGGTGTCCTAATTACTATTGGTCCCACCAAAGATTTAACAAAAGTTTTTGGTATTTACGAAGCCGAGAACGAAGATGCTGTACGCCAATTAGTAGAAAATGACCCCTACTGGCAAAACGGAATTTGGACTGAATACTCTATCAAAGAGTGGATTCAAGCATTCTAAATCTCAGGCAAATGGCAGAAGGTGCAAGTATAAAAGATGCAATAATATTTTGATATCTTTCATTACCTCACTTTTTTGTACGGTAATCAAGAAAGATTTTTCATGCAAAAAAACTTGCAATTGCCTAGACTAAAAGTATGGTCAAACACAACTATCTCAACTTTGACTATTTTTAATCACTGATGTTTAGTTGAGAAGGAAAGTAGATGAACAAGATTTTTAAACGCGCATTTTTACCCGGCTTACTAGCCACAAGTTTAGTTGGTGCTAGCTTTGTCCCTGCTAAACCTGCTTCTGCTGATGAATACATACTACAAGACCTCGGTATTGGAGCTGGTGCTGGTGTAGTAACTGGCGCTGTCAGAGGACGTGGTTCTGTAGTTAACAATGCTGTGAAGGGTGCGGCGGCTGGTGCGGCTGTCAACGCTGTTCATGGTACACGACGTCAGTACCAAAACCGTCAAAAGCGTAACGTGGTTCAAGATGTAGGAGTTGGTGCAGCCGCAGGTGCAGTAACTGGTACAATTCTTCGTGGTAATACTAGACATGTTCTTGGTGATGCAGTTGATGGTGCAGCCGCAGGTGGAGCCATTAATGTTCTCACCAATGGGAAAAGGCAGTAATTTAGAGATTATTGCACAGGCGCACAACCGTGCGCCAATATCAAATTGGTAAATTTTTGTCAGTCTTCTTCTGTGGCTGGTAGAGGAAATCTTTCACCAGCTAAATAAGCGGCAAAATGTTGTTGGAAGTATAGCCAAGAAGTCATGTCTTCGACATCCAAAAAGGATTTCGGAGCATTTTTGTATAAAGGGACGCGAGTATTTATTTCATCTTTGAGCAGTTGGGGTAATGCATCGAAGCCTTGCACTTTGCTACCATAAGCACTATAGATCAGATAACCAGAGCGATCGCCCATTTTCATCCAGGGTAGCCATTGACCAATCCGATCCCAACTTAATCTCAATTGAGAAACTGAAGTTAATTCCGAATTAAATAAATCTGTGGTGGAAACGGTTATTTTAAATAACTCTGCTGCTTGATAAGTAGTCTGAGGTGTATATTGAGCTAATTTAGCATCTTCTATTAAGGGGTTAGGATAAGTAGGAAATATATCAAATACAAAAGTTGTACTTTCACCATCTATCTGCGCTGGAAACTTGCCTTTAAAATGACCTTGTACTGGATTATTAGCGACGTGCATAACTGGGACTGTTTCCCCCGTCCAAGGATTATCCCATTTATGCAAAATCTCTTCTGTTTCAGGGTTGAGGTAATAAGTCAATTCTCTTGAGGTAAAATCCCAGCAACCTACTTCTGTAGGAATGCATCGGCTCACACTCATACCGACCATTTTAAATAAGAGTGTGCGTTTTTCACCGGGAACAAAAGCGTATATCTTACCTGTCCAGCTTAAAAAGCTTGATTCGGCAATATCAAGGGACGAACGAGTTTTCACCCAGTGCGATGCTTCTAATTCTTGAATTTCGGCGACCATTTTGTGGCTCCTTATTGACACTCTCCTGAGTGCAAAAATTTCGCTATCGCTCATTTTCGGGGAGCATCCCAAATGTGAATCTTTTACTTACTTCCAAGCGATACTAGAACTATGAAGTAGAACCCTCTAGATTCAGTTGTCAAGGTACAGCGTCTACATGTTAGGTAGTAATCGGGTTTTTAAAATGGTTGATTACCTCTCCACTGTTGGTAATTTTACCATGAAAACGGCACATTTAATTGCCATTGGTGCGACATCTCCTACATAAAAGATAGGAGTTTTGCACCTATCGTCATAGCTGAGTAAGGGAATATGACAAACCAGAGCATCAAGATTCTATTCGTCGTCTATATTTTCGATACCTGAGCAATTTCCCTCATTTTAGGAACTTGGTATGTAAAATTAGTGTCACTAATAACACTGAGAAATTTTTAGAAAATCATCTAATGAAAATGCCAAGAAAATTAAGAAATTTGGGAATAAAAGTTTCGTTTATTATTGCCAGCATTGCGATCGCATCGGTAGTAAAAACTGTAGCATTTGCTGACGAAACACCACCACCCATATTTGGTGATGTCAGTATTAGCCCCAAATTTTTTCCAGATCCTTTTGAGGTTCGTGGGATGAGTGGGGGTTCATTACCAGGAAATCAGGTTGTCACCAAAAAAGAAACGTCTACAGGAGCATGTACGGGATTTGTTGATCAAAAACCAGATCATCAGCTTGAGTTAGGAAAAAAATTCGATTACTTAAAGCTGCAAATAGATAGTCCGGAGGACACAACCTTGATTATCAATGGCCCCGGTGGTACTTGGTGCAATGACGATTTTGATGGTAAAAATCCTGGTATAGTTGGCGAATGGCTACCTGGAACTTATAAGATTTGGGTTGGTTCGTACAACAGAGATGAGTATTTTCCTTATACTTTGAAAGTCACAGAAGCAAAATAAATTTCAAGTAGCTAAGTTAGCCCCCTGTGTAGCAACAGTTTAGAATCCCTGTAGCTTTAGCCCAGGGAGAAGCCAAGACTTTCTTTTTTAATGGTTTGTATTAAAATTAAGTTAAATTTAATTAAGATTCTTTTTAGCGTCATGGCTGTGCCATCGCGTTAAAGTTTCAGTGAACAGTAAACAGTGAACAGTTATCCAATTTGTTGGCTAGGTATACACAATCCAATCAGAGACAGCGCTGATAACTGAGTAACTGAGTAACTGAGTAACTGATAACTGATAAAACAAAATGGATTTATAAATATCCGTTTCATAGCGAGCTTGTGGGAATCACATCGCTAATTAGTTGTATATCGGCATCTAGAGGCAAAACAAGATGAAATTCTCCTGGAGAGTCCTAGTTCTCTGGACATTGCCAGCTTTGGTAATTGGCTTTTTCTTTTGGCAGGGTGCATTTGCTGGCGCTCCTGCGGATATGGGTAGAAACACAGCCAGTACACGTATGACCTACGGTCGCTTTCTAGAATATTTAGACGCCAATCGCGTTACTAATGTAGATTTTTATGAAGGCGGCAGAACAGCAATTGTGGAAGCTGTAGATCCAGATCTCGATAACCGTGTTCAACGAGTACGAGTTGATCTGCCTATTAACGCTCCTGAGCTAATTACCAAGCTCAAAGATAAAGGAGTGAGTTTTGATGCCCACCCGATGCGTAATGACGGTGCTATCTGGGGACTTTTAGGAAATCTTATTTTTCCAATATTGTTGATTACTGGATTGTTCTTTTTGTTCCGTCGCTCCAGCAACTTGCCTGGTGGCCCTGGTCAAGCAATGAGCTTTGGCAAATCTAAAGCTCGTTTTCAAATGGAGGCCAAAACTGGAGTTAAATTTGACGATGTCGCAGGAATTGAAGAAGCAAAAGAAGAACTCCAAGAAGTTGTCACCTTCCTCAAACAGCCAGAAAAGTTTACTGCTGTTGGCGCTCGTATCCCCAAGGGAGTGTTGCTCGTAGGCCCTCCAGGAACTGGTAAGACTTTATTGGCAAAAGCTATTGCTGGAGAAGCAGGGGTTCCCTTCTTTAGTATCTCTGGTTCAGAATTTGTCGAGATGTTCGTAGGTGTGGGTGCGTCTCGTGTCCGTGACCTGTTCAAAAAAGCCAAAGACAACGCTCCATGTATCATATTTATCGACGAAATCGATGCGGTAGGTAGACAACGGGGTGCTGGGATTGGCGGTGGTAACGATGAACGGGAACAAACCCTCAACCAGCTACTGACCGAAATGGATGGTTTTGAAGGTAACACTGGGATCATTATTATTGCTGCTACCAACCGTCCTGATGTATTGGACGCGGCGTTGTTACGTCCCGGACGTTTTGACAGACAAGTAACTGTTGATGCACCTGATATTAAAGGGCGTTTGGAAATTTTGAAAGTTCACGCCCGTAACAAGAAACTAGATCCCAGCGTGTCTTTAGATGCGATCGCTCGTCGTACTCCTGGATTCACTGGAGCCGATTTAGCCAATCTCCTCAACGAAGCTGCGATTCTCACTGCCAGACGTCGTAAAGAAGGTATCACCCTCACAGAAATTGATGATGCTGTGGATCGGGTTGTTGCTGGTATGGAAGGAACACCACTGGTAGATAGTAAGAGCAAGCGTTTAATTGCCTACCATGAAATTGGCCATGCTTTGGTGGGAACTGTCCTCAAAGATCATGACCCAGTACAAAAAGTTACCTTGATTCCACGGGGACAAGCACAGGGTTTGACCTGGTTTACTCCCTCTGAAGAAATGGGTTTGATTACTCGCTCTCAAATCAAAGCCAGAATTACAGGTGCTTTGGGTGGTCGTGCTGCCGAAGATGTGATTTTTGGGCGAGATGAAATTACCACTGGTGCTGGAAATGACCTGCAACAAGTGAGCAACATGGCTCGGCAAATGGTAACACGTTTCGGAATGTCTGATTTAGGCCCCCTTTCCTTAGAAAGCCAGACAGGAGAAGTTTTCTTGGGTCGAGACTGGATGACTCGTTCTGAATATTCGGAAGCGATCGCATGTCGGATCGATGCTCAAGTCCGCTCCATTGTTGAAGAGTGTTATAACAACGCCAAGGGAATTATGCGTGACAATCGCACTCTTATGGATCGTTTAGTTGATCTATTGATCGAGAAAGAAACCATCGACGGCGAACAATTCCGTCAGATTGTGGCTGAGTACACTGTTGTACCCGAAAAACCTCAATTTACACCTATTCTCTAGGTTTCGTTAGGTTTTTAAGTTTATAATTTTTTATTCCCCATGTTTATAAATAAAGAACATGGGGATATTTATTTAGTTATTAGTTATCAGTTATCAGGCGTATCGTGGGGGATTTAAACCCGCCACCAATACCTAGCCTACCACCAATTGCTGGGGGACAATAAACTCAAGGAATACATCGCTGATCACTGATAACTGTTCACTAACAACTGTTGATTTTTGATTGTTAACGATTAACTATTAATTTCTTATGAAATCTTATTTAGCTGCTGCTATTCAAATGACCAGTGTGTCTGATCTAGAAAAAAACTTGGCACAAGCAGAGGAATTAATTGATTTAGCAGTGCGTCAGGGTGCTGAATTGGTGGGCTTACCTGAAAATTTTCCCTATATGGGAGAAGAGAAGGACAAACTCGCTCAAGCCGACGCGATCGCACATCAAACAGAAGTATTTCTCAAAACGATGGCCCAGCGCTATCAAATTACCATTTTAGGTGGTGGCTTTCCCATTCCTGTAGAAGGCACAGGCAAAGTTTACAACACAGCTTTACTTGTTGACCGCAACGCCCAAGAATTATTGCGTTACCAAAAGGTACATCTATTTGATGTCAATGTTCCTGATGGCAATACTTACAGAGAATCCAGCACAGTCATGGCTGGTACAGAACTACCTTCTATCTATTCTGATGAACTACTAGGTAATATTGGAGTTTCTGTTTGTTACGACGTTCGTTTTCCTGAACTTTATCGCCATATGTCATCCAAGGGAGTAGATGTGATATTTGTTCCTGCGGCTTTTACTGCTTTTACGGGCAAAGATCATTGGCAAGTGCTACTACAAGCCCGTGCTATTGAAAATACCAGTTATATTATCGCGCCAGCCCAAACCGGACTCAACTACAACCGCCGTCAAACCCACGGTCATGCAATGATTATCGACCCATGGGGAGTGATTTTAGCTGATGCAGGAGAAAAACCAGGAGTTGCGATCGCCGAAATTAAACCATCACGGCTAGAACAAGTCCGCCGTCAAATGCCTAGTTTGGAACATCGAATATTTTAAGACAGTTTTAGGGTTTCACTCTTCAGTATGCAAAACTGGGCAACCTTTGCAGCAAGGGGGTTTGATTAGAGAATGAATTGTATTCCACTCTACTTACCCCCTTGCTGCCACCTCCACTCCTAGATATTAAATGTGGGCAAAATATATAAGGTTGCCCAGTTTTGCTCTTATTTGTCCAAGGGGTGTAAGGGTGTAAGGGTTATAAAACGATGATTATTCCGTTAGTTTTACAGTCATCACTCATTGCTTGATTAAAAACCTATACTTGTCAGTTCCTCCTACACCCCTACACCCTTACACGCACATACCCATTGTGAAGAATGTTATTAAGTATTTAAACAGAATTAATTACACATCTTGTTTCTAAGAGTGCCTATTGCCTATTGCCTGTCTCCACGAATGAATTTAATTTTGTGCGACTACTTATTTATTCATTACCCATTCTTCGGGAATTGGGGATTTCGTGCTGGTGGTAAGTTTGGTTGCAATTGTTCTCTGCCTTTGTTAACAATTTGTAACATATCGTGAAGCTGTTCTTCGATATTCTCTAGAACGCTATCAGCATAGTCATCTGCACCCTGTTCGATGGCTTCAGCCTCTGCGATCGCAGTTCGTCGCATTTCCTCCAATTCTTGCTGACATTGGCGGCGTTTACGGTCAATTTCTTCGAGAGTGTCTTGTAACATTGCATTACATTCTTGTTGCACTTGTTGCCGTAGTTCTGCGGCTTCCCGTTCTGCTTGTCTGAGAATGTCGCTATCATCTAATATTTGCGCTCTTTTAGCTTGTGCGGCTTCTACTATTTGCTGTCCGTACTCTTCTGCTTGCAACAAGATTTCTTCTTTGTGTTGCAACATATCTGTTGCTTCAGAAAAAGCAGTTGGCAAGCACATTCGGATAAAATCAAGCTGGTCAAGCAGCTTTTCTTCATCAACTAACGTCCGTCGCGTCAGTGGAATGTGAAAGCTAGCGAGAATCATTTCTTCCAGACGATTGAGTTCCATTTGAATATCTATGCTTCCCGTTCGCATAGCTTCTTCAGGTACTCCATCGCTGAATTCTGGTCGGGCTAAATTGCTTCCGTCTTGACTTGGTTCGATACGGGATGGTTTTGGGCGTAGCATTGGTAAATATCCAGGGCAACGTGCGGGGGAACAAGATGATCAACAGAGCCACCAAATCTTGCAATCTCTTTTACCACACTACTACTTAAAAAACTATATTCATTTGATGTCGCCAGAAAAACAGTTTCTATATCTACGGAAAGAGTTTTATTGATATGAGCCATTTGTAACTCAATTTCAAAGTCCGAAATTGCTCTTAGCCCCCGCAGTAAAACAGCAGCTTCCCGCATGTGAGCATAATTGACTGTCAAACCATCAAAAGCATCAGCTTCCACATTGGGTAAATGCTTGACAGAATAACGAATCAGTTCCAGCCTTTTTTGTATGCTAAACAGTGGCGTTTTATTAGGATTTCGCAATACAGCAACAATCACCTTCGTAAATAGCCGACTACCACGCTGAATGATATCTAGGTGTCCCAAGGTAATGGGGTCGAAACTTCCTGGATAAATGGCAATCACAATTTAACGATGCCTCACAGTTGTTTAGGTGATTATATCTAATCACAGATTATGAGCAACAGAGGTAATTTTTATTTTTGCTAGAGATTTTACTCATACGCCACAAATACGGCTGGCTTTGTTTTTGTCGAGGTAGCACAACAGCGATCGCCAAACTTTTTTTGCTCAAGACGCTCAAGCCATAAACAAAACACTGGGAAAATGTTTTTTCCTCTCTGATGGAGCTAATAAGACTTAGAATCTAAGCTGTAGTTTTAGTAGTTAGTAGTTGTCTGTTGTTTGTTGGTAGTTGCTTGTCCTAACCATCAACAAACAACCATTAACTAAAGAACTAACTACTAACAATTTAAAACTCAGCACTTTAAATTCCAAGTTTTTTAGGTACTTCCGCATGGCATTGGATATTTCCGCCTTGCCCTTGGCGTTTCTATTTACATCTCCTGGCCCGATTTTTGTCAAACTAGGGCCAATCACTATCCGTTGGTATGGTTTGTTAATTGCTTCAGCAGTCTTAATTGGCGTGACTCTTTCGCAGTATTTGGCAAAACGCCGTAATGTGAATCCAGAGTTATTAAGCGATTTGTCAATTTGGCTAGTGATTGGAGCAATACCAGCAGCAAGACTGTATTATGTTTTGTTTGAATGGCCAGAATACGCTCAACATCCAGAGCGAATTATCGCCATTTGGCAAGGGGGTATTGCTATTCATGGGGCGATTCTGGGAGGTCTGTTAGCTGCTTTAATCTTTGCCAAACTCAAACGGATGTCTTTTTGGCAATTGGCAGACTTAGTGGCTCCTTCGCTGATTTTAGGGCAGGCGATTGGACGTTGGGGAAATTTCTTTAATTCAGAAGCATTTGGTGCGCCTACCGATTTACCCTGGAAGCTTTATATTCCTCCAGAACGTCGTCCCCCAGACTTAGCTAATTTTGAATATTTTCATCCCACATTTCTGTATGAATCACTGTGGGATTTAATGGTATTTGCCTTGTTGATGACATTATTTTTTAGAGGTCTGCGGGGTAAACCACGTTTAAAAACGGGTACTTTGTTTATGGTTTACTTGTTGACTTATAGTTTGGGACGCCTTTGGATTGAAGGTTTGCGAACTGATAGCTTAATGCTTGGACCATTGCGAATCGCACAAGTGGTAAGTTTAATCGGCATTATTTTGGGATTGAGTGGTTTAGCTTGGCTATATATTGCTAAACGTCGATTACCAGATGTAGTTTCAACTTCCCAAGAGTGAGGGGATTGGGGATTGGGGACAAGGGGGACAAGGAAGATAGGGAGAATAACCAATGACCAATGACCAAAAATAAAAAATGCCCCAGAGTTTTCTCTAGGGCTTAACCAGGGTGCATCTACCATTCATCTCTACTAGATAGGGAGAGTCGATCCGGAAAGATACTGAGAAAATCTCAAAAAAAAATTTTTTTTTATTATTTATCTGATTTGTTGTGCGTAATTATTCTATATGATTCTATGAATAATAGTGATAAAAATAACTGTTTAATATTAAAATCATGTGTGTATATTGTCGGAGCAGGACCTGGAGATCCTGAACTTTTAACAATTAAAGCGCAAAAAATCTTAATGGCGGCTGATGTAATTTTATTTGCTGATTCTTTAGTACCTCAACAAATTTTGCAATTTTGTCGCCAAGATGCAGAAATTATTCCAACTGCAAACAAGACTTTAGAAGAGATTTTGCCACTGATGATAGAACGAGTGCGATCGCATCAGTCTGTTGTCCGTCTTCATTCTGGTGATCCCAGTCTCTATAGTGCTATCCAAGAACAAATGCAGCTTTTGGCTGAAGCAGAAATCCCTTTTGAAGTTGTACCTGGGATCAGTGCTTTTCAGGTTGCTGCTGCAAAACTCAAAGTAGAACTCACGGTTCCTGGTTTGGTGCAAACAATCATCTTGACACGAATTAGTGGACGCACAGAGGTTCCTGCAAAAGAAGAATTAACTTCTCTAGCTGCACATCAAGCTAGTCTGTGTCTTTACCTGAGTTCGCGTCATATCGAAGCAGCCCAAGCCAAATTATTAGAACATTACCCACCTGATACCTCTGTGGCTATTTGCTATCGTCTGGGCTGGCCTGATGAAAAAATTTTGGTGGTTTCTCTTGACAAAATGGCTGATTGTACTCATCAAGAAAATTTAACCCGTACCACACTCTATGTGATTAGCCCTGCACTCAAACAAGGTATTGGGCGATCGCGCCTATATCATCCTGAACATACTCATCTATTCCGCTCTCAAGAATAACAAAACTTTTGGTAGAAACTTGGGTAAGGATAAAGGGAATTGAAAAATCTTTTCCCCCTTACCCTAAAAGATGCACCCCAATTCATAGCAATTATACCTTTTGCAAGAGGTCTATTCTCTTCATAAAAATATATATGCACTACAGTTACCTCTGTTCGTTAGACTTAGCAGTGTAGAAAAAATATTAGGTAGATTAACCGATGCTTGACGAACAGGCAAAAAAAACCATGCTGTTGAAAATACCCCACGGACTCTATATCTGTGGTGTTAAAGACGGGGAAGAAATCAATGGTTTCACAGCTAGCTGGTTAATGCAGGCTTCATTTAAACCCCCATTAGTTGTAAATTGTGTCAACCAAAATTCTATTTCTCATCAGATGATTAAAAACAGTGGGGTATTTACAATTAGTTTTTTGGACGAAGGACAAAAAGACATAGCACAAAAGTTTTTCAAACAGATGCGTCGTGTTGGCAATAAATTTGAGGATGTAGAATTTTATCTCAGCGAAACAGGCTGTCCGGTTATTTCTGATTCTTTGGGATATATTGAATGTCAAGTTGTTGATGCAGTGATGAAAGGTGATCACACTGTATTTGTAGGTGAAGTAATAGCTGCTGGTGTGCATCGTGAAGGTAAACAGCTACTACTGGAAACAACAGGTTGGCAGTATGGTGGTTAGTAGTTAATAGGGGCGTAGATGCGGAGCGGCTTCTCCTACAGTACGGCTGTTCGCCCCTAAAATAATTAATAGTTTATAGAAAAATAATCAACAATCAACTAAAATCCAAAATTTGTGTTATGCCTTTGATCAAAGTTCAAACTTCTGTTTCTGCACCCGAAAAAGCTAAAATTGAAGCAATGCTAAAAAATCTTTCAGCGAAATTAGCCAAGCATACTGGTAAACCAGAATCCTATGTGATGACAGCTTTTGAAGCAGAAATTCCGATGACATTTGCTGGAAATACAGATCCTGTTTGTTATGTAGAAATTAAAAGTGTTGGTACAATGAAGCCTGAGCAAACTCAGGTAATGAGTCAAGATTTTTGTCAGGAAGTTAATCAAGCATTAGGGATACCAAAAAATAGGATTTATATCGAGTTTAACGACGCCAAAGGCTATATGTGGGGCTGGAATAGTACGACTTTTGGTTAAAATTTTGCCGTTAATTAATTTGTGTAGACAATTCGTTTTGAAAGTAATTTCAACTTTGAAATAAATAACCTTATCTCCAACCGGGTGTTGAAAATAAATTCTCTAGCACCCGGTTTTGATGTTGCATATATAGCGCTTCTCGGTTGTGTGCAATACGCTGCGCCCAGACGTTACATGTAACGTCTCTACATTGTTCATGGCGGTGTATTTGATTCAAATGAGAACCGCTATAGTATTCCTAAAGATCCCCGACTTCGCAGAATTTGTCGGGGATCTAAGCTCTGTGATTCTCACAAATCAATTAGGATTGCTATATTAATTATTGCAGGAGTAAATTCTTTCTTTTGATTTTTAACTTATTACTTTTACCTTGAGATAACATAGATATGCCAGCATCAAATTGTGATTAATTATGTCTGTTACGCCTGTTGTATCTGAGGTTGATTCACCTAATCAAAAAATAACAATTCCTCCGTTGCTAGGTGCTTCTGTGACGGAGTTAACTGCTTGGGTGCAACAGCAGGGACAACCAGGGTATCGAGGTAAGCAGCTGCATGATTGGATTTATAACAAGGGAGTGCGATCGCTTGCTGATATCTCTGTTTTTCCTAAACAATGGCGCGCAGAAGTTGCGGAAATTCCGATTGGGCGTTCTACTATACATTACCGCTCAGTTGCCCCTGATGGTACTGTCAAGTATCTTTTAAAACTGTCAGATGGATTTATTATTGAGACTGTCGGTATTCCTACAGAAAAGCGTCTAACAGTTTGTATTTCTACTCAAGTGGGTTGTCCAATGGCGTGTGATTTCTGCGCTACTGGTAAAGGTGGTTACAAGCGCAATTTGGCGCATCATGAAATTATAGATCAAGTGCTGACAGTCCAAGAAGATTTTCAGCAACGGGTGAGCCATATTGTATTTATGGGTATGGGCGAACCCTTACTAAATACAGATAATGTCCTAGCTGCAATCAAATCTCTAAATCAAGATGTGGGGATTGGACAGCGTAACATGACAGTTTCTACTGTAGGAATACGCGATCGCATCCGTCAGTTTGCTCAAAACAAATTGCAAGTTACCCTAGCGGTGAGTCTACATGCATCTAATCAAACACTGCGGGAAAAACTCATTCCCAGCGCCCATCCCTACAAAATAGAAGATTTACTCACCGAATGTCGGGAATATGTCGAGATCACAGGACGGCGAGTATCTTTTGAGTATATTCTGCTTGCTGGTGTTAACAATTTGCCAGAACACGCCAGTGAACTAGCAAAAAGATTACGGGGATTCCAAAGTCATGTTAATTTAATTCCCTATAATCCCATTTCCGAAGTTGACTACAAACGCCCCAACCGTGATCAAATTCAAGCCTTTGTCAAAGTCCTCAAACAACACCATATCGCCGTCAGCGTACGCTACTCTCGTGGTTTAGAAGCAGATGCTGCTTGCGGACAATTACGAGCGGATAAGCAGTAGAGTTGCTATTATCTTTACAAAAGATTGATCAAAACATTTGATTATTACTGAATATATGTGACCATTATTCCGAAATGTTGTAACTTCAGGTGGTAAGTAGATATAATACTCACCAATGTTAGGATCAACATTTCACCATCAAGATTTTATTTGTGAAGCTGGGATTATTTAATCAAGGTTTGACCAAAATTAATGGGATTCAAATCACCTCTCTAGCGAGAGTCACTACAAGTGCGATCGCTGATCAGCCAACTTATGCACAAGGTAAAGTTTCCAACCCCCATCAAAAGGGGTAGTGGCAAATGAAATGGCACAAACTCAAGCCAGTGACACTTGCTACTGGCATGTTATTAGTAATTTGTGCATCAGCAGTATATCTCAAATATTCTGCTGAATGTGTCAAGATGAATTGCGAAGTAAGAAATAATACATATACTAAACGCTTGTCAATAGAGCAAATACGGCGTCATGCTCAAGTTATTACTGTGAAAGTGATGTCAAAAGAATTTTTAGGTTCAGGAATTATTCTGAAAAAACAAAATTCAGTTTATACAGTTATAACTAATGCTCACGTATTGCGTGCCGATGATCCTCCGTATCGGATTCAAACGCCGGATGGTCGGATCTGGTCTGCGAATTTGCCAAAAAACGTCAAATTTGGCACAAATGATTTAGCAATATTACAGTTTCGTAGCTCAGACAAAAATTATACTGTAGCATCTATTGCTTTTAACCCTGCCATCGGTGATGAAGTGTTTGCTGCTGGATTTCCCTATGCAGATGAAGGCAAAGAAAAAGGCTTTACGTTTACAACTGGTAAGATAACGCTAAAATTACCGAAGGCTTTGGAAGGTGGCTATCAAATTGGCTACACTAATGATATTCAAAAAGGTATGAGTGGAGGGCCACTCCTCAATCATCAAGGTGAAGTGGTGGGTGTGAATGGAATGCACGCATACCCTTTGTGGGATGTTCCTTCAGTGTATAGTGATGGTTCCCAAGCAGATCAAAAATTGCATGAACAGATTGTTCGCCTTAGTTGGGCTGTACCGACGGAAAAATTTTCTTTTAGAAGAAAGATTAGTCAATTATCTAATCAATCTCAAAAGAATGAATCATTTCATTTGCAGTATTGATAAATTCATCATAATCATCAATTGCTGCTGTGTAGGTAATTATGTATGCTTTATCGCCTTTTAAAGTCCAAATTTGCAGATTTTTTAACTCAATATCTCCATTTTTACCTGTGTAAATTATCTGATTTGCTTGTTTGAACGCCAAAGTAGTTGAACTCATATTAATGATTTGAGCATCTGGCAGAGTATTTTTAATTTCATCAATAAATAATTCTTTAGACTCAGCTAATGTTCCTGAGAATTCCTCAATTTCTATATTTATTTTTTCTTGAAATCTATCTGTGTCATTTTGCTTAGGAGAGATGATTGTTGCTAATTCAGTAACACCTCCAGCATTAATGTCTTTTATTTGTAACTGCCAAGTTTCTGGATATTTGATTTTGATTTGATATTCGCTGTTTTCATAAGGTAGAAATTTTTCTTGTTTCTTTCCAGACCAAATTCCAGGCCAAATTCCAGGCCAAATTCCCACAACTACACTAACAAGTACTGCAACTATTCCTAAAGGAAATAACCATTTCCAAGGGGATGCAAAAGAACTAATTTTCTGTTTAAATGCAATATTTTTGTCTGAGATTTGTCGCAGTGCTTCTAATGCTGACTCTGCTGACTGATAACGTCCACTAAAATGATAACGTACCATTCTATCTAAAATATCAGCTAGCTCAGGACTAACGTGGGCTTGGTCCCGCCAGATAATTTCTCCGGTTTGGGGATCTCTTGGGAGTTTGCTTCCTTGGGAAGGATCGGGATATATACCTGTTAAAGCTTGGATACCAATGACTCCGACGGCGTAGACGTCACTGCTAAATTGCGGTTCGCCAGCTGCTTGTTCACTTGGCATGTAACCAAGAGTACCAATTGCAACTGTAACAGTTTGTCCCTGTTGATTAACTTCCAAACCTCTTACTTTCTTAACTGCACCAAAATCAATCAGGACTATTTTCCCGTCAAACCTTCGCATGATATTAGCAGGTTTGATGTCCCTGTGGATAACTCCTTGGCGATGAACAAAGGCCAAAACTTCTAAAATTTCCGTCACGAGCTTAATCGTTTCGGCTTCACTGAGTCTATCAGCTAAGGGAGGTAGTTCTTGCCTGAGATCGTGACCTTCAATAAATTCTTGTACTAAATAAAATTCTTGATTTTCTTCAAAATAAGCTAAAAGACGCGGTATTTGATCATTATTGCCTAATTCTTCTTGAATTTCTGCTTCTTGTTTAAAAAAGCGTTGTGCTATCTGTAGAGTATTTGGGTCGTTGGTTCTTGGTTTTAGCTGCTTAACCAGACACTTAGGATTACCTGGGCGATCAGTGTCACAGGCGATGTAAGTAGCCCCAAATCCTCCTCCTGATCCCAATTGTTGGACAATTTGGTAACGTCCACGAAGCTTGTGACCCGACATTACATTCACTCTAATTAATAATTAGGGTTTTGATTAATTCCCTGAATAACAATTTAGCAGCTTTTGCAGCAATCCGCGATCGCACTAATTTTACAGGACGACCAGCAGCTTTTTCAGAGTCTAGTTGACCTCCAAGTAGTTCCCCAATTTCATTTTTGAGGCGATTACGTTTTGGCTCAATGCGAGTGAAAACCCATTGCCAAAGCGCTATACGGCATAAGTCGGAACCACCGACAATTTTAATACGGTGGCTATCACCAGAAGAATTTAACGAGGGAGCGTAGCCCAAAGCTTTTTGAAATCGACGCTCTGATAAATGACGCTTGGTTGGTTTTTTGGAAACTCTGCCTTTGCAGATTTTAACTTCTGGTTGACCGTCAGCATCGAGGTAATTTTCAATTGGGTAAATCTGGGAGAGCAAAACAGCAGACAAGCGTGAGCCAAAACCAAACTTTTGAAAAACCTGTCGATATGGTTGAAACCGAGAGTCAGTCAGCAATTGGTTTAATTCATCCTCAATAGCTTGCTCCTCTCGTTGAAGGTCACACAAGCGTTTTGCATGATAGCGAACAGTTTCAGTAATCCCCAATCCCACACTTTGAGAGTATAAATTGTCGTAGCGAACCGAAGTACGTTCACCCGATAGCCAACCCCAAAGTAAGGGGACTTGTCCACTTTTTGAGCGTTGTGATTGCGTTGATGCAACTTCTGGAAATTGCCAAGTCAAATCTTGACGAATGCGATTGATAATTGGTGATTGAACTCGGTTAAGGTGTGCCAAGCGTAGAATTAATTCTCGGATTCTGGTAACAACCTGATCACGGATTTGTACAAATCTTCGCGGCTCACCTAAATAATCAAAGCAATAGCAGGCAAGGGCTAGGGCGTCAGCATCATCATCTTTATCAGGCAATGCTAGTTGATAAGCTCGATAATTTTTTAGCTCCTTGTGACCAACCAAACGCACTTCAACGCCAGCACGGGCTAAGTGTGTTCCCCACAACTTGGCATAATTTACACCAGTTGGTTCCATAACAGCTATGTCCGGCTTGAGTGCTAGCAATGCTTTTATACCTTTTGCATTGGCACTAAAGCGATAAAACGGACACTCATAATAAAATTGACGTGGATCATCAGGTTTGCTTGTTAACAAGCAAGCCGAAACTGAGGACTTGCTAACATCAAGTCCCAGTACTCTCAAGTTATTTTGTTCCATCTGGGTGGTTCGTTGGTTGATAAATCCCTGTGTAGCCTTTGAATCACCCGAAGGCGCAATTAGCCTGCTTCACTCTCAAGGGCTTTGCCCACAGGGATGGAACTAGCATCTACTTACAGCAGTCGAGCTTAAGAATGTAAGAAAGCTATACAAAGCTTGTTTCACCTTAAAAGCCCTAAACTGCTGCTGTAGTGCTGGCGAACTGATTTGGACTCAGACCGCGACGAGCGGGTGGTGGCCCGTCGTTTCGCCGGTGAGTCAACCGGCTCATCAAGCGGTTTATGATAGTTGTTGTTAAATTATGCTTGTGCGATCGCGTAAATGCACCCACGCGATCTTCCCTCCGGGAGGCTTCGCCAACGCACCCAAATCTATGCGGCTATCTGCTTCTCTTTGAGATGAATTCTCCAGATTTCATCGGGCGAATACTTGATGATTTTGGAGCATTCATCAAACTCAGCAGCATTGGCATCATTTGGCAAAACACGATCAATCGACTCAATAGTGTAGTCGTTAAATTTGGTTTCACCTATCAGTTGTGATGGTTCACAATTGCTTGTGTAGCCTTCAATTTCTGAAGTTTTGATCTGTTTACCATTTAGGTAAAACTTGCTGTAGAAAAACTTTAAATCTGTAGTCATTTAATCTCCTTATTTATCAACACCGAAAAGCATACATCTGACTTTGCCGTTTTTTAGCTTCCAGTTCTGAACGTCTCTACCAATAGCTGGTTTGACCAATTTACATTCTTCGATTGTGTTAACCTCCACATATTCTCTACCGTCGTCTTCATCGCGTTTCACCACAAAATCTTCAATATTCATCAGAGTATTACCCTGATGATCAATTACTTTCTTTTTCCCTCCTTGGTTGACGACGTAATAAACAATTCCTCCAATCGTTACTGCTCCCACAACAGCACAGACGACGGTTCCAACTCCTGTTGCACATAGGGGCGCTGCGGGGGCAAGTAATGCTGGATTTGCTTTGACTGGTTCTAGTTTGGTAAAATTAACTCCGGCGAAAGCAAAAGCGACGCCTAAAGCTAACCATTTGGATTTTCTCATTGTTAAGTTTCCTGTTTTAGAAAGGTGACGCTTTAGATGCAGCTAGAGCGCTATGTCCGAATAGCCTGACGCCAAGCCTGGATGATGGTTGCAGCGTTATCACGTGTGAAAACCTGTTTATCGCCGTTGCTCCATACAACAGCTAAAATTAGGTTCCCTTGTCGATCGCGCTTATATTTGAGTTGCCTAACGTGGGCAAGGTTGACCCATCCGGCGCTTGGGGTTTGGCAAGCAATGAGGGTCATGGTAAATTACAACTAGCATTCTTAAAAGTTGCGATCGCATTTGCTCTTGATGTGCGGTCGCTTAATTTTTCCCCCTCCCGCTACCTCGATAAAAAGCTAAGTCCTGTTTTTTGAGCTGCCAGTACTCTGGCCAAGAGATAATGTAGTTGGCTTTGTGCCGTCTGGTAATGCGAAACGCCGCATACCAGCGACGCCAACAAGCTTTGGCGTAGTGTTCCATATTTATGATTTGGTTTTGAAAAAATGCCAACAGTGTCTATCCCGTGCCACTGCTGGCACGTTTTGAATAGAAAACATTCAAGCAGTCCTTTGATCAATCCCTCCTCACGAAACGACGCAAGATTCTGACGGGCATCGATGCGGCCCGTTGACTAATGACTGATAACCAATAACTGACCATTAACCCCTAGCACTGTACGTTCGCTCATTTTTAAAGGTAAAAGGAATTAATGCCTTACTGTGTAAGGTTTCAACGTGATTGTGGATCTGATAGTGGTGATACCATGTAATACTTGGGTCAGGATTTGTCAGCTTAACGATGTATTACACGGATAAACAAAGGTAAATTTTTCCATATAATACATGGAGAGTCGAGATTCAGACCCAAAGACTGTAAGAGTCCCGGTGCATCGGTGTAATACATGGATGAGAAGCATGATTTCTAGTTCAGCTTGCGGTGTAATACACAGTTAAAGTTGATGTTGAAATGGGACATTCAATTCCGTGTCTTATTGTCAAGGAGGGCTGATTTTATCGGGGTAAGACGTAATTATGTCTTGCAGTACTCTGAATCTACCTGATAAAGGGACTCAGGCATGTTCATTAAGGAAAGAATTTGTGTTTGTAGCGTGGACAAGGGAGTGATGAAGATGGTAGAGTCAGGAAGAAAATAAAGAGTTAAATTGCAAAAAGCCTTAAGTATTCGTTCGGTAGATGGGCGATTGGTTTTTCGCTTTGGATTGCCATCATAAAAACCAGCTAAAGATTGTTGAGTTTCCTCAAGAGCCAGCCGTACCACAAACTCCATCAAGGTAAATACGCGCAAAGCTATGTTCAACACGAACATCAAGCCAGTGATTCGGTCTTCATTTTGGAAGTAAATAGGTAAGGCGGGCAAAGAACCTCTTTTAAAACGGTGAAACCCACGCTCCAAGAGCCATTCATCCCGGTAATACATGACAGTTTGTGGTAGGGTCAGTCGAGTGGTCAGGGCGTTGGTGACATACAATCGCCATCCAGCCAGGGTTTCTGAAAGCTTAATGGCAGTATCAACCTGCTGGATATGAAGTTGAAGACAGATCTTCGTAACTTCCTCAGTGGTCGAGTTTTTTGAGGGTCGTCCCCGTCCGATATGGCGAGTTTCTTTGATGATTTCTTCTATAATAGTGGTTGAGAAAAAATCGTTGACACGATAGCGCTGGAGAATGTTTTCGACTTTCTGGGTAAGTTCCCCCCGATCCTCTCCTGGTTTGGCTGCTAATTTATCCAGAGCAGAAAGCGCTCTCTGAATGCGTTGCTGTTGACCACGGATAGTAGATGCTGCAAGGCTTTGGGAATAAACTACTAAGTATCGTTCATGCCAAAGTACCCACTTGTTGGTTTCTTCATTTAACCAAAACTTGCCTAACTCCACTTCAAAGCCCTTTCCCACAGCAGGTTCTTCTTCATTTTGTCGCGGTAAACGAATGGACACCGTCTCTGCTGGTGGATCAAGTACCCATTGCTTAAGATATTGGGGATGTTGCCCACTCATGGGTACAGGAACACAGTAAATACCCCCATTTGCTGCGATTTGAGCGCGGGTTGCTATCGAGCCTGCTTTACAATCAGCAATCAAGACAAATTTTTTGTGCCCAATGACTTGCGCCATTTTTTGCCAAGTGGGGAAATACAATGGGTCATCAGCTCCATTACCTTCAAGGGTAGCGCTGACCAATGGCATTCCCATTGGGTCGAGGGTTGCCAACATCTGACGGTATTGCAGCAAGTCTGGGCGAAAGTCTTTGGAATACCCATGACGTAGTAGACTTTCTTCTGGCGATTCTCCTTGTTGATGATTGACACTAAAAGGGGTAAATATCGGGAAGCTGTCACGAAGTGCAAACTAAACGGTTTAGTATAGAATTAAGTCCTTATATAGCAAGGACTTTAGTATAGTTAAGCCGCAATTTCAATTGGTAATCTTTCATTCATAT
>JAHHHW010000093.1 GCA_019359115.1 Pelatocladus maniniholoensis HA4357-MV3
CATCTTCGTCACACAGGTTTATTTCTAAATGCGGGTTTACTGAATATTTATGTGTATTATTATTTACTTCTACTCAGGAATCACCATGTAATCTCTTGCGCTACATTTTGAAGTGCGGAATGTGGGTAAAAAGAGCATCCTATCTTTGGTTACAGGAGCTTATACCAATTCCCAAAATGATTGATACAGATAGATTGATAGAAGTCGGGCGCAGACAGCAATTGTCAATCCAAAATCTAAAATGGTATTAGTGGTCATTCTGATATTGTAACCACAGTCATCAAACCTAAATTATGAGAGTAGACCCACGGAAAATCTATAATCTGCTGCAAAAATCAAGTCAGACAAATGAATTAGTACGGGAGATTATCATCGGGTTAACCTGGACATTATGCCGAGCGGATGGAATTGGACTGTGTATGAGTCCTGGTCAGCCAACGCGCACCTTACCCTGGTCAGGAACCTTGGTAAATACAGCTGTAGCAGATTTAGCACCTTGGTTACAATCGTGGGATAGCTACCAAGCTACTGTTGCTATGGCAGCGGTTAATGCTGTGATTAACCCATCTTCGCCACTTGTTTTGAAAGCAAAACCGCTTTCACCAAAAGGTTCGGCAAACTTGGCTGTTTTTGAGCATTTTTTACCGTTAATTAGAGGGAAACGAGTAGTCGTAATTGGGCGCTATCCGGGACTATTTGAGTATGAACAAGAAATAGATCTAACGGTACTCGAACGTCAACCAAGTCCCCAAGATTTACCCGATACAGCTTGCGAGTATCTTCTACCCGAAGCAGATTGGGTGTTTCTGACAGCAACTTCTATAGTAAATAAGACATTTCCGCGTTTGGTAGAGTTGTCGCAAAATGCAAAATTAGTATTGATGGGGCCTACTTTACCCTGGTTGCCAGATTTAGCAGATATGGGAATTGATTATTTAGCAGGTGTTGCTGTCACCGATCCAGAAGCATTACGTCAGACAATAGCCGAAGGGGGAGGTACCAGAATTTTTGACACTGGAGTACAGTATCGGGTTTTGGAGTTTTAGATTGTATCATTGCTGTACACAGTTCATGGCGACTACTTTCTAATATCCGCGATCGCTCCTTTAGTCATCGCAGCGATCGCTTTATCACTAGCTTTAGGCAAATGATAATACTTACCTCCTGCTGTTTTGGCTATTTCTTTGGCAAAGCCAGTGGAAACAAATTTACTTTCAGTATCAATCACCAATAATTGCATTCCTAATGCCCGGATTCTCGCAGCAATATCTAACAGTTCGGCTTTGATATCTGGCTTTTCTCCTGGTTCTTGTGGTTCGCCCAAAGAACGCGACAGGGGAATATTACCCCGACCATCGGTGATCGCGACCAGTACAACTTGACCAATATCTCCACTCATTTGAGCATTCAATCCCACCCGCACAGCTTGGGTCAAACCGTGTGCTAGCGGTGAACCACCACCACAAGGTAATCTCTCCAAACGGTTTCGTGCTAAAGCTATTGAACGTGTCGGTGGTAACAAAACCTCAGCTTGTTCTCCTCGGAAGGGAATCAAAGCTACTTGATCACGATTTTGGTATGCTTCCGTCAACAGTTGCATCACCGCACCTTTGGCAGACTGCATCCGATTCAACGCCATCGAGCCAGAAGCATCGACAATAAATACTACCAACGCCCCAGCTTTACGTGCTAGCCGCTTCGAGCGAATATCGCCTTGTTCGATAAATACCCGCTTTTGTGCATCTCCTTGATGACGAGCGCGTCGTGCTTTTTGATACGGCGCTGCGGCTCGCATGGTGGCATCTACAGCAATTCGCCGGACTTTACCCTTGGGCAACATTGGCTTGACATAACGTCCTCGGTCTTCTGAAAAAATTATACTACGACTGCCAGATTTACCGTGTCGCTGTGCCATCTGAGCAAAATAAAGCACACTTTGATCCAGCACAACTCCTTCGGGGTCAAAGATAAATTCTTCCGGTATATTAGGCGGTTCTTGTTGTTCTTCGTTATCTTCCTCTTCCTCCTGTTCTTGTTCTTCGTCTTCAGGTTCTTGTTGATCTTGGGGAGGAGGAGGTGGTGGTGGGGGTTGTTGTTGGTCAGGCGGGGGTGTCTGAATTTGAGTTGCTCGTGGTACGATGACTAATTCCACCGCCCGACGCAAATCATCAGCGTTGACTTGAGTACGTCCATCCAACGCCGCCGAAGCTTTCGCCACCCGCACAGCAAATAACTCAGCCCGATGTCCTTGGACACCACCGCGAATTGCTTCTTCTACTAAGTAGGTAATTTGGTCATGAGTAATGCAGACATCCTTCAACCATTCCCGCGCAAAGATAATTTGAGTTTTGAGGGCGTCGATATCTTCGCTGTATTGCTGGAGAAATTCTTGAGGAGATTGAGAGTAGGCGATCGCAACTTCAACTGCTTGCACTCTTTGGTCTAAACCTAAAACACCATCCGCAGAAAGCACAATAGCGATTCTATCGAGTAAATGCTCCCGCAAAGCACCTTCTTCTGGGTTATACGTCGCGATAAATAGGGGTTTACAAGGATGCTGAAAACTTATACCTTCCCGCTCAATTTGGTTACGCCCCTCAGATAATACTGATAAAAGTTGGTTGCTAATTTGGTCATCTAATAAATTGATTTCATCGACGTAGAGAACGCCCCGGTTTGCAGCTGCGAGTAATCCTGGTTGAAAAATAGTTTGTCCTTGTTTCACCGACTGTTCTACATCTACAGAACCGATGAGTCGGTCTTCTGTTACTCCTAGAGGAATTTGGATGAAGGGTGCAGGAATAACCTCGGTTGGCACATTTTCTGTAGAGACGTTACATGTAACGTCTCCATACAATTTATCATCCCATTCTTCTGGGTGGTTGGGGTCGCAGTTGCTGAGTGAACCTTTGACAACTTCAATCGGTGGTAGTAGAGCGTGAATCGCCCGCGCCATTACAGATTTTGCCGTACCACGACGACCTGCGATCGCTACTCCCCCCAACCCCGGATCAACTGCTGCTAAAAGTAAGGCTAGTTTGATTGCTTCTTGACCGACGACAGCAGCCAAGGGAAAGCTTGTAGTTGTAGCAGTTATAGTAGGCGCAGGCATGGTTTTTATAATAGCTTGTCTAGGTTTTTAGCTTACCAAATCTGGGACATCTTTGGAAAAAGACGAGATTAGCCTCAAACACTGGTAACGCATTTCACCAGAGTTGCAGCAGCTTGTATAGATGCATTGTTAGTGCGAATCACAAGTAACAGCAAGATAATTATGGATTCACTTAAGTTTATTTCCCTAACATATAGTAATGTCAAGGCAGAAGTTGCCACAGGCTGCGCGAAACACGCAAACGTGAAAGCGGATGTTACTGCAAGGAAAGCAGAAGTTGCTACAGGCTGCGCGAAACACGCAAACGTGAAAGCGGATGTTACTGCAAGGAAAGCAGAAGTTGCTACAGGCTGCGCGAAACACGCAAACGTGAAAGCGGATGTTACTGCAAGGAAAGCAGAAGTTGCTACAGGCTGCGCGAAACACGCAAACGTGAAAGCGGATGTTACTGCAAGGAAAGCGGAAGTTGCTACAGGCTGCGCGAAACACGCAAACGTGAAAGCGGATGTTGCTGCAAGGAAAGCGGAAGCTGCTACAGGGAAGGCAGATGGCAATGCAATGACAGGCTTTCTGATACAGTTTACAAAATGATTTAGGTTTGCAAGAGCAAGATATCCGCAACCTGTATCGGTTTATTGATTGGGTTATGATATTGCCAAAGGCGTTGGAAACACAGTTTTGGGAACAGTTCAAACAATTTGAGCAGGAGCGTACTATGAGATACGTTACTACAGGTGAGCGCATTGGCTACGAGCGCGGTAAGCAAGAAGGTAAACAGGAACAGACACAGGCTCTGATTCTACGACTATTACAAAGACGGGTGGGAGAATTATCACCAGAAGTACAAGAGCGTATTCAATCTCTAACTCTTTCTCAGTTAGAAGCACTTGGTGAAGCTTTGTTAGATTTCACTGCTAGCTCAGATTTGCTGGATTGGTTGCAAGCAAATCAAAGCGAGTAGCGAGTTTAAGTACGGCAAATTAAGGGTTATACTATATTCCAACCAACGAGGTTAGTGGTAATGTTGAAGTCAGTTGAAGGAGTTTACAAATACGGTACGATTGAGTTGTCTGAAATTCCATCTGACGTGGTAGAAAGCCGCGTCATTGTTACTTTTTTAGAAGCAAAGCCAGTTAAGTTCACTCCACAAATGATGTACTTTGGTATGTTGGCTACTTCAAATCAACACTCAACCGAAGAAGATTTCAAAATAGCAGAATTTCATGGTGATTTTGATGACGGATTGGACTGGTCTTAGGTAAAAGTGAAATATGTTATCGATACCCATGCTTTCATTTGGTTCCTAGAAGGTAATCTCCGCTTGGGAAGTAATGCGAAAACTATTCTTTCAAACCCTGAGAGCCAATTAGTCATACCTGCTACAGCTTTAGCTGAGGCTGTTTGGATTGTAGAACGTGGACGAACATCGATTTCTTCTGCAACTGCTTTGCTTTCAGCAGTAAATGCAGACAGTCGTGTCATGGTACATCCACTAGACATAAACGTTATTCAACAAACTATTGGTTTATCTGCGATCGCAGAAATGCATGATCGACAAATTGTTGCAACTGCTATTTTTTTAGCAAATCAAGGGGAGACAGTTGTCTTGTTAACCTGCGACCAAAATATTACCGCTTCAGGATTGGTAACAATTGCTTGGTAAGTAAGTCGATGGAAATAACGTAAATACATCGTTAGTGCGATCGCAATGCGTCTCTATGAGAATCTTGAAGCGGGGACAGCAAAAATATTTTAGTGAAGCTACCAAATTTATCTGCTATTGCTTAGTTACGCCCTTATACTCCAAGACTTTGGCAGGGCTGGTAATCACAAAGTTACTGGTGGAAATAGCAATACTGGTTAATTGAGTTAAAATATTCCATGAAAATGAACAGCATCAATTGATACAAGTTATCCTGGTTTGTCACAGGTTAGTTAGTTTGCTAAATCCTTGGAGCGCAAATGAACTCAGAAAAGCAAATACCAAGTATAGCGATCGCCACTGGTGCAAATCGAGGTATCGGACTGGAAGTTGCACGTCAACTTGCTCGTCAAAACATTACTGTAATTTTAGGGGCGCGTGACCTAGAAAAGGGAAAAGCCGCAGCAGAAACATTAGCAAAAGAAGGACTTGAGGTTTTACCGCGTTGGCTGGATGTGACTAATCAAGAAAGTATCGATCGCTTAGTAACTCAAGTCAAAGAAGAATTTGGGCGATTAGATATCCTGATTAATAATGCTGGTATTCTTTACGACACTTGGCAGCAAGCAATCAATGCTAATTTTGACACAGTATACGAAGCACTAGAAACGAACACCTTTGGCCCTTGGCGCATGTGTCAGGCGTTTATTCCCTTGTTGCGTCAAAGCAAACATGGACGAATCGTTAATGTTTCCAGTGGAGCCGGATCGTTGACTAGCATGAGTGGTGGTACACCAGCGTATAGTGTATCGAAAGTAGCACTTAATGCACTGACTCGAATGCTAGCTGAAGAATTAAGAGGAACTGGTATTTTAGTTAACTCAGTTTGTCCAGGTTGGGTTGCGACTGAGATGGGTGGCGCAGGAGGACGACCAGTTGAAGATGGTGCAGCAGGGGTTGTGTGGGCAGCAATGTTACCCGATGATGGGCCTACAGGTGGATTTTTCCGCGATGGTAAGCCTCTGGCTTGGTAAAAAAGGGAACGGGGAACAGAAAAACAAAGTTTCCCCGCGTCTTCTTCAAGCTTCAGATGTTTCTGTTTGTAATTTTTGTCCTAGCTTTGGTTCAGTACCTGCGATGATGCGCTCAATATTACTACGATGGCGCAAAATTACGTATAAACCAGCAGCAACACCAAACAAAATATAGGGTAAGGGTTGATGCAGAAGTGTCATGAAAATGGAAACTGCGATCGCACCCGAAATTGAACTTAAAGACACAATCCTTGATATTGCCACAACAACGGCAAATACTCCTGCTGTTGCTAAAGCAACTTGCCAATTCATCGCCAGCAAAACTCCTAAACTGGTAGCAACAGATTTACCGCCAGTAAATCCCAAAAAAATAGATTTGCTGTGTCCAAGTACTACTGAAAATCCAGCTAAAGTCACCATCCATGCTTCCCAGATTTCAGGATTGACTGTTAAGGGAATGATATTTTGAGTTTGAGCAAAATGGAATAACCAGTAAACAAGAAAGATGGCTAAAACTCCCTTAAGGCAATCAATTAACAACACAAATGCTCCAGGCCCTTTACCCAATGTTCTTAACACATTCGTTGCGCCAGTAGAACCAGAACCAACTTCGCGAATATCAATACCTTTTAATACCTTCACTAGTGTGTAGCCAGTGGGGAGAGAACCCAACACATAAGCTACAAATAAAATTGCCCCACACAAACTTAACCAAGTAGACATAATTTTGAATTATTGGTTTTTGATTGATTGTTGATAGTAGAGACGCGAGTTTTTGCGTCTCTACATTCTTTTTCAGCAGATGTCTAATGACCATTGACAAATGACTAATTAAAAATCATCTTCGTAACTTCTCATCATTTTGGGGTCAGGGGCGAAGGCTAACCACAAGGGAAATTGCAACAGTGCCAAGCTAATTACTTCTTCAGAATCATCAATAATAATTAAAGGCAGTTGTTTGGATTTTTCTAAGCGTTCGGCTTTTTGTGCGACTGCTTCTGGAGATTCAAATAATACAACACCCCGATCCGGGCCAAAATCTGGACGACCAATTCCTAAGCAATCTTGTAAACCGCGTCGCCATTCACCCAAGCGTTCCGGTGTATTAGCTAAAACTAAACTACGGATGCGATCGCCATAAAGTTTGTGCAATATCGAAATCACTGCGGAGGCTACCAGTATATTTTGCAACCTGCTACCCATTGTCCGTAAAGCACCCCGTCCACCTTGATTGAAAAACCAGCTAGAAACTCTTTCGGCGTGGACTGGTTCAAAAGTACGACGCAACTGCCATGCTGGACCATAGTAATCTGGTTTGGTGCGGTATTGGTCGATGAGGCGACGAATTTGCTTGTTGGTATCTTGAAATTGCTGTTGGGTAAATTGTGGTGTTCCTAGTTCAGTTTCAGCCGCTCTAACTTCTTTGATCAAAACTTTTTCTGGTTCTGGCTTTGATGCAGGAACCAATTGTAATTGTTCTGCGGCTATTGCTAAATCCTGTAAGCTACCAGCAAGATAGTCTTTAAAACCCTGTACCCGGATTGCTAATTCTTGAGAAGCACCTGCAAAGGTGGTTCGCATCTCGTTGCGGATGCGTTCTTGACGCCGTTCTAGTTGTTCTACAGAAATTTGCAGCGCATTTTTACGTTGTTCTAAACCAAAAAGCGTCTCTTGTACAAAATTCCCCATTGCAATTTGCGTTTGATTCATTTGCGCTTGCAGGGTTTTATATGAAGCTTGTAAGTTAGCAATTTCTGCTTTTAAGGCTTGTTTTTGTTCTTGTAATTCAGCCAGTTGTTGCTGTTTGGCTTGAATTTCTGGTTGATTTTCTGATCCGAAAGTGGTGATTTTTTCTTGTCGCTGCACTGCAAACTCATCATTAGAGTTATTTGCTTGTGAGTTTGCTGTTAAATGGTTTTGATTTTGTTCTGTATCCTCTGTGGAGTTTTGCATTGTTGCTTCTGAGACTGCTTCAACAGCTAAGTTTTCATTTTCTCCATTTGTAAGTATGGGGCTTTTTTCGTCTATGGATTGCAAAGATTCATCTGTGGGTTGTTGATTTTGATATTCCTCTGGATACATAAAAATTAGTGTAATTCCTACGACGCAATTTAAAGAACTTTTAGCAAATATACAAATCAGTTAACAGTGATCAGTTATCAGTTATCAGCTACTAATTGATCACTGATCACTGATCACTAATCACTGATTTCCTAGATACGTGGACAGCGTTGTGCCAAACAAGTTTTTAGAGTTTTGGGATCAAATAAAATTGGTAGAAAATGAATGCTTTTAACTTCTTTAAAGTAAAACAGGATGGGAACACGATCCCAGAATATCCGCCAATTTTGCCATTCTTGGTAAGGAAAGCGCCTAATTAATTTTTCTCCTCTATATACATCTAAGTCAGTAGCAGTAAATTGTAGGCGCAATGTTACTGTCTGAAACATGAGAAATAATCCAAATAGTGCGATCGCACCTCCTATCCAAGGTTGCACCAACAGCAGTGGAATAGCCGCCATCACTAACACTACAGGGATGTTGTAACTAGGCTTAAGTTCCACAGTTGAAGTTGATAATGGTGTGCTTGTTGTAGTCACAGTCTCAAATCCTGTTTTGTTAGTAGACATTATTCCTATTTTAGGAGTTAGTGGTTAGTCGAACCGTGTTTGACCATTGACTAAAATCCCTGCGTTAATGCGCTACCAGTTCCTTGAAACATTAACCAAGAAAGAAAGAAATTACTAGCAAATATGACCAACAAGGCAGTAACGACAGCAGTTGTCGTTGATTGTCCCACACCTTTGGCTCCTCCCGTTGTGGTCAAACCCCAGTTGCAACCAATAATAGCTATCAACACTCCAAAGCAACACGCCTTGATCATGGCGCTGACAATATCCCAAGTGTCCAGAAAATTACGGGCTGAGTCCAGAAACTGCGTGTCAGACAGGTTGTAAACATTTGTCGCAATGATCAAGCCTCCCAGCATTCCCGTTACCAACGACAGCAAGGTTAATATTGGCATCATCAATAAGCAAGCAAGTAAACGGGGAATAACTAGATAATCAATTGGATCAGTTTTGAGCATTAATAAAGCATCTATTTGTTCAGTTACCCGCATTGTCCCAATCTCGGCTGCAAACGCCGAACCAACACGTCCTGCTATAACTACAGCTGTTAGGACGGGCGATAGTTCTCGTGTTAACGCCACTGCTAATACTCCACCAACCAGGTTTCCTGCACCAAAGTTGATAAACTCCCGCGCTACCTGAATAGTAAATACTGCACCTACAAAAACAGCCGTTAATAAGGCAATAAATAGCGAATCTGGCCCTACTACAGCCAATTGTTCTACAGTATTTCGACGATGGATTTTGCCTCTAAGCAAATGGACTATAACTTGTCCACATAAGAAAACCGCCGTCAGCAATCGCTGACTCCATTTTCCCAAACTAGATCTAGATGTAGTCTCGCTCAATGTTCACCAGCTAACTCAGTAACTGCAATAAGAATAGCAATTTAGTCAATGGGGATAGGGGATTAGGGATCGGGGAAAAATTATTAATTTTGTAGACGCGTAAGCGGCTACTTACAGAAGTCGCTTACGCGCCTACCGCAGGTATTTTGTAGGCGCAAGCTTTCCCGTAGGGTATTTTGAATTGATTTGTCTTCCTTGTCCCCTACCTCGCCACTCTTGGTTAACTAACTTTAAATCTCATCTCAGAAATTAACATTTAAATCAGTAGGAGTTTGTCTCTAAGTATGCTTATAAAGAGTCCTGTTAGGCTAGATTTTTTGAGATTATCTAGATTGGATGCCTTGTTCGGGTTAAAAGCACATCTGAAAATTTGTGTGTAGGTATTTTAATGAAAACTTAAGATTTTTGAACTCTCGTCCATTGTATGGCGATCGCACTTATTGTAGAAAGTGACTACTCAGATAAACGGCTATTGCCTTTTTAATTCAGGGAGCCAGTCTTCATGACGATTTGGATTAACTTTCTTCGCTCGCTACTGCTGACGATCATCTTTAGTTTTGTCGCACCTCTGTTCCTTGTCGGCAGCATACTATTAACTGTGTCACTAATGGGTCATATCCCTATCTTGCAAGCTGTAAACGAAGCGATCGCTAACCCAATTATGCAGTTTCTCGCGATTTTTGGTAGTGGCAATGCTATCGAAGGGTTATTTACTATTAGTTTGACCTGTAGTTTTGTTGGGGGATTGTTTGACACTTATGCTTATTACAGATGTCAAATTTTACGCTAACCTTTGTAGCACAGCAGCGTTATTCCAGCCGATTTTATATTAGACGTCAAGATGCACTCAGTAAAAGAAGATAGCTATGCTGTATGTGGGCGTAGAATCTTAGCGTTTTTCTCTATGCCAGAGGCATTTCCCTAGATGCCTTCCCCTACTTTTGCCCCTTCAGTGTAAAGTATATTAAGCAGAAATAAGCAAAAATAACAATAAGCTTGTATCGTTAAGTTTTAAGTTTTATTTATAAAAATAAACTTCATAAAGAAAAACTATCCTATAATAATCTTTTTTGTGGCGTAAACTAAATAGTCAACAATTAAAGCAAAACTTTTATAGATTAAAGCAAAACAAGCAGCCTATTTTCAAGAATAAATACGCAAAAGATAAAAATTCCATTAAAATTCGGATTAGCACTTTTGCATCCTATTGACATTTAGAAGTATTTTTGACTGCACATGGTTTGGCCTTTTAAGCCTAGATTTCGTAAACAAATAGCTCGAATTGAAATTACTGGTGCGATCGCTAGCAATACTCGTAAACGGGTACTAGAAGCCCTAGAAACCGTAGAAGAGAAGAAATTCCCAGCTTTACTGCTACGTATTGATAGCCCTGGGGGTACGGTAGGTGATTCGCAAGAAATTTATAGCGCCCTCAAACGCTTACGTGAAAAAGTAAAAATCGTAGCTAGTTTTGGTAACATCTCCGCATCTGGTGGCGTCTACATTGGGATGGGCGCTGAACACATCATGGCTAACCCAGGGACAATTACGGGTAGTATTGGTGTCATTTTACGCGGCAACAACTTAGAACGCTTGCTCGAAAAAGTCGGTGTGTCCTTCAAGGTCATTAAGTCCGGTCCTTACAAAGACATTTTGGCATTTGACCGAGAACTGACTGAACCAGAACAGAATATTTTGCAAGAATTGATTGATACTAGTTATCAACAGTTTGTGCAAACAGTCGCCGAAGGAAGAAATTTAGCCGTAGAAACTGTGAGAACTTTTGCTGACGGCCGGATTTTTACTGGTCAGCAAGCCGTAGAATTGGGTATTGTAGACAGGTTAGGCACAGAAGAAGATGCCCGTCGCTGGGCAGCAGAACTAGTTGATCTTGATCCAGAAAAAACACCCGTCTTTACCCTAGAAGAACGCAAACCTTTGTTGAGTCGCTTACTACCAGGGAACCGCCAGGCTGCGTCTGGAATTAGCTGGCTAGAATTTGAAGTGTCTACAAGTGGTCTACCTTTGTGGTTGTATAGACCATAAAAACGTCAATTGTCATTGGTCATTTGTCCTTTGTGATTGGTTAATTGTAATGACTTTTAACCAATCAGCAATGATCTGTTGTTTAATCACTTTTTCTCAAATCACCAATGACTAATGACAAATAACAAATGACTAATGACTAATTTAAGGAGGATAAATGGTGGAGTGGCGAATGCGTGCAATTCGCGGCGCAACAACCGTTTCAGGAAATACGGTTGAGGCAATGCGAGAATCAGTAATGGAACTATTAGATGAACTGGAAAAGCGTAATCAACTGCATCCGTCGGATATTATTAGCATTACTTTTACAGTCACACAAGATTTGGATGCAACTTTTCCGGCTGCGATCGCACGCCAACGCCCCCACTGGGATACTGTCGCTATGCTAGATGTACAACAAATGTATGTTGAACGCAGCTTAGAATATTGCATTCGCTTTTTAGTTCATGTCTATTTGCCTGTATCTGCTCCAGTGTCTCATATCTATTTACGTCAGGCTCAAAAATTGCGTCCTGATTGGTGTTTACCGTTAGCGCATCGGGACTAAACCAGCCTCCTCTATTAGCTGTTGTCCTTGATCAGTCAACAAAAGATTTGTATAAGCTTCTCCTGCTTGCTGCTGTTGACTGTTGTTTTGCTTGGTAATCACATATAACTTAGTAATTATTGGATAACTACCGTCATTGATAGCCTGTGTATTAACTTGATTGCGTTTTTGGGGACACTGATTTTTTGATACTGGAGGTTCAATGTAGGGTGAAACTAATTTTGTCGAATCCAAACCCACAGCTAAAAGTTTAACTGTACATTGAGGTACTATTGTGCGAGCAGCAGCGTAATAAATACCACCAGGAGTCTGATTCACTCGGCGCACTGCTTCTGTTGGAGAATAAACAAACTGGATGTTAGAACCAAAAGTTTGTGGGTTTAAAATTTGTTTGTCATCAAAGATGGCTGTATCTGCACTTTCTGGGCGTTGAGAGAAGGGAGTAATTGCTAGATCTGGCCCGCCTAGTTGTTTCCAATTAGTGATTTTTCCTAAATAAATCTGCTGTAATTGTTCGACAGTTAAACCTGAAATTTGCAGCGATGGGTTAACTGCGATCGCAATACCATCAACAGCAACCTGACGTGATGCAAGTTTGAAACCTCGTTGACTAGCGATTTCCTGTTCTGCTGTGCTGGGGGGACGAGAAGATTCCACAAAATCCAATTCCCCGTCAAGTAACATCTCAATTCCCGATCCAGAACCCGGACTACTACTAGTGGGATCTACATAACGTAGCTGTAGTTCTGGGCGAACATTGTGGATTTGAGCATCTACTAATGGTCTAATTGATGCCCAAGCTGTACTTCCACCGTGTTTAAATGAGCCAATGGGAACATTAGTAATCGTCTGGAAATTTGAATCACTACGACCAGAGGTAGTACTTGTACCTTGACTAATAGGTCTGGAAAAAGTACCGTTATCAATTTGCAAGCGCGGTCTGAGCCATAACCACAGTCCACCAATAATTATGATTGTGATCAGTTCGCCGACAACTAGGCCTCTGACTATTTGTACAGCGTCTCTGCTCAGTGGTACGCCTCTTCTGCGTTCATTAGTCATCTTTTTTTACTGGCGTTTACTGGATTATACCAATTCGGAATTTAAAATAAAAAATTTAAAATTCCGAATTTCTTACTATTTTTTAATGCACTCTTAATAACTCTTGATAAGATTGAAATATTACTTTTGGTGGTTATAGGTATATATATTTTAGTAGAAACTGTATATTAAATTTATAAGTAAATTATAAGTAAATTTTGTTAAGTAAACTTACTTAATATAGCCGTAAAACACACCACTATAATGTTAAGTCAGTTACTAGGAGAGCGATACCAGATTGTTCAAGTTTTAAGTCAAGGTATATTTTGTCAAACATACATAGCCCAGGACATTTACTCTCGTGACCCTCATATCTGTGTAGTCAAGCATTTTTTACCAAGTAACAAATGTCCTATACCAATAGAAATACGTAGGCGTTTATTTATTCGAGAAACAGAAGCCCTGAAAAAGCTGGACAATTATGACCTAGTTCCCAGTCTTCTGACTCATTTTGAAGATAACCTTGAGTTTTACTTGGTACAGGAATTCATTGATGGACATCCCCTCAGTGTAGAACTTCCTGTTGGTAAGCGTTGGTCAGAAACGGAAGTCTTTCAATTACTGGTAGAAGTTTTAGAAATCCTGAATTTTATTCATACTCACGGGTTGATTCATCGCGACGTTAAGCCAAGCAACATTCTCAGACGTAAGCGAGATGATCGCTTAATCTTGATTGATTTTGGTGCTGTCAAACCCATCTGGAATCAATTGGTCAAAGATTTTATTACCCACGATCAAAATACTACCATTGCGATCGGTACACCCGGATACATGCCTCATGAACAAGAAAGAGGTAAACCCCGTCCTAATAGTGATATTTATGCTCTAGGTATGATAGGTATCCAAGCACTAACGGGAGTTCATCCGACACATCTACCAGAAGATCATCATACAGGTGAAATAATTTGGCAAAACCTAGCCTCAGTAAGTATTGAGTTAGCCTTAGTACTCAATAAAATGGTGCATTATCATTTTAAAGACCGATATCAATCAGCACAAGAAGTACTATCAGCATTGCTACCTTTGGCTAGTATTTACACATCCACACAAGCAGCAAATTCTACATTACTATTCAATTTTTCACCTCAAACCCTACCACCAAAAGAAGATACTTATCTAATTTCTGGAGATCACAAAACCTTAGTACCACAGTTTAACGACCAAACAAGCAAATTCACAGTTCCAGAGACATTACTTTCACCAACCAATATCTACAAATCAACCCAAGATCATGAAAAATTGGAACTGCAAAATGTCCCATCTGGAGAGAGTAATAACCAAGCTTTTGATAACGATAGTCATGCAAGAAATTCCACTATGACAATTTTTATCAAAAGACCAGCTTTGTTGATTGGGCTAGTGCTAGGTACGATCTCTGGTTTAATTTTAATGATTGTCAGTTATTGGTCTGTGCAGATAGTTACTCCTGCTCCTAAAATGCAAGACTTGCAATTGCACAAAAATGTCTCCCCTTAAGTTTCGCTTATTACTAACCTATGTTCGCCAAGTGACCGATTCTGGTTCGGTTGGACACTATCTCTATAAATTAAAAACGCTACAATTCCAACAACAACAAAGTTAGTAATTAGCAGTCCAATAGTACTCCACATCCACATTTTCATCTTGATCACCAGTGCTGACTTTAGCTAGTGTTTTGCGTACTATTCCTCACGAATAGCTATTGCATAGAATTTGTAATTACTAGGAAATAGCATTGAGATTTTACGCAGATCTACTATCTACAGTGTAATGTTATCGCCTAGTATGGCTGTCGGATTTTAAGCTTTATATCCATACTTAACCTATTTAAATAACACTCAAAGCTTGTATTTTAACAGGAATTTTCCTTATATTGACGAACAAGGAAAAATTAGTTAAATATCAAATTTTAATTAATGTATCTTTATTTATATTAATTTATAGATTGAAATTTAAACCTTGTATAGACCTACAATGCCAAAATTATGACAAAAAATCCTTAAACGAACTTTATTGCAAGAACCCGGACTTCTTCAAGAAGTCCGGGTTCTGGATATCCTAACTATTAACTACTGTACGGACGAAGAATTTGTACAAAAAGTTATTTGTTCACACACTACGCCCCTAGAAAATGTAAACGATTTTACTCCACTGCTTTTTTTCGATGAAAACGGATTCCTAAAACAATGTCGTAAAGGAAATCAAAAAAATCTTTTTTCTGGAGTAATCCTAAAGATAGATGACAACCTTTTTGATCTAACAGAGGTTTCATAAGATGGTATGTGGGCTGATAATTGTACCAAGGGATAGAAGGCCACAAATGATGAATTAAGTGGTAATTCTGTCCGAGAATCAGAATGTTGAGAATTGGGTTAGCGTAAACACGAGCATTTTTCCAGCGATCGCGTTCCGCAAAAGGACGATGGGGCAAATAATCAAAAAACAATCCCAAAGCTAGCCCTACGATACCAGAAGGTACAAACCAAAAATTGAGAATGTAACCCAAAAAATGATAATGGACTGCGGTAAAGACAATTGTCACCACAAATAAGCGACTGAGAAACCATTCTAGAAGTTCATACTTCCGCCAGAGACGTCTTTTAAAGAAAAATATTTCGTGATAGAAAAAACGCACTGCGATTAACCACAGTGGACCACCTGTAGAGACAAAATGATCTGGATCGTTTTTTGGATCGTTGACATGAGCATGATGCTGCAAATGTACCCGTGTAAACACCGGAAAAGCAAAAACTAGCATCAAAGCGCTACCATGCCCTAACATCGCATTAATAATCTTATTGCGATGAGCAGATTGGTGACAGGCATCGTGAATTACCGTACCGGAAATATGTAAGGCAAGGATATTCATTACAAATGATACCCAGTGCGGCCAGTGCCAAACCCAGTAACCAAGGCAAGATAACACAACGATCGCTACAGCTGCAAAAAACATTAGCAGCGTCGGATTGAAGCCACCAGGAGGCGCTAACAATTCTTTGGGGGGGACTGTCAGTGGCTTCTGTACCTCCGACGTCAGCATCGTGAACTCCTTCATTAATCAAATTTTGATAGTTGTTAACTAAGGGGTAAGAGTAAAGCTAAAAGGGTCAAGTAAAAAACATTTCCTTTCAGTTTTCCCTAGAGGAAAAGTGATAGCACTCAATCCGCTCTGAAAAATAATAAAGTTTTAAAGTTTTGTGTAGCAAGATTTATCGATAATCTTCGCATATCATGGGCAAAATAACGGTATGATTCGAGTCGAAGCTTTTAGCTTTGATCTTTAACCTCCTATAAGTTACCGCCATTAAATCAGCCAACAGTAAACAGTAAACAGTCATCAGTGAACATTTATCAACCTGAAAACTGAACAACTGACAACTGATAACTGAATTTAGGGTGTAAGGGTGTAAGGATGTGATGGTAAGGGTTTTAATTTTCCTACACCCATACACCTCATAAACCCTTGGTGAAGCTAATTCCCTGAGTAGCTCCCTAGATTCGATTCATCTTTTATGCAACTGAAAGACTCTTTACGCCGTACCAAAATTGTTGCCACCATTGGCCCTGCCACTAGCAGTCCAGAAATGCTCAAAGCTATTATCGAAGCTGGTGCAACGACACTCCGATTGAACTTTTCTCATGGTTCTCATGCTGACCATCAGCGTAATATTCGCTTAATTAGGCAAACAGCCTTTGAACTAAATCAACCGGTGGGAATTCTCCAAGACTTGCAAGGGCCAAAAATTCGCTTGGGCAAGTTTGATCATGGGTCGATAGTGCTAGCAAAAGGCGATCGCTTCACTTTGACCAATCGTCCAGTAGTTGGTACACAAGAAATTAGCTGCGTTACCTACGATTATTTAGCAGACGAAGTACCTGTAAGAGCGAGAATTCTCCTTGATGATGGACGAGTCGAAATGGTCGTTGAGGAAATCGACAAGGAAAAAGGCGATCTTCACTGTCGTGTTACCGTCCCTGGCCCTCTTTCCAATAACAAAGGCGTAAACTTCCCTGGAGTTTACCTTTCCGTTAAAGCCATGACCGACAAAGACCGTGAGGATTTGATGTTCGGTCTGGATCAAGGTGTTGACTGGGTAGCACTTTCCTTTGTTCGCAACCCCCAGGATGTGATGGAAATTAAGGAACTAATTTCCAGTGCTGGTAAAAATGTACCAGTGATTGCCAAAATTGAAAAGCACGAAGCCATCGAACAAATGGAAGCAATTTTGGCTTTGTGTGATGGTGTGATGGTTGCTAGAGGCGATTTAGGTGTAGAACTACCAGCTGAAGACGTTCCCATGCTGCAAAAGCGATTAATTGCTACTGCTAATCGCTTGGGAATTCCGATCATCACCGCCACCCAGATGTTAGACAGCATGGTGAGCAATCCCCGTCCGACACGTGCGGAAGTATCGGATGTGGCAAATGCGATTCTCGATGGTACGGATGCGGTGATGCTCTCCAATGAAACTGCTGTTGGTAAGTTCCCAGTTGAAGCTGTGGCGACCATGGCGCGGATTGCGGAAAAAATCGAGCAAGAAAACATCCAAAACAATAACGCTAGCCAAGTCAGAGATCGAAAGCGTTCTATTCCGAACGCAATTAGCCAAGCAGTAGGACAAATCGCCCAACAATTGGGAGCCGCAGCTATTATGAGCTTGACTCAAACAGGTTCCACGGCTCGTAACGTTTCCAAATTCCGTCCTTGGACACCAATTTTAGCAATTACCCCCCATGTAAATGTCGCCAGACAACTGCAACTGGTATGGGGAGTCAAACCCTTATTGGTATTAGAATTACCATCAGCTGGTCAGACGTTCCAAGCAGCCTTAAACGTAGCCTTAGAAAATAATCTCGTTTTTGAGGGAGATTTGGTGGTGATGACCGCCGGTACACTGCAAGGCGTTTCTGGCTCCACGGATTTAGTTAAAGTAGAAGTTGTAACAGCGATACTAGGGCGGGGAATTGGACTTGGACAAGGCTCGGTCAGTGGTCGCGCGAGAGTAGGACACACCAGTATGGATGTAAGTGACTTTAATCCTGGTGATATTTTGGTTGCACCTCGCACCAGTGCCGATTTTGTGGAAGTAATTCGGAAATCCGCGGGTATTATTACTGAGGAAGAAAGTCTCACTTGTCACGCAGCAGTCATTGGTTTACGTCTCGGCGTTCCTGTTATAGTTGGCGTCAAGAAAGCAACACAAGTAATTCGAGATGGCTCGATTCTCACAATGGATATGCAACGGGGTTTAGTTTACTCTGGAGCAGTAGGAACTCCTTAAAAATAAAAATTAAAGTGTTTGTAGTAAGCAATGCGCGTGCTTGAATATTTGAGGACTGTACGCGCAGCGTTCCCGCAGGGTAGTCCTCACTACAAACCCACGAGTTCACATCAAGTTTTTCAGGACTTCTGCTGTTGCTAGTCCGGTTTTTTCCCAACTAAATAGATTTGCTCTGTTGATACTAGCGACAGATAGGCGATCGCGCAGTTGTGTATCAGTCGCAATTTTATCCATTGCTTCTGTAATTTCTCTGATATCATAGGGATTGATGAGAATCGCAGCATCACCAGCAACTTCTGGGAGAGAGGAAATATTAGAAGTAATCACAGGAGTACCACAACCCATTGCTTCTAGAACCGGGAAACCAAAACCCTCCCAGAGACTAGGAAAAACGAGTGCGATCGCCCCACTGATAATTTTTGGCAATTCGCTGTAGGGAACATAATCTAAAAATTTGACTTGCTTACTGATACCCAATTCCTCAACTTGCGCTTGCAATAAGGGAGTATAACGCTTATCCTCTGGCCCTGCTAACCACAATTGGTAATCATGATGATTTGGTAAGCTTGCAAAAGCAGCAATCAGTCTGTTGAGGTTTTTATAAGGATCATGTCTACCAATGTAGAGAAAATAGGGATAGGAAAAAGCTAAATTCCCCGTTTCTTCCTTGTACCCTTGTCCCTGCTCTATAAACGGTCGAAAATGATTCACATCATGCGCTAAGGGAATTGGGGTAATTTTCCTTGCAGGAATCTGGTAAAAATTAGTAATATCTTTAGCGGTAGCTTGGGAATTACAAATAATGTGTTGCGCTTGCTGAAGAACTTGGGGAATATAGTGGCGAAAGTAGGGTGTCAGAGGTGAAAAGCGTTTAGGAAAACGCAATGGAATTAAGTCGTGAAACATCACGACAAAACGAGAATTAGAATAGAGTGGCGCTTCTGGAATCGGGGAAAAAATTAGTTGAGATTTTAGCTTTTTAGATATTTTTGGTAATTTAAACTGTGTCCATATCAAGCGATTAAGATGACCTGTTGTTCCATCCGCAGGTGTCATATTACCTGGAATTGAATAACATTTAAATTCTGGATAATTTAGGGTAGTTAATAAAGTAGGATTAAGAGATTTTAAATAAGGAAAAAGATTTTTGGCATAGTTACTTATACCTGTAGGCTGAGAAAATACAACTGATAAATTAATTAATAAATCGCTCATTTATTCAAACTTAACCCGCTCATAAATTTGATCATATGGTATTTTACAATTGACTGAAAATAGAGTTAAAATTCCATCTTGAGCATCAGATTCTCTAAATAACCAATTTCCATCTGAGGTTTTACTAAATTGCTCAATATGAATTGCATACTGATCAATTAAAATATATTCTTGAAATTCAGAGATAGAACGGTAATAAGTAAATTTATCACCGCGATCGCGACTGCTGGTAGATTTTGAGAGAACCTCGAAAATTATACAAGGGTTAAGCACTGTATCACTACGTCCTTCTTCAAAAATAGGTTCATCTTTAATAATTAAGATATCTGGATAAGTGTATTGACGATAGCGAGGAATCCACAAGCGTAAATCATTGGCATAAATGCTGTAACCTTGTTCTTTAAGCGCAAGAGTCAGAGCAATAATCAAATTAACAATGATTTGATTATGATTAATCGAACCTCCTGTCATTGGAACAATTTCTCCATCACAATATTCGCTACGGTAATCAGCAGTTTTTTCATGCGCCAAGTACTCTGCTGTTGAGTAGTAACGGGGTAGAGTTTGCACAATCATAAGACTAGTCTGTAGTTTAAAACTCACTAAGATAACCTTAGCCTAACATTTAAATTATTCAGTTATAGCGATGATAAATGAGTTGTGAGAGTCAGATCCCCAACTTCTTTGAGAAGGGGAGCATTCCAATGTTCAAAAAAGCCGCCTGCGATTGAAATCACAGTCTCATTTGCATTGTCCCCAAAAAACCTTTGAGAAGTCGGGGATCTTGTTGTTTACTCATTACGTTCTTTCCACCAATAAAGAAAAACTCCATAAATTTTACCCAAACCTATCTGAGGTTTGATAAACATCAAGACTAACGCATAAAAAATCAGCCTGGTTAATCTCAAGCTGAAAACTAGTTTATTTGTATATCTATCTAAACTTAATAAATAACCATAGGTGCTATTTGTGATTTTCCTGAATACGTATTTATTTGTAATAGAAGAAGGCTGATGTATGACTCCAAATCTTTGAGTAACCGCTATTAAATGTCCTTGTTGGGCGTAGCGTTGACAAAAATCAAAGTCTTCATAATAAAGAAAATAAGCCGGATCAAATAAAGGACATTCACCAAATTTACAAAAATTAATTATGAAACTACAACCTGTTACCCAATCACATTTCACAAAATCTGGGTTTTCCTCTGTAAATAAATTGCGAGTCGAAATATCGCCTGTTTTGGCATTAAAATAACCACCCGCAAACCAAACTTCATTAGCAGGAGTATGAATAACTGTACCAAGAATAGAAATTTTGGGGTGAGATTTCAAAAATAATTGCAGTTTCTCTAAATTAATTTCTTGGAAATATGCATCTGGATTAATTATCCAAACAATAGCTTGGGAGTCTTCAGCATATATAAATTTCAAACCCAAGTTACAAGCATTGCCAAAACCCAAATTATTTGCAGCATTTAAAATAATGACATAATCATCTTTAAGATTGTCGATTGAATCATCATCAGGAGAGTTGTTGATGATAATTACCTTGAAATCTAAATTTTTCTGATTGGGTAAAGAAGCGATTAATTTGGCAATCAGATGCGTGGAATAATAGTTGACTGTTAAAAAGTAGATCACGTTAATTCGATTTGACAGTCATCACCAATCATAAATCGCAAGGCTTTAGGACGTCGTAGAGCATTGGTTAATTGCGCTCTTTGTCCAATCACACTGTCAATAATGCGTTGATGAATTCCTGCTATTTTAGCACCTTCTAAAACTACACTATGTTCTATGTCACTTTCAATTAGTTTAGTATTATCGGCAATGCTGGTGTAAGGGCCGATAAAACAGTTTTCTAAATAACAATTGTTACCTATGATTACAGGACCACGAATAGTGGTGTTAATTATTTTAGAATTAGCACCAATCTGAACTCGCCCAATGACATTACTTTCAGCATCAATTTCACCTAAAATTTTTGTGTTTAAGTAGGTATCAAGAATCAGGCGATTTGCTTCCAGTAAGTCATCTTTTTTACCAGTATCTAGCCACCAGCCTTCCAATTGACAAGCCAGGATTTGCTTTTGCTGATCTATAAGGTATTGAATTGCATCAGTAATTTCCAGTTCACCTCGTGCAGAAGGTTGGATACAGGCGATCGCATCATGAATAATGCGAGAAAAAAAGTAAACCCCCACTAATGCAAAATTAGAGGGGGGTACTTTGGGTTTTTCGACTAGCTGCAAAACTCGTCCTGTTTCATCAACTTTAGCTACACCAAAGGCGCTAGGATTATTGACTTGACGCAAGAGAATAATCGCATCTTGCTGTTTAGTAGTAAATTTTTGCAAAAAGTAGCTTAAATCACCTTGTTGAATTAAGTTATCGCCTAAGTACATAACAAAAGGCGAATCTCTCAAAAAAGGATAAGCAACTTTCACTGCGTGGGCAAGTCCTGCTGGTTGATCTTGTAAGATATAAGTAATTTTTGCCCCAAAGCGATCGCCATTTCCGGTTTTAGCTTGTACTTCTGTTCCAGTTTCTGGACTGATGATGATGCCAATATCAGTTATGCCAGCCGCAACCATCTCTTCAATGCCATACCATAAAATTGGCTTATTTGCAACGGGAACAAGTTGTTTTGCCCCTGTATAAGTTAGAGGACGTAAACGAGTACCTTTACCGCCAGCAAGAATTAATGCTTTCATAAGTATTGGTTAGTAGATAGTGAATGTTGGTTAGTCGTAGAAAAACAGCTACTAACAACTAACAACTAACTCTTTCAACATCTTCCTTAATCTTTGTCGCCAATGGGGCGCATGATTTTCCAAAATCTTTGCTATTTTGGCACATGCTAAGACTGAGTAGCTTGGGCGATGAGCAGGTGTGGGATATTCGGGAGTAGTAATCGGGACAACTCGTTGTATTTTCAGTGGGAAGCCTAATTGTTGGGCTTCTTCAAAAATCGCAACAGCAAAGTCATACCAGCTAGCAACGCCACTGTTGGTATAGTGGTAAGTCCCAGCAATGTCTGAATTCAATAAGGGTATTAATTTAGCTATAGTTTCTGCTATGTCTCTAGTCCAGGTAGGACTACCGATTTGATCTGCGACAACGCGAATTTTTTCTCTTTCTCTTCCTAGTCGTAGCATCGTTTTGACAAAATTGCTTTTGCCAAAAGTTCCATAAACCCAGGCAGTACGTAGAATGAGATGATGATTGTAAGTATCACGAATAGCTTGTTCTCCTGCTAGTTTAGTTTGACCATAGATACTTAAGGGGTTAGTTTGGTCTTCTTCTTGATAAGGACGACAATTGTTGCCATCGAAAACATAATCAGTTGATATGTGAATTAGAAAAGCTTGTTGTTTTTTGGCTTCCTGTGCCAGAATTTGTGGGGCTGTTGCATTAATAAGTTTTGCTAATTCTGGTTCGCTTTCAGCTTTATCAACCGCAGTATAAGCAGCAGCATTGATGATTATTTGTGGTTGCTTTTCTCTAATTAAACTGCATATAGTATCTGGTTGAGCAAGGTCTAAAGTAGGACGCGCGACTGAAATTACATTTGTGTAGGTTGATAAAATTTGTTGCAGTTCTTGACCTACTTGACCGTTACTACCGATTAGTAGAATTAATTTACTCATAAATTGATACTTGGAAATACTGATTTTAAAGCATTTTTTTGTGTTTTTAAGATTTTTTTAATGTCAAGTTAGCGGATATCATTATGTGAATAATGAACAAAGATATAAGCATGTAGCGATCGCCTTTTTCATGGTTTAGTACAAAAAAGTAGCACTACAGGAGGTAAAAGGCAAAAGCTTAAAGTAGGTCGGTACACTAAAACTACTGGCTATGATTGTCATTTGTCATTTGTTATTTGTCATTGGTAAGGGTCTCAATGGTGATTACGTTTTGTTGCTCGCGTTCTGTTTATTCACACCGACTTACTAAATTACTTTTTCATTCTTCATACTTCATTCTTCACAGGCTTTTTAACCTTTTGAACTAAATAGTGATTGCCTGTAAGCTGCATTAGTAATACTGCAACCTTGTGTTTTATTTCTTTTATTTCTTTACATCATGTTACACATTTAGTTGTGTTTTTTTGATATAATGAATTCTGTGTGTTCCCATTTTATAGTTCGCTAAATCTCAACCATAAAAATTGGTGCGTTTTATGGTTTGGTTTGCTGATATTGAGTTCCAACACTGTAGGACTGGTTTGCCATCATTGCAGTGAAATAGCCAGTTAATTTAGTGTTGTTTAGCTTCATACTCGAAATGTGCCACTTCGCGATTTTTTTGCCATGCCAGTTTAAGTGATTTATTTGTAAGCGATCGCCCTCAAAATCCAGTTTTAGTTCGTTCTGCAAAAATGCTGCCATAGTTTACGCTACAACCACAATCATCTACTTCATCGCTAAAATAGGGGATTGGGTGAAAACTTCGGACTCTTTAAAAGGTTTACCTGCTTTGTCTTTAGCAGATAGGATTGGCAGCGATGCGGTTAGACGCCAGTCTATTCCCAAATCGGGATCATTCCAAAGGATGCATCGTTCATACTGGGGTGCATAATAGTTTGTGGTTTTATAAAGGACTTCGGCAAATTCTGAAAGTACAACAAAACCGTGAGCAAAGCCTGGTGGTATCCAGAGTTGGCGTTTGTTCTCGGCGTTGATTTCACAACCTATCCATCTACCAAAAGTCGAGGAGCTTTTTCTGATATCTACAGCAACGTCAAATATACTACCATTAACTACTCTGACCAACTTTCCCTGTGGTTGTCGAACTTGGTAGTGTAAACCACGCAAAACATTTTGTTTGGAGTAAGAATGGTTGTCTTGGACAAAGTTAAATAAATTACTAGTAGCTTCAGCAAATTTTTTGAAATTAAAGCTTTCAAAGAAAAAGCCACGATCATCTTGGAATAGTTCAGGTTCAAGTATGAGAATATCAGGAATTTCAGTACAAACAATCTTCATTGTCTTAGCAATTTTACTGAGTGCAAATGTATTTCAATTTATAGTAAATTGAATAAGCGAAATATAGCAAAAACAAACTCGAAATTAACTTTCAATTATCTCCTAAATTACTACCGATTGAGCTAGTCAAATTTATGACACAACCTTGGTATTGGCGATCGCTTCCTTTAAACAATCGCACTGATTCCGATATTTTCGCTGCTTTATTTGGTTATAAACAGACATATTGTGCTTTGCAGCAAATTAATCCTTCTTCTTTTGCTTGCTATTTTCAAACATCTTGGGGAAAAATATTGATCAATAATTCCTCCCAGGGTACAGAGCAAGCGGATGATCTAATTGGGGTCAGTCCAAAATCGTTTGACTGAGCGTCTCGCACTGAGCTTGTCGAAGTGTCACGACGAAGTCTAAAATCCAAAATTGTTAGGCTGTTTGCGAATTTGTATAACAAAAAGACGGCAATTATGGCAGCATTGGTAGAGGGGAAACAAACAGAGGATGAGAGTAAAACAGGAGGGAATGGGCAAATTTTCCTTTCATGTCTCTACCTCCCCAAGCCCTCTGAACGCTTTACCCCAGATGCTAGTGCCATTTAGTTACGACAGCAATATGCCTTAGCTACGCATTATCTACAGTTTGGGTAAAAGTTAGAGGGTAAAGGCATTACTATTAATTTGGAAAAAGGTTAGATGCCAAAGGCTTTTAAGTCCATTTTCCCCTTAGCCCCTCCAGGAGGTTTCACCTTTTGTTTTAGCCCTAGCCCTGACTTTTGCAAATAAAACCGTCAGCCTCACCAATCTTGGCATTCAACTGCAAAAACATACTATCTATACTATTCTTACCTTCAAGTATTTAAATGAACCCAGAAAGCTCAGAAACTTACATCAATCATCCAACTTGGGGTTTGCTCTATAGGATCTGTATGGTGGATGAAAACCAAGAGTTATTCACTACACTGTATGCTCAACGCCTATTTTTTTTAGTAATAACTGATGCTAAAGGTGTCAAATTTCAGCCTATAGGACGTACTGAAGCCAGAATGTTGCTAGAAAATCGCTTGCGTAACCTTCGTCGTGCAGGACAAGCTCAGGAGTACGATCAGTTGCAGAGTATTTTCAAACGCACCTTCCAATGAGTAGCCCGATTAGCGAACGTATTAATACTGTGCGTGCAGAACTACCACCTTCAGTTCGGTTGATTGCAGTTAGCAAGCAAGTACCAACTGATGTCATTCGTACTGCTTATACTGCGGGAATTCGAGATTTTGCCGAAAATCGCATTCAAGAAGCGATCGCAAAACAAGCAGAATTACAAGACTTATCTGATATAACTTGGCATTTTATTGGAAACTTGCAAAGCAATAAAGCCAAAAAAGCCTTAGAAAATTTTCAGTGGATTCATTCTGTAGATAATTTGAAGCTAGCACAGCGCTTGAACGAGTTGGCGCAGCAAATAGGTGTCAGTCCCTATGTGTGTCTGCAAGTCAAAATTCTTCTTGATCCCAATAAGTCGGGTTGGAGTGTACCTCAACTTTTAGCTGACTTACCAACACTGAATCAATGCAAAAATTTACAAATTCAAGGTTTGATGACAATTCCACCTCTGGGATTAACTGAGCAGGAAATTATGACAGTGTTTAATCGCACACGTGAACTAGCTCAAGAAATCCGCGAACAAAACTGGCCTCATATTCAAATGCTGCATCTTTCGATGGGAATGTCAGGTGATTACAAACTAGCCATACAAGCAGGTGCAACAATAGTGCGCTTGGGAACAATCTTGTTTGGAGAGCGTGGTGCTTGAATTGGGGATCGGGGATTGGGATTGGGGATTCTCCAGAGGAGACGCACTCGCGTTCGGGGATTGAGGATGAATCAGTTAACAGTGAACTCTTATCAAATTAAACTGATCACTGTTAAGTGATTAGTTGTCTCCCTTGTCCTTTCTTCACAATTTTGATGATCTGTTGATTATTCTGTCTTCAAAAAATATTTTATTACATTGTTAAAACTGTAGAGATAGCTTTTAAAATCTACCTCTACGGTTTTTTGCTTTCTCGCTTTCATCTTAATTTGGTAATAAATGAAACATTGAACCTTGTTTTCTTAAATTTTGAGTGAGCAGATGCTAACGCTTGCTTTATTAAGGATTATTGCAAAGAAATTCTCAAAGATGTTGGTGTAGCAAATAACTGAGTATATAGTATAAACAAAAGCAAACACATAAAAACTTTGGGGTTAAAGCAACTTTGCATTCAAAAATAGTTAGGCTATAATCTTGACTCATTATTGCGTGCAAGCTAGATACAAACGTTCTAGGGGGGCGTTCGTTCAAAACTTGGCGCTGTAGTACATGTTACAAACAACTTATAGAATTGCAAAAACGTCCGCTCTGTATAGCGGCACAGGTTGACAACATTAATTGTTGTCAGATCCTTTGAAGGTGATTTGCACCAGGAGCGTAACAATTATGAACAATATTTTCTCTAAACTGAGAGACTTTGTTGGTTTAAATGAGCCAGTAGAATACGAGTATTATGAAGAAGAACCTGAAGCAGAAACCTATCAGAATCTGTATCAGGAGCAAAATCAACAACCTGTACCCCAAGAAGCTACCTCAGCAAATCGACGTTGGCGTGAACCCATGCCTACAATGAATGCAAATCCAGATGTAGCAACTGCTTCTGCAAAAACAATGAGTAATGTTATTGGTATGCCCGGTGCTATTAATGGTATTTCAGAAGTTTTAGTACTAGAACCACGTACTTTTGAAGAAATGCCACAGGCAATTCAAGCCTTACGAGAGCGAAAGTCAGTGGTATTAAACTTGACAATTATGGACCCTGATCAAGCACAACGAGCAGTTGATTTTGTTGCAGGTGGCACTTACGCATTGGATGGACATCAAGAACGTATTGGCGAAAGCATCTTTTTGTTTACACCCAGTTGTGTCCAAGTTAGTACCCAAGGCGGAGTTCTTCACGAAGTACCTCAACCACCAGTGCGTACCCCACGTCCCGCACCTGGCAATCAAACTTGGGGAAGTGAACCCAATCGCATGGTACAGTAAACTAAAATTAGTCAAAAGTCAATAGTCCACAGTCCAGAGTTTTGACTATTGACTCTTGATTATTGACTCTTGACTACTAACTAATGACTCATAAATTTGGATTAATTGGCGGCGGGGTAATGGGAGAAGCTTTATTATCCCGCCTTATTGCTCGCTCGATTTATCATCCATCAGAAGTGATGGTTAGTGAACCACAGCCCACACGCCAAACTTTTTTAGCGCATCAGTACAATGTGGCTGTAACAGGTGATAACCGCTTGGTTTTTAGCCAAACAACAGATGTGATATTTTTAGCTGTTAAGCCACAGGTTTTCAGCGCGATCGCTCAAGAATTAGCGGATGTTCTTAATCAAGGGCATTCACCGCTAGTAGTTTCTATATTGGCGGGTGTAACTTTATCCAATTTAGAAGCAGCTTTTGGGCAATTACCAGTGATTCGAGCAATGCCAAATACGCCAGCAACCGTAGGTGCAGGGATTACTGCTATTACTCCTGGTGCTTATACCCACATCAAACATTTGGAAATAGCACGTAAGCTATTTTCAGCAGTCGGGGAAGTAGTAGAAGTACCCGAATCACAAATGGATGCAGTAACTGGTTTATCAGGTAGTGGACCAGCTTACGTGGCAATAATGGTAGAAGCACTTGCAGATGGAGGAGTCGCCGCAGGTTTACCCAGAGCGATCGCCAATCAACTGGCTTTACAAACAGTGTTGGGAACTGCTCAGTTATTACACGAAACTAAATTCCACCCCGCAGAACTCAAAGATCGTGTTACCAGTCCCGGCGGAACTACAATTACTGGTATTGCCCAACTAGAACGTTCAGCATTTCGCTCTGCTCTGATTGAAGCAGTGAAAGCTGCTACCATCCGTTCTCAGGAATTGGGAAAGTGAAGGAGATTGAAGATCACGAAAAGGGGACAAGGGGGACAAGGGAGAATTATTTAACAAGTCTGTTCCCAATCCCCAATCCCCAATCCCTAATGCCCTACTTGCTAAGGCCTCATATAATATAGTAAAAAGTCTGGTTGCAATTTTTATTGAGTGAATTATTCTGCACTGTCTTCAGAAGTAGACCCCAGTTCTGTATTTCCTTTTGAACTGGATGCGTTCCAGCTAGATGCGATCGCTTCTCTAAATGCTGGACGTTCTGTGGTGGTTTGTGCGCCAACAGGTTCAGGTAAAACCTTAGTTGGAGAGTATGGTATTTATCGTGCCTTGGTGCGAGGAAAACGGGTATTTTACACTACCCCCCTGAAGGCACTTTCTAACCAAAAATTACGTGACTTTCGTGAACAATTCGGCTTTGACGCAGTTGGGTTGTTAACAGGAGATGCTTCCATTAATCGGGATGCGCCAATTGTAGTTATGACTACAGAAATTTTCCGCAACATGCTTTACGGCACACCCATTGGGCAAGTTGGTATCTCCTTAACAGACGTAGAAGCAGTGGTATTAGATGAATGCCACTACATGAATGACCGCCAACGGGGAACAGTCTGGGAAGAATCAATAATTTATTGTCCCCACGAAATTCAACTGATTGCTCTATCAGCAACAGTCGCCAATAGTGAACAACTCACCGACTGGCTGAATCAAGTCCACGGCCCAACTGATCTGATCTACTCAGATTTTCGTCCCGTTCCTTTGGAATTTCATTTTGGAAATCTCAAAGGGGTATTTCCACTGCTCAATGACAATAAAACTCAAATTAACGGGCGTCTGCTCAAACGAAACAGAAAAAAAGAATTAGAAAAAGGCAAAGGCAATCGCAGACCAGAAGCACCTAGTATAAATTTTATTCTTAGCCATCTCCAGCAACGAGATATGCTGCCAGCAATCTACTTTATCTTCAGCCGTCGCGGCTGTGATAAAGCAGTGGCAGAAGTCGGTGATATGTGGCTGGTTAATGAGCAAGAAGCGCAGCAGTTACGGCGACAAATTGACGACTTTTTCAGCCGGAACCCAGATGCGGGGCGAGCCGGACATATTGCCCCCCTCTACCGTGGTATCGCTGCACACCACGCCGGAATTTTACCAGCGTGGAAAGTGCTAGTAGAAGAACTATTTCAGCAAGGACTAATTAAAGTAGTATTTGCCACAGAAACACTGGCAGCAGGAATTAATATGCCTGCTCGAACAACAGTTATTTCTAGCATATCTAAGCGTACTGATACTGGACACCGGATGTTGACAGCTTCTGAATTTCTGCAAATGGCAGGAAGAGCAGGGCGTCGGGGTATGGATGAAGTCGGTCATGTGGTGACATTACAAACTCCCTTTGAGGGAGCAGAACACGCCGCAGCTTTGGCAATCAAAAAACCAGATCCGTTGGTCAGCCATTTTACACCTAGTTACGGCATGGTGTTGAACTTACTGCAAATCCATACTCTTGATGAAGCTAGAGAACTCATTGAGCGGAGCTTTGGTCAGTATCTAGCAAATGTACATCTCCAACCAAGGCAGCAATATATTGCCGAGTTGCAAGGAGAATTAGACGAAATTAATACACAAATTGCTGCGGTAGAAGAAAGCGAAATCGCTAGCTATGAAAAACTGCGACAACGCCTGAAAGTAGAACAAAAATTATTAAACACACTGCAAGAGCAAGCAGACGAAGGGCAACAAGAAGAATTAACAATGATGCTCAACTTTGCTGTATCAGGGACATTACTTAGTCTTAAAGGTAAATACTTAACAATGTCTCTGCCAGTAACCGCAGTGCTAGTAGGCAAAACTCAAGGTGTTAGCCAAACACCTTATTTAGTGTGTTTAGGGAGAGATAACCGTTGGTATGTAGCAACTACAGCAGATGTAGTCAACTTATATGCAGAATTACCGAGAATTGATGTACCTCCTGACTTGCTACCACCTGCACAGATGAATTTAAAGCCAGGACAGTCCTGTCGTGGTGAAGAAGAAAGTAGAGCGATCGCTCTACAAATTCCCGAACCAGAAGAGTTTCTACACACAGCGCCCGAAGTAATAGAACAACTTCATGTAGTTGCGAGTTTACGAGAGCAAATAGAAGCTCACCCACTGCATAAAACTGGCAATGTTGGTACTATTTTCAAACGTAAGGTACGGGCTGCCGAATTAGAAGAAGAAATTCAAGAATTGCAAACACAGATAGAGCAACAGTCCCAACGACATTGGGAAGAGTTTCTTAACCTGATTGAAATTTTGCAGTATTTTGAAGCCTTAGATAACTTATTACCTACACAATTAGGACAAATTGCCGCAGCAATTCGAGGTGAAAATGAACTGTGGCTTGGTTTAGTCCTCGTTAGTGGAGAACTAGATAACCTTGATCCCCACTATTTAGCAGCAGCAGCAGCAGCATTAGTGACAGAAACTCCACGTCCAGATAGTAGAGTGCGCTTTGAACTTAGTGATGAAGTTGCAGAAGCCTTAGCGAAATTACGTGGAATTCGCCGCAAGATGTTCCAACTACAACGCCGCTATAATGTTGCTTTACCTATCTGGTTGGAGTTTGAACTAATCGCCTTAGTTGAACAGTGGGCATTAGGGATGGATTGGGTTGAACTGTGCGACCATACCACTTTAGATGAAGGTGATGTCGTGCGAATTTTAAGGCGGACACTGGATTTATTATCCCAAATTCCCCATGTACCTTACATGTCAGACTCCTTACGACGTAATGCTTTACGTGCTATCCAGTTAATTGATCGGTTCCCAGTCAATGAAGTTGTGGAATAGTCAAGAAAAAGGGGTGTAAGGGGGTAAGGCTATAGGGGTGGGTGTCAATCGCAGTTTTTCAACAATCCACAAGACAACGCAAAAACCCCACGAGTGTTTCACCCCTTGTCTTTCTTGTCCTACTTCCCGATCCCCGATCCCCAATCCCCAACCCCTCCTTTCAATCTGGGTATTGGTGAGAAACGAACGGAACTTCTACTATTTCACCTGGGACTTCTCCAACTTTAACTTGCAAACCGACACCACCAGCTTTAGTACGGATATAGCCTAAACCACGATAACCATCGACAGTTTCAATACAACTGGTCAATTTACCGACTTTTTCATCCCCTACTGTAATTGCTGTTCCTGGTTCGACAGCAGCACTCAATTTTAGACCCCAAAGGTATTGTTTTACACCTTTATAAGTATTTAAACGGGCAATAGTTTCTTGACCAATATAACAACCTTTGTTAAAAGAAACTGTCTGCCATAAACCCACTTCCAAAGGATTGTAATCATCAGTCAGTTCTTGCTCTGGAAGGGGGCGACCTTGTGTAATTCGTAACGCTTCCCAAGCGCGATCGCTCATTGCTACTGCGCCTAACTCAACAATTTGATTCCAAACGGTTTCTTTAATAGAAGCTGGCAAAATCAGAGTGTAGCCAGGAGAAGCCAAACCACTACCAACAGCAATATCTATACCATTAAATACTTGGTGATTCCCGTAGGGTTGACCAATAATGGCGCTAGCGCCTAGCTTTTCAATTACGGTGTCACTAGCTGGCCCGATTAGACTCAAAGTTGCAGTTTCATCAGTGACATCAATAAGTTGTACCTTGTCTGCAAAAAAGATATAACGATCCAGCCACTGCAACAGATACTCACGACGGTTAGGCGAAACCAAAAGTAGCACTGCATCTGCCATTACATAGCCTGTTACTAAGTCAATGGTACGAGCAGTGGATGTCACAAAAACTGTATCACAGCCTTGTCCTGGTTGCAGTGTTTGAAAATCATTTGTGCTTTGATTATGCAAAAAGCGCAGACGCTCATCGTCAGATACTTTAATTCGTCCCCAGTGTGAGCGATCGCATATTGCAACTGTAGTTTTTGCCGCTTCGATAGCTGCTGTGTCTTGAGTGTCAATAGCAAATGTAGACATAGTAATGTGAATTGAAACTACGACAAAATCTATGTTTTGAAAATACAACCATCGAGAGAGCATCTCAATTTTTTCAATATATCGCGCTTGGGTTTAAATTTTTAGCGGTATATTGAAAAGGGATATTCCCATGCTATGAGACTGCTATTGAAATCGCAGGCGGTTTTTTATTTTTCTCGGCTACCCCTGTTTATTGAACCGATACAAAAAATTGATTCTTTAACTTTTAGAAATCTATTTTTTCTGCGTCTCAGCAGGGAACGGCGTATACTTGCCTCCCAATGCTTCTACAATAGACCGTGTATTTGCTGCCATCATTTTGCTGTAAGTATCACCCTCACTTTCAGCAGCACCTATGGAATCAGAATAGAGTTGACGCGGTGCTAACTTCACTCCTGCTTCTTGTGCAACTGTTTGAATTAAATTCGGGTTAATTGTCGTTTCCGCAAAAATTGCTGATACACCAATTTTTTTGATTGATTCTACTAATTGCTTAACAGTTTGAGCGCTTGGCTGTTCTTCAGTGCTAATACCGATCAGCGTACCTGCAATGGGTATTCGATAAGCACGTCCATAATACTGAAATGCATCGTGAGTGGTTACAAGTTTGCGTTTATTTGGGGGGATAGTTTGAATTTGTTGGGTAATCCAGCTATCTAACTGTTGTAATTCTGTAGTTAATTGCTGTGCATTCTGAGTAAATTCGGCTTTGTCTTCGGGTGATAACTTAATTAAACCATCTCGAATTGCATTCACCATCGCGATCGCATTTTTCACGTCACCCCAAACATGCGGATCTGGTACTACTTCACCCTTACCTTTGTCTAGCTGTAACGGTTTTGCTACTTCCCCCACCGCTAACTTCCGCGCCTTTGTTCCAGCAGCATTCATTAACTTAATCAGTCCAGGCTCTAAATTATACCCGTTATACAAAATCAAATCTGCTTCTTCTAAGAATCTACTATCTTGTGGTCTAGGTTCGTATACATGGGGATCTGTACCCGGTTGGAGAATTCCTGTTAGTTGAATTTCATCTCCTCCAACCTCCTCAGCCAAATCAGCAATAATCGTGCTAGTTGCGACAACTTGTGGCTTGTCATCCGCCCTTGAGTTAGAAGAATTCGATCCTGTACAAGCAAATAAAGCAATCGGTAAAAGTATTACTAAACAAGCATTTTGGCAGATATATCTCCAGCGTAAAGAAGCACAGACTAGGAAAACTAAAGGATAAAAATAGCTTCCTTGTCGCTCGTGTTCTCCTACTGCTTCCAGTCCTCTGTCTTGAGTATTAGTTTTACTTATATTCAACATTATCCCAGCTATAGATGTTCTCATATTCTTTTCATTTTTATAGTAAGCTGAAGCAAGAACTATAAAAAAACAATTATGGAAATGCTATTTTTACACCCAACCCAACCCCAAAAGAAAACAGTAGAAATGCTTAGTGCAGAGATCAAAACTATTGAAAATAATCCTAGTAATGCCATTAGCATTGCTCATTTAAGCGTGTATTATCGAGCAGTAGAAGCCCTCAGAGATATAAATTGCACTATCAAACCGGGACAACTCACAGGTATTTTTGGTCCGAATGGTGCTGGTAAAAGTACGCTGATGAAGGCGATGTTGGGGTTAGTTCCTAGTAGTAGCGGACAAATACTGTATAAAGGTAAACCCTTAATGCAGCAACTAGATCAAGTCGCCTACGTACCTCAACGCAGTCAAATCGATTGGACTTATCCCGCTACTGTTTGGGATGTAGTGATGATGGGAAGAGTAAAAAAAACAGGCTGGTTACGTGGTTTTAGTACGGTGAGTCGGCACGTAGCAAAAGCTGCTCTAGAACGAGTAGGGATGGGTGAATACCGTAATCGCCCAATCGGACAGCTTTCTGGTGGACAACAACAACGAGTATTTTTAGCACGCGCTCTAACACAGGAAGCAGATATTTTTTGCTTTGATGAACCTTTTGTAGGAATCGATCAAAAAACTCAGTCAGTGATTTTTGAAGTCTTCGGCGAACTCACCCAGGCTGGAAAAATAGTTCTTGTTGTCAATCATGACTTGGGTGAGTCTATCTCTCATTTTGATGAATTGATTTTATTAAATCGTGAATTAGTCGCCACAGGTTCTCGACAACAGGTATTAACAGAAGAAAACTTGTCCCGCGCCTACAGTGGTAATGTAATGTTTTGGAAAGAGGCAGCTTAATTAATCATTGGTCATTGGTTATTAGTCATTGGTCACTGGTATGACAAAGAACAAAAAATAAGTATGTTAGAAGCGTTGATTGAGCCTTTACAATATGGCTTTATGCAGCGATCGCTTGTGATCGCCATTTTGGTAGGGATGTTATGTGCAGTTGTCGGTAGCTACTTAATGGTGCAACGATTAGCTTTGCTAGGTGATGCGATCAGTCACTCGGTTTTACCTGGACTAGCGATCGCTTTTTTGGTAGGTAGTAATATTTTTATTGGAGCATTCATTGCTGGTGTTTTGAGTACAATGTGCATCGCTTTGATCAGGACGCGATCGCCAATCAAAGAAGACGCCGCAATGGGGATAGTATTTTCGGCATTTTTTGCTCTTGGTGTAACTTTAATTACTGTTATCCAGAAAGAAAATAAAATTGATCTCAATCATTTTCTTTTTGGTAATATTCTGGGTGTGACTACACAGGATGTCAGAGATACAGCGATCATTGCCGCTATAGTATTTATAGTCGTTTTTTTACTCTATAAAGAACTGCTATTTTATACTTTTGATCCTTTAGGCGCACAAGCCGCAGGTTTACCAGTCAATCGTCTCAACTTTGGACTAATGCTGTTGATTGCGTTAACAATAGTCGCCAGTATGAAAGCTGTTGGTGTCATCTTAGTTTTATCATTATTAATTACACCAGGTGCTACTGCCTATTTATTAGTTCAACGCCTGCACGAAGTCATGATTTTAGGTGCAGTAATTGGGGTAATTTCTAGTATCAGTGGTATGTATTTAAGTTACTTTTATAATTTGCCTTCTGGGCCTGCGATCGTTTTAGTAGTATCAGGATTATTTGTGTTGGCGTTGCTATTGAGTCCTAATCATGGTGTTTTTAATCACAGACAAAAGTTGAAAAATTAACACTGAGAATTCACAATTCAGTCTCATGTCAGAAAAAACCCACGCTTAAAAGCGTGGGATTGAAAAGCTTTGTTATTTTAGTACATTTGTACTGGTTAACACTCCACGACTAAAAGAGTGTAGGAGTGTCAACTTCTACCCTATTTAGGATTAATAGCGGTTACGGAAGTTGTTTCCTCTGTTACCACCATACGAACCCCTGTTTTCTTTAGGTTTGGCTTTATTCACTTTGAGGTCGCGTCCCATCCACTCAGCACCATCAAGAGCTTCAATGGCTGCGGATTCTTCAGCTTCTGTACCCATTTCTACAAAACCAAAACCACGCAAGCGGCCTGTCTCACGGTCAGTAGGTAGCTGAACCCGCTTTACAGTACCATATTCTGCAAAAACAGCATTGAGACTATCTTCTGTAACATCGTAAGAAAGATTGCCTACATAAATTGACATAGATTCTCTCCAAAATCATTAAGTGTGTAGAGATGAGCGACTTCGGAGAAAAGTCTGTCAATACCAAAAGGAAAAAACCCATCAATACTAAGAACAAACACGGTCGCCGAATGAACTCTCACCCTACCAGCATGACATAGCAACCAAAATATTGGGAGCTAAGTTTGAAAAACTGTTATAAAAAGTTATGTTAGCAATTAATAACTAAGTATAAGTTTAATTTTTATTAGTAAATAAATTAAACTGAGGATAACATACCATTATAGTTCACAAAATCTTAATTAAGTCAGCAAAGCCATAAAAACTAACAATTAATAATAGTAATGCTGTGAATTGGGTAACTCGTGTCTGAGGAGAGGGAGCGATCGCTTCTCGGACTAAAATAGAAATTGAAGCACCGACCACAAAACTTAAACCCAGTACCATATAAGGTATTTCTCTTGGTACAACACTAGAAATAGCCAACATGGTAATTGCTAGCGTCAACATTAACAGTTCCACAAACCGAGGTGGGTTGTATTGGCTAGATAAAATTAGAGTGTTTAACCAAAAACGCCAGCTTCTCATCACAAATCGACCATCTTTGACATTTTTGTCATTTGTTGCTAGTTGTTTGTTGTTGGTTGTCACAAACAACTAGCAACAATAAATTAACGAACACCTGTTTTCAATTGACCAGTACCATTTGTTTGTGCGGTGTCTTGTGATAGTTCTACACCAAAGACACGTGCAAAGGCTTTTTCCACTTTGTAACCAGAGTCAATTGATTCTAGAGGATCTTTTCTCAGTCTGTGACGTAAAGATAGTACAATCACACGACGGATATCATCAACAGTCACTTCGTTACGCCCTTCAAAAGCTGTTAAAGCTTTGGCGGCGCGGTTGGTGACAATATCGCCTCGTAAACCATCGACATCAAGTTCAGAACAGACTTCTGAAATTTTCACCCGCAGGTCATAATCAAGATTAACTGAGGGCAAAAGTTCTTGAGCATTGATAATGCGTTGTTGTAGTTCCTGTTGCTGGGATTGGTACTTTTCGACAAAAACAGGTGGATTTTGGTCAAATTCGGCCCGTTGCTCCACAATTTGCACACGCAATGTTGGTTCTTTGACAGTGTGAATTTCGGCGTGCATTCCGAAGCGATCGAGTAACTGGGGACGTAGTTCACCTTCTTCTGGATTCCCAGAACCAACCAGAACAAAACGAGCTGGGTGGCGGATAGAAATACCTTCCCGTTCTACTGTGTTCCAACCACTAGCAGCAGAGTCTAGCAGTACATCTACCAGGTGATCGTCCAGCAAGTTTACCTCATCCACATAGAGAATACCCCGGTTGGCTTTTGCTAAAAGTCCTGGTTCAAAGGCTTTTACACCTTCTGACAGGGCTTTTTCAATATCGATAGTGCCGCAAACACGATCTTCTGTAGCGCCCAGTGGCAAATCAACCATTTGGACTTTCTTATGATCAACGGGAATATCATCGCCAGTTTCGAGTTTTTGGCGGATTTCATCGCTCATCAAATCAGGATCGCTGGGGTGACTGTTGAAGAGATCATTCGCAACTACGGGAATTTCTGGCAGTAAGTCAGCCAGCGCCCGAATAGTTGTGGATTTGCCTGTACCGCGATCGCCCATAATCATCACACCACCAATTTTTGGGTCAATCACGTTCAATATCAGAGCCAGTTTCATTTCTTCCTGGCCTACAATTGCCGTAAACGGAAATACCACACGACGCGCAACAGCTGTTGGACTCACTAAACTACCTTTATCAATATTTTTATTTATTACCGTTTTTTATTGTGCCATAGATAGGGAGTGTAAGGGATGGCATTGGGTATTGGGCATTGGGCATTGACCACCAACAACCAACAACCAACAATCAACTACTTAGTTTGATGTTAGGATCTTTTAGTTACTGCTGTGAATCCTCGCGGTTGATGAATAAATTACTGGATGAAGCGCTGTCTATTGATATTGCTGCTCGCATCAAAAGCAAGGCTAATAAACCGTTTGATAATGCTTACAAAGCGGCCTTAGCGATTGAGGGATCTGTTTATGTGCAAGGATTTTTAGCTACCAAGGGTAAGCCTTATCAACCAATGGAATATGCTTGGATTGAGTTGAGCGATCGCATTATTGATCCTACCTTACCCCATCTCCATAAAAATGTAGAAGAAATTTGGTATTTTCCAGCACAATTATTAACCGTAAAAAAACTGAAAGCAATTATCGAAGAATCTCAAGAAGATTACCCAGAAGACGATCCATTACCAGTGTATGGCGACGCACCATATGACTATTACGGCGACGTGATGTTGGGTGGTAAAGAATACTTACAAGCCTTTCAAGCCGCAGAAGCGAAATGTAGAGAACTAAATAAGTCAATTGTTGAGAATAACTAAACTTATAACTGATAACTTAATTTGACTTACCATCACTACCAAAATACTCCCGGTAGCTGCAAATTTTGTCGCCACGTATATCAAAGGAAACAGCTACCCGATTTTTGTATGGTTCTCCCAATAACATCCCCTGATCTCGAAATTCAAATACAACTGTTGTTTCATTGCTAGTAACGCGGTCTAATGAAGTTAGTTTCAGTCCCGGATTGAAAGCTTGTGTAACGTATTGAAAAAACTCTTGCGCTCTTTGTTTACCAATATTCAACCCGTGAAATTTTCCCATCGGAAACCAAAAAGTAAAGTCTTCCGTGAGCATATCTAAAAACTGGTTCCAATCACCAGTTTCTAAACCATGTTGAAAGTATGCAAATGCTTGATGACCAACTTTTAAAGTATTTTCTGAATCTTGTGTCATACTTAGCTTCTCCATAAAAACCGTGGAAAAGTGCCTGTAAAACAAGCATATCTTGCGATACGCCATACGGCACACTACGTGAACGCTTCGTATATAAAAGCTCTAGAATTCAGAAATTGCAAAACTTTTCGGAGAGTGACACAAGAGGGCTAATAGAGTTCGGTAAACCTCATTACCAATAGCTCATCAAGAGTAGCCAAAGTTAATCTATCTACAGAAAAAGGCTGTACACTTATTGGTACGGCAACCTGCAATACTCAGTTTAAATTGGCGATCGCTAAAATTGAAGCGAAGCAAGAAAGCGAATGGAGGAGCCACCAGGATGCACACAACATACAATTCTGATAAGCGTAAATTGCTATCATCTCTGTGTCATGGGGCAATTTTTTTTAGTACAGCATTATTTTCGATTGGGGTTCCCATTGTAATTAACTTAATATCCGATGACCCAGTTGTGAAAAGCAACGCCAAAGAATCAATTAATTTTCACTTCAATGTTTGGTTCTGGGCAACAGTAATTGGAGTACCTATTGGGATTCTATCTTTTTTGACCTTTGGGATTGGCGGAATTTTGTTTTTCCCCGTTGTTGCTTTTGGTTTTCTACTGCACTGGGGACTGACTATTTGGGCTTTGTTAAAGTGTTTCAGCAATCCTGATGAACCTGTGCGTTATCCATTTATTTTCCGACTGTTCTAGTACTGATCAATTTTTAGAACATTGGTTGCGTCAAAAGCCATATATTAAAAGCGATCGCTTGCTTGGATAGGATTTATCTGTTGAGTTGGGCGATCGCTTTATGTTTACCTTGATATTCTTCACTTGGCGCTAGCAAATACCTGCTTGAGTGAGATGCATATAAATCAAGTTTTTGAATAATTGTATCACTTCGATAAATATTATATTTTCTTTCGTACATATCCCAACAGACTCTTGTGTTCTAACTTCAGAATCTGTGGTATAATTATTAACAGAGTGATATTCATTTTGGCTAATAATTTTCCCATATTTGAATAAAGGTTCCATTACCAAAGCAAGATGTTTACTAAAAAGTTGTAGCTGCTTGAGATCGTCATTCGTGAATTTGCGGGAACCAAAAATACCAACATGAAGGACACCGTTTACTTGGTTTTTAAGTACCAGTGGAACACCAAGTATTGAGCGGATTCCCTTGTGACGCAGAATTGGACTCACTACTTCTATTTTTGACAAGTCGTCCACAATCATAGATTCGCCCCTCGCAGCGATTTTACCTGCAAAACCAAAACCGAGGGGAATTCGGATACCTTCTAAAATTTCCTCCTCTAGACCAATGGTGGCATAAACAGCTAATTGCTGACTATTTTCTGTTGGTAATAGAACTGTAATCGTGTCTAAACTCATGAATGTGCGTATGTTCTCAAGCAAGGCCCGCAGAAGGTTTTCAAGAACCAAATCAGTAGGTACAGTCTCGTTGATGCTGAGGTGCTGAAAATTCATCCCAGGAGTCTTATTAATCGTGCTAAGTTCTGCATTGGGTTGAATGAAAAGATCATTGCGATCTTTGTAAATGTATTTTTGATTTGGTTCCCTACTATTGTGACTTTTGACGATCACATCAAATAAACGCAACCCATGATTACCAATAATCCTCAGTTTTCTGACTTGAGTCTGGTTGTTGTCAGTCTGAACTATAGCGCGGAACAAACAGCTAGTATTTTCTCCAACGTAGTCAGCAAACTTCTGGAGTTCCTCTTGACTCATTTCAAGTACAATGCAATTTGATGCGTTCTTAGAGATTTTCTCCGGATTGCGAGCCTCCAAAATTGTTGTTAGGTGAGCGTGCAGACACTTAGACTCATCATGGTTGAGGGTAATACAGTTAAGTCTATGAATCAAGCGGCTTGCTTCAGAAAGTTCAGAAACCGGAGTTGATGATTTGACATAGTGATCTTGGCGCGGATTCCCTTTTTGAAACCAGATTAGCAAACGGGTTAAGCCCAGAAGAAATTCATGAATCATAATTTCAAATCCATTTGAATCTGTTTCAAATTTCTATATTCTTCTAGAGAATATAAAGGAATTACGATAATAGTATTTACTATAGCAATCCGAAATCATTAAGTGAGATACTCAGAAATAATTGGGCGAATAAAATTTATTACCCAATAAATAAAGCCCACTTACGTGGACTTTATTAAAATAACCAATTGAAGCAGATTTTGTCTATTTAGCTGCTATTACTAATTGCCATCAAAGAATAAAAGTTTACTTTTCGATAAGATTTTATTCCTAAGTAATCTTTCGCGAATTAACTCGATGGCTATAGGATTTTTGCATTCATGTTATTTTCAAGTTTGGCTGTGAAATTCTCTGACTTAACAGCAAAGCGAGTCTTGACATGATCTGCCAATCGGATTGCCAAAGCGATAATAGTCAACGTGGGATTGGCGTAGCCTCCTGTTGGGAAAATAGAACTACCTGCGATAAATAAATTCGAGATACCGTGAACCTGACAATTTGCATCTACAACACCCTGTTTGGGATCAACATGCATCCGCGTTGTTCCCATATTATGGTGCGTACTAAAAGCCAGAACTACCGGAAGTTCTCCATCACGTTCAATCTGCAATTCACCCAAGCCTGCACAAGCAATCTCTTCTGCTAGAATTGCTTGCGATCGCTTGATGCTGCAAATGTCTATTTCACTCCATCGAAAAGTTAACTGTGCTTGAGGACAACCAAGCCTGTCAACTTTATTACTAAGTGTTACCCGATTATCAGGATTTGGGACTTGTTCAGTTTGGCTCAAGACTTCAAACTTTACATATCTGTTTTCGTTACCTTCATGATCTGACCATCCGCCATAACTCAAATCAGGGAACAAATATTCCCGTTTAATATGATATTTATACCAATCACTCACAAGGTGATCAATATGGGTGATCACATTACCTAAATGTTGAACAGCATTTTTGGGAATCTGTCCACGTCGAATTGAAGACAACAAAGTTTTTGCAGAAGCTTTGGCTGGCGATTTATATTTCTCGTCTCTGGGAAACAGGATAAAACTCATATTAAGTAATTGCTCACGCTGCATCACTTGTTCACTCAAGTGAAGTTTTCCCATGACTGGTACATTATTAACTCGGCGTAAATCATATAAAGCTGTGGAATTGAAGATTTTTCGACTAGAAGGATAAAGCATACCAGAGCGAAGAATCGGATGATCCATAAAAAATCTGCCGACAACATCGTTTTGATTGGCTAATCCAGTCTTTTGAATTTTGTTGGATAGCAGTAACAAACGTGCATTTTCGATACCACCTGTAGCTAAGATAAATATTTTGGCAACTATCCAAAATTGATTACCGTCGAGACAAGCTAGGCGTATACGAGTTACATTCTTAGCTGTTTCGTCAGTCTCAATTTCTACAACGTTTGAATTTAAATAAGTAGTAATATTAGGAGACTCGTTAATTTGTTTGCGATATTCATTGGTGAAAATATCGCGAGGTCCAAATTGAAACATGCTGGTAGTTACGCGATCGCCAATGAAGGGTAACTGAGGAGATTGAGCATTTTCCCAACTCAGAGCATCATAAGTAAAAGGACCGAGTTTGCAGACTTCATGAGCGCGTTCGTAGTAAGGATTCAGGTGATATTTATTAAAAGGCCAGCCACTATATGGCACACAATCACGTTTTTCAAAGTCTATCTCGTCCAAGGTCATATGCCTCAGACCAAGTTGATTTTGATTAATTTCAACATTCCAGACATTAGCATGTCCACCAAACTGACGATGACGCATATCTTGTAAGTTTGGAAAAGGATCACCAACAGTTTCACCCTCACTTAGAGATTGCGTCTGTTGATTAAATTCTAGATCGCCACTTTCTACTAAACATACTCGAAAGTCTTGCCCAATCAATTCCCGTGCTAGTGTAATCCCCGCAGGTCCAGCGCCAACAATACAAACTTCTGTTTGAATAACTTCATTTTCTGATAACTTCCGGCTATCAATAAACATCAATTTAATCTCCTCTTGTATTTTCTGGATACCTATAGCAATATCCCCATACATGGCAATATTTTTTGGTAGCTCACTAGCGTTTTCTAATCAAGAATATTTATGACGCTCAGTCATAAGTAGGTCGGCACAAATAAAGCTAACTCGTGAGAGTTGTTATTCGTCATTTGTCATTTTTCATTGGTATAAGGTTTTCAACGGTTTTATCTTTCTTGACATAGTGATTTTTATTTCCGCCTACTTACTTAGTTCTTAAGATTAATCAGATTTAAAAATCTTTGCCAAAATAGACATTTTATCCTGACATACAAAAATCTCGTAAATTTTAAAGACATACGAATGTAACAGTATTTTTCACCATGAGATACTGCCACACTCTTATGGTGTGATAAATTAACTATTTCCCAATTACATAAAATATTTTTCGTAACAAGTTAGATATTTATGAATTTAGCTCATTTGTATGAAGACTAATTGATATTAAGCTTATAAGTTAATTTTCTGATGCTGTATTTAGAAATCAAAAAAATAGCCTCATCTTTGTAAAGATATGACAAAGTTTCATCTCTCTAGAGTATGAGCTTGTCTCCAGTACGGTTCAGTTAAGTGAAAAGTCAGGGATAAGTAGTCGCACAAAATTAAATTCATTCGTGGAGATCAGGGAACTCTTAACAGGTTAAAGAATGTGTAATTAATTCTGTTTAAGTACTTATCAAGAAGACAAGATCTCCGACTTCGCATGAATTGTCGGGGATCTGGGCTTTGCGATTCTTCCCCTCCCCGCGTGCCTACGGTGTACACAGAAGTCTTATAAAGTTGCCTAGTAGCGTTTTGATCCCCCCTAACCCCCCTTAAAAAAGGGGGAACTAGAATCAAAGTCCCCCTTAAAAAGGGGGATTTAGGGGGATCAGAGGATTTATGTGTACACCGTAGCCCCGCGTGCGGGGAGGAGATTAAGGGGTGGGGTGCGTATTGGACACAACCGAGAACTGCAATAGGATTGCTATATAAACTTTGTATATTCTACTTTTAAAGTAGAAATTAAACTCGATACTGATGTCTCAACCCACTCAAAAGAATTTAAGTCGAATCGCAGTGATTTTTCAAAATTTCGCTGCCATTTCCATCAGTATATTTTGGGTATGGCGTTCTGGTTCATCCTTGCCAGGATGGCGCTGAGTATAGGAACCATCTGATTTTAATTCCCAAGCTTGGCGATTGTCTGCCAGCATAATTTCGAGAATATTTTGCAAATTTTGTAAAATATTTGGATCTTCCACTGGGGTCACGGCTTCCACACGTCGATCTAGATTACGAGGCATCCAATCAGCACTACCGATGTATATTTCATCGCGTCCATTGTTGTGGAAATGAAAAATCCGTGAGTGTTCTAAAAAGCGACCGATAATACTAATTACCCGGATATTTTCGCTCACATCGAGAATTCCGGGACGCAAGCAGCATATACCCCGAATAATCAAGTCTATTTCTACACCAGCTTGCGATGCTTCGTACAAGGTAGCAATGATTTTTGGGTCTACCAATGAGTTCATTTTGGCGATGATTCGACCCTTTTGACCGTTTTGGCTGTGTTCGATTTCTCGACGAATTAGGGCAATCATGCGATCGCGCATAGTTACGGGCGATACTAGCAGCTTACGGTAGTAATTCTGACAAGAATAGCCAGTTAGGTAATTGAATAAATCTGTTAAATCTGCACCTAATTCTTCTCGGCAACTCAGCACTCCTAAATCAGTGTACAACTTGGCTGTCTTGGGATTGTAGTTACCAGTACCGATGTGGACGTAGCGACAAATCTTTTCGGCTTCCTGACGTACCACCAATACAATTTTTGTGTGCGTCTTCAATCCTACCAATCCATAAACGACATGTACACCTGATTTTTCTAATTTCTGCGCCCAAGTAATATTATTTTCTTCATCAAAACGGGCTTTTAATTCTACCAAGGCAGCAACTTGTTTACCACTTTCTGCCGCAGTAATTAGAGAACTAACAATTTCAGAATCCCCAGAAGTCCGATACAGTGTCATCTTGATCGCCAAAACTTGAGGATCGCGGGCTGCTTGGGCAATAAATTGTTCTACTGAAGCGCTAAAGGATTCATAGGGATGATGTACTAGCAAATCATTTTGCTGAATTACAGAGAAAATATTCTCTGCTTCGTCTAATTGAGCAACATTACTTGGTTGATGAAAATGACGCAGACGTGCGGGAATTACAGGTGTCCAAGGTTGATCTTTGAGTTCCGGCAATGGTAAAGCCATGAAGGACATTAAATCCTTTAAATTGATTAAACCATCTATTTCATAGACATCACTTTCAGATATTTGCATTTCTTGGACTAGCATCTTTCGCACAGATTTTGGCATTGATGGTTCAATTTCCAATCGCACCACAGAACCACGAAAGTGTCGCCCACGTAATTCTTGTTGAATTGCTAGTAGTAAGTCATCTGCTTCTTCTTCAACTACTGATAGATCAGCTTTGCGAGTCAGTCGAAACAGATGATATTCTTTAATAATCATGCCTGGAAACAAGGCATCTAAATTGTGAGCAACTACCTGTTCAATGGGTACACCAGTCCAATGATTTAATTTGCCATTTTGTGGTTCTAATTCTTTGGGTAAGGCAATAAATCGAGGCAAAATATTCGGAACTTTGACTCTAGCAAACTTTTCTTCTCCTGTGACTGGATCTTTGACAACTACCGCCCAGTTGAGGCTGAGATTTGCCATTAAGGGGAAGGGATGACTAGGATCTACTGCTAGAGGTGTGAGAACTGGGAAAATTCGTTGTTTAAATAAATCTTCTAAGTAGGAACGTTGTTCTCCACTGATGTTTGTGTAATTGAGAAGATGGATACCGTGAGATGCCATTTCTTTTCGCAGTACCTTCTCAAACAGGTTATGTTGTTCTATGACCATCGGACGCAAAAGTTGAGCGATCGCTTCTAATTGTTCCTGTGGTGTACGTCCATCTGGAGTTCGTTTGCTTAAGAGTGCTTGCACTTGATCTTTAATTATTGCCACACGAACCATGAAAAATTCATCTAAATTAGAGCTGAAGATAGCAGCAAATTTAAGTCTTTCGAGTAACGGTGTACGGGTATCTGACGCCTCATGCAAAACTCGACGATTGAATTCTAACCAACTTAATTCGCGATTCAAGTAATATTGTGAGTCGCTGAGATTGATTGTTTTGGCTATTTCTTTGGATTTGGTCATTCTATTTTGGATTTTAGATTTTAGATTTTGGACTTCGGATAGACTCGAATGCGTGGAATCTGCTTGCTCTGTACAATCAAATAATTATTAGTCGTGTTAGTGTTTATTTTTTACGAATACTCAACATTTTTGGACTAAAACTAGAAATTTTAATACACTAATATCCATTAATAGTTAATTTAATTTGTTATCTCAGGTATTGCACTATCTTTTATTTAATTTTTTGGCGTAACTATATCAGTCTCTTAATTTTAGATTAATGAAAATTAAATATAAGGTTAACTAAATTTTAAATATAAATTAAGTATCAATTAATTAAACTTGCGATCGCCTTGTCTGATTAATACTTATCATTAAGAATGATGCAAGGACAAGGAAAAGGGGACAAGGGTGATAAGGAGGACAATAGAGAATAATCTGTGTCCATCAGTATTCGTTTGAACAAAAATCCATCTAGTTGAGCAAAATACTTATGAAAGTATATGAACTCCAAAGTAATGCAGGTATTGACGCCCTGAAATTAGTGGAACGCCCAGAACCAAAACCTCAAGCAGATCAAGTCCTCATCCGCGTCTACGCTACATCTCTCAATTACCGTGACTTGATAGTAGCCGCAGGAAATTATAATCCTACGCAGAAATATCCACTCATTCCCATGTCTGATGGTGCAGGTGAAGTGGTGGGTGTAGGTGAAGGTGTAACGCGAGTTAAAGCAGGCGATCGCGTCGCTGGTATTTTCTTTCAAGACTGGATTTATGGTCAACTTACCCGCCAGAAGATGAAATCTGATTTGGGGAGTGGTATTGATGGTATGTTGGCAGAGTATGTTGTTTTACACCAAGATGGGGTGGTAATATTACCTGATTATCTATCCTATGAAGAAGGTGCAACCTTACCCTGTGCAGCTGTGACAGCATGGCACGCATTGGTAACTAAAGGCAATATCAGCGCCAGTGACACTATATTATTACTTGGTACAGGTGGAGTATCTATATTTGCTCTCCAGTTTGCCAAAATCTATGGTGCGAGAGTGATTATTACCTCTAGCAGCGAGGAGAAACTAGCACGCGCCAGAGAATTAGGTGCTGACGAGACGGTTAACTACAAGATAATACCGGACTGGGAAAAACAAGTTTATGAATTGAGCGATCGCACTGGTGTAGATCATGTGATCGAAGTAGGTGGTACTGGCACTTTACCAAAATCTCTACAAGCTGTCCGAATTGGCGGACGCGTAAGCTCGATTGGAGTTCTATCGGGTAGGGGAGAGGAAGTAGATCCTTTACCAATACTTTTTAAAAGTCTGACAGTGCAGGGAATTTACGTAGGTAGCAGAGAAATGTTTGAATCAATGAATCAAACCATTGCTCAACATCAAGTTAAACCCATCATAGATAAAGTATTTCCGTTTAATCAAGCACAAGAGGCTTATCGTTACTTGCAAAGCGCAGCTCACTTTGGAAAAGTAGTGATTAAACTGACACAGTGAAGCGGGGATGAGGTGAAGTGGAGATGTGGTGAAGTGAGGATGTGGAGAGATTTGAATGATTAGTAATCAACTGGTTTACAGCCTAATTCTTCTAGCTTGACTTTCATCTCTTCGTAGTTTTTGAAGTAAAAATATTGCCGATTTTTTAAATCAACAACGTAGTAGCCATTTTGTCCTCCATATAGCTCTAACAGTACACTGAAGACTTCTTTTCTAGTTAATCCAAAGTGTTTTTCGATGGAATTATGTATAGATTTAGCCGCCTCAATTTCTGATTGTTTTAGAGCTTTTCCTAAAGTTAGGGTAGTTTTTTCAATTAAAAAATCATTATCTTTTCTCCAGTATGTCACTATGTGAAATGGTCTAGTATAGGATTTTCTAGTTGGTATTTTTTTCAACTCTTCAGATGAGTTGATAATTTGATACCTTTGAGTAAATTCTTTTTCCATAATTGCCTCTCAAGCAGTGTCTGAGTTTATCCCCACAACACTTAAAATCAGGCGTGGGGATAAATATTGAATTAGTTAGGATCTATTTGGGACGAGATCCATTACCTTTTTCATCTTTATCTTCTTTCACTATTTGTTCTCTCTCAACCGGATGACCTGAGCTTTCCTCCATATATTCTCCTCCTCCCAAAGGAGTAAATATCTCACCAATATTCTTTTCATGAGCTTTTCCGTTTCTTTCACTTTCTTTTCTACTGTTCATATATAATTCCGCGCATTGCAATTGAAGAGCAAGAAAGTGGTAGTAAGTAAATTACTACCACGAACGTTTTTTTGCACAAAAACATGTGCTGAGTCTTAGCCAAACTCAGCAAATTGAGGTGAAGGCAAGCTTGTCAAGTCCTTTACCTTTGGCAATTTGATCTCGACCTACTTCCAGAAGCGATATGTTCAATATTCACCCGCTTTTAAGTCCACTACTTCTGGAGTAACTGATGCTGTCGTTAATTGAAATAATATTATAGTCCAGCTCCTGTAAAATTACTGATAAAAAAATTCCTTTCCTATTGATTGCAAAACTGGGGACACTGCTTTACAGCGATCGCCTCAAGTTACCAGTCGCAAGCGATCGCTTGTTGCTTTTGTTTTGGTAATTGGTAATTGATCTCTCCCTTGTCCCCGTACGCGTAGCGTCTCCTCTGGAGAATCCCCGATCCCCGTCCCCTATTTTCAATTTCTCAAATTCAACAAAGCCACCTTAACCACTCTAGTATTAAAATGCTGTGGGATAGTTGCTACAGAAACGGACGGAGGAAATGTAATCAGTGGAGATTTTAGATATATTTCGTAAAGTTGGGCCAGTGATTTGGCCATTGCTTTTGTTTTCAGTATTGTCGTTAAGTGTGATTTTAGAGCGTCTATGGTTCTGGTTACGAATTTTAAATCAAGAAAAGGAAATTGTTAATCGCGTTCTACAAGCTGCGCGTAACGATTGGGAAATCGCCAGGGATATGGCTCAACAAGCAACTGACCAGCCAATTGGTAGGTTTTTGTATGCTCCTTTAAGTCAGCCAATAAGCAATGCTGAACTGTTTCGACTAGCATTAGAGTCAACAGCAGAAACTGAATTAGCTCACATGCGACGAGGTGAAAAAGTTTTAGAACTTGTTATTGCTGTTTGTCCTTTGTTGGGATTGTTTGGTACAGTCTGGGGGTTAATTGGATCTTTAGAATCAATTCGGATTGGCGATTTGGGAACAGAAGCAACAGCAGGAGTGACTACAGGTATTGGAGAAGCTCTATATAGTACAGCTATAGGAATGGGAGTCGCTATTGTCAGCTTGATCTTCTATCGATTTTTTCAAGCTTTACTAGTCAATCAAGTCAAGATATTTCGTCAAGCAGGAAATGATTTGGAAATGCTTTATTTGCAATCATCGCCTGATTTGAGCAAAGGTAAATCTAACTTCGACGAGCCTAAAGTTATTGTTCGGGATTCTACTGGTGGAAAATTCATCACCCCGCGCAAGCGAACTCAAAATCAATTTTCTGAACATCCAGAAATTTCAGATCCAGATCCATCTGATTCTGAACAGTAAGTTATCTGTTGTTGGTTGTTTGTTGTTTGTTTTTGGAACAATCAACCATCAACTATCAACCATTAATTAATCAGCATTAATCAGCAATTACTAATTACGGTCTTAACACCAAACAAGTAATATGAAAATTAATTTACATACTCCCATTGAAGATGCTCAAGTTCAGATAATTCCTTTAATTGATGTCATTTTTTGTATTTTGACGTTTTTTATCTTGGCATCTTTACAATTTACTCGTCAGCAAGCAATTAATGTTGACTTACCTAAAGCCAGTTCCGCAACAGCAGGTAATATCAATACATCGCAAAGCCAAAACATTTTACCTGTAACTATTGATGCTGTTGGTCAAACCTATGTAGAAAAACAACCCATTCAACGCGAACAGCTAGCAGGGATTTTAAGAAATTATTTGCAGAAAAATCCCAATGGTACTTTAGTACTGAATGCTTCTCGTTCAGCAACTTATAACGATGTCATAGAATTATTAGATTTGCTGCGACAAGTGGGAGGCGATCGCGTATCTTTAGGAATCATACCAGGCTCTTCAGACAAGCCAGCCAGTTCTTCACCTCTTAATCCTCCCTCTTTTCCAGTTAACCCTGGCGCAGCACCAGTTACTCCATTCAATCCCCAAGGTGAGCTTAACCTCAACTCTCCTGCTATTCCTAATTCAGTTCCCTTTCCTGCTGCACCTGGTCAGTCTAACACTGGTAGTTCTCCTCAACAATCCACAGCACCAGGTAAAACTAATTCTGCTCCCTAAATATGAAGTTAACAGACGGGCTTCGCTAACGCACGTCTGTTAACTTTCTAAACCTAAAGATATCTAAAATAAATTTTCGCTAGTTAAAGTTTTTCTGCTAACTTACAAATTAAAGCTTCATCTTCGGTTTGTTTCTCTACATCAACCGATTGAATTTTCTTGCCTTTTTTTGACCAATCGCCATTCAAGTGTTAGAGGTTGTGGCAATGAATATTGTATCGCTTTTTCTTGCTTGGTTAGTAGTAGCTGCTAGCTTTTATATTATTAGTAAATTGCCTTTTATAGGAGTAGAAATTGATACTCCTCAAAAAACTTTGGTTTCTGCTGCTGTATTTGGAGTTGTGACAGCATTAGTTAAACCAATACTAGAGTATACATTTAAGCTACCAAATATTTTGACATTTGGATGGCTTGATGGATTTTTCTCATTTTTAATTACTGTTATCTGCTTTGGGATAGCAGCATATTTAGTACAAGGATTTCGTCTGCGTTTTGGGATTTGGAGTGCAATTTTAGGAGCGCTAACACTCTCGATAGTGATGAAGATAATTTATACTATTTTACCATTAAATAGTTAGTATAGGATTCCTATTTTATTTTTGAACAAAACTCAGTACACATCTAGCTTCCTTTTTTTCTTTCTTTCCCTATTGCCTATTGCCTATTGCCTATTGCCTGCCTCCACGAGTAAATTCATTAATCAAATCGGATTGCTATAGCTATTCAGTTATCAGCTATCAGTAGAAATTGGTAACTAATTACTAACAAGGAACATCCCTCTCAATACTACTCGGATAAGACAAATAGATTGACCAAGCCCCTTTGGGGCGGGTATAAGGGTGTAGGGGTAATATATAGCCCTACTAACAAATGTAGAGACGCGCCATCATAGCACGTCTTTACAACAATCAATAATCAATAACCCAATACGCTTGGTGTTAAGTATTTTTAGTACAAAAAAATTGATGTATACCAGACGCGAAATTACCCTGTGGGATCTTGCTACGCGTCTGGTACAAATGATTGTGAGCTTAACACCAACTGTATTGACCAATAACCAACAATCATTATTTATTCGCTAGCAGTTGGAGGTGTAACTGTAGCACTAGATTGTTGACCACGTTGCTCACGTTTTTTGCGATCAGCTGAGAGCATATCTGCCATTACTACCAATGCTTGAGTCATTTTATCTAAATTGGAAAGATAAAGTTCCAAATCTTTATTGAGTTTATCATCAGATAAATGTAAGCCAGCTGAAATGGATTTGAGTGCTTCAGTGCGTTGTTTTTCGTCTTTGACTAGTTCTGGATCTGAGAGTTCTAACAAAGAGAATAAACCGATCCCAAACAAACGACTGTATTTAAATTTAGGATTGCTGGCGATCGCTTGCAGATGGGATTGTAAGTCAGCATCTCGATTTAACTGAGTTTGTTGGCTTAAACCAGCAATTAAATCTTGAGGTGGTAGACTTTTTGCTATGTCTTGCAAACGTTGAGCATCCTGTCTATAGATTTGCGGATCTGCTTCTATTGACCGCAGTAGGGCGTTAAATATCGATTCCTTGTCCGATTCAGGTTGATAACCTTGCATAAATCGGTCGAAGCAAGTAACGACGCCTAAAGCAAAAATTGGGTTATGGCTGAAATCAATATTTACTGCGAGCAGGTGCATTTCTACCATCAATTCCTCTACCACTCTCCGATAAATGGTATTAATCGGTCGGGTGTGGAGAGTGTGGAAAGTGCGCTTTGTATCTGATACCGTACGGACGTTATTCACAAAAAAAATTTCAATATTTTAGGGCGACGTATGTTTATTTTCTCGCTTACAGGTCACTTTGCCAAGTTTGGGTTTTGAGGGGATTGGGGATTAAGTGCTAGTTCGGTTAAGCTAAAATCCATAGACGCGATAGCGGCTTCTCAAAGAGTAATCTAAAATCTAAAATCCTATGACCTCTTCACTAGAGTTAATAGCCCTAGCTCAATATCTAGCGGGTGAATTTGACAATAGAGAACAAGCTTTGGCAGAACCTGCTTGGTACGTCCACCTACGTTTGTGGCAAATACCTATACCTCTATTTTCAGAAGACAGTATTACTCTATTTGCCGAACAAGCCAATATTGTTAAATTAGACCAACCCTACCGCCAAAGAATAATGCGGCTCACGTCAGGGTACGACCAAAATGTACCTCTAAAAGTACAATATTATATGCCTAAAGACCCAGCAGCTTTACGGGGTGCTGGTCGTAACCCTTCGTTACTTAAAACCCTGACACCTGATAAACTAGATTTGTTACCTGGTTGCGTTCTTAACGTTAGTCAAGAAACAGTAGCTCCCAACCAATATAAATTTACTGCCAATCCACCTGCAAATACTCGTTGCTGCTTTAATTACGCAGGTAACACCATACAAGTTTCCTTGGGGTTTGAAGTTTCTCAACAAGAGTTGAAAACTTACGACAAAGGAATTGACCCTAACACTGGTAGCGCAACTTGGGGAGCGATTATGGGTCCTTATCGCTACACCAAGCGAGAACAGTAGTGACTTAGTGGATAATTCCTCTTAGTTCAAGTCTATGACGCGAACAGTGAGATCTTACTTTTTACTTTTTACTTTTTACTTTTTACTTTTTACTTTCTAAATGTGGTCTGAATTAACACTAGCAATCGCTCACATCAATATTCCTGCTGATTGGCTCGGCATCAGAGTAGTCAAAGAAACATTGTTTCATCGTGCTGTTCGTGATGGCTTACCCCAACGCCACGGCAAATCTGCCACCACAGGAGCCATGCTAGAAGTCATGGTTAACGGCTGTATTGGCTATGCAGCAACTAATTCTCTCCAACTAACAAGTTTACAAAATGCTGCCAAAAAGGCGTATCAACAAGCACTCGCAGTTCAACAATGGTGGATACATCCGTTTAAAGCTGCTAGCGAACGTCCTAGAGTAGTTGGTGAATACGTTTCGCCATTTCTTGAGCCACTAGATGCTCTAGATACTAAGGAAATTAACGATTTGCTAGTCCGTATTTGCCAAACCCTCAAAGTTTCCGAGCAAATCGTCAAAACTACGGCTGGTGCAAATACAGGCGAACGAGAAACATGGTTTGTCAGCAGCAACGGCTCAGAAGTTTATCAAAAATTTCTGTTTCTCAGTACCCATTATGGAGCGATCGCCCAAGATGGAGCGATCGTCCAACAACGCACCAACAACGGCTGGGAAGCCAATTATTTCCAAGGAGGTATGGAATTACTCGAACCAGACAATCTTTGGCAAAAAGTGCAGCAAATAGGAGAGGGCGCAGTAGAACTTTTAACAGCACAAGAATGTCCAACTACACGCACTAATTTAGTATTAGCCCCAGACCAAATGATGCTACAAATTCATGAAAGTGTGGGACATCCCCTAGAATTAGACAGAATTTTAGGTGATGAACGTAACTACGCTGGTGGTAGCTTTGTCCACAAAAATGATTTTGGGGTTTTGGTGTATGGTTCTCCCCTGATGAATATCACTTTTGACCCCACTGTACCTGGTGAATCAGCTAGTTATGGTTACGATGACACTGGTGCTGTCGCCACACGAGAATATTTAATCAAAGAAGGTTTGCTATTGCGGGGTTTAGGTAGTTTAGAAAGCCAAAAAAGAGCAGGTATCCCAGGAGTAGCTTGTGCGCGTGCTTGTTCTTGGAATCGACCCGCAATTGATCGCATGGCAAACTTAAATTTAGAACCAGGTAAAGCTTCGTTTGAGGAAATTATTGCTGACATAGAACACGGCGTTTACATGGAAGCTAATCGTTCTTGGTCAATAGACGATCGCCGCTATAAATTTCAATTTGGTTGCGAGTACGCTAAATTAGTTGAAAACGGAAAATTAACCAAAACCTTGCGTAATCCTAACTATCGAGCTACGACTCCAGAATTTTGGCACAGCTTAACCAAAATTGGAAACTCCTCAACCTGGGAAATGTACGGTACTCCTTACTGTGGTAAAGGAGAACCAAATCAAGTTATTTGGGTAGGACATGGTTCACCCGTTTGTCTATTTACCAACGTCGAAGTATTCGGCGGCGATACGTAAAAATTATTAGGGGTGTAAGGGTATAAGAATGTAAGGGTGTAGGAATTTATGAAACGATGATTATATTCATCACTCATTGCTTTATAAAAAACCTACACTTGTTGCTCCTTGTCCTGTTTGTCCTCCTTGTCCCCACCACCTGCTACAACGCGGGGGACCCACGCAACGCAGTGGCTCCCCTTGTCTCCTCAATCCCCGTTACCCCTCATCCCCTCCAGTGGCCCCCACCTGCCCCTTATCCCCAGAGGGGACCCCTACCTTCCCCAATCCTCATTATGAACAACCAGGAACTCACTGCTTTAGAAATCAGCTTTAACCAACTGATTGATACTTTATTGCTTAAAAAACTAGCAACTGAAGAATTTACTGTCAGATTAAATAGCGAACGCAGTCAATTTACTCGCTTTAATCATGCCAAAGTTAGACAAACTGGTTTAGTGGCTGATGGCTGGATTGACCTAAGTTTAATACAAGGCCAGCGCAGTAGTTTTAGACAAATTCCTTTTACTGGAAATTGGGAAATCGATTGGGAAGTCACATATCAAGCTTTGCAAGAATTACGCGCAGAACTTCCTTTTGTACTTTTAGATCCTTATTTAGTATTGCCATCAGGAACTAATACTAGTCGAGAAGTATATTCTGGTAATTTATTGACTGAAGAAGCAGTAGTATCAAATATTTTAGAATCAGTCCCAGAATTAGATTTTACAGGTTTGTATGCTGGCGGAGTTGTAGTTAATGCTTATGCTGATTCTCTAGGACAAAAACACTGGTTTGCTACTGATTCTTTTACCCTAGATTATTCTATATTTAACAGCGAAAGACAAGCTGTTAAAGGTATATTTGCAGGTAGCGATTGGCATCAACAAGCTTATATCAATAAAATTCAAGAAGCAAAAAAACAACTAAAATTACTGGCTCGTCCAGTTAAGCAGTTACCACGGGGACAATATAGAACTTATTTTGCCCCAGAAGCGGTTGACAACTTATTAATGATGCTTTCTTGGGGTGCTACCAGTGAAGCTGATTTACAACAAGGAAATAGTGCTTTAGCTGCTCTTTCGCGTCAAGAAAAACAGCTTTCTTCTAAGTTTAATCTCAAAGAAAACTTTCAACGAGGAACAGTACCACGTTTTAATGAATGGGGAGAAATGACAGCCCTGGAATTACCAATAATTACTCAAGGAAGATTAGTCAATACCTTGATAAATTCTCGTACCGCCAAAGAATATCAAAAAACTCCTAACGGTGCTAATAGTCATGAATCTTTGCGATCGCCAGAAGTAAATCCGGGGAGTTTAGAATTTGATCAAATTCTGCCAAATTTGGATACAGGATTATATGTATCAAACTTACATTATTTAAATTGGAGCGATCGCCCCACGGGTAGAATTACAGGTATGACGCGTTATGCCTGTTTTTGGGTAGAAAATGGCGAAATCATCGCACCCATAGAGAATTTGCGGTTTGACGATAGTCTTTATCGTTTTTGGGGTGAAAATTTACTCGATTTCACCAATTTTCAAGAATTTATCCCCGAAGTCGGAACTTATGAAGGTCGGCAACTGGGAGGTAGTATGGTTCCTGGGATGTTGGTGGAAGATTTTACTTATACATTGTAAGGTAATGATCTGTATCAACTATTTCACAAAAATTATCCTTTCATGTAAAGATTAAAATAAATGTTGAGTTTCTGTGATGGTGCAGACCTGTAGGTGTTTTACATGGAGACTCAATTTTTATGCCTGAAAGCCTTACCTGTTCTGGGTTTGAAGCATTTACATAAAAATAGAGGTTCGCGCAATGTCTAAAACTCTTCCCAGTAAAGCATTTGAGCCAATTTTTTATTATGCACTCTTGACAGTGCGATCTCTCAAACGCTATATTTACTCCAGGTCTGCACCACTGAACCTTGAAAACCAAATACAGCAAGGCTACTGGATTGAGCAGTTGCAACTAACATTAATCCCTATTAGGGATTGAAACTTACCCTTCAATTGAAAGGCCTTATGACAGAACGGGTTGCAACTAACATTAATCCCTATTAGGGATTGAAACATGAAACTGACGGCATTACTAACTTGCGCGATCGCGTTGCAACTAACATTAATCCCTATTAGGGATTGAAACTCTTTTTCTAAGAGATAATCAACAACCTCTTGGTTAGTCATTGTTGCAACTAACATTAATCCCTATTAGGGATTGAAACATAAAATCTTTCAGCAAATACATCCACAAATTTTAATGTTGCAACTAACATTAATCCCTATTAGGGATTGAAACTATTAAATAATAAGACGTGACTTTATTCTCAAACTCAAGTTGCAACTAACATTAATCCCTATTAGGGATTGAAACCATATCTTTGAATGTACTCTTCACAAGAAAACCATGTTGCAACTATAGCGTTTACCGGTCTAATGAAGTACATTTATTAAGATAAAGCTGTGCATCTCCTCAAGGAGAAAAATGAAACCATATTCCCTCGACTTTCGTCAAAAAATACTTGATACATATTTAGAAGGTG
>JAHHHW010000094.1 GCA_019359115.1 Pelatocladus maniniholoensis HA4357-MV3
GACGGGGACGGGAAACCGTCTAGTTAAGAGTCGAAGAAGCAAGAACAGTGGTGGAGAGGCACGGATTCATCCTGCCTCGTAACATCATTTGAGAATCCCTGCGGCTTTAGTCCAGGGAGTACGTCAACGACTGAAATTCTTCAACTTCCTGGTTTGTCACCCCAAAAGCAGCAACAAAAGGTTGAGGAAATAGCCAGCGCTGGACAACAACTACAATCGCTGATTAATAGCTTGCTGATCATGGCAAAGTTAGAATCTGGCAAAATGTCTCTCAACTACACAGAAGTAGACTTGAGTGCTATTTGTATTTCAGCTGTAGCAGATATTGAAGCGATCGCTGCTCAAAAAAATCTCACCCTTGTAAGTGAACTACCTAAACCTGGTGGAGTTGTGAAAGTAGATGCAGCGATCTTTCGGCGAGTCTTGGATAATTTGCTTTCTAATGCGATTAAGTTCTCGCCGTCAAACTCTCAAGTGATTATACAGGCAGAATATTTAGAACCAGGTGCTAAAGTGCAAGTTGTTGATTCAGGCCCTGGAGTCAGTAAAGACTTACAACAAAGAATTTTTGAGAAATATGAGATTGGAACTCTGGTGCAAGAAGTTTCGCAAATTGGTTTAGGATTAGCTTTTTGCAAAATGGCGATTGAAGCACATCACGGTATTATCAGAATCGAAGACAATCATCCACGGGGTAGTGTCTTTACGGTATTGCTTGAATCGTGACATACTCCCACACCACAATCTTTAATTTGGTGTGGGCTTTTCACCTCGCAAATCAGAATTTTGTAGTCAGTTTATCTTCAACTTTTTTAAGCCTTTGTTAGCCTTCGGATATAAACCGGATAGAGGAAAATCGATATTGCTAGTGCAAAAACGTAATCTAATCTATCTATTATTTACGCTGCTCTTATTGGGTATTCTTGGCTTTTCTTATGTTTCACAGCGATCGCCTATAATCAGTTGTCAGCAATCGGAATTTATTTCCACATCAACAAGTAATAAATTCTACATTCATCCAGAAAAAATTATTGTTGAGCCTTGGCGCGGTCGGCATCATGTGTATGCTATCTTCATGATTCCCAGTGGACACATCAATGATCATTTTCTGAAAGTGACAATAGAAGGAATCAATAGCATCTGCGGAGTCATGACATATCTCGGTGAAAACACCACAGACGGTATTAATGCCAAGCCAGGATATTATCTGAGCAAGGGATGGTTGCAAACTCGCATGGCTTTATGGCTAATGTTTCAAGGCAAATATAAACAGTTAAAAGACTCAGATAATTGGATACTGGGATATACAAAAAAGCAATATTAGTTGATGAATTCAAGGTTGTGCAGCTTTTTGTGAAAATCACAATTTTTCTAAATGAAATCGCTTACGGTTGGGAGGATTTAAGAATTTTAATTGCTGAAAATAACTGTTAAACATCAAAGTTGGAGCTTTGAGCTTGAGTGTTCTAGTTCAAAGCTTGAGTGTTCTAGTTCAAAGCTTGGTGATTCTAGTTCAAAGCTTGGCGATTCTAGTTCAAAGCTTGAGTGTTCTAGTTCAAAGCTTGGTGATTCTAGTTCAAAGCTTGGCGATTCTAGTTCAAAGCTTGGCGATTCTAGTTCAAAGCTTGGCTGTTCTAGTTCAAAGCTTGGCTGTTCTAGTTCAAAGCTTGGCTGTTGTGAGCGATCGCAAGCTTCTATAACTTGATCATACTTGAGATGGTTAGCAAAAACTTTAGTGGCATATTCGGCGCGATCGCGAACATCAGATAATGCTTCAGCAACAATACGTTCTGAGTGTCCATCACCATATACCTCAGCAGTATCTATCGTAGTAATACCTGCTTCAAAAGCTGCACGTATGGTTCTAATCGAATCTGCATCTTCAATTCCCACCCACGCTTTTTTACCAGCTTGCCAAGTTCCCATCAATATGGGTGTAATTTTAACTTCCGATCCACCCAAGCGTCGCTTTTGCATGTTTCGATCCCAATTAATAATACTCTTTTGATCTTAAGCATCCGAAGGTTATCACAGTTATTCCAAAAGTCACAAAACAGGTACACAACTGCCGTAAAATGAACTCTATTCGGCATCTATCAACCTGTTCACGCCCATGCTTTGTGATTATCTGGTACAAATTCTGACCGCTCGCGTTTACGATGTTGCCCAAGAAACACCATTAGAATACGCTCCAAATTTATCTGCACGGTTGAATAACAAGCTACTACTAAAACGCGAAGATATGCAGTCAGTATTTTCCTTTAAGCTGCGTGGTGCTTATAACAAGATGGCAAATCTACCCCCAGATCTGCTTGCTCAGGGTGTAATTGCTGCATCTGCGGGAAACCATGCTCAAGGTGTGGCTCTTGGTGCGCGCGAATTGGGAACACAAGCAATTATTGTTATGCCAGTAACCACACCCCAGGTAAAGATAGATGCAGTCAGAGCGCGTGGCGGCGAGGTGGTATTATATGGTGATACCTATGATGATGCCTATACTTACGCTCGTCAACTTGAGGCAGAAAAAGGCTTAACTTTTATTCATCCCTTTGATGATCCCGATGTCATTGCTGGACAGGGAACCATCGGTATGGAAATTCTCCGCCAATACCAGCAACCCATCCATGCAATTTTTGTCGCGATTGGGGGAGGTGGATTGATTTCTGGGATTGCAGCTTATGTAAAACGGTTACGTCCAGAGATCAAGATGATTGGGGTTGAGCCAGTAGATGCAGATGCTATGTATCAATCACTGCAAGCTGGTCAACGGGTACGTTTGTCCCAAGTCGGCTTATTTGCTGACGGTGTAGCAGTACGAGAAGTAGGAGAAGAAACCTTCCGACTGTGTCAGCAGTATGTCGATGATATCATTTTGGTTGATACGGATGATATTTGTGCAGCAATAAAAGATGTGTTTGAAGATACAAGGTCAATTGTAGAACCTGCGGGAGCATTGGCGATCGCAGGCGCTAAAGCCTATGTAGAACGAGAACAAATTCAAGGACAAACATTAATAGCTGTTGCTTGTGGCGCGAATATGAACTTTGATCGCCTCCGCTTTGTTGCAGAACGAGCTGAACTAGGTGAACGCCGTGAAGCTATCTTTGCAGTAGCAATTCCAGAAGAACGGGGAAGTTTGCGCCAATTTTGTGAATGTATGGGTAGACGCAATCTGACTGAGTTTAACTATCGAATTGCTGATCAAAAAGAAGCTCATATTTTTGTCGGTGTGCAAATCGAAAATCGTAGCGATCGCGCAAAATTGGTTACAACTTTTGAAAGTTGTGGATTCAAGACAATTGACTTAACCGATGACGAACTGACAAAATTACACTTGCGCCACATGGTAGGCGGACATTCTCTTCTCGCTCACAATGAATTACTCTACCGCTTCGAGTTTCCCGAACGCCCTGGCGCATTGATGAAATTTGTCAATTCTATGAATCCCAACTGGAATATTAGTATGTTCCACTACCGCAACAACGGGGCAGATTACGGGAGGATTGTAGTAGGAATCCAAGTTCCTCCTCACGAGATGGAAAAGTGGCAGGCTTTTTTAGATACACTTGGCTATCGTTACTGGGATGAAAACAAAAATCCGGCGTATAAGCTATTTTTAGGTTAGAAAAATGGGCAAACAATAGCAGCCTAATCCAGCTTACGTAATAAATCTGTGAACTGGTGATCTCGATTAAACAAAACAAGAAAAGCTAGGATGACAACACCCATAGTGGCGATCGCAACTCCTGCTGCCTGTGCAAAAATAATTACAATCTGGTAGCGGATAGCATCACTAGGATTTGCCCCAGCGAGAATTTGACCAGTCATCATTCCTGGTAGGCTAACTAATCCCATCACCATCATCGAATTAATTGTAGGAATCATTCCGGTTCTCAGAGCTTCTCTAATAGTTTGATGTGCTGCTTCCCAACGAGTTGCACCAAGAGTCAGTAGCGCTTCTATTTCAAAACGCCGACTGGTTAAATCCTCCATAAACCGATCTAAACTCAAAGATGTACCAGTAAGGGCATTACCCAAGACCATACCCAAAAGTGGAATCAGATACTGAGGCTCGTACCAAGGCTGTACGCGCAGAATACCGCTAACTATTATCCCCGTGACTAAAAATGAACCGCTCAAAAGCGAAATAAAATTGTTCAAATAAATACCATTAAATCGTCTGCGCGTACGGTTGACACTAGACACTACAGCAATAACTGTCATGCCCAAAGCCAAAAGTATGATCAAAATAGGATTACTGAGAGTAAACACCCACTGCAAAATGTACCCTACCATCAACAACTGTACTACCATCCGTAGTGAGGCTATCCCTAGACTCTGCTCCAGTCCCAACCGTAAACTAAAGGAAAGCACTATATTGATAACAATAAACAAAGTCGCCAAAGCCAATTGTCCATAACTAATCTGGATATAATTGGTTTCCATCAATCTTTTTCCTTTTCCTTCAAGGTAATTTGGCGATTGGTAATACGTTGCAACTGAGTAGAATCATGACTTGTCCAAAGATACGCTCTGTGTGGTTGTTCATTTTGCCAAGCTGCAACTAAAGCCTCTAAACTTTGAGCAGTTAACGCATCCAGTGAGGCGGTGGGTTCATCTAGTAGCAGTATAGAAGGTGAAAGTTGCAAAGCTCGTAAAAAAGCGACTATCTGCGCCTCACCGCCAGAAAGAGCGCTCACCGGACGCTGTAAAAAATCAGGCGTTTTATGCAAAAGATCTAGATAATTGAGAATCAATTCGCGATTGTAAACTAGATGACGGTGGACTGCTAATCGATAAACTTGCTGGAGATTTTCCTCTACAGCTCCTTCCCAAAGAGCTGGTCGCTGATGCAAGTAAATAATTTGGGAACGATAGCTAGGCATAAAATAAGAGCCAATATCCTGTCCCTGAAACATAATTTTTCCTGCTTGCACTGGATCGAGACCAGCTAATGTCCGTAACAGTAGGCTTTTCCCAGAACCAGAAGCTCCAACCACTGCGATTTGTTCACCTGAAAATACTTGAAAATTTAGGTTACTCCAGATCCAGCGTTCCTCAACTTTTCGACTTAAGTCTTGGACACAGAGAATAGGGTTGTTGGGAGACAATTCTAGCTTAGTAGTCTGGTTTTTGGTAAGTTGATTTTTCATAGCTGTCTCCCGATTAATTTTTAGAATAGTTTGCGTTCTTCTAGATGGGCAAGAATATCTGAGCGCGATCGCCATACAGGACGCAGCTTTTTGTTGGCAAACATCTGTAACTGGTCGTTAGTATGGGGTGATCCGGGTTGAGTTGCATTACCATAACTAGTTAGTGCCATTGCTCGTATTGGGTTAGAAAATTCAATTGCAGCAACATACGAATCACCAGCAACCGCTTGGAACTGTCCGTTTTCACTAGGAGCAAAATTGATCGCACGGAAAATTCCCAAGTTACCATCTCCACCATTTGCAGGCAAATCCACATTACCCAACCTTAAGCGAAAAACTTTTCCCCACGCTACATCCAGCGTCCCATAAGTTTTTTCTACCTGAGTTGCTACTGCTTGGAGTGTTGCAACTGCAATTTTTGGATCAGCTAAACCATCGGGTGTGGTGCGGGGAGATTTTTCACTCCAAGGTTTACTAAACGTTTTATCCAAGTCCATTTGTTGAACCCAAAAGGCAAATAGTACTGCTCCCCGACTATCTACATTCGCTTGGCGATCCCAGGTTTCCAAGACACTAGCTGCTCGCCGTCCTAACTCATTACCATACTTGCGTGCAGCCGGAATTAAATCATCCAGTATACGATCAGCCAATTCCATGCGAGTAGAGTGCTTGTCTGCAACCATTTGATCAAAAGAGATTTTTTTATCCTCAGCCAACATTTTTACAGAGCGTTGTGAGCGGAAATCCATGAAATGAGGAGCTATGTAAGGCGGATAATTATCAGGATTAATCGCGACTGGAAACGTAGTTGTCCAAGGTGGGTCATTTGTATTTTGCAACCAGCCACTTTTAGGATCAACTATGCGCGGTAAATCTTGGTAAGGATGAATTTTTGTCCATAAGGTTTTAGATGTATTTCCTGGGATTATGCTTTCCCAGTATTTGAAATCACCATTTGAGCGCACTGGAACTTGACCATTGAATAGGTGCATAATATGCCCTTGTTTATCCGCATACATCACCGTAAACATTGATAGTTGTAGGCGCTTGAGTGCGGTTTCAAATTGCTTGAGGTTTTGGGAACACGCCATATCCCACCACTGCTGGAGTACACCTGGTCGGTCAAGACCTGCAACTCTCAGTGCAAAGGCTTTACCATTTTTCTCGGTGACTACAGGGCCGTGGACAGAACTTTTCACTACTAATGCTTGCTCTTCCAAAGAGCCATTTTTCTGCTTCACCTTCAACGAGAGGGTTTTTGTGTCGAAGTTACGAACTTTGCCATCAAAGCGATAACCTTTACTTGCCAGTGTAAGTTCATAAACATCCCAGCCATCGTAGGTGTTAACAGTGTGAGTCCAGCCTAAGTTGTTGTTAAATGCGATCGCCAATACAGGAATACCGACAAGTGTTGCTCCGTAAGCATCAATTCCTGGTGCAGTGATCTGAGCTTCATACCACAAAAATAAATCTGACCAAGGTAGATGTGGGTTTGCCAAGAGCATTGCCTTGCCACTGGTAGAATGACTTGGTGCGATCGCCCAACCATTTGATCCTGCTGGCGATTTTTCTTTGCTTAAGCCTAATACTTGCTCTGGATTGACTACAAAGGTGAAATTGAGTACCCGATGTAGGTGAGCCATGACATCTTCTGGCTTGACAGGTAGCACCACTTCCACTTCATCGTCAATCAACTTCGGATTTTGGGAAGCATAAGCATTGATCCCAGCCGCAAAAGCATCAAGATAACTCCGAAAAGTAAGACTTTGTGCCTTGTACCAAGTACGAGCGCGTTCTGGTATTCCTGTTGTCAGTACCCATTGGTCTGACTGTGTGTATTCCTCTCCCCAGTATTCGGCTGCGCGTCCTCGTGCTTGACCATAGAGACGCAAAAGCAAATCTCCATGACTTTGCATTTGCGACCAACCGAAAGCATAAAATGCACTCTGGTTATCTTTTCCGTATATATGCGGTACTCCAAAGGTATCCCATAATATCTCTGTAGATTTTGTTGGTACGGCTATAGTGCGACTGCCTACAAACAAAACCATTATCAAACTAAGTATTAAGGGTAAAACACGTATAGATTTTCTTTCGTTAACCCTGAGTAAAATATCAATCCTCATTACCACCACCATGTGCAGGTGTAACGCCTGGTGACTGAAACTGCATAATCGTTATTTGTTATTTGTCAATCCAAAATCCAAAATTGTTTGACGAATAACAAAGCAGATTCAGGTTGATCTAACAATACCACTTTATTGAGAAACTATATCAAAGCTTAAACACAATGCCTTATCCGTGTTTTAAAATCGTTAAATAGCTATGTGTTCTCCAAAATAATGTAATGTATATATAAATTTATCAAGAAAGATTATCAATTCAATGATTAAAAAGCTGTTAAATATTGAGAGTGCCAAATAAAAAACAGATAACTAGCACCAGTGTCATATCTTCAAGCCACAGCATGACAAAAACAACTACAGCATTACTTAGAGGCTGGAAGATGCCTCCGATAAAATCCTTAGTAGGTCTGCTTCTGGGACTGATACTCCTACTAGTTTGTTTAGTATACAGCGTCACACTAGGAGCAGCAGAAATACCTTTGGATAAGATTTTGGCATCTTTTGTCAGCTTTGATGGTTCCTATGAACACTTAGTAATCCAGACTGTAAGATTACCGCGATCGCTCATCGCTATTCTTGTGGGATCAGCCCTTGCAGTATCCGGAGCGTTAATGCAAGGTTTGACGCGCAACCCCCTGGCAGACCCAGGAATTTTGGGAATAGAATCAGGAGCAGCACTGGCTGTAGTTGTAACAGTTTTCGTTTTGGGTAGTTCATCTTTGAGTGTTTTAACCATTGTGGCTTTTTTGGGGGCAGGAGCCACAGCAATGTTAGTTTACTTTCTTGGTTCTCTAGGACGGGGAGGAGCTACCCCACTGAATCTAACAGTAGCAGGCGCAGCGCTGACGGCTCTGATTTCTTCCCTTACCACTGCTATTCTCATCGTCAGTCAACGCACCTTAGAAGAAATTAGATTTTGGTTAGCCGGTTCATTGGCAGGTCGAGATACTAATATATTCTTCCAAGCATTACCTTTTGTCGCTATTGGACTAGTAGTTGCTTTTGTTCTTGGTAGACAGATTACTACCATGAGTCTCGGTGAAGATGTAGCCAAAAGCTTAGGTCAACAGACAGCTTGGATAAAAATAATTACCGCGATTAGTGTTGTTTTACTAGCAGGAAGTTCAGTATCGCTTGCAGGGCCAATTGGTTTTATTGGCTTAGTCGTTCCTCACATTGTGAGATTTTTCATTAAAGCCGATTATCGTTGGATTTTGCCTTACTCGGCAATTGTAGGCGCAATTTTGATCCTCGTTGCAGATATTGGCGCCCGTGTGTTATTTAAACCACAGGAATTACCTGTAGGTATCATGACAGCAGTGGTTGGCGCTCCTTTTTTTGTGTACTTGGCTAAGTCAAAGGTGAAAAAATGAGTTTTGATTGGCTAGTCATCCGTTCCCAGGTGATATCTTTCCGTATCGACCGACGTGTACCACTGATACTGCTATCTTTGGCAGTAGCGATCGCATTAGCAATGGTAATAAATTTAGGACGGGGTGAATATCCAATTTCACCTTTAGATATTGTCAAAACTGTATTGGGTATAGATACAGGGAACCCAGATCATGCTTTTGTAATTTATAACCTGCGTTTACCTCGTACCCTTGTTGCTTTTATGGTAGGAGTGGCGCTGGCGATTTCTGGCACTATTTTTCAAGGGCTAACACGCAATCCATTAGCTGATCCTGGTATTATTGGCATCAATGCTGGGGCAGGTTTGGCAGCAGTAACGGTAATTATTTTATTTCCATCAGTACCAATTTACACTTTACCTTTTTCAGCCTTTGCTGGTGCTTTGTTGATGGCTGGTTTAATTTACTTGCTGGCTTGGAACAAAGGTAGTTCTCCGATTTTATTAATTTTGATGGGTATTGGTTTATCTGCGATCGCCACTGCTTTCACCAACTTGATGATTACCTTTGGGAATATTTATGACGTTAGCAATGCTTTGGTTTGGTTGGCTGGGAGTGTCTATGGACGCACAAGTGAGCAAGTGTTTTCTTTATTACCCTGGTTAGTTATTTTCGTACCATTAGCTTTGACCTTAGCAAGGCATTTAAACGCTTTAAATTTAGGAGATGATGTCGCTAAAAGTCTAGGTAGTCGGGTAGAGTGGCAACGTGGTTTACTAGTGCTAGTAGGTGCATCCTTAGCAGGTGCAGGAGTCGCTACCGCCGGAAATATTGGTTTTATTGGTTTAATCGCACCCCATTTAGGACGACAGTTGGTAGGTGCAAATCATGAAGGTTTGATTCCTACCTCAGCATTGTTGGGGGGAGTTATTGTTGTCATGGCAGATTTTTTAGGACGAACATTGTTTGCACCTATCGAACTTCCCTGTGGAGTGGTAACTGCTGCTGTTGGCGCTCCTTATTTTCTGTATTTGTTAATTCGTAATCGCAAAAAGTAACTAGAGTAACTTATGAAAGGACTGTCAACCAAAAACCTATCTTTAGCTTACGATGGTGCGACGATTATTCGTGACCTGAATTTGGCAATTCCCACCGGACAAATTAGTGCTTTAGTTGGTGCTAATGGTTGTGGTAAATCAACTTTACTGCGGGGTCTGGCAAGATTGCTTAAACCTTATAGCGGTACAGTGTATCTTGAAGGAACATCTATTTTGAAGCTTTCCACCAAAGAAGTAGCACAACAGTTGGGTATTTTGCCACAAAGTCCAGTAGCACCAGAAGGGTTAACAGTACGAGATTTGGTAGCACAAGGACGTTATCCTTATCAAAATTGGTTACAGCAATGGTCAGTCAAAGATGAAAAAATCGTGCAGCAAGCGCTAGAGATTACAAAGTTGTTGAAGTTGGCAGATCGAGCATTAGATACTTTATCTGGTGGACAACGACAGCGAGCTTGGATTGCAATGGCGCTGGCGCAAGATACAGATATTTTACTTTTGGATGAGCCGACAACTTTTTTGGATTTGGCACACCAGATAGAAATTTTAGATTTGTTGTATGAGTTGAACCAGACTCAAAGACGAACAATCGTGATGGTGTTGCATGATTTAAATCAGGCGTGTCGTTATGCTGATTACTTAGTTGCTGTCAAAGATGGTCGAATTTTTGCTGCTGGGGAACCAAAATTAGTGATGAGCGAGCAAATGGTACAGGAAGTTTTTGAGTTGGAGTGTCGGATTATTTCTGACCCTATTGTAGGCACACCAATGTGTGTACCGATAGGACGCAAGGGGAAAGGAAATAACAAACATCAGTAGGCTCAACAACAATCAAACTATACAATTTATTGTGAGCGATCGCGTGCCTGTTTAGCTTGCTTTCCCTCCGGGTTAGGATTATCGCCTTCTACTCCCTAACAATAATCCAGTAGCCACAACTGCAAAAACACTTCCAGTCACAAAAGCAGCTTTTGGAGTAAGTAATTCCCACAGGCTGCCTGCCAAAATACTTGCAATCAACAGCGCCACTCCAATAGCCAAGTTAATAAACCCGAAAGCAGTTCCCCGCAGATTTGAAGGAACTGTTTGTGCAATCATCGCCGACAATATGCCCTTGCTCATTCCCTGATACAATCCATACAGCGTAAACAATACCCACACTTGCCACGAGGCAGAAATAAACGCAAAACCCAAATATGTCAAAGCATACAGGAAAAACCCACTCGCTAGCAGCCCCAACCGACCGATTCTATCAGATAATAATCCAACTGGATATGCACTCAAAAAGTAGGTAATATTCATTACAACTATTGTTAAGGGTACTAAAGCAGCCGATACCCCCACTTGCTGTGCTTGCAACAATAAAAAAGCATCGCTGGAGTTACCTAAATTAAACAGAAAGGAAACTGCAACTAACGTCCAGTATTCTTTGCCCAAATTCTTGAGACTATCTCTATCTAGAAAATTTTTCTGTGTTTGTTCAAATTCTTTTTTGGGTTCATGTATAAAAACAGCCAGTAAAACTACAGCAAAAATACTTGGTATAAGTGCTACCCAAAAAACTAACTGAAAGTTTTGCCCAAACACAGAGATCAAGATAAATGCAACAATTGGTCCCGTAAATGCGCCAATGGTGTCAAGGGACTGACGCAAACCGTAAGCTGCTCCCAGATTGGCTTTATTGGTAACATCTGCGACCAATGCATCTCGAGGAGCAACGCGAATACCCTTCCCTACTCTGTCTCCAAAACGCGCAATCAATACCCAAGCAGGACTAGTGGCTATAGCGAATAAAGGTTTTACCAAGGTGGATAAACCGTACCCAAGCACAGCAAGTTGCTTGCGTTGTCTAAAATAATCGCTTAATATTCCAGAAAATACTTTTAATACAGAAGCCGTTGATTCTGCAATTCCTTCGATAAAGCCAACGGTCAACAAGTTTGCTCCTAAAGTGGAAACAAGAAATAGGGGCAAAATTGCATCAATCATCTTAGTGCTAATATCTGTCAACAGACTAACAAAGCCCAAAATCCAGACATTGCGCGGAATATTGTGTAAAGTTTGATGTTTCACTACTTTAATGGTGGAATAGTAATAATTACAGGACTTACGCACGGGAGCATCCCAAATGTTTAAAATCCCTACAGACTAGAAGTCTAAGGGCTGGCTACACAGACATAGACGCCCGTAGGGCGAAACATCGCTCTTGTTTTTTGAGAAATTGTGATAATCCCCTTCCGCGCAGATCAGGTATTCCCGTCATTGCAAGGTTAGGAAGCCATCTCAAAATCTTGTTTTACTCATGACAAATACGTAATTCCTAAGTTATTGCTTATTATTTATAATCATTTATTTTCGTTTTTTTGACAATTTATATCATTTGTAAGGCAGAAGCTGCTACTCTAGAAAAGAGTAATTTATTGATTCACAAGACCTCTTGCAAAAGTCGAATGAACCCCCTTCAATCCCCCCGTTCACGGGGGGAAGATTTAGTTCCCTCCCCGTTTACGCTTAGGGTTAGGGTGGGGTAAAAATATTTTTGCAAGAGGTCTACAGATGTACATAAACTTTTTTGCTGTAGCGATGTAGTTACATAACCCTTGATAATATTTTTAGGATTTTTTATGGGATAGATTATTGAGATATTTGTTTTAAGTACCGTATCAATCACGTAACTACAAACAACAAACAGTCGTGACAGTAACATCAAAATCTCCTAGAGTATCTAACAAGCATAGGAATTCAGCCCATCCCTTACAACGCTTGCTAAATTATGGAAGCCAATATCGCCAACAAATTTGGCAAGCAACAACATTTTCTATCATCAATACTGTTTTAGACTTAGCACCACCGTGGTTGATTGGGACTGCGGTAGATATTCTCGTAAAGCAGCAAGATTCTGTAATTGCAAAGTTGGGAGTTCAAGAGATATTTTGGCAATTTTTGTTGCTTTCATTTCTCACTGTGATTATTTGGATGCTCGAATCGCTTTCTCAGTACGCTTATGATAGACTTTGGCGGAATTTGGCACAAAATATTCAGCATAATTTACGCCTGGATGCTTACAATCATGTGCAAGAATTAGATTCAGCTTACTTTGAAGAAAGCAGCACTGGTGGCTTGATGTCTATCTTGAATGATGATATTAACCAATTAGAAGATTTTTTGAATTATGGAGCCAATGACATTATTCAAATTAGCACTTCCATCATCATTTTAATTGGCGGTGCTTTCTTGATTCTACCTCCTTCTATTAGCCTCGCAGTAATGTTGCCAATGCCATTTATTGTTTGGGGTTCCTTTACTTATCAAAAGCGTCTAGAAGATCGTTATGCTGATGTCCGAGAAAAAGTAAGTTTTCTGAATTCACGACTAGCAAATAATCTCAGTGGGATTAATACAATTAAAAGTTTCACTGCTGAAGAATATGAAAGTGCTAGATTAGCAGGAGAAAGTGAAGCATATAGAAAGAGTAATATCAAAGCAATTAAACTTTCTGCGGCATTTATTCCTTTAATCAGAATGCTAGTTCTAATAGGGTTCACAGCCTTACTATTTTGGGGAGGTATGGCAACATATGCTGGTACGATATCTATTGGTAATTACAGTGTTTTACTTGTTTTAGTACAGAGATTATTGTGGCCTTTAGTAACATTGGGGGAAATCTTTGACAAATATCAAAGGTCAATGGCTTCTACCAATCGTGTCATGAATTTATTAGATACTTCTATCAACATTATTAGGGGAAATATATCTTTACCTATTGATAAAATAAATGGTGAAATTGATTTCCAGCAAGTCACTTTTGCTTATCACAATAGAGAGCCAGTAATTACAAATTTATCTTTACATATACCCGCAGGTAAGACTACTGCAATTGTTGGTTCTACAGGTTCTGGTAAAAGCACTTTAGTGAAATTATTATTGCGATTTTATGACATTTCTTCAGGAAGAATTACTATTGATGGTATTGATATTCAACAATTAAATTTAGGTGATTTGCGTCGTAGTATCGGCTTAGTCAGTCAGGATGTATTCTTATTTCATGGGACTGTTGCTGAAAATATCGCCTACGGCACTTTTGATGCTACCGATAGACAAATAATTGAAGCTGCAAAAATTGCCGAAGCCCATGATTTTATTATGCAGCTACCCCAAGGTTATGAGACAATAGTTGGCGAACGAGGTCAAAAATTATCTGGTGGACAACGCCAAAGAATTGCCATCGCCAGGGCTGTTTTGAAAAATCCGCCGATATTAGTTTTAGATGAAGCCACATCAGCAGTAGATAATGAAACCGAAGCTGCTATTCAACGTTCTTTAGAAAGAATCACTGTTAATCGAACAACGATCGCGATCGCTCATCGTCTCTCCACTATCCGCAATGCTGATTGCATTTATGTCATGGAATATGGGACGTTAATTGAGTCGGGAACTCATAAAGAATTGTTGGATAAGAACGGAATTTATGCTAATTTGTGGCGAGTACAGTTGGGGGTGCATCGTCATAGACAAGAACTTGTACAACAGGATAGTCTGTCTGTTGATGATAAGCAGCAATTGCTGCCGCCTACAATACTTGGTAATGATTGAAGATTGGGGGACGCATTGATACACTCCTCAAACAGCACTCAGATCACTTAAGAGCCTCTACAAAAAGTACTACTTTTGTCAACTACTTTTACTAGACTGGCTCTCTAGGTGCAAGATTTCAGTAAACAAACTCCCAGATAAAATGTAAAAGTTAAAACATGTAACAAATTTTTTATCCTGTTGTACGGTATTTTCCTTGTTACTTATATTGAGCTGTTTAAAGTCTTGGAGTCAGCTATTGACCCCAAATAATGCGATCCATCACGCTATTTATAGCCTGCTGTTTAACCGCTATGCTTCTGGGCTACTTACTCAAGCGATTGACTAAGGATGTTCACAAAATACCCTATGTGTCAACAAAAACACATTTGCCAGAATCAACAATTGCGGAAGATACAGCACAATCGTTACCAGTAGTAACGGTAGACTATCTGTTACCAACAACTTCTGATCAAGCTCATAAATCTGTACCAAAGATTGTGGAGGATAAATTTATGATTAACGTCTCAATGCTGCAAGACGAACTGCAAAACTTCGTGTCTGCTACCTCTGATATTCAAGGTGCGGCTTTAGTAAGTCCAGATGGCTTGGCTTTGGCTTCTGTGTTACCCGGTGGGATGGATGAAGAACGGACTGCTGCTATGTCTGCATCTATGCTGTCGTTAGGTGAACGCATCGGCCACGAACTAGTTCGTGGGAATGTAGAGCGTATCGTTGTAGAAGGAGAAAAAGGCTACGGTGTGTTAGTTGCTTGTGGTAGTGATGCAGTTTTACTAGTACTTGCTAGCGCAGGTGTCAAACAAGGCTTACTGTTTCTAGAGGTCAAACGTGCTGTTGCTAGAATTGCGCCTCTGTTAGCCTGACTAGGAACATAAAACAGTCCTTACACCAGTGTTTGGATTACTAATTTTGTATCTTTAAAGATTGCTATCTCAAATTGCATTCAATTGTACAGGAGCATCACATATGTTACGTCCTATCTTAGGAGATTTTAGCAGTATTGTCTGTTTTAAGGCAGCAATTATAGGTATGGAAGAGGCTTTGGGTGAAAAAGCAACTGCGATCGCCTTAACTGCGGCGGGTCGTTATCGTGGTAAAACTTTAGCTCAAGAGTTAAACCTAGCAAACTCCTCGATGTCCTTAGAGCAACTAGCCGACAAACTTGATTATGTTTTCGGCAAGGATGGCACTCGTCTGTGTATAGTCGAGAAAATTGTCCAAGAAGATAATGAGATCATCAAGGTATATACATCAGAAACTTTATGTTCCGCGGACGAACCTCAAGATTCAAAGCGTAAGTGTACCTACACCCTTGGTGCTATTTGGGGTGTACTAGAAATCGCTTTGAATCACCGACTGCAAGGTAAGCATACCGAATCTGTATTGCGTGGTGGCAAATACGATGTATTTGAATTTAACAAATTGTCATAGGTTAGTTGTTTAGCTGTTAGTTGATGTCGCTTACTAATAATTCACACCTGGTGCATTCTGCCATATAAGTATCTTTGTGTTCCAATTAATGCCGCAATAGACCATACCATTCAAAGTTTTTGATTGGGAATCCGTTTGCAGGGCTGAGTTTAGTCAACCCACATTTTTATTTACAAGCTTGAAACCATCGTTTTATAAGCATCTTGAAGACTAAAGTCTCAGATACACTTAACAAAATAGTGCTTAATCTGACAGCTAAAACTGCGTTTTTATTGATAATTAATGATTTACTAATAAAGCTTAAAAATAAACTGAGTAAATGCTCTCATAAATGTTTATAAATATCTCGGCAATAAATAAAAGGGGCTAGGGAATTAGAGCAAGCGATAATTTTTCCAAAAGACTTTAAAAGTCAGTATCAGTAGAAATTTGGGCGTTGCTGAATGCGGTATGAATCTGAATGTAGAGACACGATATATCGTGTCTCTACAAAGATTTTGGCATTATGCAAAATCATTTTCATACATGAAATCAGCAATGCCGAAATTTGAAAGCAAATCCATAGAATTTACTTGAGATTAATACTCTCACTTAAATTAAGAAGCATTTCTTATTTGTTAATAAAATTAAGCAAAAAGTTCACATTTTAGTTATACAGTTTACATATAGCAGTTCTATCAGATGAGTGTACATCCTAAAACTTGAAAGGATTTAGATATGAAGTTTAGGTTTACCTCACTAGTATAGAAAGCGCTATATTACTTCTGTGGCTGCGAAAGCTTAATCATAAGTAAAAATAAAAAAGTATGTATAAAACTTGCCGCAAGCACAGCTATAAATTATCAGGGTGCAAGTTTGAAAAAAATAGCTTTTTATAATACTTGAAACAATGAGTCTACATAGTTTTTTAACAGATTTCTCCTTGGCTGAATTGTTTCAGATCGTAGACCAAGGAAGAAAATCTGGTTGTTTAGTAGTTTGTAATTTACTATACGATCCTGCTTCAGTAGGTCAATCTCGATATTACTTTATTTGGTTCCGAAAAGGATGTATTGTTGCTGCGGCTAATTGTTTAAATGGCGAAGGTTTAATGAGTCAAATAAAACAACGCAAGTGGATAAAGCCACAAATAATAGATGAATATTATGCGATCGCACCAGCAACAATACCCTTTGGTTTACATCTCAAAACAGCAGGAGTATTGAATGCTGAACAATTAAATTTACTATTTGCCAGCCAACTACGGCAAATTCGGGAGCTTTTTGAAATTCAAAAGGGTGTATTTAGACTGGATAGTAAAGCAACTATTCCTGGAAAAGAAATGACAGGGTTAAGTTTAAGCGCCATTGAAGTTGCTCTGATGGCTCTAAGAACGCTAAAAAACTGGGATATTTTAGCTGATGCTCTCCCAGATATTAATTCGGCGATATGTAGCATTACCCAAAACAAACCCAATATTCACTTAAAACCTTTAGAATGGCAGGTATGGGAATTTGCAAACGGTACTATTTCTTTAGGTGCGATCGCTAATCACCTGAATCAGCTACCAAGTTTAGTTCAGCAAGCAGCTTTCCGGCTTAAGATAGCTGGTTTGATTGAAGAAATTCCTCTTGAGACATCTATTCCAGAATTGAATGATTACCCTTTAAATGTTAACAGCGTAGACTCCTCTGTTTTACTAAGTCAAAAATCCCCAGAATCAGAAATGACTACGCTCAGTACTTCGTTTTTGCACAATCTGGTTGGGTACTTAAAAAATAAAGTAGAAGTGTGATACCGTTTCCCAAAAATCCTGACACATATTAAATTTACTGTAAGGGCATACGGCGGTACGCCCCTACCCATGTATTTGTATGATCAAAAAAGTGAAAGTAGTGTGAAATATGCAGTTAGAACTTGATCATGTCTTTGTCTGTGTTGATCCACAAGCACCGGAAGCAGAAGTTCTCAAAGCTTTTGGACTTCAAGAAGGAAGACGTCGCACTCATCACGGTCAGGGTACTGCAAATGTTTGCTTTTTCTTTCACAATGCTTATTTAGAGTTACTGTGGCTGAATGATACTAACGAAATTCAGTCTCCAGTTGTTCAAGCTACAGGTTTATGGGAACGCTGTCGTTGGAAACAAACTCAGGCTTGTCCATTTGGTATTTCTTTGCGTACACTAATACCAGGTTCACAACTACCATTCCCAACCTGGGATTATTATGCACCTTTTTTACCACAGGGAGCTGCTATCCCTATTATTACCAAAAAGAACAATTTAGCAGAACCTCTGATTTTTATTTCGCCTGCGACTCAAAAACCTGCAAATTATCAGTTAGACAAACGTCAACCTTTGGATCACCAACCTCCATTAAATGAAATGACAGCAGTGCGAGTTTTTTTACCTGGAGAGCAAAATTTATCCACCGAAGTGACAAAACTAATTGAAGAAGGATTGATCAATTTTCACTTAGGCAATCGCAACCAACTCGAATTAGAATTTGATCATGGCAAGGAAGGTAAACTATATCGTTTTGACTCAACACTGCCGCTAGTAATTAAATGGTGAATGTGTTTATAGCACTATATCTTTACCTTGCTCGGTGAAACGAACATCTTTAATTCCCCATTGTGGGTTACTTGTGAGGGTTTTACGGAGACTACCAAATAAAGCAAATTGTTCACAACTCGATAGAGAAGTGATTTGACGTTGGGAATTGGGAGTGAGTCGTAAATCTACTGTAGCGACACCGTTTTTAATATTGACTCGATACCCAGAAAAGCTAAAGTCACCGTTATCCCGTTGATCTAAAATTTTACCTACCGCGCCTGTCACAGGTTCCTGTGCTGGTACTGTCGTTTTTTGGGGTATGAGTTCTTGACATTGTGCATCACTTGTGTATAGAGTGACATTCACAGTTTTATCTGTGATAGGTGATTCACTGTTGGGTTGAACGTTGAGCCTAGCTGCACTTTGAGTTGGTGATTGTGTAGCGGTTGCAGTGGTTTCACTGTTTGGAGTTGGTGATGTTGTGATGTTTAACTTAGCTTCATCAGTAGAATTAGAACTACAACTGCCAAGACTAGCAGCTATTGCCAAAACTATTACAGAGAAAATATATTTCTTGCTAGCGTTGATAACTTTGTTCATGATTTTTAGCCCTGGTTTCTTTTATTAAATTCAGCTTGACTACTAGTAAATCAGCATAAATTTAACAGAAAAAGCAGGAATTAAGAAAGATCATTTGTTCAGATCCCCGACTTCTTTGAGAAGTCGGGGATCTTAGGAATGCTATAGCAAATAACTACTCACAACTAAATAATAAATACCTAAGTCTTAAAAAAAATAAACATAATTCTTTTGAATCATACTTAAGGTAGAAGTGTTTATATCCAGAGGAAGTACCAGTTTGAAAAACTACTGGCTAGGGTGAAGAAGTAATCACATTTCCCGGGCAAAAGGAAGTGTGTAATTGAGTGAAAGTGAGGGAAATATTTATGTTTACCATTACAGAATTGGCTCTGAAATGGTGTCCCTTAGATTTTGGATTAGTACCGATTAATTTTGCTCAGGCGCTTGTCATTCCAGAAGAAGCAACTCTTGTTTTTTCTGGACCAAAGTTTTTGGTAGCATTCCTAGCAGGATTAGTCATGGCGTTTGCTTTCCAATTACTATTAACAAACTTTTCTGTAGCTATAGGAATTTCATCGGGAGTAGATTTAGATGCTGATGAATCAGAAAGTTTGGGGAGTACAATTCGCAAAGTAGAAGCTAAAGTTGGTTGGTGGGCGCTAATAACTGCAACTATTGCATTATTTAGCGCTTCTTTTTTAGCAGTGAAACTTAGTTTTATCAGCAGTGCTTTTTTCGGAGCTATTATTGGTGTAGTCATTTGGTCTGCCTACTTTTCAATATTAATGTGGCTCGGTTCAAATGCGGTCGGTTCTTTAATTGGTTCCGTGATCACTACTGTGAATTCTGGTTTACAAGGACTGATGGGTGTAGCAGGTACAGCTATTGGTTCTAACGTAGCGAAAAGCCAGATGATTTCGACTGCGGAAGATATTACAGCCACAGTACGTCGGGAATTAGCATCAGGTTTTAATCCTGACAGTATCCGCAATACATTACAAAGTTCTTTAGCTTCTGTACAATTACCACAATTAAATCTAAAAGAAATTCGTGGTCAATTTGATAAACTTCTGCGTGAATCTGATTTACAATCTGTTGCTAATAGTGATTTACTGCAAAATATTAATCGCCAGACTTTTGTTGATTTAATCAGTAGCCGCACAGATTTTCCCAAAGCAGATATAAATAAAATTGCCGACCAATTCCAAGCAGCTTGGGAGCAAGTTTTAAAGCGCAAAAATCCGACACAACAGGTAATTAATTTGCTCAAACAAGCTAGTCCTGAAGAGTTGAAATCTGAAAATTTTGGTGAACGACTTCAGGAATGGGTAACAGCAGATGGAGGTAATGGTAAGCAAAGTAATAGTGTAATGAAGCAAGCTTTTCAATATGGCTTAACTGCTGCTGTACCTGCTGTTGTCAACAGGTTAGACTTCTCTGAAATAGATGTGGATAAAATCAGTCATCAACTGGAAGATTTAAAAGACAAAGTTCAGGAAGTTGATGTTGAGAAAATAACTTCCCAATTAAAACAACTCAGAGATCAAGCAAACAAACAAATAACTCAAAGATTACCAGGACTACCTTACAATACTGTTAAGGCAGATGTAGAAGATTACATCCTGTATTCTTTACCTTGGCATTTCAATCGCATTACGATCGCAGACGAATTCAAAAATGTCATCTATGATCCAAATGCTGATCCTGGAACAGTCCGCCGCGAATTAGAGGAAATTAAGCCGGAATATCTGACTAGTTTGCTTTCGAGACGCGATGATATTAGTGAAGCAAGAATCCAGGAAATTTCTGAACAACTAGAAAACATTCGCCAGGAAGTTTTAGAAACAGTCCGTCAAGCTCAAACACGGGAAAAATCCCAAGATACACGTACGCGCATTGAAAATTATCTGCGTTCTACTGCTAAAGAAGAACTCAATTTAGAAGGTATTGAGCGAGATTTTGCAACGCTGTTGGAAGATCCAGAAGCTGGTTTTGAAGAATTAAGTCAGCGCCTTTCCCCATTCAATCGTGATACATTGGTGCAGTTACTCCAGCAACGTGAAGATATCAACGAACAGGAAGCAAATAATATTGTTGATCAACTCGAAAGTACTCGCGATCGCGTTTTGAATCGTGCTACAGAACTGCAAGAACAAGCAAGAACCCAAGCTGCTCAACTGCGACAAAGGGTAGAAGACTATCTGCGGAACACCAACAAAGAGGAACTCAACCCAGAAGGTATCAAGCGCGATTTTAGAACGCTGCTAGAAGATCCGCAAGCAGGAATTTCGACTTTACGATCAAGATTATCGCAATTTGACCGCGATACACTAGTAAAATTACTGAGTCAACGGCAAGATTTGAGTGAACAACAGGTTAATCAAATCCTCGATAACTTGGAACAAGTACGCCATAATATCTTGCAAGCACCACAAAAATTAGCTGATCAAGCAAAAGAACAATACCTACAAACTGCAAGAGCGATCGCACAATATCTTCGCAATACTAATTTGGAAGAACTCAACCCAGAAAGTATCCAGCAAGATTTAGAAAAATTACTCGAAAATCCCCAAGAAGGTGCTTTAGCTTTACGCGATCGCCTCTCGCAAATGGATCGAGAAACTCTAGTCAAATTGCTGACTCAGCGAGGAGACTTAAGTGAAGAAGATGTCAATCGTATTATTGACCAAGTACAACAAGCTATTGGTAAAATTGTTAGAGCGCCACGACGCTTGGCAAACCGCACTACTAAACAAGTTCTAGATTTTGAAGCTAATCTCGAAAACTATCTGCGGAATACCAATAAAGAAGAACTCAACCCAGAGGGTATCAAACGAGATTTACAATTATTGCTGCAAGATCCCCGCACAGGAGTTGGGAGTTTGAGCGATCGTCTAGCCAAAATTGATCGTTCGACACTTGTGGTGCTGCTGTCTCAACGTGAGGATATTTCAGAAACAGAAGCCAATCAAATTGTGGATCAAATTGAATCTGTTCGCAACTCGATTGTCGAACAATATCAGCAACTCCAGCAAAGGTTACAATCAATAATTGATGGGATTTTTGCTAGAGTGCGTAACTATCTTAATTCCCTGGATCGTCCCGAACTTAATTATGAAGCAATCCAGCAAGACTTTGCCAAATTATTTGATGATCCCCAAATGGGTTTGGAAGCGTTACGCGATCGCCTCAGTCAATTTGATCGTGATACCCTAGTTGCGATCCTCAGTTCTCGTGAGGATATTTCCCAAGAACAAGCTAATCAGATTATCGACCGAATTGAAGTGGCAAGAGATAGCGTTCTCCATCGTGCTGAACGTATCCAACAAGAAGTTAACAAACGCCTTGCTACACTCAAAGAACAAACCAAAAAGCAAGCAACAGAAACAAGAAAAGCCGTTGCAGATGCAGCGTGGTGGTTATTTAATACTGCTTTTGCTTCTCTAGTTGCTTCTGCGATCGCTGGTGCTTTAGCAGTCACTCAATTTTAGATTTTGGAATAATTATTGCTAAGGTCCCCGACTTTTTAAAAAAGTCGGAGACCTATAACCCAATTTTACCTATGACGAGAACCACCATTACGGCGTTGTTTGTGTCTTGCAACAGCTTTGCGCTTTTCTTTTTCTAATGGAGTCTCAAAGTGACGCTTTTTCCTCATATCTTGGAATATACCAGCTCTGGAAACTTGGCGCTTGAATCGTCGCAAGGCTGATTCAATCCCTTCATTTTCTCCTAATACTACTTGCGTCATTCTAATTACTCCTCGTATGGGTGGATATTTTGCATGAAAAAAGAAAAAACATTCCAGCAGAGTTGAGTCATTTTTTTGATCTGCTGGAGACTCTAAAATTTAAAATTTTTTATATAATGATTTAGTAACGACGATTGTTGCGGCCGCTGTCACCCCAATTTCCACCACCAGAAGAATAACTTCTTGGACTACTTCTTTCTGGACGAGGTCTAGCTTTGTTAACTTTTAAATCTCTTCCCATCCATTCAGCACCATCTAGCGCTTCAATAGCACGCTCTTCTTCTTCATCTGATTCCATTTCGACAAAAGCAAAACCACGCAGACGTCCGGTTTCACGATCTGTAGGTAGTTGAACTTTCTTAACTGTACCATATTCAGCAAAAACTTCCCTCAAGTCTTCTTCCCTAACCTGATAGGATAAGTTACCGATATAAATAGACATAGGGCATCTCCCAATCATTTGCTGTAGAGAGTTAGATTCGGAGAGACGCTTCTAAAAAATCAAAACGAATTTCTCAACCGAATATAAATCCTGTTACTGGGAGTATAACAAAAAAATCCTATGGTCACATCGCTGAATAAACAAATGTGCTTGGCATAAAATCTAGATTGTCTTAAGTTAATTTAAGCATATTTATCTGACTTAAGGGAAGGTTTGATGAGAATTAAGTTTTACACGGGGACACGGGAAATTTTTAATGTTAGATAGTGCAGGCTAAAAAATATTTGTGCCAAAGGTCTAATATTGCTGCTAGTATTAACGAAGCTATTGATACTTTTGCAAAAAATATTTATTTACCTCCTGTCGAAGAAGGAAATTATCTGGCATTTAGAAATTGGCATAATTCAAATAAGTTTCACATCAACGCCATATTTGTGCAACAAAAACTTCACAATGAGTATCTAGATTGGAAGTAACTTTAGAGATACTTCGTACAAAAAATGTTACAAGAACCACGCGATCGCGACAATTTATCAAACAACTTTTCCTTGTCTTCATCTACCGAAAAACCCCGTCGAATCACACCTTGGCGCAGAGCAGCTGTGAATTTATCGCTAGTATTGCTCGGTTCTGGAATGACATTTGCTGGCGGATATGTGGCCAATAACCACCAGCAAATGTCTAAGGATGCAAGTAATTTGGCGGTGACACCAGCTAATGCTGCTCTACCCTTACCAGTAAGCAACGATCCAAACTTTGTCACAAATGTTGTTCAAAAAGTTGGCCCCGCAGTAGTACGAATTGATTCTGCGAGAACCGTCAAAACTCGCTTACCAGAGGAATTTGACGATCCGTTCTTCCGCCGCTTTTTCGGGGGACAACTACCATCATCACCACAACAACGAGTAGAACGTGGCACTGGTTCAGGTTTTATTATTAGTGGTGATGGTCGCATCCTCACTAATGCTCACGTCGTTGATGGTGCAGATACGGTAAAAGTGACACTCACAGATGGACGTAGTTTTAACGGAAAGGTGTTGGGTAAAGACGAATTGACCGATATAGCAGTTGTTAAAATTCAAGCAAATAATCTGCCAACCCTAGCAATGGGCAATTCTGAGCAATTACAACCCGGACAATTAGCGATCGCGATCGGTAATCCCTTGGGGTTAGATAATAGCGTCACTACAGGAATTATCAGTGCTACCGGGCGCAACAGCAGTTTAATTGGTGCTAGTGATAAACGAGTAGACTATATTCAAACAGACGCAGCAATTAACCCTGGTAACTCCGGCGGTCCCTTGTTAAATGATCGTGGTCAAGTAATTGGCATGAATACAGCTATTATTCAAGGGGCGCAAGGAATCGGATTTGCCATTCCCATCAACACAGCTCAACGCATAGCCGAACAACTCATTACTACAGGGAAAGCCCAACATCCTTACTTAGGCATTCAAATGATCGGATTGACACCAGAGTTAAAGCAGAGTCTCAACTCAGACCCCAACATTAATTTAAGCGTCAATGAAGATCAAGGCGTATTAGTTGTCAAAGTTATGCCTAATTCACCAGCAGCAACAGCAGGTATACGTGCTGGTGATGTAATTCAAAAACTCAACGGTGAAACCGTAAAAGATGCTAGCAGCATTCAAAAAGCAGTAGATAATAGCCAAATCGGTGGAAACTTACGCATCGAATTGCGCCGTCAAGGTCAAACCGTCAATTTAGCCGTACAACCAGGTGCATTTCCCACTGCAATGAATTAATTTAACAACAAAAGGCACACTTGGATACTACGCTTTCTGTAAATGATACAGTTCCTTGTGTGCCTTGTTTTTGTTGTAACTACTTTTGTGTCAACTTATCTAAGGTAAATTTATTTATATTTTTAACCACTAGCGCCAAAATCATAAACCACAGTACTTTTGAATGCGTGACTTCCAACGTAGCAGTGCTAGATCATATAAAACACTAATCCAAATGCAGAGATTGCAACCAGCACAGGAACCGCAGTGCTAAATTCAAATTGTCTTGTTTTGAAAGTTTGTAAACAGTGTATGGGAATAACAAGCGGCCAGAAGATCGTAGCGATCGCCAACATTACTAAAGATAAAAACGTATCTTCGGGGGAATTAGCAGGATGACGAAAATGAAATCTTAACCAGTTCACTAAAAAATAGCAGGTCATCAATAGGTAACTAATAACCAAAGCTAATTGAACCTTGTTCATCTTGGATTCTCCTTAATTTATCTTAAAAGCCAGCGAAACCAATTAAATTTATTCATTACATATAGGATTCCTATTTAATTGTTGTTGGCGTAGCCTGCACTCTGCGCTTACATAACTCAGTACAATTTCTGCTCCCCGTTCCCTGCTTCCCGTTACCCTTATCCCCAGGCCCCACCTTCCTCGTTCCTTAGCTCAACCAGTAAGTTCATAAACCAAAGCGGATTCCTATAGTTTACATACTTTAATTGGCGTTAATTAAATGTTAGAAAAAATACTGTTATTTTTATCACTTACATTCTAAATTAAAATTTTATTCGTAGATAAATGTTAGTAGAGTTACTCAGATAGATAAATCAGTATAAGTACTGATTTTTGATTCCTATAACCAAAGAAGTTATTGCATAGCAATCTTAAATTAGTTGTGAAAATTGAGATGTCAGATCTCCGACTTATACCATCCGAGAAACCACCCTACGAGTGTATACAAGAAGTCGGGGATCTTGTTGTTTACAAATGATTTAGGAATGCCATAGCACTCTTTAGTAATCATTTTGTCCTTTTTCTCTATGAAAAAAGCAATATCAGGTTTGTCTTTTTTTTCGCTAGGGATTCATGTTCTCTAGCAATTGTACAAATGTTGCATACAAGTTCCATTTAAGTATCTCAATAGCATAATATAAGTAACAATCAAATTTGATAGGACAAGATGTCAACGACTCATGGCTAAAGCCGATGATGCTCTCTAGCTATGCAAGCTGGAAGTTTAAGTGATGTGATTGAACGTATGGCAAGCGAAAATCTACCCAAGTCTGAGTAGTAATGGGTAGCTTTGTTTAGAAATTAGGTTACAGTTGCACACCCTCTGCTTTAAAAAACCCTACGATTTCACGCCAAGCCGTACTAAGGTTCTTCATGATCTCAAGCGATAGCGCAAATGTTGCACATGAGTTGCATTTAAGGATCTCAGCAGTATAATATGTGTAACAATCTAAGTTAATAGGAGAAGACTTCAAAATTTTATGAGTTCAGCAATATTATTCCTCTCTTTATGCACTATATATATGTCAAATCCAGTGTTGCATAAAGTTGCATCAAAATTGCATAGAACTTGTAATTTATAATATAATATGCTTAAGACATCTAACTTGATTAAACAAAAAATATAATCATAAGTAACTAACTTTTTCAAGGGGGTATTATAAAAAATCAATATAATCATATTGAATAAATTACATAGAATATTCTGAATAAAAATCTCTCTTAGTGTAGTTGTAAAAGTAAGAAAAACTGAAAAATAAGTCATAAGATTCATGATACTTGCATTCAATTAAACAAAGTTATATTGCTGTTTAGTTTGAGAAAGCAGATAAACCCATAAATAATAAACTATTAGCTTAAAACAACTGATTTTTCTTGTTTTATTTGAGTTTTATTTTATATAAATAAATAATATAGACAGGTAAATTTTCTAAGTAATATTTACAGCGCTATTGACCAAAATTACTTGTTTTTATATTTCAAATACTTAGTTTTTTTCATGAATAGCTTATTATTATTATAAATAGATCTAAAAAGTTATGTATAAAAACACACTTTAAATATTTTTTAAACGCTCTTAGTTAGAAAAATAATTCTAAACAGTTTATACAAAAAATTAGTCAATCATATAAAAATTATTTTACGTGCGATCGCTTGTATTAAATATAACTTTATTATTACAATTGATGAAAAGCCTTTGTATATCTATTTTTTGTGAAACCAAAGTAAATATTAAAAATAAACTTGTTTTCATATTTTATAAAATCTAATACAAGCTGTTTAGCGAAAAACACGAGCATAAAAAAAAAGTGGCCCTAATAAACAGCTAAAGATTTTTATGATAGTCTTGAAAAGTGTTGATAAATTATTTCTGTTCATAGAGCAATACATCCAAGACTTAAACATTTCCTCTTTTTTACAAAATAGTTTTGACTGTCTATTCTCAGAGTGCGGTGTCTGTAGTGTCTACCAAACTTTATTCTGCGAGTAGGCTAGATAGTTTTTGCTAATCTTAACCCTTCAGTTTTCATGTTTTTTGCATGTTTGGATAAAAATAATCTGGTAAATTCAGAATTGCCGAATGATGAAATATTAAGCAATATTCTTATAATTAGTTTTTTGTTCTATCAAGTCATGTAATTTGATCTAATGTGTTTTTTGCTTAATTGATAATCGATACTCATTTGATGCTACAGAGCAAGCAGATTTATCTGTGGAGCCAACCAAAATCCAAAGTCCAAAATCCAAAATTGTTTGATATCCAGCCCAGATACTTGTTCAGAATGCGCTAGAGGTTTTTAAAGGTATGAATTTTTTATTTCTAATTTCTCACTATTTAATACAAAAAATATTAAATATTTTAGTGCGTAAATTTCTGAGGCTGAGAAATCGACACTTTTTGATTTTTGATATTATTATTTTTTCAATTACACCATTATTAGCTCTTTGCTTGCGTTTAGATGGACAACTGATTTTAGAAGCATACACACCAGATATAGTAAATGCCATAATAATTTTTTTAATAGTAAAACTGAGTATTTTTTGGTATTTTGGTTTTTATAGGCGTTATTGGCGTTATGCCAGTATTGAGGAACTAACATATATAGCTGTACTAGTAACAGCTATAGTTGTCATCCAAACTTTCTCATTTCATATTATTTACTACATACCATATATTGCCCTCAAAAAACTTCCACAATCACTACCATTCATTGATGGATTACTTTCATGCATTTTTATTGGGATGTTACGTTTTAGTATGAGAATTGTAGAAAGGATATGGCAAGGGCGTACATTATTTAACTCACGAGAACGAGTACTGGTAATTGGTGCTGGGAATGCAGGGGTTTCCCTAGTGCAAGAAATGCAAAGGAATCCCCAACTCAGTTTTTATCCTGTTGCCTTTATTGACGACGATCCAAGTAAATTACATGCACACATTCGCGGTATACCTGTAGTTGGCGATCGCTATAAAATTCCTGATGCTGTAAAGTCTCTACACATCCACAAAGTTATCATTGCCATGCCTACGGTTGCAGGAAATATCATTCGGGAAATAGTCAATATTTGCAACAGCAAAGGAATTCAAACCTTTACTTTACCAGGCATACATGAAATCTTGAATGGTCGCGTACGTGTAGATAGCATTCGGGATGTCCGAATAGAAGATTTGCTCAGACGCGAACCCGTGCAGACAGATATTGAACAAGTTGCCAAATTTTTGCATGGTAAGAAAGTATTGATTACTGGTGCGGGTGGATCAATTGGTAGCGAACTTTGCCGTCAAATTTTTAAGTGTCGTCCTGCTGAAATGATGCTTGTGGGACATGGTGAAAATTCTGTATTCAATATCCAACAAGAACTAGATCAACTTGCTCAAAGCCTCAAAAAGGATGGGGAATCCCTAGAAAATATCCCTCATATTTTCTGCTTCATTGCAGATATCCGCTTTCGCCATCGAATACAACATGCTTTTGAGCGATTCTCAGCAGACGTGATTTTTCACGCTGCGGCTCATAAACATGTCCCCCTTATGGAATTAAACTCTCCAGAAGCAATCACTAATAACGTCTTGGGAACAAAAAACTTGTTAGATCTCGCTCTGCAATATGATGTCAAACATTTTGTGATGATTTCCACAGATAAGGCTGTTAATCCCACCAATATTATGGGAGCTAGTAAAAGAGTCGCTGAAATGTTGGTATTACAAGCTGGTAGAAAAAGCAGTAAGCATTATGTCGCTGTACGTTTTGGGAATGTTTTGGGTAGCCGTGGGAGTGTTGTTCCCACCTTCAAAAAACAAATTGCCGCAGGTGGACCAGTAACCGTTACTCATCCTGAAATTCGTCGTTATTTCATGACTATCCCAGAAGCTGTTCAACTTGTTTTGCAGGCTGCTGTTCTTGGTAACACTGGTGAAGTCTTGATGCTCAATATGGGTCAACCAATCAAAATTGTTGACTTAGCAAAGGAATTAATTCGTCTTTCGGGATATGAAGTTCGTAAAGATATTGAAATCGTATACACAGGGTTACGACCAGGAGAAAAGTTATTTGAAGAATTATTAGTTACAGGAGAAGAATATGAACCAACTGAACACGAGAAATTATTGATTGTGAAGAATGCTAGTCAGATTGTTCCAGAAAATTTAGATGCCACAGTAGAAGCTTTGTGTCAAGCATCAGTAAAAAACGATGTTTACTCTATCATATTTTTGCTCCAGCGAATAGTGCCAGGATATAACCCTAAAACTTTAGAAAAACATTTATCAAATGCGTCAAGAAGTAGTGATGTCATGGCAAATTTCAATGGAAATATTTGGTCAAGAATTAAGCCAGAAGGTTCCTGATAATTTGGATGTTCAGCTCCCCGACTTATTATAGAAGTCGAGGAGCTATAACTCCTCAGACTACTAGTCAACCATATTTATAATTATTTAAAAGTAGCAAATTTATGCAGTTTCAAATAAATCAAGATATACAACCTCAAATAAAGCTTTCAAAAAAAGTGCAATTAATGCTGTGCTGTCCGTTATGTCATAGCCAGTTAGAACTGGGTCGCGAAGATTATCAATGTCAAAACCCTGAATGTAAAGTTCTGTTTCCCATCAAAAATGGTATCCCAATTTTAATTGATGAAAAATCAAGTATATTTTCCATTGAAGATTTTCTGAATGAGCGTAATACATTTTTTGATTTATCCCCAAAAAATAAGCTTTTGGAAGCTTTAAAAAGCTTGATACCTGAGATTAGCTTAAACATAAAATCTAGAAAAAACTACAAACATTTTGCAGAAATATTACTTTCTCTTTCTAGTCATCCCAAAGTTTTAGTGATTGGTGGTAGCATTTTGGGTAAAGGAACAGAAGCAATAGTAGATAATCCTAAGATAGAGTTAGTTGAAACTGATGTTTCCTTTGGATCTCGCACAACCATAATTTGTGATGCTCATAGTATTCCATTTGCAAATAATTCATTTGATGGTGTAATAGTACAAGCTGTATTAGAACATGTTGTTGATCCGTGGCAATGTGTAGAAGAAATTCATAGAGTACTAAAAGATGATTGTTTAGTCTATGCTGAAACCCCATTTATGCAACAAGTGCATGGAGGTTGCTATGACTTTACTCGGTTTACTTATTTAGGACATCGTCGCCTGTTTAGAAAATTTGAGGAAATTGATAGTGGAGCGGTATGTGGTTCAGGAATGGCATTAGCTTGGTCTTACTATTATTTCCTTTTGAGTTTTACAAATTCAAAATTTTGGAGAAAGCTAATTACATTTTTTGTCAGACTAACAGCATTTCCATTAAAATATTTCGATTGTTTCTTGATTGCTCGATTTGGTACTCTTGATGCAGCTTCAGCATTTTATTTTATTGGTAAGAAAAGCAAGCAAATTCTTACAGATCAAGAATTAATCAAACTTTATAAAAGAGCTAACTAAAGTTAGAAGATTGTAAGCCATGCAACAGCTAAAGCCACTAACATTACGTCGCAACTTTTCCTGGACATTTATTGGTAATGCTATCTATGCAACTTGTCAGTGGGGGATGCTAGTAGTCATGGCTAAACTCGGTAGTCCAGAGATATTAGGACAGTTTACCTTGGGGCTAGCAATAACAGCACCCGTGATGTTGTTTACAAACCTCCATTTGCGAAGTGTTCAAGCTACAGATGCTAGACACCAATATGTATTTGGGGATTACCTGGGTCTGAGACTGATTTCTACAGTTTTGGCGCTTTTGATGATTGCATTAATTACTTTGTCCGCAGGATACCGTTGGCAAACATCTTTAGTTATCTTGTTGATTGGTCTGGCTAAAGCATTCGAGTCTATCAGTGATGTGTTTTATGGGCTAATTCAACAGCACGAACGGATGGATCGCATTGCGATATCACTAATGATTAAAGGCTCTTTATCGCTTTTACTACTAGGTTTTGGAGTATATATATCGGGAAACTTGCTGTGGGGAGTAGCAGGGTTGGTTGTTGCCTGGGGTATGGTTCTGTTCATCTACGACATTGGTAGCGGTGCCTTGATACTCAATCAGACTCCACAAGCTCGATGTCATCTGAGAACACTCACAAAGCTAGTTTCGCTCTCTATACCTCTGGGGTTTGTGATGATGCTAATTTCACTCAATACCAATATTCCTCGTTACTTCATTGAGCAAATTTTGGGCGAACGGGAACTGGGAATTTTTGCAGCCTTAGCTTACTTGATGGTAGTAGGAGGCATGGTGGTGAATGCGTTAGGAGAGTCAGCTAGTCCCAGGCTAGCCAAATATTATGCAGTGGGAGATAGTACGGCGTTTTGCCAGTTGCTTTTCAAGCTGGTAGGAATCGCTGCCATACTGGGTCTAACAGTTGTACTCATAGCCATTGTTGCTGGTAGGCAGATCCTGACTCTTTTATATCGACCAGAGTATGCTGAGCAGGCAAATTTATTTGTGTGGCTGATGGTTGCTGCTGGAATTCGCTACATATCTTCCTTCTTAGGCTATGGTATGACCGCAGCTAGATACTTTCGCATTCAAATACCTTTGTTTGTTGTTGTGACAAGTATCTCAGCCATGACTTGTTTCTGGTTGGTGCCAAAGCAAGGATTGCTGGGTGCAGCGATCGCACTCAATATTTCAGCTGTTGTCCAACTTGGCTTCAGTTTAGCAATAGTCATTTATGCACTACATAGACTCAAGAACAACTCTGAAAACAACCATGCAATTTACTAAGCAGTATCCAATACGTATTCTCCATGTTGTGGGTGGAATGAATCAAGGTGGTCTGGAAACCTGGCTGATGCATATTTTGCGACATATTGATCGCGATCGCTTTCACATAGACTTCCTGGTTCATACAATTCAACCTTGTGCTTATGATGATGAGATTCGCTCTCTCGGTAGCCAGATTATTCCATGCGTGCATCCGTCACGACCTTGGTTATACGCTCACAACTTCCAACGCATACTCAATGAATATGGTTCCTATGACATTGTTCACAGCCATGTTCATCACTTTAGTGGTTATGTACTTCGTCTAGCACAACAAGCTGGTGTAGCTGTCCGCATTGCCCATAGTCATATCGATTCTTCCCCACTTGAAACTCAAGCAGCCTGGTATCGCCGCTTGTATCTGACTTTAATGAAAAGTTTGATTGCTCACCATGCCACCCTTGGTTTAGGATGTAGCCAGATTGCCATAGTAGACTTATTTGGTTCCGCCTGGAAAAGTGATCCTCGTTGGCAACTTCTTTGCTACGGCATTGATCTGACTCCCTTTCAAGCATTTATTGATGTCGTTGACGTTCGTGTCAACTTCGGTATTCCCACCAACGCATTTGTCATTGGTCACGTTGGTCGCTTTCACAAACAAAAAAATCATCAATTTCTCATAGAAATTTTTGCAGAACTTGCCAAGCGAGAACCACAAGCATATCTCTTGCTAGTGGGTGAAGGTCTTCTAAGACCAACAATTGAGCAGCAAGTTATGCAATTAGGACTTGGGAAACAAGTCATCTTTGTAGGCAGACATTCTGATGTCCCTAAACTAATGCTCGGTGCTATGGATGTGTTCCTCTTACCATCGCTGAGTGAAGGATTACCGATGGTAGGTATAGAAGCTCAAGCTGCTGGGCTACCCCTGATTTTATCCGATGTCATTACCGACGAAATTAATAAGATCAAACCTTTAATCCAAAAAATTAGCCTGTCACAATCAGTTAAAGTTTGGAGTGATGCGGTTTTAGCAGCCAGAAACTTCAAAGCAAGAATCACTCAAACAGATAGTATAGCTGTCTTGAAAAACAGTGAATTTAATATTTCCTACAGTGTCAAAGCACTCACAAAAATTTATGTTGATGAATGCGACAAAAATTGTCAACCCAAATAAAACTAACCTGGTAATTATCATCAGGATTCAATGTGCCTTTCTCATAGCTTTGATTCTCTTTCGGTTTATCTATGAGCCGTTTACTTATAAACCAGAATCGCTGATTTATCCTTTCTGTTGTTTATTATGTGGACTGACTATTTGGTCTTTATGGTCGTGGTATTTACTAACTAAAAATCTGTTTAATCCTTATCTTTTATTTTTTCTATCTGCCTTTTTATTTAATGGTGGACAGGCATTACTAGAAGTTTTTCATCTTAACGAAGATGGAATAGGAACTTGGGACATAATATTTGAGACACCACCTTTATCTTCAGATAATATCCTGAATACACTTTTTTTAGTTATTATTAGTTTAGGAACATTTCACTTAGGAGCATTGATTAGTCTTGCTAAATTCAAAGTGAAATCATCTATATTTAATTCCCAAAAAACAAAGTTTTCTTTGAATAGTAGGTATTGCTATATAGTTGGCTGGTTTCTACTCTGTATATCTTTGATTCCAGCTATTTTTGTCCTCAAAAATACTTTTTTGACTGTAATGGCTTCTGGCTACAATTCAATTTACTTACAAGACTCTGCAACAAGTTTTAGTGCTACTCCCAAAATTTTAGCTGATTTTATCATCCCTGCATCTCTCTTTTTACTAGCTGGAAGTCAGACCAGATATAAAGGCAAATTAATATCCGTAACAGTGATAGTAATATACGCAATTGTGAGATTTTTTTTGGGTGAAAGAAATCAAGCTGTGATGCCATTAATTGCTTTAGCGTGGCTGTGGCATAATTTGATTCGCCCAATACCCAAAACTTTTTTATTCAGTATAGGATCGCTGTTAATATTTGTGATTTTTCCGCTAGTTGCAATTACTAGAAATACTGCTGGTCAAGACCGTTTATCTATAAATTTTCTGTTAGAAGCGTTTTCGTCTATAGATAATCCTGTGATAGCTTCTATATCCGAGATGGGAGGTTCTATGCTAACAGTTGCCTACACTATCCAAATAGTTCCAAGTGAGAGAAATTTCCAAATGGGGGCTGAATATTTTTATGCTTTACTCACCCTTGTCCCCAATATTTTTGGAAAACTCCACCCAACCATTGCTCGTGGTATTCCTAATCATTGGTTGACTGAGCAATTAAATCCATATTTTGCTTCCGTAGGTGGTAGTTATGGGTTCTCTTTTATTGCTGAGGCTTATCTTAATTTTGGTTGGATTGGAACACCAATTGCTTTAGGAGTAATCGGTTTTATTTTCACCAAGCTAACGTTATGGGCAGAAAAATATCGTGAGCCTGCAAAAATGGCAATGGTTGCTAGCTTTCTTTCATTTTTTCTATTCTATGCCCGTGCTGAATCTGCGATGGTGGTTCGTCCCTTAGTGTGGTACTCACTTATTCCCTATCTAGGTGTTGTTTTTCTCAGCCAATCTTCATCTAAAAAACTTACAAAATAAACTTTGATAAGCATAAGTTTTTGAAAATTTGATCAAATTGAAAATATCAATATAAGAGAGTAAATATCATGCTACTTTACATGAAAAATATTTTTTTTAAGAGATTGACAAATTCATATTTAATTTCTATTATATTCTTAGTTCAAGGATGTTCTACAATTCCTCAAAAAATACAACAGTCTGCAAACATCCAAAACAATCAGCTATTCCAAGCATTTCAGCAGACTAATGAATCAAATATTATCGTTTCTGTCAAATATTTTGGGGCTATTGGTAACAATATTACAGATGATACAAACGCTATTCAAAAAGCAATTGATACTGTTGATCAAGCAGGGGGAGGAACTGTCTTTTTTCCCAATGGCATTTATATAGTCAAGATAAATCATTCTAAATCACACGCTATTACAATTCGTTCTAAAGTCACACTCAGGGGAGCTTCAAATAAAACAAGTGTGATTAAATTAGCTGCTAAACAAGGGAATTATAGTTCTATTTTAGCTGGAGAAAGACCAGACTCAGATTTGTCAGACTTTGCTATGTATGACTTGACAATTGATGGTAATAGCACCACCAATCCAGCTGAACCAGACCCAGATCCAAAAAAGCCGACACCAATCACAAGAATGAGATATGCTGTTCGAGTTTATGTCGGTTCCAGAATTAATATAGAGAGATGTAGATTTCGGAATTTAAATAGCAGAAATGTGATTACTGTTAATGGCTATGTTGCTCCATTTAAAGTCTCAGTTACAGATGTTTTAATTAAGAATAATATCTTTGAATTAATTGGTGGAGGGAAAGTAGATTATGACCATTCAACAATTTACACTCATGGTAAACGTATTGAAATAGCTAACAATTATTTTTCATCCAGAAATGGGGCAGGTACTAATGGAGCCAGGACAGCAATTGAAATACATGGAGATGAACAAACTGTTAAGGATAATAAAATTAATGGATTTGCTAATGGGATATATATTACAGGTTATGCTAGCAGTGCAAATCATCTGATTGTAACCGATAATATCATTAATGATGCATACTGGGGCATTATGATATGGTCATTTTTTAGTTATGGAAATACTAATTATCCTGCAATTAGTAATTGTGTTGTTCGGAAAAATCAAATTCGTTTGAATGTTGATGGTTGGCGTAGGTTATGGGGAGATAGTGCTAGCGTAGGTATTATGTTAGAACCAGACTCAGATGCTCCCATAAAAAACTTAGATATTGTTAATAATGATATCTCCGTTATCAAATTTTCGGGAAGAGGTCGTGTTAATGACAATATTGCTAATGGCATCAGATTATGGAGAGATGCTGCTGCGAATGTAGAAAGTGAAAATATTCGTATTTTAGGTAACAAAATACAAAATTCTTTGGCAGGTGGAATTTATATCTTTATGCCGATTAAAACAGGTGAAATATCTAATAATATGATTGTAAATCCAGGTCAAAGTAACGGTAACTTTCACGACGATTATCGAGCAGGAATGATAGTTGATGGAGTTTTTGAGAACGTTAAGTTTAAGAAGAATTTGCTACTTGATAATCAGCGACATAATACCCTAAAGGGAGGCATTATCTCTTCAGCTAAATGTATAAATATCTGTGAGGCATCTGGAAATAAGTTGCAGGTAAAAAGTGGTGCTAAATTTCCAATTTTTAGAAATACTAAAAATACAAATTTTGTAGTTTCAGATTAGACAAAGATTCAGCTATTGACGCAATTTACTTTACCATTTATTAATTCCCAATATGGATCTGCTGGTAGCACTTGAGCATCGTTTTGAGAGAACACCAGATGGTAAGGTGTGGACACTCACTATGTTTCCACATTCATTCTGGATACGTTATTTAGAAGTTTTTGAGCATGTGCGTGTGGTAGCTCGTGTACGCGAAGTATCATTGGTTTCGACTGGATGGAAACGCGCTGATGGCGATGGAGTCTCATTTGTAGCTATACCTTATTATGTAGGGCCAGTGCAGTATCTGTTGCGGATACGACAAGTCCAGCAAGCGATCGCTAATGCTTTGACTCTTAATGATGCTGTAATTTTGCGTGTTTCCTCCCAAATTGCCAATCATTTTCTACCTATCTTACGTCGAAATCACTATCCTTACGGAGTAGAAGTTGTTGCTGACCCCTACGATGTCTTTGCTCCTAGTTCAGTTAGACATCCTTTAAGACGCTTTTTCCGTTGGTTGTTCCCCCGTCAGTTACGACGACTTTGTACTGAAGCCTGTGCAGCAGCTTATGTCACCGAAGGTGCGCTACAACATCGGTATCCAGCAGGGATAAAAACTTTTTCAACTTACTTTTCAGATGTTGATCTACCTCATTCCGCTTTTGTCTGTTTACCTCGCATTCTGACGCCAACAAAAGATTTTGTGAGCCTAATCTATGTAGGCACAATGGATCAACTTTATAAGGCTCCTGACGTACTGATTGAAGCTGTTGCTAGATGTATTCAAGAGGGGCTAAACCTAAAGTTGGTCTTGATAGGGGATGGCAAGCACCGGGCAGAATTGGAAGCCAAAGCTGCGGTTCTGGGTGTGACAGAGCATATTAATTTTCTGGGTTGGTTACCTGCTGGTAATGCTGTATGTACTCAGTTAGATAGAGCAGATCTTTTTGTCCTACCATCCCATCAAGAAGGCTTACCAAGAGCAATGGTTGAAGCAATGGCCAGAGGACTTCCCTGCATCGGATCTACAGTAGGGGGTATCCCTGAATTGCTTGTGTGTGAAGATTTGGTGCCACCCGGAGACGTAGTTGCGCTATTCAGTAAAATTCGTGAGGTGGTAACTGATCCAGAGCGCATGACTCGCATGTCAGTTCGTAACTTGCAGAAGGCAAAAAAATACACAGATGAAAGGTTGCGTGAGCAACGAATTGAGTTCTACTGCTACATCCGAGAAACAACGCAGGTGTGGCTGAATGAACAAAAACAAGAGTATTGGCAAGCACTAGATCAGCTCGAAAACAGACCCTATTAAGTAGTTAAGCAAAATTAAATTCATTTGTGAAGATAGGGAACAGGAAATAGGTGATGAAATGAAAATCCTGCATATTTGCGCCATCGGAGCTACAGTTGAAACCCTTTTAAAACCTCAGATTGATTACTTTTTATCTCGTAATTTGTTAGTGGAAATTGCTTGCTCTCCAGGAATTGAGATGGAACGGCTCCAACAAGAGGGTTATGTTATTCATCCCATTCAAATTGATCGCCAAATTTCTCCACTACTGAACATTAGAACTATTTACCAACTTGCCCAATTGATGCGACAGAATCAGTATGACCTTGTTCACGTTCATACTCCAATTGCTGCTGTTCTGGGTCGCATTGCTGCCAAATTAGTCGGAGTCAAACGGATTGTCTATACTGCTCATGGCTTTCCCTTCTATGAGCAATCTTCTTTCCTCCAATATTGGTTTTACTTTACCGTTGAAAAGATAGCTGCTTTGTTGACTGACCTGATCTTTACCCTAAATTACGAAGATATCCGCACAGCTCGTAAAAAGGGTCTTTGTCCACCCGAAAAGATTGTTTACCTGGGTAATGGTGTAGATATTAATCGCTTCCAATGCGATCGCCTCTCAAAAAGCAATCAAGCACAATTAAAAGAATCTTTGGGTATCCCTGCGAATACTAATTTGATAGTCGGCACAATTGGGCGTTTAACTCGCAAAAAAGGAAGTGAATATTTAATTGAAGCAGCTGCTTGGTTATTGCCTAAGTTTCCTAACTTACACATTTTGGTGATCGGCAGTCAACTCATCGGAGATCCTGACCCTTTCCACACTGAGTTAATAGAACGAATTCACACTCTAGGAATTGAAGAACACGTAACTCTTACAGGTCAACGTACCGACATCCCAGAATTACTGGGTCTTTTAGATATCTTTGCACTACCTACTTTTCACAATGAAGGACTCCCTCGTTCGATTCTGGAAGCAATGGCAATGGCTTTACCCGTTGTCACCACAGATATTCGCGGATGTCGAGAGGCAGTTGTGCATGGAAAAACAGGTCTAATCGTACCCTCACACGATAGCGAAAAGTTAGCAGCAGCTTTGGAAATATTACTATCAAATCCAGACCAGCGAACAGCTTACGGGCAAGCAGGGCGATGGCGGCTTGAAAGTCAATATGATGAAAGATTCGTATTCCAACGACTCTGCGAATTCTATCGAAAGCTAGGAATTGTCTTACCGACCTTTGATCTAGCAATCCAAAATTCAAAGTCTAAAATCGGATGACTGAAACTTGGACAGCCAAAAAGTGGCAAGAAGTTAAGCAAGCTTATCTCACAGAATACAAGAGTAGAAAAATACAACTGATGTACAAACGCTTGTTAGATATCAGCATCGCCAGTATAGCAATCATATTCTTTTTACCTGTCTTGTTTCTGATTGCTTTGGCAGTTCGGCTGAGTTCTCCTGGAGCGATTCTCTTTTGTCAAGAACGTTTAGGAATATTGGGAGAGCCATTTGTGATCTATAAATTTCGCACAATGATTGATGGAGCTATCCACATTGGTACTGGTCTAAATACATTCAAAGGTGATCCTCGCATTACACCTATTGGTAAATTCTTACGCGAATATCATCTCGATGAATTACCTCAACTTTTCAATGTTCTCCGTGGTGATATGAGTTTGGTTGGGCCGAGACCGCTATTAACTTCGACTCTATTAACCTATAGCAATTGGCAAAAACGGCGTTTGTTAATGCCACCAGGTCTGACAGCTTGGGAAGCGATCAATGGTGGTTTGGAAAATGATTTAAATGAACGGCTTAAGCTAGATGTTTGGTATGTAGACAACTGGAATTTTTGGTTGGATATAGTCATTCTTTTGCGAACCATTCCAGTAGTTCTTCGCAAAGAAGGTATCTACGAACAAAGATAGGGGCTTTTATGAAGAGTGTAGTCATTCACCAACCACAGTATTTACCCTACATGGGTTTCTTTCATAAGCTGCAACAAAGTGACATCTTTGTGGCAATGGACAATGTACAGTTTGAGAGGCGCGGTATTCAACATCGCAACAAAATCAAGACCTGTCAAGGAGCGCAATGGCTAACAGTACCAGTAGTTCATCGCTCAAGAGACGAAGAACTCATCAATGAAATGCTGATCAATTCAGATTTTCCTTGGTCTCGGAAGCATTGGCAGACCCTGGTAACAAATTATTCCCGCGCTCCCTACTTCCATAAATATAGTTCAGAAATCCAGCAAATTCTCAGTAGAGAATGGAGTAATCTTTGTGAACTCAACATGGCACTAATTCAATGGGTCATGGATGTGTTAGATATCAAAAAGCCTATTGTTTACCTGTCTACATTGGAAGTTGAAGGTAACAAATCTGAACTATTAATCGATATCTGTAAAGCTGTAGGATCTGATACTTATTTATCTGGTTATGGAGGCAAAAAGTATATGGATTTGGAAGCTTTTAAAGCTGCTGATATTAATGTTTTGTGGCAAGAATTCACTTATCCATCATACGCTCAAGTTTTTCCAGAATTAGGATTTCTGCCCAATCTGTCGATTATAGATACTCTGTTTTGTTGTGGTTCAGAAACTAGAAAATTATTGGATATTTGTTGAGTAAAATTATGAACCATAAAATACTGATTATTGCACCACATCCTGATGATGAAATACTAGGTGTTGGCGGAACAATAGCTCGGTTTGCAGCTGAGAAAAATGAAGTTTATGTAGTAATTATGACTCAAGGCTATCCACCCGATTTTTCGGAGGAGATGAATCAAATAGATCGCCAAGAAGCATTAGCAGCACATCAAATTTTAGGTGTTAAAGAAACCATTTTTCTTTCGTTTCCAGCAGCTAGATTAGACAATGTACCGCACCGTGATATGAATGAGCAGCTGCTTAAGTTAATTCAAAGAATTCAACCAGATATGCTTTTTGTTCCTTTTATTGGTGATTTACATATGGATCATCAAAGAGTATTCTTATCATCTTTGGTAGCAGCAAGACCAAATAATCCTTATGCACCAAAATCAATATATGCCTACGAAACACTTTCGGAAACTAATTGGAATGCTCCTTATATAACTGCAAATTTTGTTCCTAATGTTTTCGTTAATATTTCTGCTTTTTTGGAAACTAAACTAGAAGCAATGCGACTGTACGCTTCACAAATCAAACCTTTTCCTAATGAGCGTTCTGAGGAGTCATTGCGAGCTTTAGCTACTTTACGTGGGAGTACAGTTAATCTTTTTGCTGCGGAAGCTTTTTATCTGATTCGTCAAATATATTAACTAAATCTTACTAATGTTCAAAATCTGGAATTACGCCATAGAGGACGTAAAGTATACAGAATAGTTTGAGAGGTTTTTGGCGTAAATGTTAAAAATCCTTTTTGAGACTTTTATACAATTAATTAATCATGAAAACTAAAATCATTGATTTATCAAATCCCTTATGGTTAGAAACGCTGGAAAAATTGCGTTATGATTTTTATCATTTACCTCAATTTGTGTATTTAGAATCTCAAAGAACTAACACTACTCCACAAGCTCTTTTGATTTCTGAAGGAGAAAAAATATTTTTTTTACCTTATTTGATACGTCGATGTGATGATTTACTTGATGGAGAATTAATTCCAGAGCTTTTTGATGTAGTTTCGCCATACGGCTATCCAGGAATTTTGCTGAGTGAAGCAGCAGCTAACTCACCAGATTTTTTGGAATTAGCTATCAAAAGCTTAATCTTTGTATTGCGTAATCAGAATATTTGTTCGGCATTCTTTCGACTGCATCCCATACTCAATCAAGGTTTAGAAAAAATATATTCACCTGAGATATGCAAAATCACTGGTGAGACTGTGGCTATCAATTTAAAGCTTTCTCATGAGGAAATATGGACGCAGACACACTCTAGCCATCGTAAAGTAATTAATCGACATAAACGGAATGGAATCAAAGTAAAAATGGTTTTATTTGATGAATATTTAGAAGATTTTCTAGAAATATATTATGAAAGTATGGAGCGTGTAGGAGCTACTAAATTATATTATTTTAGCCATGAGTTTTTTTGGAAATTGTCAAAAAAATTAATCAATAATCTACATTTGAGTATTGTGGAATTAGATAATGAGATTATTAGTGCTTGTTTATTTACTGAATGCTGTGGAATAGTTCAAAGTTACTTGAGTGGAACAAAAAACCAATTTTTAAAACTTTCTCCTGATAAGCTCATGTTTGATTATGTGAGATTTTGGGCAAAAGAACGTGGAAATGAATTTATGCATCTGGGAGGTGGATATGGAGGTGCAAAAGATGGCATATATGATTTTAAATCAGGATTTTCAAAATTACGATACAAATTTCTGACATTACGCCTAATTACAGACGAGGAAAAGTATAACTATTTAGTTAATTTACGAGCCAAATTTTTAAATAAGCAGGCAGAAGCACTATTCAATTCATCGTTTTTTCCTGCTTATCGTTCACTTTAAAAAATAGGTTTTTAACCTAGAGATGTGAAATTTGAAATTTTCCTAAAAAATCAAATAAGGTGCTTAATGAAGCATATTAGATAGTGGTGCGTGATAACAAAGCCGTATTGTACCCTAATTATTGACTTTATAAATAGTCTCTACTCTAATTCAATTTTATGAAAACCTAATTTTTTGGAGGTAGTTATGAGAATACAAAATACTCTTTTACGATATTTTAGATTATTTATTCCTAAGTTTATCAGCGAAGATTATTCTCCGTACAAATGTAATATTCCTGTGAATGGAATTAACTATAATTTACGCGCGCGGAGAATACATTTGCAAAATAAAATTAAGACGTGGTTTAATACAGGCAAAAATCCTTTTTTTCAACCTGTACAGTGTCAGGAATGTTTGTTCGATACGCGTATACCAAACATCTATATTGGTGCTGATGGTGTTTGCAATATGTGTATGACATACAAAAAGAATTTTAAACAAGAAATTCTCGATAGTGAACTGCAAACTTTTGTGAATACCCCAAGAGAAAATGGTGCTAAGGTTGATGCAGTTGTAGGTTTTTCTGGTGGAAAGGATAGTGCAGTTTCTCTAATTACGGCACGACAGCAATTAGGTTTAGATGTAACTGCTGTTTTGGTTCAGAATGGCTTTATTCCTGAACAGGTAGTCGAGAACGGTCGAAAGTTGTGTGACAAATTGGGTGTAGAACTAGTTGTATTGAATATCTACCTTGCGCCTTATGTTAAAGAAATGATAGATAATAACTTTAAGAATGGATACCCTTGTTATAAATGTGGGGACATGTTTTACAAGGAAATTCAAGATTATTGTGTTGAGCATCATATCAATCGGATTATTATGGGACGGAATTGGTGGCACTGGATAGAGCCAGAAGTACGTTCCACAAAATGGATAACGGATGAGAAGACGGGTATAAAATTGCAGATTTTTTCTCTACCGTTTGTGTTGCAATTAACTGAAAAGGACGTTTATAGAATATTGGATGAGATTGGTTGGTCAACTGTAAAGATTCATGGTAACAGCACCAACTGTGTTTTACCTGGTTTAGTGGAATACCAAGTTAACAAGAGACTGGGTTATCATCCAGAGTTGCAACTGCTCTCACGGGAAGTCATTACTGGATTCTTAGACAAAGAAGAAGCCAAACATCAATTATCAGACATAAAGGATAATACAGAGACTTTGCACAAGCTTGTGGAAAAGAAACTTGAGGAAAATCAAAGTAGGAAAGAAGACTAAACATGACTAAACCTATTTTGCTTTCAACTCCGCATATGGGCGATCGCGAACTAGAATTGGTCAAACAAGCCTTTGACACCAACTGGATTGCTCCCATAGGTCCTCATGTAGATGCTTTTGAGCAAGAATTCTGTCAAATCATTGGTGCTGATTATGCTGCTGCTGTTAGTTCTGGTACAGCTGCGATTCATTTAGCTTTGCAATTAATTGGAGTTGAATCTGGAGATGAAGTTTTTTGCTCTACCCTAACGTTTGCTGCTACCGCCAGTCCAATAATTTATCAGAGAGCTAAACCAGTATTTATTGATAGCGATCGCACTTCTTGGAACATGAATCCTGAACTGTTGCAATCAGCACTAAAGCACCGTGCTTGCATTGGCAAATTGCCGAAAGCAGTGATCGTTGTACATTTATATGGTCAAAGTGCAGATATCGACCCTATATTGCAAGTTTGCAATCACTATGGTGTTCCCTTAATAGAAGATGCTGCTGAATCTTTGGGAGCTACCTACAAAGGACAACATCCTGGAACATTTGGATGTATTGGCATTTACTCATTCAATGGTAATAAAATCATTACTACCTCTGGTGGCGGAATGCTGGTTTCCAACAACGCAGATTTAGTCGCAAAAGCCCGTTTCTTGGCAACACAAGCACGCGATCGCGCTCCTCACTATCAACACTCAGAAATTGGCTATAATTACCGTCTCAGTAACGTCTTAGCTGGTATTGGTCGTGGTCAGTTGTGTGTTTTGAGTGAACGAGTCGCAGCCAGACGACGCAATTTTGAGATTTATATCTCTAGTTTGGGAAATCTGCCAGGAGTAGAATTTATGCCAGAAGCTGGTTTTGGACGTGCTACTCGTTGGTTAACCTGCCTAACGATAGATCCTGAAGCTTTTGGTGCAGATCGTGAACAAGTCCGCAACTCTCTTAGCGCACAGCAAATAGAGACTCGTCCTGTATGGAAGCCTTTACATCTCCAACCTGTGTTTAGTGAATGTGAATATATTGGTGGTGCGGTAGCTGAAGATTTATTTAGACGGGGTATTTGTTTACCATCCGGTTCAAATTTAACCAATGAAGATTTAGAGCGAGTAATTAGTGCGATCGCATCTGTTCACTATGGCAATAAAAAATCTCAAACTCCTCTATTCATGATTTAGCAAAAAATTTATTGGAGTACCAAAAACAAAAAATTGATCATGGAATTACAAGAATCTAACTTATCTTTTCTAACATATTGGCAAATCATAAAGCGACGCTGGTCGCCTAGCTTAATAGTTTTTCTCACTGTATTTATAATTTCACTGCTAATTGCATCTTTGAAAAAGCCTTCCTATGTTGCAGAAGGAAAGCTCAAGTTTCAAAGAACAAATGCTACTTCAACTCTTACAAGTTTAGGAACAGAAATAGGCACATTACAACCAGTAGTACAAGATAATAAAACTAGTCCTCTCAATACCGAGGCAGAAGTGATACGATCTGTACCAATTGTGCAAAAAACTATCAAGCAACTGAATCTAACAGATAATCAAGGTAAACCCTTAAAAATTAAACCTTTTCTGAAAAAGCTTAATGTTTCAGATGTTAGGGGAGCCGACGTTATACAAATTTCCTATAAAGATACTAATCCTGAAACAACTGCAAAAGTTGTCAATACTCTCATAAATATCTATTTAGAAAACAACATATTTGCGAACAGAACTCAAGCTACTGCGGCTCGCAAATTTATAGGCAAACAATTACCAAAAGCTGAGTCAATTGTTCGCCAAGCAGAAGCTGAGTTAGCAAATTTTAAAGAAAAGTACAAAATTGTTTCTTTAAATGAAGAAGCAACCAAAGGTGTAGAAATTATTACAGATTTACAAAAACAAATTAGTCAAACTCAATCTCAAATTGCTGAGGTCGAGGCACAGTCCCAAGAAATCCGCAAGCAATTAGATATGAATTCTCAGCAGGCGGTAATTATGACTTCCCTCAGTCAAAATTCAGGTGTGCAAGATATCCTTAAAGAGATTCAACAGCTAGAATCACAACTAGCAGCTAGACGCAATATTTTACAGAACAATCACCCAGAAATTGTAAATTTAGAAGATAAATTAACTTCTTTAAAAAGTATACTGCGACAACGGGTCAAAAATGTTGCAGGAAAGAATTCTCAAAACCAAAATAATAATTTTCAATTGGGACAGTTGCAACAGCAAATATCAGCAAAGCTTCTAGAATTAGAATCAACTCGTCTGGGTTTAGTAAATCAAGCGACTGCTTTATCTAACTTGCAAGCTGAATATAAGCAAAGGTTAAATAATCTGCCAAGATTGGAACAACAACAGCGTCAATTAGAACGTAAAGTACAAGCTGCACAATCTACTTACTCACTTCTATTACAAAAGTTGCAAGAAAGCCAAATAGCAGAAAATCAAAATGTTGGAAATGCCAGCGTTATTTCCGAAGCCATTATTCCAGAAGAACCTGTGACTTCTCGTGCAATTATATTTCTGAGTGCAGGTGTAGTCGCCAGTTTGGCAGCCTTGGCAAATATTTATTTTTTGGAAGCAACAGATAAATCAATTAAGACTGTTGACGAAGCAAAAGAATTATTGGGATTAACTACATTGGGAGTTATTCCTACTTCTAGTAAGTTAAAAAAAACGATAAATGCGCGAGAGACAACAGAGTTTTATAATCAAAGGCTTTTGATTCCAAGTTTGACTCGTTCTCCAATGAGTGAAGCCTACCGGATGCTGCGGGTAAATTTACAATTTATGAGTGCTAATAAAGAATTAAAAGTTATTGTTGTTACTAGTTCCGTACCAAGAGAAGGTAAATCAACAGTAGCTGCTAATTTAGCAATGGCAATGGCTCAGATGGAGCGTAAAGTATTACTGGTAGATGGAGATTTAGAGCATCCAATTCAGCATAAAATCTGGAAATTGACAAATAATGAAGGTCTGAGCAATGTAATTTGTGGACAGATAGAATTTAAGACAGCAGTCAAAACCGTCATGAATTATTTGGATGTTCTTACTGCTGGCGTATTGTCTTCCTCTTCAGTTTCCTTACTTGACTCTCAAAAAATGGCTGGGTTAATTGATAGTTTTGCTGCTAACTATGACTTTGTAATTATTGATGCTCCTTCATTAACAGTTGCTGCTGATGCTACTATTTTGGGTCAAATGAGTGACGGTGTTTTGTTGGTAGTTCGACCAGGGATAGCAGATTCTGTTAATGCTATTACTGCTATAGAAATTTTAGAAAAGTCTGGTCAGAATGTCTTGGGTCAAGTAGTCAATGGAGTTATTGCTAAGAACGAACCCCATAGCTATTACTTTTTAGAAGAAAATCAACCGCAAAAAAGCGCTGTTCAAGAATATGTGAAAAATTTCGTGGAAACGCGATCGCATTGATGTTTCCAGTCTCAGAATCAAAAAGACTTGGAGAGTCAAAACCCCAAGTCTTTATTTTGCTCTTAAAACAGGATTTTCACCTCAATTTTCCTTACATAGTCAACGATTGTGGATTAGTCTCAATCAACTTCGCTAAATCTTGTAAGAACGCCGCAGCATGAGCGCCGTAGATCATACGGTGATCACTAGTCATATTTACTTGCATTTGTTGTTTTACTCCAAACATACCATCTGCTGTAGCGACGACTTGCGGGCGAGATGCACCAATCGCTAATATTGAACCTTGTCCGGGCGGTAAAATTGCATCAAATCTATCGACACCAAACATCCCTAAGTTTGACAGTGTAAATGTACCAGTGCTGTATTCTTCTGGTTGCAGCTTTTTGACTCTTGCTCTTTCTACTAAAGACTTCCAGGTACGGGACAAAGAATAAATATCCATCTGATCAGCATTTTGCAACACTGGTGTGATCAATCCGCCATCATCCATGGCTACGGCGACAGCTACATTGATGCTAGCAGGATAGACAATACCTTGGTCTGAGTAATTGGCATTGATTTGTGGGTGTTTTTGCAGTGTCACCGCTACGGCTTTTGCCAGCAGCGCAGTCATGGTTACACCCTTTGATTTAATTTGTTTATATAACTTGTCCAGGGCATCAGTAGTGATTGTGTAACCTACATGGATCACTGGCACTGATAAGCTAGTAACCATATTGCGTGCTACAGCATTTTGTAAGGTAGTCAAAGGCACTACTTGACCCGGAACTGCGGCAACTACTGGCGTGGGAACTGGTGTTGGTTTTGTAGCTGGTGCAGTTACCACTGGTGTCACAACTGCTGGTGGGGTAATGGAAATCGCCGTAGCAGGTTGGGGGCTAGCTTTACCGACTACTGCTTCTACATCTTCAGCAACAATACGACCGTGGGGACCACTACCAGAAATGTTATTCAAATCAACTTTGAGTTCTTTAGCCAATTTGCGGGCGCGAGGTGAAGCTACAAGCCGCCCAGAGCTATGGGTAGAGCCGTTTTGAGTCGCCAAGACAGGTGTGAAAGAAGCGGCTGGATCTGCGGTTTTTGTGGGAGCTGTAGTAGCAGTCATTTCAGGTTTTGCAGTGCCGCCGCCTTGAGTTTGAGACTTGGCTGTTTCAATTTCGGCTTCAGTTTCTGCTAACAGGGCGATCGCAGCTCCCACTGGTGCAGTTTCACCAGCTTGCACAAGGATGTTAGCCAGATATCCTTCATAGAAGGATTCCACATCCATATCTGCCTTATCCGACTCGACAACCACCACTGTTTCGCCTTTTTCCACTTTGTCGCCCGGAGATTTTACCCAGGAGACAATTTTTCCTTCGGTCATTGTGGAACTAAGCGCGGGCATGAATACTTCGTAAATGCTCATAATGGGGTTTGGCAAATCGATAAATTATAGACTTTAACAAAATTAATGCCAGATCGAATTGTATCTTGACGACCGACGTGAGGAACTATTCTATTACCTGGGAGTCTATTAATTTGTATTTCTTATCACGGCTGCTTACATCAGAATAATTACTCAAAAGTGAGAGGAAATAGAGTAATTCTTCAATCTAAAATGCAAAAGTGATAGATCAACTGTTTGAAAGTTCTTTTTAACTTTTTTATGTCGGCAAAGTTGAAGATTTTGGTAATTTTGGTACTAAGTATCTTCGCCACTGCGATCGCTGGAGTGTATCTAAACAATCGCCAGCAAAATGCACTGATCATCAATAGCACTAAACCACAGCAGCATTCTGCCGCCGTAGCTGCTGCTCAGGAGATTGTGACTAATCCTGGGCGCGCTAAGTATAAAACCATACCTTTAGACAGTATTAAGTCTGTTCTCCAAGGTACTGACCCGGCTGCTCTGGCTCTTGATGCTTTTGATAACAGTGAAGCAGAACAAGGAAGGCGGAAGGTAGAGGTATATTACCCGCAACCGAACCAGGCGTTGGTAACAATCGTTCAAACTGATGATTCTGGTAACACAGAAATCAGCACTGTCAAGTACCGAGTTGAATTGACCAGCTTCGGGCGATCGCTGTTGGCTAGTTCTCCTCCTCTGTGGCAAATTGTTTGGGCTGGTTCCCAAGAGAAATGTTTCTCAAACCAGGATCAACAACATTTGATCAAGGTAATTTGCCAGTAGATACACTTACACGACAACAGCGAGCAATGAGGAGCAAGCAGTGAGGAGGAACCAAGTGTGGTGTAAGGAGTTTTACAGTTATCAGTTACCAGGTTTATTTGCTTACTGTTAACTGTTAACTGTTAACTATTAACTGCTGACTGAGTTTAAACGTCGCCGCGAATTTCTTCTACAACACCATCGCGTAGCACAACTTCGACCTGCATTTTACTAATTAAGTTATCCCCTGGTTCCACACGGAAAAAGCCTTCCATCTGAAATTGATTGACTTCTTGGTCTAACTCTAAAAGCTGGACTTGCTGGAGATTTTGCAGGCTTTGATTTTTTTGCTCTAGCAGTTCGCTTTTCTTTTGGTTGACCTGGTATTGAATGCTTTCAATTTGTTGGAGGGCTTGGGGTCCGGGTGGTTGCAAATTTTGCTTTTGTACTTCTGCTACTGCCCGTTGCCCTTGGATGTCCAACTGTTGCAATTGCTGGTCAATTTGATTAATTTGCGCTTGCAGTTGCTGTTGCACTTCCTCTTTCCACAAGGGAGTGACAATGGCTTTAATGTTGACGACGCGCTTTAAAAGCAGTTGAGTTTTGGAGACATCCATAAAAGAGTTCACGTTTTTTGATAGTTTGCAGTGGACTTATAAGGCAAACATTCCGTTAATAATATCGTGATAATGCTGCATCACGACATGCCGCTTGATTTTCAGAGTTTGGGTCATCATGCCATTTTCCATCGAAAATGGCTCAAGAATCAGCTTGAACGGGCCGATGCGATCATCTGGTTTGTAACCTGGACGGTTTTGCACTTCCCGATTCAGTTCTTGCCGAAATAAATCCTGGATTATTTTACTCTCCAGGTTTATTTTTTGACTGGTAGGGGAAGTAACATTTTCATCCTTTATATCTAGTTGGAGGTTCTGAGAAATTGCCCATTTTTCTAAGGCTTCCAAATTAGGAACAATTAAAGCACCCAGAGATTTACAATCTTGCCCAACCAGCATAATCTGATCGATGTAGGGCGATCGCAAACAAGCATCCTCTATTGGTAGCGGTTCGATGTTTTCCCCATTCGTTAATACAATCGTATCTTTGGCTCGTCCGGTCAGAACTAAGTCATTTTCTGGTGTTAACCAACCTAAATCACCGCTATCAAACCAACCTTCTGGATCAATTGCTTTGGCTGTGGCTTCGGGATTTTGGTAATAACCTGGCATGATTTGTGGCCCCCGCAGTAATACTAACCCCCTTTCTCCCGTTGGTAGCGCTTTTTTAGTCTCTGGATCGACTATTTTTGTTTCTGTACCTGGTATAGCTTGCCCAGCTGCACCACGTAAATTCCGCCAGTAACGCCGTGCATGGGTGACAGGGGAAGTTTCTGTTAAACCATAGCCCACCAAAATCTCGACATCAAGAATTTCAAAAAAGTCATCTACATGTTTGGGAAGCGCACCACCGCCGCTAATCATCTGTTTGACTCGTCCGCCAGTTGCTTCTCTGACTTTGCTATAAACTAGTTTTTCTCCCAAGCTATACAGAGGCGATAAAGCGGCAACTTGTAAACTAGCTGTTAAGCGATCGCCCATGCCAGGATTAAGATTTTGTAAATCCAATCCTGTCAAAGTCCGCCGCGCTTTAATATATTTTTCGCCTATGCCAAAAAAGAAGTTAATCAAGCGTCGTCGAGAAGCTGGTTGTTCACGAAACTGTTTTTGCGCTCCTTCATAAATAGATTCTAAAAGACGCGGTACAGCTACCATGTAATGAGGTTTATATTCTTTTAAATCTCGCTTGATGGAGCGGAGGTTGGTATAAACTTGAGTACAACCGACAGAAAGTAGGAAATATTCGCAACTACGCTCATAGCTGTGCCAAGTGGGGAGAATACTCAAAACTGTATCTCCGGGTTGGGGTTGTACAACTACTGGGATAGCTACGATTTGATGCATCAAATTACGATGAGTCAGCATTACACCCTTTGGTTTACCCGTTGTTCCAGAGGTATAAATTAGGGTAGCCAAATCATGAGGTTTGCGTTTGACTGGTTGCAAGGAATGCTTCGCACCAATTTCCATCAACTGGGTAAATGTATAGAGCTTGGGGGTTTCGGCTTCTGGTAATGCTTCGTTGCTGAGTACAATCACAAATTGAATCGGCAAATCATGCAGGCGATCGCGTAGTTTGTTAAGTGTTTTGACATCTTCCACTACGAGCGCTGTGCTGCCACTATTAGTCAAAATGAAGAGTAATTCTTCTGTTTCGGCTTGGGAACTCCGCACCGCATCCGCCGCCCCAGCTGCCATAATTCCCTGATCAGCAATAAACCAACGGGGACTATTGTCAGCAATCAGAGAAATGCGATCGCCTGCTTGTACTCCCAACGCTTGTAATCCAGCTGCAAACTGTTGAATTTGCTGGTTTAGTTGAGTATATGTGAACACTAATTCTGGTTTAGCATGAGGATCACGAACGGCAACAATGTTACCAAATCTTTGTGCCGCTAAAGGCCAAATTTCTGGTAATGACTCCACGCCAGAATAATCTGGCAAATCCTTAGTCACTTGGCGTTCTTGTGCAGTGATATTGGCAAGAAAAGCATTTTCTACAAAAGTTTTTGACATAACACTCTAGGCTAAGTAATCAATAGTTTGTTTTTCCAGCTTATGCTGCAATCAGGACAAAGTAGCAAACCTGAATATACACAATTTATTCTGTCTGAAAAATTTTTGAAGATTTGATGTAGATATATAAAAAAATCTATAGTATGATTAAACAAGATAAACGAAAAGCAATACCAACTTAGGTTTTTAGTTGGTTTCAATAAGTTTTTTTACTAACTAAAAACAATAGACGCCTGTTATCCAAGCCCCATCAAAAAGGAAGAGGTGATTACCTATGGATCGCATAGATGCTATATTGCTGACTCTAATTAGCACCATTACCTGCCTAACATTTCCTCGGCTTTTAAGTATCATTACCAATCTAAAAATCAAGCCAACTAAGCTATTGCAGAAAGCTTCTACTCCCAGGAAAACTCAACATAAACTTACTAGCTTTCCTTTTTGTACATCTTATGCGCTAACAGGTAGTCCATCGTGTAAATTTAGTCCTCGTTTCTGTGCTAGATGTTCTCCAAACTGAAGTGATAGTTGCTTAATAAATTATGTTTGAAATCAACACCAACAGATAATACGAAGGGAGCATCTCAATTTTTTCAATGTACAGCTAAGAGTTTAAACCTTTAGACATCTCCAATTCGGAAGCAAAAACAACCTCGCCATTAGTATCGTTAACCAATGCAATACCCGTGACATTTGCACCGGGGTCAATCTTTAATCTAAGTGGCGATACGGTCGAATCAGAGCGTGATTCTTTGAGAATCAAAGTAAAAGGAAATCGCCGAAATACTGCTGCTTTCTTATCGTGACTTACAAGGAAGCGGTACTAGTTTAATGTCTAATACCAATTAAATATGAAGCTGCACATTATTTTAACCCCTCCCAACCTCCCCTTACCAAGGGGAGGTGCCGAAGGTGGTGGGGTTCTTTCTATGCATCTTCATATGGAAATGATATAACTTAAAATTTAGAGTTTAATCTTGCTTCCTTTTAAAGTTTATGGAATACTAAAAACAACGGCCGCTTCAAATTTACACTATTTTATTGCCTTTTACAATACTCTAAAATAGAGTTCAAATCTTAATAAAAATTAAAACTAAAATTAAAATTAAAATTAAAAAGAGCTTATATTAACCAAAAGAAATTCAAACCCATATACTCTATCAATCTGAGAAATTTAGTTTAAAAATAGAGCATATAGATACAAATTTCAAAAAGGAGATTTAGATATGAGTTTAATAGATGGCTTATTACTGACTTTAATTAGTACAGTGATTTGTATTGTCTTTCCCAAGCTTTTATCTATAATATTGGCAACCAAGACTAAACACACCTCATCAACACCAGCACAGGTAAAGATGCAAGAAACCGAAACTACCACGGAAGTAGCTAATTTGCCGTCCTAAGCCATTAATTTAGATATGTTTCTGACTTTTCACGATATCTGGAAAACCTCTTTCCTAAAAGGAGAGAGGCTTTAAATTTATTTCCAATTTTCATTTACGGCTCTTTTTTCGCCACTTACTTCTAACTAGACGAATTTCTTCAAAGCTATAACTATCGCCAAGATATTCTTTAATTGGGGTAAGGGCAATATCTCCCAGAATTTCTAACACTTGCAAGATTTTTTGCTGTTTTTCTGGTGGTACTAAATGATTTAAGTCTATGGGTTGATTTTTTTCAATTAAATCGCAGAGGTGACTAAAAATTGTTGTTGAGCGCAGGTTGCGTTTTTCGGCAATTTCTGAGATATTTAAACCTTGTTGATATAACAGCAAAGTTTGTAATTCTGTAGCGGAAAGCGAGCTAGAAGCAGATGGAAGGTTCAGTTTTTGTTCTGGAGAATTGTTTTCTTGGCAATATGCGCGAATTTCGGCAATAAATTTATCACCATATTGACTCAGTTTATGGCTACCTACCCCGGAAAGTTGACTAAATGCATCTTTAGTTTGGGGTTTGACTTGAACCATTAATTTAAGAGTTGAATCAGGAAAAATTACATAAGGTGGAACAGACTGTTCATCTGCTAGTTGTTTCCGTAGCGATCGCAACCTCTGCAATAACATTTCTGCTTCTACGGTTTTAGCATTATCTTCAGTCCAAGTGATCTTTTGTGTGACGGTGACAGCAATCGAAACGGTGCGCTGTCGTCGCATGACTTCCCAACTCAAGGGGTTCAGTTTTAAAACGGCGTAACCATCAGTACTTTGTTCTACTAAACCTTGATGTAACAAAGAACGTCCCAGCATTCGCCACTCTTCCAAGCTTTTATCTTTACCGATACCGTAGGTAGATAGTTTTTCGTGTTCGTATTGAGCAACTTTTTGGGTTTTCGCTCCCCGCAGAACATCTATAATATGACCCATGCCAAATTTTTCTTTGCAACGGGCGATACAAGAGAGAAATTTCATCGCTTCCACTGTCCAATCCTGCATTGGTTTGGGATAGCGACAGTTATCACAATTATCACAATTTCCCGGAAAACGTTCGCCAAAATAACTAAGTTGAATTGTGCGGCGACAGTCTGTACCTTCGGCATAATCTATCATCTGTCGCAATTGTTGTTTAGCTATTAACTGTTCTTGTGGTTCACTTTTTTGATTGATGAGAAATTCGATAATTTTGACATCACCATAGCTGAGAAATAGTGTACAACGTGAAGTCTCCCCATCTCTACCCGCTCTACCTGATTCTTGATAGTAACTTTCTAAATTACGAGGTATATCAAAGTGAATCACAAACCGTACATCTGGTTTATTGATACCCATACCAAAGGCGATAGTTGCTACCATGACTCGCACATCATCACGAATAAAGCGAGTCTGATTTTTACTTCGTTCTTCGTCTGTCAAACCAGCGTGGTAAGGTAGGACAGAGACTTTATCATGTTGGAGTTTAAAGGTGATTTCATCAACTTTTTTGCGGGTTAAACAGTAAATAATTCCCGAACCTTCAGAATCGCGAATTAGTTCTAGGAGTTCGGCGTAAGCATTCTTTTTTTTGGGACGAACTTCGTAGTAAAGATTTTGGCGGTTGAAGCTGGCGATGTGAATGCTGGGATCTTTTAACCCTAGTTGCTGGATGATATCATGACGGACGCGATCAGTGGCGGTAGCTGTAAATGCCCAAGTTGGCACGTCAGCGTAACGTTTTCGCAGTATAATTAATTTGCGATATTCTGGACGAAAGTCGTGTCCCCACTCAGAAACACAGTGCGCTTCATCAATAGCAAACGCAGAAATACCAACTTGATGATGAATTAAATCTAGAAATGGTAGAAATCTATCACTGACAAGACGTTCTGGAGCAACGTAGAGTAATTTAACCTTACCTTGGATAATGTATTGTTCACGCGATCGCGTCTGGTAAGAGTTGAGACTGCTATTGAGAAATGTCGCCGCTACACCATTTTTTCGCAGTGCTTCCACTTGATCTTGCATCAAAGCGATCAAAGGTGACACTACTACTGTCACACCTTTTTTGATCAGTGCTGGTAGTTGAAAGCATAACGACTTTCCGCCGCCTGTGGGCATAATAATCATCAAATCCCGATTAGAAAGCGCATTTTCGATAATTTCTTTTTGTCCAAGGCGAAAGTTATCGTAACCGAAGTGATATTTCAGCGTTTTTTCTAATTGAGGGTACTCAGACATAGCGATCGCTTTTTTTAGGCTTTCTGCGTAGGTAGTGATGAAGATATCAGAATTTTAACAATCTCCCGCCTGGAAGTGGCAATAATTCAGAGAAGCGATCGCTCCTCTTTCCCAAAATTTATGTAACTGCCTAGCTAGTAGTATTTGAGGAAAGGAAAACAGAGACATTACCTTGTAATGCGTTACTTATCACTTCCAGGAGATTAAGACCATGCTTAGATGCAGTCGAAAGAAAAGAACGAATATT
>JAHHHW010000095.1 GCA_019359115.1 Pelatocladus maniniholoensis HA4357-MV3
TTAATCGCTTGGTTTCTTGAGGATTCTCCTCTATGTGATTTAGTACGTTACTCATATTTTGGTGTCAAAAAACTTCTATTGACGTTCTTTTACCACAAAATATACTATTTTGGAGATGTTTAGTGTATTATGCAGCAACTTAATAAATAAGTAGATTAAACATCAGCCAGAACCAATAGGAGCAAACTTGCTCTGAAATCATCAATAATGAGTCATGAAAACGGTAAATACCAGACAATTCATGAAATCGAAAATCTTGTAACTGCATTCCAAAATAGCACATTACCACGATGTCAGTGGAATCATATTGCACATTTGACAGTGGCATTATATTACCTCATATATTACGGGGAAAAACAAGCAGGCGAACGCATTCGCCAAGATATCCAACGCTATAACGCAGCTATGGGTATCCAAACCACCAAAGACAGTGGTTATCACGAAACTCTCACCCGGTTCTGGGTTTATATGGTGCGTCGTTATTTATTGGTTAACCAACAGCAAGTCTCTTTATTGCAGCTAACTAACGGACTCATTGATAGTTATGGTAATAAGCATCTACCACTGCAATACTACAGCCGGGATTTGTTGATGTCCTGGGAGGCTAGAAATAGCTGGGTTAAACCAGATTTGCAACATCTTGATGTTTTTTAGTAATTGTTGCCGTACCCTAATCGCGGAAGCTTACATACTCCTAATATAAGCAAAAAAACAGAGTCTACGTCTGAAGCCGTCTTCAGGCTTATGCTTCCTCTACTTGTGCGGCAATCTTAATACTAAGTCTAAATGTAGCATTTGATATCCAAGCTTCTTGCAGTTACAACAGTAGTTGTCACCGCGCCCTAACAGAAAAAGCTTACATACTAGCTCAATTGGTAGAGCAGTCGGCTATTAACCGATGGTAATAGGTTCAATTCCTGTGTATAAACCAATAGCTTTCTCAACTTGCGCGGTGATTTCATTCACCTCGTAGCATGTGACAACTACACTCCACGGTTTTAGATTTTGGTTGCAATAAAAAAATCCCAAATCCCTAATGGAGGTAGTACCCATGAATACAGCAGAACGCGACTTGCGTTTAGAACTTCTCAACAGCTTGCTAACTACGCCTCACCGCGAGTTGGAGAAGGTAGCAGAATTCCACAAGTTAATCATAGAACTTGATCCCATTTTCTATGGTCATCTGGCTGTATGGTATCAACGCAACGGTGATGTCCGTGATCACAAGGAAGTCTTTTTGGGACATCTGCTAACAAGCAATGTGATTGCACACCGTGATGCTGGTTTTATATTGCTGCAAGAGTTTCCACCTTATCAAGTGGCGCGGATTGTAGACTTTATGAAGCAGCAACGCGGTAAAGTTCCCCGTTCTGCACGTACTGCTGTGCAACGCTATTTGCGATCGCGAGAACTAAAACCCCAGTTTTTTGATCGTGCTGCTTTACGGGGACGTAAGGCTATGAAGCACCTCTATGCAACTTTGCATATTAAACCAAGTATGCGTGCAGATGCGGTGCTGTTCAAAGATGCACCACCAGAAGATAGCTTGGCTTATATTCTCAAACAGTTGGCAAAAGCAGAAACAACATCTGCACAAGCAGCTTTAATTGTTGAGCATAATATTCCTTACACTATTGCCATTGGTGCAGTTAAGCAACTTACCCCAACCGTTTTGGTGGCGCTGATTAACTCCATGTCACCACAGGAGGTAATTAACAACCTCAAATCTCTGAAGCAACGCGGTGCGATGGATCACCCTGAAGTCAAGGCGTTGATTGATGGGAAGTTAGAACAAGCGACTAAGAGTGACCGGATATCTGCGTTCAAAGCCACAGTCGCTGCTGATGTCACCCAACTGGATACAGAAACTGCGGCACGACTAGAAAAAGTCGCCAACGAACAAGTTAAGAAGCGTGGTAAAATTGTCAAGCCGACAGCTTTGTTAGTTGATAAGTCTGGAAGTATGGATGTAGCGTTAGAAGTCGGTAAGCAAATAGCTGCCTTGATTTCTGGTATTACTGAAGCAAACTTATTTGTTTATGCTTTCGACACCATTGCTTATCCAGTCAAAGCCACTGGTAGTCAACTATCAGATTGGGAAAAGGCATTTCAGCATATTTTCCCCAACGGTGGAACTAGTGTTGGTGCGGGGCTAGAAACTATGCGCCTGAAAAAGCAGGTGGTAGAACAAATTATCATCGTCACCGACGAAGGTGAAAACACCCAACCATACTTTGCTGCTACTTACCAAGCTTATCAGCGCGATTTGGGAGTTATCCCAAATGTGATTATTGTCAGAGTTGGAGGCTGGTGTGATTACATTGAACGCAATTTGAAGGAGAAGCAAATACCTGTAGACACCTTAAGTTTCGCGGGAGACTACTACTCTTTGCCAAATTTGGTACCGTTGTTGTCTCGTCCATCCCGACTAGAATTGCTCATGGAGATTTTAGATACAGTACTACCCGTGCGGGATGACAAGTAGACTTAATGTCTAGCGGCATTGCCGCTAGATATTAATTGAGTATTGTTTATAATAAATTTACAAACATTAAGAGCGGAAACGTTTCTTATACCGCCGGGAATTAGCAACCGCTTTAGCTTTCCGCTTGTTTTTCTCAAGAGGAGTTTCAAAGTGACGATGTTTCTTTAAGTCAGGCATAATTCCCGCCTTTGAAACTTGGCGTTTAAATCGACGTAAAGCTGACTCAAGTGCTTCGTTTTCGCCCACTACTATTTGGGTCATTCTATCTCCTACTTAGATATTACTACTGGATAGCGGTCAGTTCATAAACATTTTATTTGCTTTTTTGGTGAGGGGAAAAGTAAGGGAATACTCAACTAATGTTTTCCTGTTTACCTCAAAACCGAAAATTTGCCATTCAAATGCACTTTTTCTTCGTCAATCCAGTCAACTGAGAACAAAAATGGGCAGACTCCTAGCCTGCCCAAGAGACTTAAAAGTTAAACTTTGTTTTTAAAGTTTAGTAACGACGGGAGTATCCTCCGCCATTATTTCCGCCACGTCTACCACCACCACCAAAGGAACCTCCCTCTGATTTTGGTCTTGCTTTATTAACTTTCAGACTACGACCCATCCATTCAGCAGTATCAAGCGCTTCAATTGCCGCAGCTTCTTCTGCCTCTGATCCCATTTCTACAAAGGCGAATCCTCGCACACGACCTGTTTCGCGGTCTACAGGTAATTGAACGCTTTTAACCGTTCCATACTCTGAGAACACCTGCTTGAGGTCATCTTGTTCAACCTCATAGGAAAGGTTACCAACGTAAATCGACATAAAACATCTCCAGAATCACATGGCGTAGAGTTTTAGATCCGGAGAAGTCTGTAATATAAGTACAAATAAAAACAAACCGCACAACCGAATTTAAACTTCCGTTCATAGTTTATCACAAATTTGTAAGATTCAAGCAAGTTAATTAATATTCAAAATTCCATGAAACCTCTTAATTACGTTGACTTGTGCTTTGTTGTAGATACAACTGGCAGTATGGGTAGTTTTATTCAGTCAGCACAGCAACAATTACTAAATGCCATCAAGGTGCTGTCAACTAATAGTAATATTGATTTGCAGATTGGTTTGGTAGAATACCGCGACCATCCTCCACAAGATAACTCTTTTGTTACCCGTGTTTATTCGCTTACGCCTAAATTGCAACTAATGCAGAAAGTCATCAATCAACTCAGAGCTGATGGTGGTGGTGATGGGCCGGAAGCATTATATAGCGGTGTCTACGACGCTTGTACAAAAATGAATTGGCGTCGGCACAGTTGCCGTTTCATTTTACTTGTAGGTGATGCACCACCTCATGGATTTGGCAAATGGCTACAAGAAAAAATGTTTGATGGGCGCAAGTATCATAATGGTGATGCTTGGCCTGATGCTTGTCCTAGTGGGTTGGATGTCCAGTCAATAACTGCAACGGCAGAAAATCACCAAGTTATTATTCATGGATTATGTATGAGTGGTGATATGCTGGCACAACAAGCATTCAGGACAATCGCTCAAATTACAGGTGGTCAATGTGTAGCAGTTACCAATGCCAAAGATGTGATCGATAAAATTGTAGGTGTATTGCAAAATGAATTCTCTAATTTGGAGTTTGACCAAAAAATCTTGGAAACTGTGCAGCAAATAGGACATTTAGATAGCAGTAAAACTGCTGAAATTTTAGATATGCCAAGATTACCAGTTGCTGGTGCGATCGCTCGGTTGGGTAAGCGGGGTTTCTTTGACCATCTCATCAAAGCGCGATCGCGTTGATCAAATCTTCCTGCTTTGTTTTCAAACTTTTTAAATGACGGATCAAGACTGCTAAAGAATTTATCCCATGCAGACTTAGCAAAATCAACCAGCAGAATGTCTTCAAAACACTAAAGGCTGTAGGTCTAGTTAAACCCTCATGAATTGCAACCCTAGCCTCATCTAAATAACCATCATACTCTTCTACAATTGGGAGATCATGGAAAATTCCTGCATTAATTCCATGTATTCCACTGACCCAATTTTTACCTATCTGAATTCTATTTAGTTGGGCAACTTCTAGATGATACAAATCATGGTAATTAATTCCAATACCACGTATTTTGACATTTTTACCACCAACACTAATCGGAATTAAGCTGATATAACCAAGATTTTTCTTTAATTCTACAATGATTGACTTTTTCCCAGAAATATCAATTAACCACTCTACAAATTTTCCCCAAATAATGTAATAATCAAACCCAAATTTTGTATAATTGGATTTGTCAGCAACAGACTGAGATGGCTGAGAAATATTGTTAGATTCTAAACTTTTTTCGTCCTCAATATTAGGATAAACAGTAAATATTTCTTCTAAAAATAAAAGCAAGTAAAACGGAATTTTGATATTGAATCTGTCTCCTTGCCAACAAATTCTGCTTTCTGGCATGATATCTAAACACCGCTTTAATCGATTTTTATAATCAAGGTGATATTTGTTTAATTGATCTGGCAATAACTGCTGACGATGCTGATAAATCACAAATGCACGCAACAGCAACTGCTTTATCCGGCGAGCAAAAACATGATTTGTGCGATCGCTTTTGTTTTCCATCCACAAAGCCATAGCTAAAGCATGTTTTTGGCGTTTTGATAGATTTTCCATCGCCTCGTCTCGTTCTGTAACTTGGCGAAGATTCGCAGACTTCATTGTTTTCAACAGAGAATAAACATCAGTATTCTGAAAGTTGAAGTCGTTAAAATCAATAATATTGTTCCTTATGCAAATTACAGAACCTCCCAGTCTTTTCTTTCGTCCTTGTCTCTTTACTACCTAATTCCCAATCCCCATTACCCCTTATCCCCAGAGGGGGCCCCACAATCCCCAATCCCTGATTCCTAAAAATAGGGATATAAACTTATAAATTCAGTAGTTGGATCGATAGTAGAATCTTTATTCAAGATTCTGTCATTGGATAAGTCAAAATCAAGAGATTTGTTATTTTTTTTACCTCCTAAATTCTGAGCAATCTTATCAATAGCAATTGCAGCAGGCGATTTGTTTTTTCCTAATACTAAAGGCTGACCATGGTTAGTAGAAACGATCACACGCTCGTCTTCACAAATCGATCCTATAAGCGAAACTCCCAGAAGTTCTTGGACATCTTCTGGGGACATCATATTTAAATCGCGTACCATTCCAGGTCTAACACGGTTAACAATTAATTGAATGGGTTTTATCTTTTGTGCTTGTAATAAGGTAATTACACGGTTAGCATCACGTACTGAGGAAATTTCTGGTGTAGCGATAACTAATGCTTCAGTTGCAGATGCGATCGCAGTTTGAAATCCTGCATCAATACCTGCTGGACTATCTATTAGTATGTATTCATACTTCTGCGCCAAGTCATTCAATAATGGTTTTATCTGTTCTGGAGTTACTAATTCTTTGGTACGTTTTTTGGCTGCTGGTAAAAGTGCTAAACCTGGTTGGCGTTTATCTTTTACCAAAGCTTGTTCTAAGCGACATTCCCCAGCCAAGACATCAAATAATGTGTATATTATTCGTTTTTCTAGTCCCAGCAGCAAATCCAAATTTCTCAATTCAAAATCAGCATCAACCAATGCAACCTGATTACCCATCTTGGCTAAAGCTATGCCCAAGTTGGCTGTTATGGTGGTTTTACCCACGCCGCCTTTTCCAGATGTAATGACAATAATGCGAGTCATGATAGAAAAGCTCTATTTAGGACATAGGGCTAGCACCCTGTTTATAATCTCTACCAAGAACTAAAAGACTAACCGGAGCAAAATATGTTACTTGTAAAACTTCGTAAGGAAGTATTGCTGACGTGTAATTACTTATGAGCTTGTGTTAAACAAATAAAAATTCATTATTAAACCTGATTTTATGTAAAAATTACGACATTTCAACTTTGTCAACGGTTAAAAGTTAAATTTAACTTCTCAGTTATTCTACATCAGGCTTTAGCCAAAGCGATCGCATACCTAATAAATGTTTCAACTGTAATATTAAGTACCACTCTCACAGAAAGTTACAATTTTTGATATTAATGCAGTTCAATCAGTTCTGATCGCGACTCCAAAATTGAGTAACTTGACACATTTACTACTAATGTAGTATTTTGTAATCTCTTGTAAAATTACCTTTTGAGGTAGGGTCATAATTCATAGCAGTTTCAATCATTGTTAACCTTGGCAAAACGTCTCTCGGTTGACTACATAATTCAAATTTATTTTTAGTAATGTAGAAAAATTATCTCAAATTTACTGCTTGCGTGTCCCAACAGTTCAGAGCTTACATACATAGTATGAGAGGAAATGTACCGTTACTCAAAAGCGGTGGGTGCGTAGACACAAGGAAATTACTAAGAATCTGGGAGGTTGGCTTAAAAGTAGCTATCCTTGAAAGAGTGTGTAATAACTCACCAGTGGAGTTTTTTCTATGTGATAGACGCTTTGCTCTGGCGACTTACACGCAAGTAGTTTATTTTATGAAAAAGTATAATTTAAAGACGTGCATCTGTTGAATATAAATCCATTAAAATTGCATTATAGAAAATATGGAATTTGATTACTTCAGACACAATGAAGGTTCTCCTGTTAATAACAACCGCCAAAGTTTACTCTCCAGTGGTTGGCGACCTTTGCAACGGGAATTTGACTGGGATTTTTTAGGTCAACTGATGTTTAGTGACACACAGGAGTTAACTCAAAAAAGTCTAAATTTAGCAAGTAGCATTGCCGAGACATTGGGACGCAATAATTATACTTGGTGGGCAAATTTATTAAATATTGTTTCCGAAAATACGCGCTACGAAGTTGAAAAATATTGAAACTATATCACACCAGATCCACTAACACCTGATTACCGTTACCAGGATGTTTTAAATACAGACACACCCATTACTCAGTTTGTCAATCGTAACAGTATTCCCATTGACTATGTTCTCAATCGCCTGCAAGAAATTACGGTGATGCGGGTTTTAAAACTATTAGGAACTCCTGATATTATCACCCAATATTATTTAGAAAGGAATTTTTATTTTCCCATCGATAAATTTGTGAATTGGGAGCGACTAGATATCATTAATACTGTTTATGCATACTGGTCAAAAGATGATGTATGGTTACAAATTGATCCCTATGACCGAGGACGACGACACTATAGTTTGATGGGAAAAAACTTATCTCCATTAATTAACAAAGCAACTTATAATTTAGCAATCATGTTGAGTGGATATCAAAGTCGTGTTGGTAAGGTACAAAACCAATTTAAAATTCGCACCTTTCCAGAAAATATTCAAAATTTTACTGACATAGTTCAGCAGACAGTTTTGAATCAACATCAATTAGCGGTTTTAGTACATGGTAAACCAGGAACAGGTAAAACTGCGTGGACACAAGCATTCGCCAAAGAAGTTTTGGTCTCACTTGGCTTTGTGATTTTTATTTTGGATCATGATGCGATCGCCAATTTTGTACCACCTACATACTTAGAGCGAATTTGTATTATTATTAATGAGGCAGACAATTTAGCTCAAGACCGTGCTAGCGAAATCGCACAACAAAGTAACAAGACTGAGCATATTTTAAGCTTGCTAGATGGCACTTTGTACCAAAGTGTTGCTGACGATTCTGGAATTCAAATACAACAAAGGTTGGTAGTACTGATGACTTGTAACACCACAGAAAGACTAGATCCTGCGATGTTGCGTCGAGGTAGGGTAGATTTAATATATGAATTTACTCATTTATTTGTTTAAATTAGATAATGCGTGAAATCAAATCTTGTGGTGTGCTTGTTATGCGATCGCAACCACAAATGAGCTTTTTACTCCTGTTAAAACCTAAGCGTTATGACTTACCTAAAGGTCATATAGAAACAGGTGAAGATGACATCAGTTGCGCCTTACGCGAATTATTTGAAGAAACTGGAATTAGTTCTAATGATATTGAATTAGATCAGCAATTCCGGTTTCATGTTAGTTATCTAGTCAAATCTAAGCGGACTCAAAACAAAAAAGTAGAGAAAAAAGTTGTGATATTTTTAGCATGGCTAAAAAATGAAGTTTTGATCGAAATCAGTGAACACAGTGGTTTTATGTGGGTAGAATGGAACCCACCACATACGATTCAGCAAAAAACCATTGACCCTTTGCTGCAAGAGTTGGAAAAATATCTATTTCAGGCGTAAATTTTTCGGGAATTGAATCTGAAGGTGTTGTATTAGTGATTAATAAAATTGGGATGCTTTCCATACCACAGATAAATTGACAAAACTCAGATCTATAAAAAATTCCTAATCCAAAATCCAAAATCTAAAATCTAAAATCGTATAAGGATTGAGATTCCAGTGAACATACAACAACTAATTTCAGAAGCACTGAAACTTCCTAATAATGCGATCGCTTATCATGTCAGTCAGGAATTAGCAGCACTATATCCTCGCAAGGTGATATTAGAAGGTAGTGACTCTAGCTTTGATATCGAAAGATATGCTGACGCTAACTTTTGTACAATCGAATATGATCCATCAATCCATAACCAGATTATTTCTGGTTGGAATGGTATGGACAATGCAATTTGTAATTATACAGAAAATGCCTGCTTTGAGGTAACATGGCAAGGAAACAAACTCGAAGTAATTTTGCTCAGTTGGCAGCAAGGTTTTTGTAAAGTAAGATACTATTGGATTTTAGCCAAAACCCTAGAATTGGCTGAAGACTTTTTTGCGTCTGTATGCGAGTGTAACTCAGAAATTCAAAGTGAAATTTTAGTTTTTGAAGATGGTTTTTGGTCAAAAGATTCCGATTTATTTGAGTCTATTCAAAACGCGAGTTTTGATAATCTAATTCTGAGTGGAACTCTCAAGCAAGAGATTCAAAACGACCTAACGCACTTCTTGGCTGCGCGAGAAACTTACGAAGCTTACAGTGTTCCTTGGAAGCGTGGAATTTTATTGATCGGTTCTCCTGGAAACGGTAAAACCCACACGGTTAAAGCTTTAATTAATCAAATGCAAGTGCCATGCTTATACGTTAAAAGTCTCAAGTCTCAGTATGATAATCCTCATCATAATATTCAGCAAGTCTTCAAACGAGCGCGACAATCTGCTCCATGTATTCTTGTTTTAGAAGACCTTGATTCCCTCGTTGAAGGGGAAAATCGTTCTTTCTTTTTGAATGAAATTGATGGCTTTGCTGCTAATACAGGGATAGTGATTTTAGCCTCAACAAACCATCCAGAAAAAATCGATTCAGCAATTTTAGATCGTCCAAGTCGCTTTGATCGTAAATATTATTTTGAATTACCAGGTTTAACAGAACGTATTGCTTACATTAACTTGTGGAACGAAAAATTTAATTCTGCTATGCGTTTATCAGATACAAGTATGAATCAGATTGCAGAAATAACCGAGGGTTTTTCTTTTGCTTATCTTAAAGAACTATTTCTTTCTGCCATGATGCAATGGATAACGGAGATGAAAATTGGTGGTATGGAGCAAAGTATTATTTCACAAGTTGCTGCTTTGCGAGAACAAATGGAAAGTGCGAACAATAGCGCAAAATCAGAAGAATCTCATGAAACTCCAACAGTTTGAAGATGCAAGAGAATTTTATGAGAAGGTGAAAGACTATTTGCTGATTCATGAAGCAATGCATAACGTACAGTTTGCAATTTGTCACGCCTTGATTCACAATCCGGAACGCTTCAACGAAAAACCCTATTTAGCAATTGTGGAGGCAGATAGAGATATCATTGCAGTAGCCATGAAGACAAAAGCTCGCAACTTGCTATTATCAAAAATACAAGATTTTGCGGTCATAGAAGCGATCGCACAAAATCTGCACTTTAACCAAAATTTACCACCAGGAGTCAATGCTCCTACAGCCGAGGCAAAAGCCTTTGCAGAGAATTGGCATTCAATCACAGGCCAATCATACCAATTAAAAATGGCGCTGTGTGCTTTTCAACTCGAACAGGTGCAGACGATTTCCAAAGTAAATGGTCACTTGCGTCAAGCGACACAAAGCGATCGCGAAATACTCATCCGTTGGTTTGAAGCTTTTGTACTAGAAGCTTTGCAAACATCTCCAACACATATAGAACGTGCTGTTGACAACCATTTGCAGCGCGGTACTGCTTATATTTGGGAAGATAGAACCCCCGTCTCAATAGCTTGTCATACTGGTATTACACCCAATGGTGCAGGGGTGAGTATGGTGTACACACCACCAGAATATCGCAAAAATGGCTATGCCAGTGCTTGCGTGGCAGATTTGAGTCAGACTTTACTTAATCAAGGCTATAAATACTGTTTTTTGTTTACAGATTTAGCAAATTCAACCAGTAACCATATCTATCAATTAATTGGTTATCAAGCTGTAGGTAATTTGCATGATTACTGTTTTGTATCTAACTGAATCAGGATTAATATCAAGTTTATTAACATGTCACAGTTTAATTCTGTCACTTTTGCTGATATCGAAACAGCAGCCAAGCATCTTACTGGTGTTGCTCATCGTACACCAGTGATGACTTCAACAACTGTTAATCAACGCACTAATAGCCAAGTTTTCTTCAAATGTGAAAACTTTCAACGCACAGGTTCTTTTAAATTTCGTGGCGCATACAACGCACTGTTACAGTTAACAAAAGACCAAAAACAAAAAGGTGTAATCACATTTTCATCAGGAAATCATGCTCAAGCGATCGCCTTAGCTGGAAATTTGCTCAACATCTCTACAACTATAGTCATGCCAGAGGATGTCCCCACTGTCAAACAGTCAGCAACTCGTGGTTATGGTGCAGAGGTAATTTTATATAACCGCAAAACAACTGATAGGGAAGAATTAACGCAAAGTTTAGCACAGAATCGGGGTTTATCAATTATTCCTCCCTACGATCATCCCCATATAATAGCGGGACAGGGAACAGCAGCGAAAGAACTCATAGAAGAAGTCGGCGGACTAGATTTATTGTTAGTGTGTTGTGGTGGTGGTGGATTAATTTCCGGGAGTGCGATCGCCACTAAAATACTTACATCTAAGTGTAAAGTTATAGGTGTAGAACCAGAATGCGCCGACGATGCTACCCGTTCTTTTCACAGCAAAACTCTCCACACAGTAAATAATCCTGATACTATCGCTGACGGTGCGCGGACTCCCAGCTTAGGTAAAATTACGTTTCCTTTAGTATTAAATTATGTTGATGATATGGTGACGGTATCTGAAGAAGCAATTGTTCGCACCATGTTCTTTTTATGGGAACGCTTAAAAATAGTTGTGGAACCCACTGGAGTGTTAGCTGCTTCTGCTTTACTAGAAGGTGTTGTCAAAGCTTCAGATGCCAGAATTGGTATAATTCTTAGCGGTGGAAATGTTGATTTGACACAAGTATTGAATTCATGAACGATTCTCGCCTCATAATGGAGTCTGGTTAGTAGATAATGTCCCGCCAGAGTATTTGCAAAAAAAAGAATGAAAATAAAACAATAGTCTACTGATGATCAATAATTTCAATAGCCGTCTTCAACCAATCTATATAAGTTTGTTCTCTGCGTAACACCAACTCTAATGCAAGCCTTTGCATAATCTGCTCACGACTTGCATATTTATCTCCAAGTACTGGTAAATTAGTCTTTTCACACTCAGTTAGTTTTTCAATATGTGCAGCTAGCTGATGTTCTAAAAGTTGCACGATCGCTTCATTGGATAATTGTGTGGCGAAAAATAATTGAATTAGCAATGGTTCTCTGAATGTTGGTAAAGGCTGGGGAGATTGTAACCATCTAATTAATTCTGCTTTTCCGGCCTCCGTTACACTATAGATTTTGCGATTAGGGCGATCGCACTGAATTTCAACGGTACAGTTAATCCAACCCTGCTCAAGGAGTTTATCAAGAGTTCTGTAAATCTGTGCTTGATCTGCTGGCCACAAGTGAGCAATGCATTGATCGAAACAGCTTGTTTTCAACTCGTAGCCTGTCCTCTGTTCTTCTTGAAGCAGACCCATAATTGCATATGCTAGCGACATAGACGGTTTTCCGAATATAAAGTAGGTTGAGCTACTTATGTGTCATTTTTAATATAGATGCTAATATAAGACTAATCATATATAAGAATCATCCACCAAAGTAACCTTGATGACGGCGTACTTGACAAAAAACCTAACTACCCGGTTTTAGATTGACTCAGACTACAAGTTTTGGCCGTTGAGGATTTACAAATTGAATTGAAAAGTGAGGAAGTGGCGATCGCCAATTTACCAGATGCAAAATAACTATTGACTTTGTTGCTCATTGCTGGCGTACCACTCAACCAACTCTCAAGCAGAAATCATTCCAGCCCTTAAAACTATTGTAACGGGAGGATGGGTTCCATTGACTTCTAACACACTTTTACAGCGAATACATCAACATCAATATCTACGCGATTTGCGAAATAAATTGCTCCATCTTCATCGAATGTTGCTGGAGACAGAACGCATCACTTACGAACAGGCGCGTGGACGAGTATCGAACGGAGAACTGCTGCGACTTGTCATCGAACATGAACAATTTGCTTGGCTACATCGCATATCTGAAATAGTTGTGCAAATCGATGAAATGCTGCAAGCAGATCAACCGATGTCACTAGAAGATGTCGAAAATATGATTACTGATGTTCGCGTATTGCTGACACCACAAGAAGAAGGTAACGGATTTGCCAGAAAATACTACGCAGCTTTGCAACGTGAAGCTGGCGTTGTCTTAGCACATGCAGAGGTGTCACAACTGCTTGCGTCTAAGTGAAGAACAGGGATCGGGAATCGGGGAACAGGAAACAGGCAACAGAGAATGGAAAATAGGGGATTGATATTGGTGTTTATTCTCTCCCTTGTCTCCCTTGTCCCCCTTGTCCCCGATTCCCGATTCCCGATCCCCTTCCCCTCAAAAAATCGTTTCAATCAAATATTCTGCAATCCGCTTCGCTGCACCCGCTTTCCCCATCCGTCGCAAACCATTTTCAGCGATCACATGCAATTTATCGGGGTTGGCAAAAAGCGATCGCACTACTTGAGCAACTTCATTTGATTGTTCCACTAAAATTACACTTGGCCCCAAAAGCCGACTTTGTGTTTTGGCAAACTTGGAGTTAAACTGCGGCCCTTTTCCAACAATAGTAATCGCTGGTTTACCCAAACCCACAAATTGTTCGGTTGCTGTTCCCGCCATCGCGATCGCCATATCTGCCATATGCAGGCAATCATTATAAGCTTTTTGTGTCAAGATAAAATATGCATTTTTTTGTTTAAATGTCAAGGCATCGGTGTCAGGAATTGTCACAGGAGAATCTGGGTAAGGATGCCAACCGTGGGATTGAAGAATTTGGTGCATACTGGCAAAATGTAGACTAGGAGCGATCGCACCTAAAAATACAAGTTTGCCTCCAGTGTAGGCTTGTACACTTAGTTCTTGAGGAAGAGTAATTAATGCAGACACCGCCATCAAAATTTTTTGCCAGTTAGCGTAAGCCTCTGGAGGGCGGGAACCTGGTAGAACAGTGATAATTAATGGTCGAGCCAATCCTGGATTTTCGCTGTTATTACTATAAAATCGTGCCGTCGGAAAAGTTGGTTCTAAACTATCCATCATGGGATTACCAACATCAAAAGCGGGAATAGGCCATTGTTTTAAGATCTTTGTTGTTAACGAATCTCTGGGAAACACCGCCTTACAATTACGATGACTCATTAACCAACGTTCCCAAGGATGGTAAACTGAACCAGAAAAATGCCCTAACCGTGCCAGTTGACTGCTGCGTGGCAATAATCCTTTTTCATCCCGTACATGGTACTCTGATTTCGCCGTACCTACAAAAGCATATTTAGTACCACTCATCCAAGCAAACAATAACGGTATGATGTCCCCTACAGCTAAGATAGCGTGGTTTTTGCCAAATTTTTGTTGAGAATTGACCCAAGTGCGTATAGTTTGAATTTGGTTAAAAGTTAGTTGTATTAATCCCCCACACATATCACGTAGAAATTGTCGTCCGTCCATGTAAATAAAACCACCAGAAGGCATGGTACGTACTGAGCCGATAACGGGAATATTTAACTTTTGGTAGGCGTATCCTTCTCCTACTAAAGGTAAAGCAAAAATTTTTGGTGGGTGAGGTTGTCGCTGGAGTTCTTGTAATATCCGAACTGCGATCGCATCTTCTCCATGACCATTACTTAAAACTAACAGCCGCAGAGGGGAATTTATTTCTTGATTTTTAGAGTTGGTGGATAAGGGGGAGACATCACTCATAATTAGAAGGTAGCAGGCAAAAGATAGATTATTTTACATGTTATTTGATTAGCTTAAGAAATACACAATATAAACTCGGCATCTTGAGCAAGACTACTATTTTTGGGAAGATAAACATATACCAAATCTAAATCCTAACTGCTGAGTATGCTATCTATTATTTTAGGAGTCAGCCCGTTGGTTGGAAATTTACTTGCCACTGTGCTGACTTTTATTTATGTCTTTGGGTTAGTAGCCCTCATGAATCTCTGCGTGACTCGTTTCGGTCTACCCCAAGATCTTAGCCGCAAAATTACACATATTGGTGCTGGTTCAATAATTGTTTTTTTGCCACTTTATAACGATTTACATTGGTCAAAATATCTGAATATTTTGATTATGGTAGTGTGGCTAATTCTTTTAATTCAAAAAGGTTTTTTTGCCAACTCTGATGATGAAGCAGTTCAAACCATGACTCGTACAGGAGACAGGCGTGAATTACTCAAAGGACCACTTTATTTTGTCATTGTGGCTATTATTTGTGGAACTTTATTTTATAAAACTTTCCCTGGAATTGTTGCTATGACATGCCTAGCTTGGGGTGATGGTTTTGCCCCAATTATTGGCTCAAGATTTGGCAAATGGAAATATAAAATCTTGAGCGATAAATCAATCGAAGGAAGTTTGACAATGTTTATTTTTGCCTTTGTCGCTAGTATATTTTTTGTATGGCTGATTATTCCCAGTGCTTTGAATATTAACCGGATTTTAATAATTGCTCTTGTCACGATGGTTGTAGAGGGATTCAGCCCCAAAGAAATAGATAATATCTTAATTCCAATCACAGCAATTGCAATAAGTAGTTTTGTTTAACTCAGTTAGGACATATAATATCCAAAAATGACGATGCTGCTTTCGCGCAAGCGTGCCGAAAGCATTAGTAACCGCTACGCGATTGCGCGGAGCGCAGCGCCGGGGGCGATCGCACAACCTACACAAAACATATAGCTCCCCGACTTTTTCAAAAAGTTGGGGAGATTACTAGAGTGCATTTTACCAATCCCAATGCTACAGAAAGGGTATGATTCATTGGGTGTAAGATTTGTAGATTGTCCACACTGCCAAAAACAGCATGATAGAGACATCAACGCTGCCATAAATATTAGAAATGTTCGCGAAGCGTTCCCGAAGGGTAGGATTGCGACTTTTGGAGTTAGGAACTAGCTCTTCTGCCCTTGGAGGGGATGTAAGACCAAAGTCTTCTGGACGTAAAAAATCTACGAAGGTCGAGGCAGTCCCTAATGAATTGGGAAGCCCACACCGTACCCGATAGGGTCGGTGTTGGGTAGTTCACTTAATGTATCGGCTTACAATGTGAATGTATCGGCTTGCATTGCGAATGTATCGGCTTGCATTGCGAATGTATCGGCTTGCATTGCGAATGTATCGGCTTGCATTATGAATGTATCGGCTTGCATTATGAATGTATCGGCTTGCAAAAATATTTTTACCCCACCCTAACCCTAAGCGTAAACGCTTAGGGAACTAAATCTTCCCCCCGTGAACGGGGGGATTGAGGGGGGTTCATTTTGCAAAAATTAATCCTACATTTGTCTGAACTAAAACTAAAGGCTTTGCTTCCAGTAAATCCAGAAAACAAAGCCTATATCACCAAATTCATCACTATTAAGTAAGAAAGAGGTATTACCTTATTATTCAGGCTTGATGCTGTTGAGATACGTATCAAAATCTACATAAATCTGCGTATTATCGCTATTTTGATTAAGTATTCTCCCCGCCGCCAAACCACCACGATCAAGCAGCCTTTCGACAGCCTGTTTAGCATTAGTACCACGCTGGAGAGTAAATAAGAGATTATTCTTGTTGCAAGTATCGTATGTGCTAGCAGCAGCGCATACAACAGGTTGTTTGTTGAGCGTACCAGAAATAATGGTTTTAAGAGTGCCGTTATCGTAGCTTCTTTGAAATCTATCTGATACTTCCCGACAACGTTGTGCAGGAGACAACTTAGAGGCAAAGTAATTATTTGGAACCCAACGAATCATTGGTATTTTCCGGCCATTGTAAGTCTTAGCAAAGGTTGTAGGATAACCTTTGCTGTTAGCGCAAAAGAAGGTTGTACCACTGGCGTAACTAGGCTGATTGGCAATTGCAGCTATCGTAGATATTGTCAGCAAAGCAATACCAGAAACTCTCGCAACTTTTGTCAATGTGGAACTACTACTGCTCATAAAAAGTGCGTGAATAAGAAAAAAGCGTAAATCCCACTGTTGTGGGGATATAAACAGCTACAATTTTTCTTTGTAGCATTTCGGAATCATAATCAGATATATCAGTAAAAATAACATTAATTTCAATATAGAAATAATTAAATAAGTGTATGATACCTCTTTTTTAGAAACACGCGTATTAGATTATACTGTTTATTTTAATTGCGAAATGCGATCGCTCAGGGAATATAAAAGACTTTTCTTAGAGAAAAATTATTGATTATCATCCACATAATTTCTGTTTTTTCTATCAATAGGCTGATTAATTGCTCTACTTACTACGAACATAATTAGCAAGTGTAAAACTTTAACAAAAACATAAATTATGACTGAAAAATTAAAAAAGGGAGATCAAGTTAAGTGGAACACTTCTCAAGGCGAAACTACTGGTGAAGTTAAAGAAAAACTCACCTCATCCACAGAAATAAAAGGACATCACGTAGCAGCGTCTAAAGAGAATCCAGAATACTTGGTTGAAAGTGACAAAACAGGGAAACAAGCTGCTCACAAACCAGATGCCCTTGAAAAAATAGAGGAATAATTATAGTTTTATGAGTAAAGATACTAAATCAGTAATTGATGAGTTTCGTAGCTCAGTTAATATGACAGTCAAAGAATTACAATCTTGGTTGCAAACAGAAGAATCTCAATCGGTTGGTCAAAAAAATGGAGACTCAGAATCTATAGGACATAAATCTGGGAAAGAAATTGTTAAGTTATTGGAAAACAAAAAAGATGAATATAATGATGACGAAATATCGCATATGAAAAAAGTCATCAGTTATATCCATCGTCACTTAGCACAAAAACCCAGTGGAGATATAAAGAATACACACTGGCATTACTCATTAATGAATTGGGGACATGATCCGTTAAAAGACGAATAAAAGACGAAAATGGTTAGGGAACTCAAAAAAATAAATTATCCAACCCTAAACTTTTGCATCAAACACAATTTATTCCCCCTTCCCTCCCCAATCCCCTGTCCGTTGTCCCCAATCCCGTTTCCCCAATCCCCTGTCCCTCTGCAATTGGATATTTTTTATTTAGAGTCGTCAAAGAGTAAGTCCAAATACGCTACCAATCAGCTTTTGTGCTTTGTTCCAGCTATTTTCAAGTACGATATTGCCTAATAACAAACAAATGAGTGCCGAAGGCTAATAGTAGAATAAGGTACAGGATAAAGCTGCATGGAAGGGAGGCAGGGAAATTGGATGAACTGAGGGCGGTACTCGAACTTGCCACTGAAGATGAATTGCAAGACTTAACGGCAATTATGTTTAGCCGTAAGTTCAATCCCCTAGATTATGTTCAGACACCTGAACCGATAGAAATACAAAGCCAAGGTCGTGAAGCTTGGCTAAATGCACTGGAGGAACGCTTTCGCTTTTTAGCAGCCGATGGTGTGACTGTATTGCGAGGACGTACAAACCAAGTAACATATCGGCAAGCACTAATCCAGGTCTGTAAGTATTTAAAAATTCCTTATTCTGATGATTTATCAACTATTGATTTAGAAGCAGAAGTGTTTTTACACCTGCTAGGACGGGTGTGGAAAAAATTGCCGGAGAAAGATAAACAAAAGTTGACTGCAAAAGTTCAGCATCAGTTGTCAAAATCACAACTGAATGAACCACTACCGCTTTCTTTGCAGCATGATCCTTTGGGTTTACTTTTCAAAGGGGGTAGTGCTTTGGCTGTCACCTCTGTGATCCAGCCATTGTTACTCAAGCAAATTGCCCGTCAATTTGCAATGCATTTTGCTACCTATCAAGTCACCAAACAAGCTGCACTTGAAGGTGGGGCTGCTGCTACAGTACAGTTTCAAAACTACGTAACATTGCAGATGGCAAAGCGGGGTATGGCTGTAAATGCAGCTCGTTATGGTACTGTCAGGAGTGTGTTTGCATTTGTAGGACCGATGATGTGGGCTTGGTTTTTTGCAGATTTGGGATGGAGAACGATCGCTGTTAACTATGGTCGAATTATTCCAACTATCTTCGCCTTAGCTCAAATTCGGCTTACTCGTATGGAATGTTGGGAATTAGCCTGACGACATAGTCATTAGTCATTGGTCACATTGGTTATTAGACCTCTTGCAAAAGTCGAATTAACCTCCCTCAGTCCCCTTGAAACGGGGAGAATAAATCTTCTCTCCGTTTCAAAGAGGGTAGGGGAAGGTTATTTATTATTTTTGCAAGAGGTCGATTGATTAGTGGAATATAAGAAACAACTAACCATAAACCACAGACAAGTGACAAATAACAAATGACTAATGACTAATGACAAACAACAAATGACCAAGTATAAATTACCATTTTTACGCCATCCTGACCCTAAACTGCAATTTTCGTGGCATTGCGCCCAGTTTGGATTGCTAGTCTTTCCATTACTTCCATTATTGGGGAGTGTGTTTCTAGGTGTGGCATTGTTAGGAACATGGTTAATAAAATACCGCAGAATTATTCGTCAACCCCAAAATTTGGGATTTGCGGTTTTAAGTATATTGCTCGTCATTAGTACTGTCTTTGCTTTTGAGCAAAAGGAGGCTATTCTCGGTCTATGGAATTTCCTACCATTTATTTTATTTTTTGCTGCTTTTAGTGTCTTAATCCAAACACCACAACAACTGCGTCAACTATCTTGGATTTTGGTAATTACTTCTGTACCAGTAGTCATAATTGGTTTAGGACAATTGTTTTGGGGTTGGACTACACCACCACATTGGAAAAGTATTTTTGGTTGGGCGATCGCAGCTGGAGGAAACCCACCCGGTCGTATGGCTTCTAGTTTCATGTACGCTAACACTTTGGCTGGTTATCTGGTGATTGTGTTTGTGCTTGGGTTGGGTTTGTGGTTAGAAGCATATCAGAAGTTAAGAGTTAATGATTCCCTAAATTTTCGTCTCTCCATACCTCTGCGTCTGTCTTCTTCTGCTGTGTCAGTTGTTTTGCTGACTCTCATAGTCATGATTGATTTTGTGGGCTTAATTTTAACCAATTCGCGTAATGCATGGGCGATCGCTGTTTTTGCTTGTTTAATTTATGCACTTTATCAAGGTTGGCATTTTTTGGTAACTGGTGTCACTGCCATAGCCACAAGTATACTTGTAGCTGCTTTTGCTCCTCCACCCATTGCTCAATTGTTTCGTAAATTAGTACCTGCTTACTTTTGGGCGCGGTTAAATGACCAAATGTATCCCGATAGACCAGTCGCCCTCCTCCGCAAAACTCAGTGGGATTTTGCTTGGTCATTAACTCAGGAACGTCCTTGGACTGGGTGGGGTTTACGCAACTTTACACAACTGTATAAAGCAAAAATGCATATTTGGTTAGGTCATCCCCATAACTTTTTTTTGATGCTTTCTGCTGAAACCGGATTACCCGCAACTTTGTTATTTTGTGCTTTATTAGGCTGGATATTCATCGCAGGTATGCTACTGTTATTAAATTCAAAAGCCCTCAAAGCCGAAGATAAATTAATATTTTTTAGTTATCAAGTTGTATTTGGAGTATGGGTATTATTTAATACAGCAGATGTCACGCTCTTTGATTTGCGACTCAATACTCTTTCGTGGTTAATTATTGCTGGCATTTCTGGTGTGGTTTATCGCTATAGTCATTATGATAAATTCATCGCAAAGCACACTTAGTATAGTGAAAAAGCTATCTTCAAGAATTACCTACCTGAGCATCAGTGAGAAAACAAACAATTTGATTCACCCGTAACACACCCTACACCCTGACTCAAGTTTCATGCGATCACTCTGTTAAAAGTATCTTAAAATAAGATAGACTATACAAAAATTCACGCTCTTTGGTAGTCTACCAAAGTTAAAGAATACAAAAGTGTAATACCAGGACTAGGAAAACCAAAACTGGTGCCTTCAATCCCAAAATCCCAAGGTGATCAGCCTCTGGGAGTTACAATATACTAAATGTTAATTAGTGCTGAACTACTGCTGCAATACCATCGCTGTAAGCGCCGACCTTATTTAGATCTCTACGGTGACTTCAGAGAAACAGATGGTGCAAATGATTTGCTGATCAAGTTGCAGCGAGACAAAATCGTTTATCAAAAAACAGTCCTCACACAGTGGAATTCTTTGCGACCCAATTATCCCCAAGGTGATTGGTACAGAGGTCAAACTGCGACTATTGAATTAATGCAGCAGGGCGTAGAGTGTATTTATCATGGTGTGCTGTTAACTCAGTACTCTGATATACACTTACACTTATACGAGTTGATAGATACCCAAGAAGTTACAGATACACAAAGTGAAGATTTCTCGGTGTCCCCTCGTCAGGATTTCCGCATTTTTCCTTCAGCTTCACCTGTTTATCCTGATTTAGAAAGATATACCCTATTAAGTCGTCCAGATTTACTAATTAAAAAACCGGGAAATTCTTGCTTTGGAGACTGGATGTATGTTCCGGTGAATATCGAACTAGGAAAACGTCCTAAACAAGAGTATCAAAGTGTAGCAGCATTTCACGCCCAAGTTTTGGCGATGGTGCAGCAAGCAGAACCAGAAACGCCTTGGCTAATTTTACGCGGTAAAGAAACTAGATATCCAGTAGATTTAACCAAAGCAATGCCACAAATGCATCGTATTTTGTGGGAATTGATTCAAACTCTAGAAAAAAATAAAGCACCAGAGATATTTATTAGTCGTCAAAAGTGCAATCTTTGTCATTGGTACAGCAGTTGTTATGCGATCGCTCAATCTCAAAAACACCTGTCTCTACTCCCAGGAATCACACCCATTCGCTACACTCAACTACAAGCACTAGAGATCACCACATTAGAATCTTTAGCTCAAACAAGTCCAACATTACTAGAAAATCTACCTGGTTTTGATAGCCAAATTGCTTGTAAAGTTATAGTCCAGGCTCAATCTGTCATCGAAAATCGCCCGCTTATCTTACCTGCTAGTGACAAAATTTTAACTCTTGCTAAGGATAACATCACTACAAATGGATCTAATAGAGCAAGCGGTATTGCTCAACAGCAGAATTTACTGCTATTTTCTCAACAGCAAATTAATTCCCTGAGTTTGACTAGTTCGTCTCCAGATATATTTACAGCACCGATTGAGCTTTACTTTGATATTGAAGCTCAACCAGACTTGAATTTAGATTACTTACTAGGTGTTTTGGTTGTTGATAGACAAAACAACACAGAGCAATTTTATTCTTTATTAGCAGAAAAGCTAGAAGACGAAGAGTTAATATGGCAGCAATTTTTGGATTTGGTGTGGCAATATCCTCATGCACCAATTTACCATTTTTGCATCTACGAATACGACACAGTTAAACGACTGTCTAAACTTTACCATACTCCAAATGCTGTGGTAAAACCCATACTAAATCGGTTTGTAGATGTATATGAAAAACTAACCCAAAGTGTAGCATTGCCTGTAGAAAGTTACGCCTTAAAAGCGATCGCCCGTTGGTTGGGTTTTGAATGGCGTCATCCCGAAGCTAGCGGTGCTAAATGTATATACTGGTACGATCAGTGGTTAAAAACAGGCGATCGCACTTTATTAGAAAAAATCCAATCTTACAATGAAGATGATTGTCGTGCGACGCGCAGTGTGAAAGATTGGTTCGTTAGCTTTTTGCCAACTGAGTTATGATATTGTGTTGTGGAATTTTATTCTTAGCAACACTTACCAATGCACTTAGTCAAAAAAATATTGAAATTTCCCAAATTTATTTTATTTTTGCTCACGATTTTCATCATCAGTCTTTTTTTAAGTAATTTCAGAACATCGGCTGTTGAAATCGCAGATATAAAATTTATTGGTTCTACTACTTTACCCAAAGGTTTGTTATTTCAAAAAACTGAAGTAGGTGGTTTATCTGGAATCACCTATGATACTAAAAATGACCTGTACTATGCCATATCTGATGACCGTAGTAACAAAGGTGCGGCTCGTTTTTATACTCTCAAAATCAACCTGAGTAAAGGTTCTCTTCAAGATGGTGGTGTTACTATTGTTGGAGTTAATCCACTAATTAATGAAACTGGTAAAAACTTTGGTGCTGGTAGTATAGATGCAGAAGGAATAGCCTTAACCAGCAAGTCAACAGTATTTATTTCTTCTGAAGGTGATGCTAATCAATTAATAAATCCTTTTATCAAAGAGTTTTCTCTATCTTCTGGGAGCGAATTAAGAACACTACCCATACCAAGCAAATTTTTGCCAGATAAAAATGGGAAAAAAGGTATCCGCAACAATTTAGCTTTTGAGAGTCTCACGATTACACCTGATGAAAATAGTTTATTCACAGCCACCGAAAATGCTCTAATTCAAGATGGTTCAGAAGCAAAGCCAAATACTAGTAGTCCATGTCGAATTTTGCAATATAATTTGTTGACAAATCAGCCAGAAAAAGAATTTGTTTATCAGACTGAAGCGATCGCACCATTTTTTAATATTTCTCGCAAATTTGCTAGTGGGATACCTGATTTATTTGCCCTTGACAATCAAGGACATTTTCTGAGTTTAGAACGGAGTTTTACTGGCTTAGGATTTTATATTGCGCTGTTTCAAGTTTCTCTAGAAGGAGCAACAGATATTCATAATATTAACAGTCTTTTAGCATCTGGCTCTCCAAATATTAAACCAGTTCAAAAAAAACTACTATTCGACTTGAGAAATCTTGACGTATTTTTAGATAATGTTGAAGGTTTAACTCTTGGTCCCAAATTATCAAATGGACAGCGTTCATTAATTCTTGTCAGCGACAACAATTTTAATTCTCTGCAACGTACTCAATTTTTAGCTTTTGAACTCAAGATCGAATCACCTCTGATTAGATTATTACGTCGTCTGAGAAATCTTAATTTTCAGCGCTAAGGTCATACCAAAATCATAAAATAAAAATGAAGCACCACCAATGATCAATGATCACTCTAACGAGTCAAGTTTATTTGTACCGATCTACATTAACTCCCAAATCCCCCGTTTCCTTATATACATCTACAGCTTCGGTTCAAGCGATCGCCTTGCGGATGAGATGAGCCAAACAATGTTGGCATTCTTGGATAATCACTGTCTTCAAAGATTCATGGAGGTTTGTGATAATATGGGAGACTGCTGCATAATTTATAGAAACAGACAACTAACTCAATCATGGCTCTGACGCAACAGCGCAAACTGGAGATTATCTCCCAATACCAAGTACACGAAACCGACACTGGCTCTGCCGATGTTCAAATTGCCATGCTGACGGAACGTATTAACCGTCTTAGTGAACATCTGCAAGCCAATAAGAAAGACTTTTCTTCCCGTCGGGGATTGTTAAAGTTGATCGGTCAGCGTAAACGTCTTTTATCCTATATACAGAAAGATAGTCGAGAACATTATCAAGCTTTGATTGCTCGTCTCGGCATTCGTGGATAGGAACTCTTTATTATGCCTGCTGAATCTGATCGCTTGCCATTTGAACCGAATAAAAAGCGTCAAAAACCTGCCAAGGCAGAAAGTAAAGCTCAAATTGTTAAGCAAGAGCCTGTAAAAAAGGAAAAGAAAAAACCACGTTATAGCAAAGAAGAAGTTGCGATTCCCCAAGTAGTCAGCCAACGAATGATGCGTCGTGTGGCTGGTTTTGCTGGAGTGCCAACCTCTTTGGGGATAATGACCTTGGTTGTGAGCTATTTCCTTCTCACCAACACCGACATCAAACTACCTCCCGTCGCCGTTTTATTGGTGAATATGGGATTTTTTGGTTTAGGTGTATTGGGGATATCTTACGGTGTTCTTTCTGCTTCTTGGGATGAAGATAGAACCGGAACTCTCTTGGGTTGGAATGACTTTATTACCAACTTTGGGCGGATGGTTTCAGCTTGGCGTGAATCTCGGCAAAAAAAGAATACATAATTGCTAGCGCTCAGAGACTCAGATAATTGCTGATCTGGAAATAAACATTTTTCCAGCGTATTGGGTAGATTTAAAAAAAGTGTTGAAGTTTAATAACTTCAACATTGCTGAACTCAGCAAAAATTAATATTCTTTTAACCCAATACAAGCAGCAAAACTTCTGAGCGCTCTATTTTTGATTTGTTTTCTCAAAGTGAATTATTAAAAAAATATTATAAATTTGTAAAAATCAAAAGAGATCTGTATTAAAGCGTAAAGAAAAAACTAGAAACCACAAAATATAACTGAATTTCTTAGATATTAGATAATAATTAATAGCAACTAGCAATTAACAACTGAAACATGATTGTAGTCATGAAAATTGGTTCCCCTGAAGCGGAAGTTAACCGCGTTAGTGAGGAACTCACCACTTGGGGGCTGACACCAGAAAGAATTGTTGGTAAACACAAAGTCGTAATTGGTCTAGTTGGTGAAACAGCCGACTTAGACCCCCTGCAAATTCAGGAAGTTAGTCCTTGGATTGAGCAAGTATTGCGGGTAGAAAAGCCTTACAAACGCGCTAGCCGTCAATACCGTCACGGAGAAGCGTCTGAAGTAGTTATCAACACTCCTGATGGGCCTGTTACCTTTGGCGAACACCACCCCTTAGTAGTTGTGGCTGGACCCTGCTCCGTCGAAAATGAAGAAATGATTATTGAGACGGCGCAACGTGTCAAAGCTGCGGGAGCTAGATTTCTCCGTGGTGGTGCTTACAAACCCCGGACTTCGCCTTACGCCTTCCAAGGTCATGGTGAAAGCGCTTTAGAATTACTTGCAGCAGCACGGGAAGCTAGCGGGCTGGGTATTATTACAGAAGTTATGGACACTGCTGACCTGGACAAAATCGCAGAAATTGCTGATGTTGTCCAAGTAGGAGCAAGAAACATGCAAAATTTCTCTCTACTCAAAAAAGTCGGAGCGCAACCAAAGCCAGTTTTACTAAAGCGGGGAATGTCGGCAACTATTGAAGAATGGTTGATGGCTGCTGAATATATTTTGGCGGCGGGAAATCCAAATGTGATTTTGTGCGAACGAGGAATTCGTACCTTTGACCGCCAATATACGCGTAATGCTTTGGATATATCAGCTATACCAGTGTTGCGAAACCTGACTCACCTACCGATCATGATTGATCCTAGTCATGGTACTGGTTGGGCTGCTTATGTACCTTCGATGTCAATGGCGTCTATTGCTGCTGGGTGTGATTCCTTAATGATTGAGGTTCACCCCAACCCGAAGAAGGCTTTGTCAGACGGGCCTCAATCTCTGACACCAGAGGCTTTCGATCAGTTAATGCAAGAACTAGCAGTCATTGGTAAGGCTGTGGGACGTTGGCCACAACCAGCTGTGGCTTTGGCTTAAAGTAATACACAGAGTAGAGACGTTGCAGTGCAACGTCTCTACATGCCCAAAATTATGACGAAAAATCCTATCCCTTGCAGTATTGATGCTTAATTACCATTACTCATTACCGACCTCAACGGATAGTATAAGTGTTCAAGCAGACATAATATCAAATTAACTACCGTCTTCTGCTACCAAAACCACTGCTACGACGACTTGAAGAACTACGTCCGCTACCAAAACTTCTACCAGAATTGCGTCTAGTAGAACTAGAGTTACCAGATGGTCTGAGGGTACTGCTACCATAACCAGAACCAGTGGGGCGACTACCAGTAGTGGTACGTGGTGTTGTGCGTACAGTTGAGGTATTGGGAGTTCTGCGAATATTCCCTGTTGTACGGAAAGCAGTGCGATTTCTGACTGCTGCTGGTGGCTGATTGTAACGACTCTGATAGCTGGAAACTGCATCGTTATAGCTTCTGCCATAACCGCCGTAACCAGTCAAAGTTACTCCTGGTTGATACACAGGTGGTACATAGTACTGGGGTCTAAACAACAGACTACCAAGGGCTTGACCAGCTAAAGCTCCAGCAAAAGGTGTCCAAAAACTACTTTGTTGACGGACGACTACCGTCTCCTGCTGTCCAGTTTGAGGATTTGTTTGAGTTTGGGTGACGTTGTGGACGTACTCAATTTTAAAATCTTCTGTTAAGTACATCGCTGGCTGTCCGTTTTCCACTTTCAGGTAAGTTTTTTTACCCTGTTTGACTTCATCATCGGTCAGCCGCGCCATTTGCAAATTTTCGGTTCTCACAGTTGGGGGCGTAGTGTTGAGCAAAAATAGAGTGTATACCCCATCACCATCGTCATAAGTAGCTTGTTGTACTGGATACTGACCATCTTTCAACTTACTGATGTTTGTTGTCTGATTGCCATTATTAGCTTGTGGCTGATTTTGATTTGCTCCACCACCGCAGGCAACTGTGGTTAAACACAAACTCAATGTTAGAACAATTACTGTTAATTTACGCAAAATTTTCATCAGCATTTAACTATCTTCTCATCTTCGAGCTTAACAATTTCTCAATCAAATTGGGAATTGATGGGTGTTGGTAGTTGTTAGTTAATTGTCCCAAATAACAATCAACCATATACTAAGACCATTACAAAGGTATCAACTCTGGATAGTATTGCAAAAGTTGGTCGTTAGTAAGTTCATCACCTAATTGAGCAGGTGAAAAATGTACCTGAATTGCTTGGAGTTTATGGTTATAATGCAAATTAATTAAGGCTTTGAAAGCTTCTTTCAAAGCATAAGTATTGGCGAGATCGGTTTCTAATTCTGGTACTTCTCCTTGATAAGCAATTGTAATCATGACAACAACATTGCGCGTTACAGGTATAGAAAAAGAGTCATTATAATCAGACTCAGAACTGAAATCTGGCTCACTCTTGTAACGTTGGGCTGAGTCTGTAAACAACTCATTCACATAATCTCCCGCTTCGCCTTCATTCCAAAATACATCACCTTCATTGGCAGCAGAAAGCCAGTATTCATCGTATTGCAAGAGAGTTTGGCTGAGTTCTACTAGTCCCTCTCCCAAAATATTTAAATCACCATCAGAATCTATTGCTTCTCGCGCACCATGATTTAATATTCCCAAGATTGGTGCAACTTCAGATCCTGCTAAATGTAACATAATACGACACACTACATAGCGAGTCTTACCTATCATTCTATTAAAGGAATCACGCATTTTTTACTCCTAATATTTGGTCAGTGGTTATATAGTTTTTTATTTACCACTATTTACTATTTATTAACTACTAAATATTAATTTATATAATGACTGGTAATTGAATTTCGGTCAAAATCACAATGAATATTGGTATTTTAGGACTTGGACTAATTGGCGGCTCTTTGGGTTTAGATTTACGATCGCATGGACATTATGTTGTAGGAGTCAGTCGTCAGCAATCCACCTGTACCAAGGCGATCGCTCTTGGTAGTGTAGATCAAGCATCTGTTGACATGAGCTTGCTCACTGCTGTAGAGGTTGTATTTATTTGTACACCGATTGGACTTATTATTCCTACTGTTGAGCAGTTGATCACTTATCTATCTGCTAATGTTGTGATCACCGATGTTGGTTCAGTCAAAACACCGATAGTTAAAGCCATTTCTCCCCTATGGACAAATTTTATCGGTGGACACCCGATGGCGGGTACAGCCGAAAGTGGTATTGAAGCTGCACAAAGACATCTATTTGTTGATAGACCTTATGTGTTGACACCAACTGCTACAACACCCCCAGAAGCAATATCTACCGTAGAGACAATAGTCAAACAACTGGGATCTAAACTTTATTATTGTCCTCCCGAACATCATGACCGCGCCGTAAGTTGGATTTCTCATTTACCAGTCATGGTGAGTGCTGCTTTAATTACTGCTTGTTTGGGTGAAAGTGATCCCCAAGTCTTGCAATTAGCCCAAAAATTAGCTAGTTCTGGCTTTCGAGATACTAGTCGTGTCGGCGGCGGTAATCCAGAACTAGGAATGATGATGGCACAGTATAATCAACAAGAAGTATTGCGATCGCTCCAACAATATCGTCATAATATTGATGAATTAATTCACCTGATTGAGCAAAAAAATTGGACAGGTTTAGAAGAAAAGCTCAAGTTGACTCAATCAAGTCGTCCTGAATTTGTAGAAAATTTTTAGTCATCATAATTTTGAGATTGTATTGTAGAGACGCGTAGACGCTCGTAAGAGCGGCTTCTCGTAAGAGTATTATCGCGTCTCATATCCTAATGAGCGCGTCTACGTTCCTCAAACCAACCTACATCAGTTCTAGTTTTTAGCCTTAACACCAAGCGTATTGGTTCTAAACTCGGATGTTGAAGCTTTGAACTCCAAGTTTCTCGTTCCAAGTGGGAAAGTTCTCGTTTCAAGTGAAAAAGTTCTCGTTTCAAGTGGGAAAATTCTCGTTCCAAGTGAGAAAGTTCTCGTTCCAAGTGGGAAAGTTCTCGTTTCAAGTGAAAAAGTTCTCGTTTCAAGTGGGAAAATTCTCGTTCCAAGTGAGAAAGTTCTCGTTCCCAGATATCTTGCACCAACCCCATATCCCGCAATACGGTTCGGTTAAGAATTTTTCGTCATAATTTTGGACATGTAGAGACGTTGCAGTGCAACGTCTCTACAGGGTTTAAATGTCTCTGGATCATTGAGGCGTTGCTGAGTCCACCAAGCGGCTTTCACAATATCCTCACTCACTGGCAATTGAAACACACTCAACCGCGCCAGCAACTTTTGTTTCACATACATCAATCAGCGCCCCCAACTCCACACTATCCAAACGCCGCGAATCATAATCACACCGTAACTCAAACGTCTGATTTTGACTGAGAGCAAAGCTGAAGGTGAGAGGCATAGCAAGATTAATATAAAGTCACTATCTTGTTATTCCCAGTATAATCACCGAATTTCGGAATCACAGGGAGCATCCCAATTTTTTCAAAATACCATAAACCAAAGGGTTTAAACCCTTTGCTAATAGCGCAAGTCGTCTTCAGACGACTTCATAAAATCAAACAGTCTGCTTCAGCAGAGTTTCACTATGAGACTGCGATTTCAATCGCAGGCGTTTTTTGAACATTTGGGATGCTCCCGAATCAGAACCCGAAGTTTCCTGTTTCAAACCCAAAGCTTCCTGTTTCAAACCCAAAGTTTCCTGTTTCAAACCCAAAGCTTCCTGTTTTGAACTCGAAGCTTCTGTCAATATACAAAAGTGCATTATGGACGGAACACCGAAAATCACCGAATGGCGCGTTGCGCTGCGCGACAACACACCCTACAAAACTTAGGAATTCTCAAAGAACCCCACCCCGGTTTTGTCTAACGCCAAAACCTCCCCTCCCCGCTTGCGGGGAGGGGATTAAGGGGTGGGGTGCAATGACTGTGGGAAGTATAACTATTCCCTGATCCCCGATCCCCGTTCCCTAATTAAATCAAGATCGATATCCTACTGCTTTAGAAAAATCCGTATTTCCAAGTTTGGCATTTTCAAAATTAGCATTTGTCAAGTCAGCACTGCGAAATGATGTGGCGAAGCAGCGTGTAATCTCTTTGACATTCTCAACCAACAAAAGCATGACTAGTGCGATCGCTCCTACACACAAACTCCCCCATACCAATCCCCAAACTAGATGCAGGGTGCTTAAGTGTGCAAATGCGACTGCTGCTAGTAAAAAAGCAAACCCATACGCTGCAACCGTACCACCAACCCCAATTCCCACACCAGCTAATCCCCTGGGAAAGCAAAAACCGAGCAATCCTGTAATCACCGCACTCAAAATTAAAGTTTTGATACCAACCTGCGGCTGATTTTGGATCGTGGTGATTCCGCGATAAAACAAAGCTAGTAATGCGCCTAATAATGCGCCGGAAACTGTTGTTGCAACACGCTTGATGAATAATCTAGTATGATTAATAACTCTTACAGCAGAAGCAACTGTGACAATACCCAAAACCGAGAAAAAAACGAGAGTATAAAACCAGGCAGGTTCTTCGGGAGTTACACCCAGAACATTAAATAATATCTGGCTAATTGCATGAAACGTCGCGATCGCCACAACTACTGCCACAATAATCGTAATTATCAAGTGTGTAAGAGTTTGACCAGCCTTGACTTCTTTAAAATTAGCTTCTCGCAATAGCGCTTTACTAAAATCACAACCACGAATGTCTGCACCGCTAAAGTCTGCACCAATCAAATTACGCTTTTGAAAAGAGCGATTTTGTAAATCCTGATTAGCAAAGTTGAACTCACTGGAATTATACCGTTTCACAAAAATCCTGATACATACTGGATTTACTGTAGGGCTGTACAGCCTTACACCCCTACTCATGTATTTGTATCATCAAAAAAGTGAAATGGTATTAGGCCAAAAGGGCAGCTAACAAAAATAAACTATCTACTAAAATTGTACTTAACACTGCTCCGCCAAAAGCATACCAGTGCCACTGTCTTCTACCTAAAGGTAAAATTCCTACCATTGTGAGAACCATAGCAAGAATTAATGCCCAAGCTACTCCCCAAGGGGTTTCTACTTGTGCTACAGCATTATGTAAAATTAATGGCACAAATTCTGGTTCTACTCGCATAATTTGTCGCCAGTGTGGCATTAAATTTACTAAGTAGAAATACACATCAGTTAAGGCAGTACCTAGTAAAGAACCCAAATAAAACCAGTTACCAACTTTTCCCCAATTGCGACGCAAGCACCATATGGCAAATGGTAGACCGATAGCTTCTACTGGTAAGTGCCATAAAGGTTCCCAACGTAACCAACCCCAGTAAATCGAACCAGCTAACCAACTCCAGCTAAACCCAAATAATAAATCTCCCCAATGGTATGTTACAGAACGTGACATTAATAAGAAACTCAGCCACACCCACAAAAATGTCAGACCAACACTCAACCACGGCAGCGATCGCACCAGAGGCGCTTCAATAAATACTGGTACGGTTACTAAAAATATAGCTGCTGCAAAAATTAACCAGGTTTGCCGAGCAGAAGCAAATACTACAAGCGGATTTGACGCCTGCATGTGCTGATGTCCGGAAGTGGAGAATGTCTCCGTCTTAGTTTTGATGCCAGTGGAAACAGTGTATGAAGACAATGTATTGTTAACCAAAGTTTATTAATATTATTTATTTAACTTTATTTTATTTAATATATCACAACACATATCCCCCCCAGGGGCATAATAATTATATCTTTTATCTTACAGGGAATTTTGAGCAGGAAAATCACATTTTCAATCCCTGTATTCCTCCTTTAGGAGTGTTTTTGAGAAAATACTCTTCCGGTACAACTGACTCCCAAGACGTAAAGTTGGATAATTCGTTAAAGTTAGGCAGCTACTTCTGGAGTGTGGTTAATGGGAACAATGTTTGTAACAGGTGGAGTAGAATTTTTTTTGCCTGTAGGAAATCATCTGATGCAAACAGCTGGTAATGCTGTTGCAGGTGAATCCAACTTGATTGGGAAAATAGTGCAAGGATTTATTTTAGGTATAGTCCAAGGTATTACAGAATTTTTACCTATCAGCAGTACCGCCCACCTGATCATATTTCGAGACATTTTAGGTTGGAAGGTGACATGGAGTAAAGCAGCTATTGATGCGATTCAGCTTGGCAGCGTTTTTGCAGTAGTAATATATTTTTGGAAAGACATTCACAATATTTTAGGGGGTGCTTGGTTCGCATTTCAGCATAAGGAATGGCAGCGATCTGAGTGGAAAATGTTTGTGGCGATCGCGATTGGGACGTTTCCTGCGTTATTAGGTGGTTTAGTACTCAAGATTTTAAATGTTGAATTGGAAAGTTCTTTGATGATTGCAGTCATGTCAATCGTGATGGCGATATTGTTGGGTTTAGCAGAGAAATTCGGCTCGCGCAAGCGTGGTTTTAAAGAAGTAAAAATTAAAGATGGAATTATTGTAGGTTTAGGGCAAATGATAGCTCTTCTACCAGGAGCTTCACGTTCTGGTTCAACTCTGACAACAGCCTTATTTATTGGCTTACAACGAGAGACTGCTGCTCGATTTTCATTTTTGTTAGGCTTACCAACACTGGCGATCGCCACAGCTGTTCAAACTAAAGACGTACTCCAAGAATCGCATATATTCCTGCCATTATTGATTGGTATCGCCTCAACCTTCGTATTTTCCTATTTATCAATTGCTTGGTTGCTGAAGTTCCTGCAACGACGTAGCAGCTGGGTATTTGTATGGTATCGCCTGGGGTTTGGAGCAGCAATTCTGGGTGCAATTGGTGCAGGAATTCTTTAGCAGCGCATGGAAAGGTGGCAACGGGGATAACTTTTTTGGTATAGGCTGATATTTGGCATATTAATACTGGCTGCAACTAGGATGGGATTGTTGATAAATATTTAATAGTTATTTAGTCATTAGTCATTTGTTTAAAACAAATGACCAATGACCAATGACCAATGACCAATGACCGATGACCAATGACCAATGACCAATGACCAATGACTACTATTCGTCCGGCTCGAATTACCAAAGTATTACCCGATTCTATTGCAGCAGAAATTGGTTTTGAAGTTGGGGATGCGATCGTCACTATTAACGGTACGCCTCCCCGTGATTTAATTGATTATCAGTTTTTGTGCGCTGATGAAATTTTAGAATTAGAAGTCTTAGACGCTACTGACAAAACTCATCATCTGGAAATTGAAAAAGACTACGACGAAGACTTGGGGTTAGAATTTGAAACCGCTTTGTTTGATAATTTAATTCAGTGCAATAATCGTTGTCCGTTTTGTTTCATCGATCAACAACCACCAGGTAAGCGTTCAAGTTTGTATCTCAAAGATGACGACTATCGCTTGAGCTTTTTGTATGGTTCTTACCTGACTTTAACTAATTTGACAGAACGGGAATGGCAACGTATTGAAGCAATGCGCCTGTCTCCATTATATGTATCGGTTCATGCTACAGAACCCGAAGTGAGAATTAGACTCTTAAAAAATCCTCGCGCGGGACAAATTTTGCAGCACATCAAGTGGTTTCAACAAAGACGACTGCAAATCCATGCCCAAGTAGTAGTATGTCCTGGTATAAATGATGGCAAGCACTTGGAACAAACCCTAACAGAATTAGCGTCATTTCATACTGGTGAAGTGCCAGCTGTTGCTTCGGTAGCAGTAGTACCAGTGGGATTAACCAAGTTTCGTCCCTCAAAAGACGAACTGACACCAGTTACACCAGAAAAAGCTCAAGAAGTGATTCAACAAGTGCGATCGCATCAGCAGCAATTTCGACAAAAATTTGATTCTACATTTGCTTGGTTAGCTGATGAATGGTTTTTAATCGCAGGAGAGAAATTACCATGTGAATCTGAATATGAAGACTATCCCCAAATCGATAACGGTGTCGGCTCGATTCGCTTGTTTATCAAGCAGTTTATGCAAACTGCGGATCAATTACTACCGCCAAAAATAAAAGAGCAAAAAAGATTTACTTGGGTAGTGGGTAACGCTGTAGAACAAGCATTTCAACCAATTCTAGAACGGTTAAATTCGGTAGAAGGTTTAGAAGTAAATATGCAGGCTCTTAATAGTGATTATTGGGGACAAAATATATCCGTGACAGGCTTGCTTACTGGTCATGATTTGTTGTTAAATTTACAAGGTCAAGATTTAGGAGATGGCATCTTGCTGCCAAGTATCATGCTAAAGCATGGTGAGTTGGTATTTTTAGATGATATAAATATGAAAGAATTAGCCCGTAAATTGGATACAAACATCTTTCCCGTTGCCGGAGTAGAGGAACTGATAAAGACCTGTATTAAATAGTTGGTTTGTTATTATTTGGTTGTTGAAATTAACTACCTACTAATGACCAATAACCAATAACCAATGACCAATGACCAATATTAATTGAGGAGTAAATAGTGAAGTGCTAAATAAAAAGATAAAAAAAAATAAATTAAAAAATATCAAAACAACTGGATTATTTATTTTTAAAATAAAATTTATATTTATACTACATAATCTATTCGCGATCGCACCAGCAATAGCTGCAACTAGTGAAGAACCTGTATTTAGTATTGTCCATACCCAAGAAAATGCCAGTCAGTGGGCGGGAATTGAAAATCGCTTACAAGCAATCGGAGCCAAGTACTGTGTAATTTCTTTAGATAGCGTTAAAAGTGCAGCAGATTGGGGCGATCGCCCGGTGTTATTTTTGCCGAATGTAGAGAGTATCTCACCAGTACAAGCGATCGCTCTCGAAGAATGGATGAGAAATGGTGGACGTTTGATCGCTAGTGGCCCAGTGGGGAGTTCATCAGCGCCGGGAGTGCGCCAACTGCTGGAATCTTTGTTAGGTGGATATTGGGGATTTAGCCTCAACTCTCCCCAAAAATTACAACCATCAGCAGTAATTACACGTAATTTAGACAACCAAGATGATCTGCTGGGTACAGTGCGTGGTGGCGTCATGATTCCCAATGCTATGGCGTCGCAAGCAGGTGCTGTTTGGGATGCTCAAGATAAACCTCCAGCAGTGTTAACCACAGAACGCTCTACTTTGTTAGGTTGGCGTTGGGGAGTAGACGCTGCTTCTGGTGTACAGACAGATACTGCTTGGTTAAAAGCTGCACTCAAACGTCATCTCAAAAAGTTTTCTATTTTTATTAGTAAAGTACCAGGAGGTTCATCAAACTGCTCTACCTCCGTCATTGCTAGCACTTCTGTCAATCCAGGTATTCCTCCTACTCCAAACAAACCCCCCACTCCAAGCACACCCCCTCCTCAAATTACAGCCACTGCTCCTCAACCCAGACCTCTACCTAATATTACGTTCCCACGTTCCGATGAGGCTATTGACCAACTTGAGCAGAGAGTGCGTTTGGATATAGAACCTAGATCTAATGCACCTATTAGTCGTAACGAAGCGATCGCTCTCCAACAACAGTTAGAAAATCTCATCGGTCGAGTAGAAAGCGCTCACCTAGCAGCTGCGGTACAAAATGGTAATTCCCAAATTGTTAAGGTACAGCAAGCAGAATTTGCTTCGGTGAAATCTGGCGCACCAGTCCAGACTACTGAGCAGGTAATAGCACAAGCAAGGGAAGTTGTCAAAAACTTGCCACAGCTAATTGCTCAAAAACAGTATGCTCAAGCACGCTCAAATTGGTTCATGGCCAAGTCTTCATTGTTGCAACAGTTTCCTGTTGATCAGAGATTAGCTCAACCAGAAATCCGAGCAATCTGGCTTGATCGGGGTACAATTGTGCGGGCTGGTAGCGAAAAGGGATTGGCTAAAATTTTTGATCGCTTGGCACAAGCAGGATTTAACACAGTATTTTTTGAAACAGTCAACTCTGGTTACACCATCTACCCTAGTCAAGTTGCACCCCAACAAAATCCCCTGATTCGTGGTTGGGACCCCCTAGCAGCAAGTGTGAAATTAGCCCACCAGAGAGGTATGGAATTACACGCTTGGGTTTGGACTTTCGCAGCTGGTAATCAACGCCATAATCAAATTCTCAACCTTAAACCTGATTATCCAGGGCCAGTGCTTGCTGCTCATCCAGATTGGGCAAATTATGATCAGCGTGGTCAAATGATTCCTCAAGGTCAAGGTAAACCCTTTTTTGATCAAGCTAATCCACAAGTGCGACAATACTTACAGCAACTATATGAAGAAATTGTTACCCGCTATCAAGTTGATGGCCTACAACTAGACTATATTCGCTATCCTTTCCAAGATCCAAATGCAGGAAGGACTTATGGCTATGGTAAAGCAGCAAGAGCCAAGTTTCAACAACTTACGGGTGTAGATCCAATCAATATCTCTCCCAGCCAAAGGGAATTATGGCAGAAATGGACAGAATTTCGTACTCAGCAAGTAAATAGCTTTGTTGCAGAATTGTCCAAGAATTTGCGAGCGAAAAGACCTAACCTGATATTATCGGTAGCAGTATTTCCCTTACCAGAACAAGAACGCATTCAGAAAATTCAACAAGATTGGGAAGTGTGGGCAAGACAAGGTGACGTAGATGTCATAATTCCCATGACCTATGCTCAAGATACCCTCCGCTTTGAGCGATTAGCACAACCTTGGATTGCTTCTTCAAAATTAGGCTCTACCTTACTAGTACCAGGAATTCGTCTGCTTTCTTTACCGACTGCTGGAGCATTTGACCAAATCCAATTAGTCAGAGATTTGCCAATTAGTGGTTATGCTCTGTTTGCTACTGAGAATTTTAACAACGAATTACACAAAGTTTTCAGTCGCACACAAAGTAGAAGACAAGGTACGCAAAAAGAACCGATTCCCTCTCGTCAGCCTTTTGCTGCTGCTGCTGCCCGTTATAATGCCTTGGTAAATGAATGGAAATTTGTTGACCAAAACGACGAACTGAAGTTATCAGCGATCGCAGTTTCGGACTTTCACACTCAAGCAGAAGTTTTACAAAGTACTTTAAATCAACTAGCTGCTGAACCAAATGCAAGTAAATATAGGCTAGCAAAAGCAACTCTGGCTCGTTTCCAGTCTCAATTTCGCGTCTGGATGCGATCGCAATCTGTGAATGAACCCTATCAAGTCAAAGCTTGGGAAAATCGTTTGGTGGCGATCGAAAAGCTATTACGTTACGGGGAGCGAACAACGGGAATTTAATGGGGAATGGGGAATGGGGATCGGGGATCGGGGATCGGGGATCAAGAAGGAGCAGGAGCAGGAGGAGGTGGAGTCTCTACCTTCCTCAATCCCTAATCCCTAATCCCCAATCCCCATTTACTATTGAGCAATCCTAGCTAATCCTCTAGCAGTTACAGATCTTTGCAAAGTCGCTAGAGCGCGATTGTAAGACAAAATAGCGCTGACACTATTACCTTCCGCTCTTGTGAGGTCATTTTCAGCTGCGATCACATCTGTTTGAGTTCCTACACCTGCTTGGAATCGCAAACGCGCCAAACGTAAAGATTCTCTAGCTTGTTCTAAAGCAATATTTGCAGTTTGTACTTGGTCTAAGTTAGATCTCAATTCCGAATAAGCTTGTTCTACCTGGAAGCGGATTTGATTGCGTGTATCTTTAAATTGAGTTTCAGCAATCCTAATATTAGCTTTTTGCTGGTTAGCTCTGGCTCTGGCTGCTCCCCCATCGAATAAATTTAGGGTGGCTTGCACTCCAACGGAATAACCATCGGTGACGCTAATACTATCATCAAACTGATCTAATAGGTTATAACTAGCAACTAAGCTGATTTGTGGGCCAAGTTCTGCAAGTGCTAAACGTCGTTGCTGTTCGCTAATATTGCGTTGTGCCAACTGCTGTTGCAGTTCTGGACGATTTTGATAGGCTAGTACAACCGTATCTTCTAGCGGCAAATTCCACAGACCTGCCAATCTTACAGGATCTGCGGCACTGACAGTTAATGCATCTGGAACATTTAATGTACTTGCTAACTGACTGCGGCGAATTCTTTGTTGAGATAACGCTCCACTCAAATCTTGTTGAGCATTTGCTAAAGTTACCTGCGCTCTAAGTACATCAAATTGAGTACCTACACCCGCTCTTTCTAAAGCTTGAGCATCGCGTAAAGTCACCTCAGCATTTCTCACAGAAGATTGGGCGATGCGTACATTTTCATCTGCTTCTTGCAAATCGTAGTAATTTGTGGCGACAGTGAGGCGAATTTCCTCAGCTTGACGCATAGTATCCAATTCTTGGAAGCGTACCTGTTCTTCAGCAGCGCCTATGTTGGCTGAACGTCTGCCTGAAGTAAAGATATTATAAATAAGTTGTGCTTGACCATTGAAGGATGTACCAGGTTCATCGTCGTTGGATTGAGTACGCAGTTCTGGTGGTAAACCCCGTTCTTGTTCGTCTCGTATTTCTGAGGTGAGTTGACTTTGAGCAGATTGGCTGCGGGTAATGCTAGTACTCAAGTCAAGGGTGGGAAATAAAGCAGCTTGAGCTTCCCGCAAGCTAGCTTGAGCTCGTTGTAATTCCAATAAAGATATTTGTAGTTGTGTATTGTTGCGCTGTGCTAAATCTACAGCTTGTTCTAAGGTAATTGGCTGGTTTCCCTTTTGTCTAACTTCATCAGGTTTGGTAGGAAATAGCAAGGGATTGCTTTTGTCAGGATTGAGGTAATTAGGTGCAGGTGTTGTTGGTTTGGAAATTGGCGAAACGATGGGGACTTGTGGAGTTGTTTGTTGTTGCTGATTGTTGATTGTTGGTGCTGTCGGAGAAATTGCTTGCGATACGAGTTGCGGGCTGAGATTTTGTGGAGGACAACTAAGTGTATCTTGAGAGCAATTATCGATCGCTAATAATTTTGCCGAACCTGAACCTCTAGCGACATTTTGTAAAAAAGCTGAAGCTTGGATGTTAGGGTTTTGCTTTGATGGTGCTTGTGTAGTGGTAGAGTTGGTAAATTCCTGGGGAGCGATCGCATCACTTACACCCACTGGCAATTTTTCTGGATTTGAACTTCTACTAATTATGACTTCACGCAATTTTTGCCCAACTTGAGACGGCGATCTAGGTTTGACAGAGTTTTTCGGTGATCCAGTTTTAGCCTCAGCAGTGCTTTGGCGTAGATGCTGAGTACCATAGTCAAAGGGAGCTACCTGCATAATTTCTGGCTGCAAGTTGGCATCAAAAATCGCAGAGGCTAACTGATTGCTATCTACTGGCTGGGCTTGGTATTGGGCTGATGTCACCCTGAAAGTACTTCTTTGATCTTGAAAAGAAATTTCTTCTATTGGTACACCAATTGTTTTAGTAGCAATTTTCCCAACATCATCACTCCCAAACCTCTGCATGTTAATTGTCTTAAAATCTGTCGGTTCTGGTGTTTTGATTGTTGTTGGCAAATTAGTTGAAAAACTACTATTTCCAGCAGAAACTTGATTTTTTGTATTGTCTGCTACTAAGTTTCCACCCTCGTTCAGGGTAGAAATACTGGGGTTAACAACATTTTGCGCCCAACTCGGTTGAGTGGTTAACACTGCTGCTGTTACACCAGGTAAGAAACTATAGAGTATTATCTGTCCTTTCACCGCATCCCCTCACACAACAATAAGGCGGCTTCATACCGTTTTTTCACACAGAATATAACACGAGGCTAACTAGAAGCATCATTACTGTCTTTGTCTTGAAAACTCTTGACTATTCGAGACAGTTCAGCTTTTTCATCGATACTAACGCGAGTAGGCGCTCCGCTAACAATTCTTTCGTAATTGCGGAAAGAATCTTTAATTTCCGGGCCATCCGCCGTGATATTGTATTCACGAATACCCTTATCATGCCAAGAGCCACGCATTTTAAATACATTGATTGCCCGTGACATTTCTCCACGAATTTCTACATACTGCAACATCAAAATCGTGTCAGTAATTGTGGAAATATGGGAGTCGGTAATCGAATGCGAACCCATAAATTGATCGGTTGTATTAGTAAAAAAGCCTGTTATTTCTTCTTGCTTGGCGTACCCCGTGACACCAATGACAAATTGTCGGAATGCATTATTACTTACACCGCGTGCCAAGGCTGAGAGTGAATCAATAGCAATCCGAGCAGGTTTAAAATCAGCAATTTCTGACTTGATAATTTGTAGATGATCTTCTAAACCAGTTGATTCAGGATAGGTACAAATTATTTTCAGCAATCCTTGACGTTCTAAATCCTCAAATTCGATTCCCCAAGATGAGGCGTTACGCGAGAGTTGAGCGCGCGATTCTTCGTAGGCAAATAATATTGCCCGTTCACTGTTTTTGCACCCATTTTGCAGAAATTTGCTGACTAATAATGTCTTACCTGTGCCTGTAGCTCCTGTGGCTAAAATAATTGAATCTTTAAAGAAACCACCGCCACACATATCATCTAAGGTTGTAACCCCAGAAGATACACGTACATTGGAAGATCTTTGAGTTAAGCGCATTGCCCCAAGTGGGAAAATATTGACTCCTTCATTAGTAATTGTGAAAGGATATTCGCCTTTCATGTGTGTTGTACCACGCAGTTTCAAAATTTCGATGGTACGACGACGACGTTCCCCCTCCAAGACGTTGCGGACAATTACTACGTTATCGGAAACAAATTCTTCTACTCCAAAACAAGCGACTGGACCATATTCCTCGGTACGTTCTGTGGTAATTATAGTGGTGACATTCAGGAGTTTGAGTCGGGCTACTAAACGAAAAATTTCGCGCCTGACGACTCCAATAGCTTCATATTGCTGAAATACAGCAGTGATGGAGTCAATAGCTACTCTTTTTGCTTTATATTTGCGTATAGCATACTGCAAGCGTTCAATCAATGCTGAAAGGTCAAAGTTACCAACAATATCTTGTCCTTCTGGGTCAGGAGAAGCATCCAAAATAAATAACTTCCCATCATTGATTAAGCCTTGCAAATCCCAACCAAAAATATAGGCGTTTTTTATGATATCATAGGGGGATTCTTCAAAGGTGACGAACACTCCTGGTTCTTCCAAATAGCTAATACCGTTAAAAAGAAACTGGAGAGAAAATAAAGTTTTACCAGTTCCAGAGGTACCACTGACCAGAGTTGTTCTCCCTACAGGTAATCCACCATGACTAATATCATCAAACCCCTCTATCATCGTACGAATTTTTTCGACACCACCAAATAAAGGTGTGTTGTTTTTCTCTGGTTGGTCGTTTTCTCTCATCTTTGTTTTATACTTACCAAATGGGAATTTAACCCAGTTATTATATTAATAAAATGTTGAGACTTATGTTTTATCTATTTATATAATCTATTCTGCTTGAAATTGTTCGTCTTCTATTAACTCTTCGTAAAGTAAGTCTAAACCAATCAATACTCTTTCTCGGTCTGAAAGATCACCAATAATTTTCCGAACGGGTGGAGGCAATATTTTAGATAATGTTGGTGTAGCTAATATTTTGTCTTCCTCCGCCAATTGTGGGTTTTTGAGTACGTCTATGACTTTGAGAGTATACACTCCTTTAAATTCTCGTTCTAATATATTTTTTAGTGTTCTTAGTGCCATGACTGAGTTGGCGGTATTCCCTGCTACGTACAACTTGAGAACATAACTCTTTTTGATTTTATTCATAGTCAGCTAGAGTCTGGGATAAAGAGTAAAGAAGTTATCAAACAAGCGCAACAACATTTTCAGGTACTAATCTTTGGGTGGTAGCAAACCTCCCACTGCAAGACAAAAAGCTTAACTTTGCTATAACGTAGGCTTTTTGTCTTCTGTTTTCCTATACTAGTACAATGCCATGAAAATAGAGATGCTATCCAAAACTACTGCTCTGTCCCATTTATTTTGATGAGTTGTGGGTGTCCAGATCCCGACTTCGCAAAAGTTGTGGGGGATCTATAACCTCTCAAAGTTAGGTTGACACAGTACTATTAGCCTATCAGCGCTAACTCTCTATACACAAACATGCATAAGCCTGAAATCAAATGTATCTATTGAGGAAGCGATCGCCGATAAAGTTCACACAAATGAGCCAGAATATCAATTAACGTCAGACGATAGTCTAGTAATGTCTCGTCTCCGCGTCCTTCTAATCTTAGCTGCTTGGAAAATTCATCAATAAGTTCCATATGAATTTCTATAATTTGCGGCACAGGAATATTAGCATAAAATACTGCATTGATAAATTTATCAATTTTTTCCTTCAGTCTTTTGTCTGTGGTAAAGTAATCTATAAGAATTTGGCGGTATTCTAATTTAAGTTCCTGTAAAAATGCCTGTTGTTCGGCTTTCGTCATTTGCTGAAAAAAAATCTATTGTTCTTGCTGCTGGCATCTGGTGACATCTAAAATCTTCGATTTTATTGTTTGTTTTTTACTTTTGAATGTAACTAATTATTCGGGAAAAGATGAGATTTTTTCAACTGTTTAGTTATAGTGATTAGATAAATAGCTTTCTTATTTATCATGCCAACTAAAATTTATCGGATCATAATATCAAAACAATATTAATGTTTGATTGCTTCATAGTATTAATATGATCTTATGTGTACCTCCTTGAGCAACTGAACTCAGAACATAAAGTTATGATTTGGTAATTTGACAAACAATCTCACAGTCCCATCGGCTGCATGGCCATTTTGTAAAGTTACCTAAAGATTGCTTCTTAACAAATTGTACAATCTTATTAACAACTGTTACAGATATTATTTCAAACAAGCACTTGACCTGTATTTTGAGGAGAAGATCAACGCAGAGTAAATAGTTGTAAATGCCTGCTCTTAGACACTGTTTTAGGCAAATCAGAGTTCAAAGGGAAAGATTTAGTTTCATGCTAAATCAGCGAGATTTTGCCTCTTGTTCTTCATATCTAACTAAATACAGATTTTCTAGTTTTACTCCTTAGATAAAATACTTAAACTAAGTTAAATAATCATTGCGTTGTAAATCATTATAATTCCTAAAGGTTCTAAAGCGAATCTTTGGAGCCATAATTGTTTTAGGTATTGCTAATCTTAAAGAGGGTTTTTTACAACAACAGCACAACTGACACCAGGAAGCTATATTTTTAGTAGTAGTTATAACTAATACAAACTACTTAGTACCAAACAATAGATACGCTAAAAGCAGCTATGCTCACAGAAATAACACCAATGCTATAAGCTTTTGTATGATTTCTTGCCATGCTGCATAAACAATAGTAATTTTGACTTTTGAATTCCCTAGGCTGACCGTATTGCCTTATAACCCGCAATGGCAAAGTGAAGATATGGCTGGAAACGCGAACAGCACCAGCTTAACTACTTGGTGATGCTAAATGTTTCCATACCGACAGAATGATACTCGAAAGCTTATAAAGCTTATGTCAATGCTAAAGTACCCGCTATACGAATTCGTCTGCACTGTACCCATTTGCTCAAAAACAGCAACTTTAAAAGTTGTATTGGAAATTTTTGAGGCGCAGCAGTGCGATCGCTTGATAGTTTTAAATGAGCAGCAAAACCCCATTGGGGTAATTTATTCTGCTCATTTGCTACCAGAAATTTTGGCAGCAAATCAAGGAAATAGCAATCAAGCAGGGTCTTTTAACTTACAGCAGCCATTGGCAAGTCGGGAATCAAGCTTGATACAACCAATACAGACTTTAGCGTCTGATTGTGGTATCGAGGAATTCAGTCATTTATTGCGATCGCAACAGACCAAAAATAATATTAACCGAGATTGGGCATTAATTGACCCTGAAGGCAAATTTTTGGGGTTAATAGATACTTCACGGTTGCTGCAATTTGTGTTTCGGCAAAAAGTACAAAATCAACCGCAAATCGAAGATAGTACTAACAAAACTAAATCCCGTCGCCGCAAAGCACCCCTCGCCGCCAAGACTGCAAAAGAAGCAAAACAGACAAAACAGACAACACCCCCATTTGCACCATTGCCTAATCATCCGTTCATCCAACTTTTGGAAAGATTACCTTGGCCTTTAATGCTGCAAACGAACACAGGCAAGGTTGTCACTCAAAATCCAGCATGGTGGGAACAATTAGGAATTTTAAAAGACCCAGAAGGCGTTAGACAACAAGTAGAAGCAATCCTCAACCCCGCAGCTGTCAAAAACCTCGAATATGCAACTCACAAAAGTCTAGCCGATATCAGCACCAACAATAATGCTGATCATTATCAAACCCAGCCCATAGTTGCCAAAACTCTGGTACGAAATGATCATTTGTCCACTAGTAGTGAAGTACTACTACCAATAACTACAACTACAACTACAACTACAACTACAACCGAAAGTTCAATATTGTCTACACGATTACCTTCTAAAAATCGCTGCTTTTTAGATAGCCAGCATGGAACTTGCACCTGTGTTGTAGAAGTAGAAAATGGTCAAGAACGAGTCTGGCAATTTGCCAAAATTCCTTTAGACAGCCCAGAACTGAAAGTCAAAAATCCTAGTTCCGACACCGTGCTGAACTCAGATTTGTGGTTAATGTTAGCAACAGATGTCACCGAACAGCAGCAGCTTTGTAAAGAACTAGCAGCAAAAAATGCCGATTTGATGCAACTAAATCGGTTAAAAGACGAATTTTTAGCCTGCATTAGCCATGAGTTAAAAACTCCCCTCACGGCGGTTTTGGGATTATCGCGGTTGTTAGTAGATCAACAATTAGGAGAACTCAATGAGCGACAAGCACGTTATGCTGGACTAATTCATCAAAGTGGGCGGCATTTGATGAGTGTAGTCAATAATATTTTAGATTTGACCCGCATGGAAACAGGGCAAATGGAACTGATGCTGGCAATTGTGAATATTCGTACAGTGTGCGATCGCGCTGTCGATGAAGCAAAAGCTATCCATGCTCAAAGTCGCAAAACCACAGTTTCTTCCCATCATCCTCAAGCTGGTGGAGAAGAACACACATTCAGTCTTTCTATAGAACCAGGTTTAGAAGAAATTGTCGCAGATGAATTTCGCCTGCGTCAAATGTTGGTACACCTGCTATCCAATGCTTTCAAGTTCACAGAAACTGGAGGAGAAATTGGATTGCGAGTCAGTCGCTGGGAAGGTTGGATTACATTTACAGTCTGGGATACAGGCCTTGGTATTCCCGAACATCAACAGCATCTGATCTTTCAAAAATTTCAACAATTAGAACATCCACTTACCCGCCAGTTTGAAGGTACAGGACTGGGATTAGTATTAACTAGGGCCCTTGCTCGTCTGCATGGTGGTGATGTTAACTTTTTATCTCGCGAAGGTAAAGGCAGTCAGTTCACTTTGTTGTTACCACCAAGTCCTCCAAAAGAGTTAGGAAGACTAGCAGAGGAAGAGATTGAGACACAGATGAAGAAGAGATCGCCAGATCGCGAGATCAAAAGAAAGATTTCACCCCACCATTCCACTACCTCAAGCCTGGGGACACAACACAGATGGGGACAAAAATCTACATCATCATCATCATCATCATCATCCCACCATTCCACCTCTTCCCAACAACTAGTATTGGTTGTAGAAGCTGTAGCCCGATATATTGAAGACTTTACCGAACAACTCACAGGTTTAGGTTATCGAGTAGTAATAGCGCGATCCGGATGTGAAGCTGTAGAAAAAGCCCGTCGTTTGCAACCAAAAGCTGTATTTCTCAATCCCCTACTACCTCTGCTTTCGGGTTGGGATGTGCTAACTTTACTCAAATCTGATGCTACAACTCGCCACATTCCTGTAATTGTGACAGCAACCGCAGCTGAGAAAGAGCAAGCATTTGCTAATCGTGCAGATGGTTTTTTAAGCTTACCTGTAGAACCTCAGTTCTTAGCACCATTATTGGAAAGTTTGTATATAGTTTCCCAAAAAAAGCAGCAAAACAAACAAACAAAACCTGTTCTAAGTCATGCACCACTGCGAATTCTTAGATTCGTCCATCCTGAAGGAGAAAATCTCGATTTATATCCCTTACTGCAACAACATCGAATTATAGAAGTCGATGATATTGAACAAGCAGAATTGCTAGGTAGAGTGTGGCAATTTGATGTCATTTTGCTAGACCCAGAAGTACCCGCAGCAACAGCTTACTTGCAAAAACTAAGTAAGCTTCCTCGCTTGGCAAATCTACCTATAGTTACCTGTGATGTTCAAACTACACAGACAGCTTCTCAAATAACTGGTTTGTCCGTGTTTCCTTGTTTAACGCGATCGCATACCAACAACAGCGATAAAAACAAAAAAATAGATGCTTTATTGTCAGTGCTGCAAATAGCAGTTGGTATTTCCTGTCCTTCCAGTATATTAGTTGTAGAATTGGCAGCACTACCAGATTTACCAGATGCAAAACGTAAGCATTCTACTAGCAAAACTTTAGAAAAAGACTCTCAAGTCAAAGATTTTCCCAATCAAGGTTTTAAACCTCTAACTATCTCTCGTGGTTCAGAGTGGTTTCAAGCATTAATTCAGTATCTACATACAGCCGGACTCAAAGCGACTATTGGTAGATCTTGGGAAGAACTGCTACAACAACTCCGTCACAAAAGCGTTGACTTATTACTAATTTGCTTAGAAGAATCCAGCCTCAAAAAAGAAGTATACTCAGCCCTGAAAACACTTGGAGAGTTACCAGTAAAATTGCCACCCGTTTTAGTACTAGATCAGCAATTAAATCCTGATCTTACTCAAGAACAGTCTCTAGAAAATGCTGTCGGTGCGATCGCAAGCCAAGTTTTACCTCGGTCGATCTCTATGGAAGATTTACTCAATCATATTAATCAAGCTTTATCAACGAGTGATTAGGGATTGGGGACGTATCAATTCAAAATTCAAAATACCTTCGGTAGGCGCGTAAGCGACTTCTGTAAGTAGCCGCTCCGCGTCTACAAAATTCAAAATTGGGAAGGAGAACAAGGGGGAGAATAAACACCAATGACAGTTGTCAACTGTCAATCAATAATTGACTAATGAGTTAAGATATTGCCGAAACTATGATCGGAATTGATCTCAATCACTAAATCAACTAGTGTGGGAGATTCGACTAACGGTTTAATGAATAATTCTGGATGGAGAGAACACCAAAAATAGTTGACAAATTGCTCAATTTCTGCATTACTCATCCCTGATTTGCCAACAGCAATCATTTCCCTTTCTGCTTGCTTGCGCCACTCTAAAGAAAGTCGATAATCTTGGGGATACAACACGATTAAACCATCCAATCTTTCCCATAGTGGCAGATAATCACGCAAGTTACGATTCATATCACGAGCAAAAGCTTTGTCATCAGGAGTGATGATCGGTGGTGGTGGGTGATCAAATGCACTGGGATCAATAGGTTGCACGCCTACAAACCAACCTTCAAATAACACAATGTCTGCATTTGCCACAATTTCTGGAGTAGTTCTATCACCAGCACCATTGTGTGCTGATTTATCAAAGCGGGGAACTGATACTGGAAGTTCACAATTGCGAACTTTGTCTAATACAGTTAAGCCTAACTCAACATCATGAGTTCCAGGCGGACCGCGCCAAATCAAACGGGGATCATGCTGTTTGAGAATTTGGCGATCGCAATAGGTTTTGTATAGGTCATCCAAAGACAAACTCAGCGTTTGATATCCCAAGTGTTGAAAAATCAAGGTCAAAACTCTACACAAAGTAGTTTTACCCGTCCCTTGTCCTCCCAAAATACCCTGAATCAACGGACGATTTAATTGCTGTCGCTGGGACACCAACTTTGTAGCTAAAGGTAGCCACAAATTACATAACACCTCCGACACCATCTGGGGCTGCATCCGCAGATGAGTTTGGCAAAATTCCAGCACATCAGGATATAAAAATTTGTCATTTGTCATTTGTCATTGGGTATTTTCTCCCTTCTCCCCATTCACAATTTTTAATTTTTAATTTTTAATTGATACGTCCCCGATTCCCACTCCTCACGATCCCAGCTTGAATGCTTCCAAAAATAAACTGTAGGTGAGACCAATTTTCAGATAGTTCATTGCTTGCACCCAAAATACTTGTCGTGCTAAGACGCTGCGATTGTAAAATATCCTGTTGGCAATTTCTGTTGCCAACACTAAAGTTCCAGCCACTACAATATCCCATTCTGCTGTTTGTCCAGCTGTAGTTGCAAGTGCGTTTCCTAGAAAAAAACCAAATAAAAAACTAATGATTAGTATAGATATGCGTCGCCAAGGGTTGAAAATCCACTGTTCTAACCTCCTAGCGATCGCATTGAATAAGTTATTGAGACGAGTATTTTGCATGATTGATGATGGTGACATTGATCAAAATCTGATTAGATATTTCCATCTTGAAGATATTAGGTTTAGCATAAAGTTATGTGGATAATATTAGACCTCTTGCAAAAATATTTTTACCCCACCCTAACCCTAAGCGTAAACGGGGAGGGAACTAAATCTTCCCCCCGTTCACGGGGGGATTGAGGGGGGTTCATTCGACTTTTGCAAGAGGTCAATTGAAGCTGTTTTGGGTTTAGGGTGAACACAAAAATCAATATATAGTATCATCATCTTGAGCTAGTACGAATAAATGAAGCGTCAAGGAAATTTTTCCTAACTTCCTTCAGTATTGTTGCTCATAATGGCATAAAGTATACATCCTACCCATAATTCTCAAAAAGTCTGTAGTCCTCAATTCAATGAGTCACCAGTAATTTGTGATCAGTGAAATGCTTTGCATATTCACTTAATCATTGGTCAATGTTGATATTAGGCTACTATGTCAACTACCCATACCCACACTGACTCAATACAGTGAGCGTGTGGGCTTGAAAGAACCAGCTTTCAACGTAAAAGATGGCTAGCCCGTGAGACTTGTTTTGTTACAGACTACCGAATGTTTCCCTAGTTCGGATTATTTCTAAGTCTACTGCTTGTAGGGTTCAGTTGAACGAGCCTAGAAAAATACTTATTTGTAATATCTATACAATATGAAACCGCTAATCTACCGTCATGCTGTTCTCGCAGCTGCTTGCTTAGGATTGCTTTTGTTAGCTGTAGGTTGCTATGAACTGAAAGTATCTTTTGAGGGGGATCAATCTTCTGAATCTCAATCAAACACTAACTCAGAAAGTGCGATCGCTTCTACTTTAGATACTTCTGTAGCGACATCTCAAAAAAAATCCTTATTTGCATATCATCAAGGCTCAACGATCAAAGCAGCAAGCCAGGGAAGTTTACGAATGAGTAATCAAACTGAACAACCTGTCCGTCTTGCTTTACTAGCACGCAAAGCAGGAGTTAAAAGTAATTCTCAAGAAAATTATGCAGTCCCAGCACATTGGGATTTTGCTCCAGGAGAAGGTAGTGAAAAGGGTTTAATTTTATCGCTACCTAACGGTAGCATCAAAATCGAAAAGGGAGATGTTTTAGTCGCCTTTGCACAGGATGGTTCCCGTCGCTACTGGGGACCTTACGTAGTTGGCGAAACTCCCGCTCCTGTCTGGAATCCGCAAAAGAAAGAATGGGAATTAATTCTTGATCAATAGTCAATTATTAGTTTTTAATTGTTGATTGTTGGTTTTTGTACCAGATGTCTATTTGTTAGTGGTCAGGGAAACCGCAAACCTCATATCATTTGGTATTGGTTTTGAGAACAAAAAACAAAAAATCACGTCAAACGAGTATTGACTAGTGGCCCTTGACCATTGACCATTGACCATTGACCATTGACTATTGACTATTGACTTGTGACTAAATGACAATTCGCGCTTTCGACCAGTTGTTAAATAGGATTGGCAAACGTCCAGCCTTGGCGATCGCACTGTCAACTTTGTGGTTGATTTTGGTTGGTGGGATCGCATTTTTTTGGCATTTGGGTAGTATTGGGCTGATAGATGAAACTGAGCCTTTGTTTGCTGAAGCTTCTCGGCAAATGTACGTAACAGGCGATTGGATCACGCCGTTTTTCAATGATAAAACTCGCTTTGATAAGCCTGCTTTGATTTACTGGTGTCAGGCGATCGCATACAACATTTTTGGTGTGAATGAGTGGGCAGTGCGTCTGCCAAGTGCGATCGCGGCAATGAGTGTAATTGCCTTAGCATTCTACACTGTGCAATGGCAACTGGCAAAACAAGATGCCTTAGAACAAGTTTTTCGTCCTTCCAGACGCTGGTTAACAGCAGGTTTAGTAGCAGCTGTCATGGCACTCAATCCCGAAATGATTGTATGGGGAAGAACTGGTGTCTCAGATATGCTGCTGACTGGCTGTATAGCATCAGCTTTGTTGTGCTTTTTTCTTGGATATGCTAGTCAGGAGGGATCGGGGATTCTCCAGAGGAAACGCTACGCTAACGGGGACAGGGGACAAGGAGGAATTTCTCTTTCCCAATCCCCATTACCCAATAATTGGTATCTCGCTTGCTACGTACTAATAGCTGGGGCAATTTTGACTAAAGGGCCTGTAGGTATTGTTTTACCTGGGCTAATTATTGGTGTATTTTTGCTTTATCTGGGCAAATTGCGAGAGGTTGTGCGGGAAATGCGCCTCTTGTTAGGTATGCTAATTATCTTGGGTTTATCAGTACCTTGGTACGTGCTAGTAATTTGGCGCAATGGCTGGAATTTTATTAACTCCTTTTTTGGCTACCACAATATCGAACGCTTTACAGAAGTAGTCAACGGTCATAGAGCTCCTTGGTTTTTTTATTTTTTGGTAGTATTACTGGGTTTTGCTCCTTACTCAGTATACTTACCCCTATCAATGGCAAGGCTAAAATTTTGGCAGCGTCAGTATTGGCGTTCTCAAGAGCGATCGCAACAACTTGGTTTATTTGCCTTTTTCTGGTTTGCTAGCATCTTTGGCTTTTTTACCATTGCTGTCACCAAACTTCCTAGCTATGTCTTGCCATTAATGCCAGCAGCAGCCATTCTGGTGGGACTTTTGTGGAGCGATTTCTTCCAAGACAAAGCGATAAGGGATCAAGGAGGACAAGGAGGCAATTTTTCTGTGTTGTCTTCCCATACTTCTCCCACTCCTCTGTCCCCTTCCTCTCTCCTCTGGACTGGCTGGGTTAATGTAGTATTTGTATCAGCGATCGCAGTAGCGCTGTTTTATGTACCCCGGTTAATAGGTGCTGATCCTGCTGCACCCGAATTTCGCCAACTGCTGCAACAATCAAGTTTAACAACTTTGGGCAGTGTGATCTGGTTCGTTTGTGCTGTGGTATTAGTAGTGGTAATACTGCGTCGTCGTTGGCGTCTATTGATTGGTGTGAATTTGTTGGCGTTTGCGCTGTCTTTAATTTTTGTCTTGACTCCAGCTTTGTTTTTAATAGATCAACAGCGTCAGTTACCTTTAAGAGAATTGGCAGCGATCGCAGTTAAAGCTGAAAAACCAGGTGAAGAATTACTCATGGTTGGCTTCAAAAAACCCACCGTTGTTTTTTATAGCCACCGTCCTGTAAATTACATCAAAATGAGTGTAGCCGCAGGAGATTATGTGAGAACTCAGGCTGTGCAGAAAACACAAACTGATTCAATTTTAGTTTTAGCTCAACCGAAAAAGTTTCCAGAAATGGGTTTGCAAGCAAATAATTATCAAACTTTAGGAAAAAGTGGTGCTTATCAATTAATTAGAGTGCCTTTAAATAGGTAAATTGTTGGTTATTATTTGGAGTTGAATTTGCCAAAATTGAGATATCCAGATCCCCAACTTCTTTAAGAAGTCGGGGATCTTGTTGTTCACGAATTATTTAGGAATACTATAGATGATCATAATGTATTGAGCAATACCCCAACACATCCTGATATCTTCACTAATTACTCCATTATTGCTCGCCGGTAATTGCAGGTTCATTTGCCATTGAGATAGCCATATCTATCATCTGCTGTTGGGACACATCCCTAGTTGAACCACCTCCCAATCCTAATACGTATTCCAGTCCATCTTGCTTCCAAAAAACGTATTGGCTAATGTTATTTCCTTGTCCCCTGGTGATATAAAAGCCACTAATGCCATTCCCCAAGTCTACTGGAGTGATACTATCTCCTTTCGGAGGCCAAATTTTAGAAGTTCCCTCTGGAGTGAAGACGCCAAATCCTCCAGTAGTACAAGCAGAAGGGTTGTTTGAGGCAGAACAATCCGATGTATTTGGGAGGCGAACTTCAAAGACTTTACTATCAGAAGCAATGTAGGAATAAAGCTTGATCTTGGAAGCTACGGGAGGGAGAGAAGAAGGTAAACGCATTTTCAATCCTTTTGGTAACTGAGTGCGAATATCGTCAATTAAAGGTCTAAAAACAGATGCAGGTTCAGCTCCAGATTTAAAAGAAATGACTAAACCAGTTACAAGAATTGATAGCCCAACCAAAGAATTTAGAATCATTTTGCGCTTCATTTGCTTTTTCCTGACAAACGATCATCTCCACATCAGAGTATCGAAGTTAACTTCGCGATCGCCTTATCAAAAGTCATCTAAAATTCATGACGAAAGTCATGTTTTAAATTCAACACAGTATTGCATGATATTACCCGTGAAGATATTTCCCTGCCTCTAGTTCAATGAACCTGCTCGCAAACCGTTTTTTCTCTTTTCGTTGGATATTGCGATGGGTAGAATGGGTGATTTTGCTAGCAAATCTCTTTTCCGGCTTGATCAGCAATTATTTTCAAGATCACCCGCATTTACTACCCTTATTTATTGCTTTTAATATTGCGTTCTTTTTACTCAGTTTTATTTTTCCGCTTGAGCGTCCACTCTGGCAAAGACGAGCTTTCATTGCTGTGGAAATAATATTAATTGTCTCTGCTGTTTGGCTACGTTTTTGGTTTACAATCTTTATGTATTTTGTTCTTGCCAAGAGTTGTTTTCTTCTCAGTCGCAGAGATGTCATCCTAACAGCAATTTTCACGGGAATTGGCTACTTATCCAGTGAAGCTTGGTATCTTCCCCAACGGATAGCAGAAACCATTACAAAACTCCAATCCCGTGGTTCAGAGTATGTATATGACGCCAAGGCAATTTTATTGACCAGTTTGCTAGATTACATAGGAGCCAGCCTGTTTATAATTTTGCTGGGTTTTGTGATCGTGGCGGAGCGCAAAAGCCGACAGAGAGCAGAGATGTTAGCAAAAGAAGTGGAAACTTTAGCAGCAACTTTGGAACGTACTCGTATAGCTCGTGAGATCCATGATTCCCTTGGTCACACTCTTACTACTCTTGATGTTCAGTTAGAACTAGCCCAAAAATTGCACCAACGTGATCCTGATCAAACTCTACAAGCACTGGATACTGCCAAGTATCTTTCTAGTCAATGCCTTCAAGATGTACGTCGTGCTGTACAAACAATACGCCGATCAGATTTTGATCTCAATCAGGCACTCAGCGTCCTAGTTACGCAAATCCAGCAAAACCGATCCTTTACGGTGCAGGCGGATCTAAATTTGCCACCATTACCTCTTCAGACGAGTCATCAACTTTACTGCATTATTCAGGAAGGATTGACAAATATTCAAAAACATGCATATACTTCTCACGTGATTCTGCGAGGACAATTTACGCTTGATGCCATTATCCTGGAGTTAGAAGACGACGGGCTGGGCTTTAATCCTGATTTGCCTCATTCTGGTTTTGGATTACGAGGAATGCAAGAGCGGATACAAATATTGAATGGTAAGCTGAGTATTAAAAGTACCCCTGGTCAAGGTACTCATATTTGGATCACAGTTCCTCGATGATTCGGCTTTTGCTTGTAGATGATCAACATCTATTTCGGCAAGGATTAGCATCCTTATTGTCACTAGAAGAAGATTTAGAAATTGTCGGTGAAGCTAATGATGGTAATGAAGCGATCGCCCTTACTAAAAAACTCCAGCCTGATGTGATTCTAATGGATGTAAGGATGCCTGTTTGTGATGGGGTAGTTGCCACTCGTGAAATTCACCAACGCTATCCCTGGATCAAGATTCTGGTACTAACAACGTTTGATGAAGATGAATATATTTGGCAATCCCTACAAGCAGGAGCATTAGGGTATCTACTCAAGAGTACTCCCTCCGGACAATTAGCAGCAGCAATCCGCACCCTGAATCAAGGATACAGCCAGCTAGGGCCAACCATCGCTCCCAAAGTCTTTGCTCAAATTAATCCCCCTGTATCTAAACACACAAACTACCAAAACTTGTTTAGCGATCGCGAACTAGAAGTTTTAACTCTATTGGGTCAAGGGAAAAACAATCGAGAAATTGCTCAAACTCTTTATCTGACTGAAGGTACGGTAAAAAACTACATCACTCAAATTCTTTGTCAGCTTGGTGTACAAAATCGTACTCAGGCAGCATTATGGGCGCAACAGTATTTAAGATTTTGAGTGAGCAGTATGGATACTGAAGAGCCAGTTTTTTAAGTTTCAATCCCTAATAGGGATTAATGTTAGTTGCAACGCTAATTCCGAAATTGTTGGCTGAGGGACATCAAGTTTCAATCCCTAATAGGGATTAATGTTAGTTGCAACAAAAAGTTTAGTTCTGTTCATAAGGAATTATCAGTTTCAATCCCTAATAGGGATTAATGTTATAGCGTTTCTTAATCTAGTGAAGTACAGTAACAACAATGGGTAAACCAATTATGAATATCATTTAAACAGACTTGGTTAAAAGCAATTTCAATCGCTTTTGCTAAATCTGGATAACTCCTAGCA
>JAHHHW010000096.1 GCA_019359115.1 Pelatocladus maniniholoensis HA4357-MV3
CCTCATACATCTTCTCCTTCTCTTTCGGGGTGAAAAGAATCAGTCCTAGATGCAATCGTCGCCGCCCGTCTTATATCCCGACGCTCAACGAAGCGTTAGAGCGCGGGACTTACGACGAAATAGTTAAAAAAATTCAAATTTGCTGATGACGAGTCTATTCGCTGGTTTGCCATTTGGCCTGTAGTAGCATCAACAGTAGGAATCAGACTCGTCATCGCATTTGAGTTATGTGTGCATTCTTTTTTAGTGTGCCGAAGCATCACTCGAAGAGTATGCCAAGTCTAGTTTTCCACAGAAGTCTCTATTAAAACTCAAGTGAAGTGCTAATTATTCAACAGTTAGCTTACCAGCCATGCCAGCACCACGATGAGGCTCACAGTAGAAGGTATAGTCACCCTTGGGAGCATCTGCGGGGATTGTGGTTTCATACTCTTGACCTGGACTCATGAGCAACTGCTTGTGAGTCCAAGCTTTCGCTAAATCAGCACTTTTTGACTGGCCAGGATCAAATACAACATTGTGGGGAGGAACTTTGTTGTTTACCCATTTAATTGTGTCACCTGGCTTGACAGTCAACTTTGCAGGCTCAAACGCCAGCATTCCCTTATCACTGCCGAGTTTTACTGTATATGTATCAGCCGCAGCACTAGGAGTGAAAACAGCAAAGCTGCCAACAACTAAAAGAATTGTTAACACCGCTAGACCAAAGCGACGCAAGCCGGCCGCAATTAATTTCATAGCCTTCTCCAATCAACAAGTTTTATTTTCCTCTATTCATTTTAGATAAAATTAACGCCAAATATGACAAGATGTCGTAGATGTAAATTTTTTTTGGAAAAATGGTTAAAAATATAGTCATTAGTCTTTTGGTAAGTAGTCCCAATCATCTGGGGCTACTTACGAGAGGCTAATGACTTAAAAACTCATGACTAAGAAATGATGACTATGTTAGTGACCAGGAGCTTAGTAGTAAATTTTACCGCCGCCCCACTTGATACCAATTACTTTTGGTTGCACTAAGATATAACCAGCGATCGCTTTCAAATCATCATCAGTGAGATTTCTCATTTCTGTGAAAATATCAGCACTCTTAATGCTGGGATGTAACTCAGAAATTTCATATTCTCCATCATAGGTAGTGGGGTTTTTCATGTAATCCACTAGTCCTTCAATGTTATTACGGGGTGGTGTTGCCAATGCCAAAGCTTCAGGATCAAGTCCTACGTTCTGGTTGGTTTTGGTGACACCACCAGGGTGACACTGAGAGCAAGTATCGTTAAACAAGCGCTTGCCTTCTGTAAGCTGTTTTAGGCTGACTACAACTGTGTCACCCTTTTCATTTAACTGTACTGTGCGTGAAGCTTGATCTATCTCCACTGCTGTTGCACTACCAACAACAAACTGAAAAGTCAGCAACACAGTAGCTACAAAAATGCCAATTAGTCTTTTTAACATCTTTCCCCTTAAAGATTTTGACGCTCAACACAGCTAAATATCGCGATACTCAATCTTTTGTTGTTAACTGCCAGTTGTCAATTGTTTTTTGTTTTTTGTTTGTTGTTTGTTGTTTGTTCCACCAACCACTAACAACGAACTAAACTATATTGGTTGCAATCGGTTGCATACAGATAAAACTCCTCCTACAGGATGGATATCATCTGCTGGTATCTTTGTGATAAATAGGTTTGCACAACCCATAAAGTATCTTAACTGACAGATATAGATAAAGTCGCTGTTATACAAATATCACGTTAAGAGGCCAATTTGTTGCCTTAACTACTGGCTAGGGAGACAGGAAAACAGATAGAAGTGTGAGTATTTTTACTGTATAAGTTGTGATCGCATTTGCATAACTTTGTTTAACGTCTAAGCGAACTCCAAAAAATATAATGATCTAAACTACGTCTACGTTGAGAATCGTAGTTTTTTGTAATTAGGGTAAAGCGTATAACTCAGGCTAGAAGCGAATTATAAGCCCTTATATAAAACTCCAGCTTTCAAAATGGACGAGGTTTAACTCCTCCATTCAACATAACTTCTTCTTCCATGTCTGTCTTGTCCCCAATTCTCACCCCTTCCCTCCTGTAAAAGTCACACTTTGAATAAAGTACCGATTGAAAAAGGCATAAATAGCTAAAGCTGGCAGAGTAAACACCATTGAAGCTGCCATGATATAGTTCCAATAGCTGATGTACTGACCTTTGAAAGAATTCAAACCTAAAGGCAAGGTAAACATCTCCGGATCAAACAGTATCACCACAGGCAACAAAAAATTATTCCAACTACCCATAAAAACAAAAATTGCCTGCGCTGCTAATGCTGGTTTTGCCAAAGGTAAAACAATACGCCAGAAAATTCCCAAAGGAGTTAACCCATCAAGCGCAGCAGCTTCCTCTAATTCTTTAGGAAAGTTAACAAAAAACTGCCGCATCATAAAAATGAAAGTGGCATTCACCATACTAGGGACAATCATCCCTTGATAAGAATTTAGCCAACCGAAAGCTTTTAAAATCAAAAATGTTGGAATTAGTGTAATTTGTGCTGGTACTGCTAGTACTGCCAAAATCAGTAAAAACCAAAAATGTCTACCTCGAAACCGCAACCTCGCTAGGGCGTAACCAGCCATTGAATTGAACAGCAAGTTTAAAATAGTGACGCAAACGGCAATAACTACACTATTGAACAACCAACGCAGAAATAGCGGTTCTTGCAGAAAAATTTGCTTATAGTTGTCAAGAGTAAAGTTTTTGGGCAAAAAATTAACTTCGCCGCTAACTATTTCAGACAGGGGTTTAAAGGATGCCGAAAGCGCCCACAAAAAAGGGATGATGGTAATAACAGCGTACAGTGTCAACAGGACATACAATAGTCCTTTTCCTATTGGTAAAGAAAGTTTCATAGACTAATCTTGAGAAAATATATTACTAGAGTTTATACGGTCAATATCAATGCCTCACAAAAACTTTATACATGCCGATAACAGTATGAAGATGAAATCAAAATCATAATTGCTTGACAAATAAATCTGAAATATGTGGCTTTAATGGTGTAAAAATAGCTTAGTTTTGATTTTTGTCTAATACTAATGCACTTGCTTCCCATAGCTTCATACAGATCTATCAGACGCTTGATGATGATATCTGCATTAATTGCATTTTTGAAGCAATTAATTTTGAATTTGCCAATCAGTAGCTACATAGCCATACCACAGTAGCAGGGTTAAACATGCTTTTCAATCGACGAGAAAACGCTAAAAAAAAACAGAGGACTAAAGTTCAATTCTTGCAGATAAAAATAACGAATAATCTGCATCTATCTAAAATCAAAACCGAGGTACTTGCAGGTGCAACAGTAGCATTAGCACTGATTCCAGAATCTTTAGCATTTGCTGCGATCGCCAAAGTTAACCCAATGGTAGCACTCTATACATCTTTTTGTATGGCAGTGGTTATTTCCTTGGTAGGAGGACGCCCAGCCATGATATCAGCAGCGACTGGCTCAATGGCGTTACTGATGACAACATTGGTTGAAAAGCATGGAATAGAATATTTATTTGCTGCTACCATTCTGACAGGAATTATTCAATTTTTGATTGGGGTTTTGAAGTTAGAAAGATTCTTCAGTTTTATTCCTCAATCTGCCATTGCTGGATTTGTTAATGCTCTAGGAATTCTAATTTTTACTGCTCAGTTAAGGCTATTTGCTGGGGAACCTTGGCAAATGTATGTGATGGTAGCCGTTACACTGGCGATTGTCTACTTATTCCCCCGTCTGATAAAGAGCATTCCTTCACCACTTATAGCAATTGTTGCTATGACCATTGTCGCGATCGCCACGGATTTGGATATTCGTAGAGTCGGAGACATTGGAGAAATTACACGCAACTTACCTGTGTTACACATACCCCAGGTTAGTTTCTCCCTAGAAACACTCATGATTATCCTACCTTACTCACTAACGTTAGCGATCGTAGGACTGTTAGAATCATTGTTAACAGCCGCCTTGGTCGATGAACTAACTGACACTCGCACTTCCAAGAATCGAGAAACAAAAGGTCAGGGAATAGCTAATGCAGTTACTGGTTTAATGGGTGGGATGGCAGGCTGTGGTATGGTGGGACAATCTGTCATCAATACTAGATGTGGTGCTAAAGGACGTTTGTCTACCTTTGTTGCTGGTGCGTTTTTGCTGTTTTCTATGTTCGTAATGCGCGATATTGTACAGCAAATTCCCATGGCAGCATTGGTTGGTGTGATGATTATGGTGTCCTTTGAAACATTTGACTGGAAGTCTTTGAAGGTATTACGAAAGACACCACTACCAGAAGCATTAGTAATGCCTTTTACAGTCATAGTAGCACTAGTCACACACGACTTAGCCCAAGGTGTATTAGCAGGGGTAATTCTGAACTTATTAATATTTGGTTGGCAAGTAGCTCAAATTCGGACTACACTCAGCATTGATCGTAATGAGAACAGAGTGTATTACATTCACGGTCAATTGTTCTTTGGTTCCGCGAACCAGTTTGTAGAGTTGTTTGAATACACTACAGATACAGACAAAGTAATCATTGATTTTCATCGTTCCCATGTATGGGATCAGGCCGCAGCCAATGCGATCGCCAAGGTAGTAAGCAAATATCATCGCCTCAATAAGCATGTCACCATCGTTGGGCTAAACCATGATAGCCACACAACCGTTCATAAATCTAGAGTCCCAGAAGGAGACAAAGGTGCAGGGAGCAGGGATCGGGGAATGGGATGAAAAGGAAGACAAGGGAGACAAAGGACAATCCCCAATCCCCGATCCTCTAAATCTAGCTAGCTAACAGAGTTTTTTCCAGAGGAGTCCAACGGAAGGTGCGATCGCCACCTCTTTCGATGACGACTTTCACCCGTGGTTCCAGCTTGGGCAAGTTCGCTAAATATTCAAGTTCTTGGTTAGAAAGGATATAACCTTCAATAATCCACAACACCAATCCTTTAGATTTTGGTGGTAACTGCTCTAGCTGATAGTTGACAATTGGTGGTACATAATACACATAACCAACTGCGGCCCCACTACCAGTACTTTTTTTACCAAGATGTGCAGGTCGAACTCCATGAACACCTGTGAGATAAGCAGCTAAATCACCTAGCCCTCTAGCAGTGATATTGAGAGTCATATAGCCTGCTGCACGTAGTCGGCGTCTGTAGCGACCTTCAAAACCTCCTTCTAAAGGTACGTAGACACCAAGAGCGCCATTTTTTTCTAGATCACGAATTAAAGTGTTACCAGTGGTAATTAGTGCCATAGGTTTTCGTCTTGTCCGACTTAGATATCTCTATTATTCACTTTTAGTCATCAAATTAAGTTAACCGATTAACTTATGGACAGGATAAGTTAAGTCGTCGAGAAGAAAGATAGCGCAAATTACGAAACCCCAAACACCTTTGAAACCCTTGTCAATGACAAATGACCAATAACCAATGACCAATTTTCAAGCTTAAAAGGGTTTGATTAGGCGAACGCGTGGTTTTTCATCTTCATTACTTCTCATTACTATAAAAAATATTAATAGACAAAAATCAAGATTTAATTTATAATTCTAGATTGTGACCAAACTCAGGATACCACTTCGTTGTTATTGTTAGCAATAATTTAGCATTTGAAGCTAACAAGCAAAGTTCTAAACAGAATTAGCTAGCTATAATTGACAACAGACTGGTAAACTATAAAAGCTTTCAGGTCAACGAAAACGAGTAGAGTTAAAAACTCAAACTCATTCCACTCAGTAGAACAAGTTCGCTCTTGTAATAGAGCGAAACCGCAGGCAAAACCTTAAAATATTATTTTTAAGGTGATTGGAGGGGTAGAAACTGAGCAGTGATGTTGGTTTGTAGCATGGCGTAAGTCTCAGTTACAAGGATACTGGGTAGCTTGCTGCCTAAGTCCTGCTACAAGCAAGTAAAGTGCCAGAGCAATTGCTGAGATAGAAGCATTGTTGCACAAAGCTCCAAAGCCTTGTATTAAACCCAAACAATGTACTTTCCTCTATGGAAAGTGTTTTGCTAGTTCTAATCACGTGTAAGTGAAAGCAAACGGATTCACATCATAAGTAGGGATACTTGATGAAAGACCGGGTAAGTTGGAACCGCCTACCTAAGCCGTTCCTGACTTCATAAGGTGACGCAAAATAGCGGAAAGTAGCTGATAAAGCTTCTGTACAAGTGTTCTGAAGAATCCAATTTCCCAAGAAAAAAGTAGAAAGGAGAGCCAGTAACTGTGTCTGTAGGTATTCTCGGCACCAAACTGGGCATGACCCAAATTTTTGACGACGCAGGAATAGCTATTCCTGTCACAGTCATTCAGGCGGGACCATGTACAGTTACTCAAGTTAAAACAAAACAGACCGACGGTTACTCCGCCATCCAAGTAGGCTATGGCGAAGTTAAGCCAAAAGCGCTGAATAAACCTTTATTAGGTCATCTAGCAAAGTCTTCTGCCTCAGCATTACGTCATTTAAATGAGTATCGTATAGATAACTCTAGTGAGTATACTCCGGGTCAAGAGATTAAAGCAGATATTTTTAGCGCAGGTCAACAAGTAGATGTCATAGGTACAAGCATCGGTCGTGGTTTTGCAGGCAACCAAAAACGCAACAACTTCGCTCGTGGACCTATGTCGCATGGTTCTAAAAACCATAGAGCGCCTGGTTCTACCGGTGCTGGTACAACGCCAGGTCGTGTTTATCCAGGTAAGCGGGCGCCAGGACGTTTAGGAGGTAGCCGCACCACAATCAAAAAACTTACTGTAGTGCGAGTAGACTCAGATCGCAACTTGTTGCTAATCAAGGGAGCTGTTCCTGGAAAACCTGGGTCTTTGGTAAATATTGTGCCTGCCAAGGTAGTTGGTTAGTTATTAGTCATTAGTCATTAGTGACTAACAAAAGACAAATGACAAAACCCTTACGGGTACTCTGTGAGAAGCCGCTTACGCGTCTACGCCAGTTGCTCATGGGGAAAACCCCCAGACCGCGCTGGCTCACAAATGACAAAGGACATTAAAAATGTTTGAATGTGTAGTCAAAAATTGGCAGGGAGAACAAGTCGGGCAAAAAAGCTTTGATTTGCAAGTTGCCAAAGAAAAAACAGCGTCTCATGTTGTGCATAGAGCCTTGGTTAGACAAATGGCTAATGCTCGTCAAGGGACGGCCAGCACGAAAACCCGCTCTGAAGTCAGAGGCGGTGGTCGCAAACCTTGGCGGCAAAAAGGTACTGGTCGAGCGCGTGCAGGATCTATTCGTTCTCCACTGTGGCGTGGTGGCGGTGTCATTTTTGGACCCAAACCCAAAGACTATGAAATTAAGATGAACCGCAAAGAGCGGAAGTTAGCATTGCGGACAGCCTTTGCTGGTCGCGTTGATGACTTAATTGTGGTAGAAGAATTTAGCGAACAGCTACAGCGTCCTAAGACCAAAGAATTAGTGTCAGCGATCGCCCGTTGGGGTGTCGAGCCAGAAAGTAATACACTGTTAGTTTTGTCCGAGAAAAGCGAAAACGTAATCTTGTCAGCCCGTAACGTTGAGAATCTCAAACTCATAGCTGCTGATAACCTCAACGTTTACGATTTACTCAACGCAGACAAAATCATTCTTACCGCATCAGCTCTAGAAAAAATTCAGGAGGTCTACAGTGCCTAACTTCGACCCCCGCAAACTCCCTGACCTAGTGCGTCGCCCCATTGTGACTGAAAAGGCGACCATACTCATGGAGCAAAATAAATATACTTTTGAAGTCTCTCCCAAAGCGACCAAGCCAGAAATAAAAGCGGCAATAGAGACTCTATTTGAGGTCAAAGTAGTACAAGTAAATACCAGTAATAGTCCCCGCAAAAAGCGTCGCGTCGGCAGATTTATTGGTTTCAAACCCCAATACAAGCGAGCCATTGTCACAGTGGCCACTGGGGATGAAGACAAGATCAGACAAATTCTATTCCCCGAACTCTAAGAATTTTAGATTTTGGATTTTGGATTTTAGATTGAGGTAATTAGTGGGTGACAAAGATTGTTGTAATTGAATTGGTACTCACTAATTCCAAAATTAAAATCCAAAATCAAAGATTCTAAATCCAAAATCCACGCCTCCAAAATCCAAAATATAAATTATGGGTACTCGTTCTTATCGCCCTTATACCCCCAGTACTCGCCAGGTCACGATTTCCGACTTTGCAGAAATTACTAAAACTGAGCCGGAAAAATCTCTAACTAAATTTGTACATCGTGCCAAAGGCCGCAATAACCAAGGGCGGATAACCAGCCGCTTTCGGGGGGGCGGACACAAGCGGCTTTACCGCATGATCGACTTCAAACGCAATAAACGTGATATTCCCGCAGAAGTCATCGCAATTGAATACGATCCTAACCGTAACGCCCGCATCGCGCTTTTACAGTACCAAGACGGCGAAAAGCGTTATATTCTCCAACCCAATGGTTTAAAAGTTGGGACAACAGTAATTGCTAGTGTCAATGCTCCCATTGAAGATGGGAACGCCTTACCTTTGTCAAACATTCCTTTAGGTACAAGCGTTCACAACGTTGAGTTGACTCCTGGTAAAGGTGGTCAAATCGTTCGCTCTGCTGGAGCAACTGCTCAAGTCGTAGCCAAAGAAGGTAATTATGTCTCCCTGAAGTTGCCTTCAGGAGAAGTCCGCATGATTCGCCGGGAATGCTATGCCACTATTGGGCAAGTCGGTAACGTAGACGCCAGAAACTTGAGTGCAGGTAAAGCAGGTAGAAATCGCTGGAAAGGTCGCCGTCCTCATGTCAGAGGTAGCGTCATGAACCCAGTTGATCACCCCCACGGCGGTGGAGAGGGTCGCGCCCCCATCGGTCGCTCTGGGCCTGTTACTCCTTGGGGTAAACCAGCATTGGGTCTGAAGACACGTAAACCCAAAAAACAAAGTAGCAAGTTGATTGTGCGTCGTCGCCGTAAATCTTCTAAACGCGGACGCGGTGGTCGTGAAAGCTAATGCTAAGGGGTAATAGGTAATGGGTTAATTACTAATTACCAATTACCAATCACCAATTACCAATTACCAATTACCAAAACTATGGGTCGTTCTCTTAAAAAAGGTCCTTTTGTAGCAGATCATTTGTTAAGCAAAATTGAGAAGCTTAACGATAGCAATAGAAAAGAAGTGATCAAAACCTGGTCACGAGCTTCCACAATTCTACCGGAAATGGTTGGTCATACCATTGCTGTTCATAACGGACGGCAGCATGTACCCGTTTTCATCAGCGACCAAATGGTGGGACATAAGCTGGGCGAATTTGCTCCCACACGCACTTTTAGAGGTCACGCCAAAGATAAAAAAGCAGGTAGGTAGTTTGTCTTTAGTCATTTGTCTTTGTAAATGACGAATGACAAATTGCAAATGACAAATGACAAAAACGGAGAAAACTATGGATGTTGATACTACTAATGAAGTAAAAGCGATCGCCCGTTACATACGCATGTCTCCTTATAAAGTGCGTCGGGTACTCGATCAAATTCGTGGGCGATCTTATCGAGAAGCACTAATCATTCTGGAATTTATGCCCTATCGTGCTTGTGAACCAGTATTGAAGGTTCTCAGAAGTGCTGCTGCTAATGCAGAGCATAATGAAGGATTGGACAGAGCTGATCTAGTAATCACTAAGGCCCATGCAGACCAAGGACCAGTACTGAAACGGTTTCAACCAAGGGCGCAAGGTCGAGCGTACCAGATTCGCAAACCAACATGTCATATTACAGTCGCTGTTGCTCCAGGAGCCTCAGCGCAATAAGTGCTTACACCGATAGCTTAAAGCCAGAAATTTTAGAGGAAAGCATTTGTGGGACAAAAAATACATCCAATTGGTTTTCGTCTAGGAATAACCCAAGAGCATCAATCTCGTTGGTTTGCTGATCCTAGCCGCTATCCAGAACTCTTACAGGAAGACCACAAACTTCGTAACTTCATTGAAGAAAAACTGGGTAGATACGCTCAGAACAATGCAGGAATTTCCGAAGTCCGGATTGAGCGTAAAGCCGATCAAATTGACCTCGAAGTCCGCACAGCACGCCCAGGTGTAGTTGTAGGTCGGGGTGGACAAGGTATTGATTCATTGCGTACCGGACTTCAAAACCTGTTAGGCAGCAATCGTCAAATCCGCATCAACGTTGTAGAAGTACAACGTGTTGATGCTGATGCTTACCTAATTGCTGAATACATCGCTCAACAGCTAGAACGCCGTGTTTCTTTCCGTAGGGTTGTACGCCAAGCGATTCAGCGCGCCCAACGTGCAGGTGTACAAGGTATCAAAGTCCAGGTGAGTGGTCGTCTCAACGGTGCAGAAATTGCTCGCACAGAGTGGACTCGTGAAGGTCGAGTCCCTCTACATACCTTAAGAGCTGACATTGACTACTCTTACTGCACAGCAAAAACCATCTACGGGATTCTCGGCATCAAAGTCTGGATATTCAAGGGAGAAATTATTCCTGGACAAGAAGAAACACCTCCCCCACCAACAACACGGGAGCGTGAACCACGTCGCCGTCAACAACGTCGTCGTCAGCAATTTGAAGACCGCTCAAATGAAGGATAGTCATTAGTCATTAGTCCCTAGTCATTAGTGAATGACTCTTGACCAATGACAGATGACTCTTGACCAATGACAAATGACAAACCATGTTAAGTCCAAGAAGAACGAAATTCCGTAAACAGCAGCGCGGACGCATGAAAGGTCTGGCTACTGCTGGCAGTTCCCTGAACTTTGGTGATTTTGCCCTCCAAGCTCAAGAACCCGCTTGGATCACGGCTCGTCAAATAGAAGCATCTCGTCGAGCCATGACCCGTTACATCCGCCGGGGTGGTAAAATTTGGATTCGCATTTTCCCTGATAAGCCTGTAACAATGCGAGCCGCAGAAACACGGATGGGTTCCGGGAAAGGTTCTCCCGAATATTGGGTAGCAGTCGTCAAGCCAGGACGGATTTTGTTTGAAATCGCTGGTGTTCCTGAAGCTACCGCCCGCGAAGCAATGCGTTTAGCTGCATACAAACTGCCAATTAAAACTAAGTTCATTTCACGCTCTGAAATAGAGCCACAGGAGCAGGAGTAGGTTATGCCTCTTCCCAAAATTTCGGAAGCAAGAGAATTAAGTAACGAAAAACTGGCTGAGGAAATTCTTGCCGTTAAAAAACAGTTGTTTTATTTACGTTTGCAAAAAGCAACCAGACAACTAGAAAAACCCCACCAGTTCCGACATGCCCGACATCGCCTAGCCCAATTGCTAACGGTAGAATCAGAGCGCCAACGGGCCACCGCAAATCAAGCCGCAGAAGAAAAAGAGTAGGAGATTATGGCAGTTAAAGAACGAATTGGCTTGGTAGTAAGCGACAAAATGCAAAAAACAGTTGTAGTCGCTGTTGAAAACCGCGCTCCTCATCCCAAGTACGGCAAGATTGTAGTCAATACCAGGCGTTATAAGGCTCACGACGAAGAAAATCGCTGCAAAATTGGCGATCGCGTCCGCATTCAAGAAACTAGACCCCTGAGTAAAACCAAGCGCTGGCAAGTCGCAGAAATTCTGACTACAAAAAACACTTAATGGGTAATGGGTAATAGGTAATGGGTAATAGGTTAAAAAGCGATTAGCAATTACCAATTTACAATTACCAATTTACAATTACCAACCACAAGGAGAATTATTGTGATCCAACCCCAAAGTTACCTTAATGTTGCAGACAATAGCGGCGCTCGCAAACTCATGTGTATCCGTGTTTTAGGAGCAGGTAACTGTCGCTACGGTTTTGTGGGCGATAGAATTATTGCTGTTGTCAAAGATGCCCAGCCAAACATGGCTATCAAAAAATCAGATGTCGTAGAAGCAGTGATTGTTCGTACCCGCCATAATATTAACCGGGATAGCGGTATGAGTATCCGTTTTGACGACAACGCCGCAGTGATCATTAACAAAGATGGGAATCCAAAAGGAACTCGCGTCTTTGGCCCTGTTGCTCGCGAACTGCGTGAGAAAAACTTTACTAAAATCGTTTCTTTGGCTCCGGAGGTGCTGTAATGGCAAGCAAAAAAGAAAAGCCAAAGTTCTACAAAATGCATGTCAAAGCTGGGGATACCGTCCAGGTAATTGCTGGTAAAGACAAAGGCAAAGTCGGCGAGATTATCAAAGCCCTGCCTCAAGAAAGCAAAATCGTAGTCAAAGGCGTCAATATCAAAACCAAGCACGTCAAGCCCCAAGCGGAAGGTGAATCCGGGCGCATCGTCACCCAGGAATACCCAATCCACAGTTCCAACGTCATGCTTTACTCCACCAAGCAGAACGTCGCCAGTCGCATCTGCTACACCTTTACCGATGAAGGTAAAAAGGTAAGGATGCTTAAAAAAACAGGCGAAATTATTGATAAATAGTTATTGGTCATTAGTCATTGATCGAAACAAATGACAAAGAACAAAAGCATTCCCTGACAAAGCCCAGGGACAACCAGAACAAAAAACTATGCCAACAAGACTTAAAAGTTTATACCAAGAAACAATAGTCTCCAACCTCACCAAACAGTTTGGATACACCAACGTTCATCAAGTACCAAAGCTGGTGAAAGTGACTATTAACCGGGGTTTAGGAGAAGCAGCTCAAAATGCGAAAGCCCTGGAAGCGTCTTTAAGTGAAATTGCTTTGATCACTGGGCAAAAACCTGTAGTGACAAGAGCAAAAAAAGCGATCGCAGGCTTCAAAATTCGTCAGGGTATGCCTGTTGGGATCATGGTTACTCTCAGAAGTGAACGAATGTATGCCTTTCTCGACCGATTAATTAACTTGACTTTGCCTAGAATTCGCGACTTTCGCGGTATCAGTCCCAAAAGCTTCGATGGCCGTGGGAACTATACCCTTGGTGTTAGAGAACAGTTGATTTTTCCAGAAGTCGAGTACGACAGCATTGACCAAATCAGAGGGATGGATATTTCCATCATCACCACAGCTAAGACTGATGAAGAAGGTCGTGCCTTATTAAAAGAAATGGGAATGCCCTTCCGCGAACAATAAGTTCAATTAAACGAGGAGACGATGGCGACTAACGACACTATTGCTGATATGCTGACGCGCATCCGTAATGCCACTATGGCGCGGCATCAAACTACACAAGTGCCATCCACAAAAATTACCCGTAGTATCGCTAAAGTACTTCAAGAAGAAGGCTACATCGGTGAATACGAAGATGTCGGAGAAGGAATCAAGCGAAACCTGGTAATTGCACTGAAATACAAGGGTAAAAATCGTCAACCTATTATTACTACACTCAAACGGGTAAGTAAACCAGGTTTGCGCGTTTACTCGAATAAAAAAGAATTACCACGGGTATTAGGTGGTATCGGCATTGCCATTATTTCTACATCTAGTGGCATCATGACCGACAGGGAAGCACGGCGTCATAACTTGGGTGGTGAAGTACTTTGCTACGTTTGGTAGTCATTGGTCATTGATCATTTGTCATTAGTAAAGACAAAGGACAAACGACAAAGGATAAATAATTATGTCTCGAATTGGTAAACGCCCAATTACAGTTCCCGCAAAGGTACAAGTAACTTTTGATAACGCCAAGGTTGTTGTCAAAGGCCCAAAAGGTGAGCTTTCGCGCGAATTACCCGCTAATGTGATTTTGTCCCAAGAAGGGGAAATACTAACGGTGAATCGCCGTGATGAGTCACGTGTCTCTCGTCAGTTACATGGGTTATTCCGCACCTTGGTTTCTAACATGGTTGAAGGAGTTTCCAAAGGATTTGAACGCCGTTTGGAAATCCAAGGGGTTGGTTATCGGGCGCAAGTACAAGGTCGTAACCTGGTTATGAACATGGGTTACAGTCATCAAGTACAAATTGTGCCACCAGAGGGAGTTCAGTTTGCGGTTGAAAATAATACTAACGTTATTATCAGTGGTTACGACAAAGAAGTCGTAGGTAACACAGCAGCAAGAATTCGTGCTGTTCGTCCACCGGAACCTTACAAAGGTAAAGGTATTCGCTACGCTGGCGAAGTAGTTAGACGTAAAGCTGGTAAGACTGGTAAGAGTGGTAAGAAGTAGATATGAAACTTACTCGTAGAGAATCAAAACAGCGTCGCCATCGGCGCATCCGTGGAAAAGTGACCGGTTCTTCAGAACGGCCACGTTTAGCAATCTTTCGCTCACATCAGCATATCTACGCTCAAGTGATAGATGATACCCAGCATCACACTATAGTAGCAGCGTCCACCGTAGAACCAGAACTCAAATCTAAATTCACTTCTGGAGGAAACGCTAAAGCTTCAACTGAAGTTGGTAAGCTAATCGCAGCACGAGCGCTAGAAAAAGGGATAACCAAAGTAGTTTTTGATCGCGGTGGTAATCTTTATCACGGTCGGATTAAAGCACTTGCTGATGCAGCACGTGAAGCTGGGTTAGATTTCTAATTTGTCATTGGTCAATGGTCATTAGTCAATGGTGAGTAGTTAGTAGTTGGTAATTAGTGGTTAGTTACTGCAAGCAACAAACAACTACCAAAAAATGACAAATGACAAATGACAAATGACAAATGACAAATGACAGAGGAAATTAGACAATGGCAACAAATCGTCGTAAAACCAACCGCGTTAAAAAAGAAGAAACTAACTGGCAAGAAAGGGTCATTCAGATCCGACGGGTTAGTAAAGTAGTTAAAGGTGGTAAAAAACTCAGCTTCCGCGCGATCGTCGTTGTTGGTAATGAACGCGGTCAAGTTGGTGTTGGAGTGGGTAAAGCTTCAGATGTAATTGGTGCGGTGAAAAAAGGTGTAGCCGACGGGAAAAAACATCTGATTGACATCCCTATTACTAAATCCAATTCCATCCCCCATCCTGTTGATGGTGCTGGCGGCGGTGCAAAAGTAATTATGCGACCAGCAGCCCCTGGTACTGGTGTAATTGCTGGTGGTGCGGTTCGTACTGTACTAGAGTTGGCAGGTGTACGGAATGTTTTAGCCAAACAACTCGGTTCCAACAATCCCCTGAATAACGCCAGAGCTGCTATAAATGCCCTCACTGCTTTGCGTACTTTCTCAGAAGTAGCCGAAGACAGGGGTATTCCTCTGGAGAATCTTTACATTAAATAAAGTCATTTGTCCTTAGTCCTTTGTTCTTAGTAAATGACAAATGACAAATGACAAATGACAAATGACAAATGACAAATTTTGCTTAATTTATCGCTTATGAGACTCAACGATGTTCGCCCCCAAAAAGGGTCTAAAAAACGCGGTCGCCGTTTAGGTAGAGGCGTTTCTGCTGGTCAAGGTGCAAGTGCCGGTAAAGGTATGCGGGGTCAAAAAGCTCGCTCTGGTAGCAGTACTAGACCTGGTTTTGAAGGTGGTCAACAGCCATTGTATCGTCGCATACCCAAGCTCAAGGGCTTTCCCCTAATTAACCGTAAAGTTTACACTACGATTAATGTAGGTAAGCTAGCCTCACTTCCAGCTAACACAGAAGTTACTTTGACCTCTTTAAAAGAAGTAGGTATCCTTACTGCTGCCAAGGGGTCATTGAAAATTTTGGGAGATGGGGAATTAAATGTTCCGCTTAAAGTACAGGCGGCAGCTTTTACAGGTACAGCTCGTAGCAAAATTGAGGCAGCTGGCGGAAGCTGTGAGGTGATATGAAGATTGTAGACGCCCTTTAGGGCGGACTACTTTCACCAAGTCGCTACTTAGCAGCCACTTCGTGTCTACGCGCCTACAGTGCAGGGTAGGATGAAGAATGAAGGATAAAAAACTTAGTACTTCAAATTTCGTGCTTCACACTTCCATATTCTTCACACTTCTGACTTCATGCTTCATTCTTCAAAGGTAGCGCTTTATGATCAGTCGAGATAAACCCCCAACCGCTCAAGAAACTTTTATGCAGATGGCACAAGCAGCAGGATTAAGAGGTCGGCTGCTTGTCACCATCGGTATTCTCATGTTGATTCGTCTAGGTATACATATACCTATACCAGGAATTGACCGACAGCAGTTTGCAGCTGCAATTAATGGTAATAATCAGATATTCAGCTTTTTGGATATCTTCTCCGGAGGCGGTCTTTCCGCATTGGGAGTCTTTGCATTGGGCATTTTACCTTATATCAATGCTTCGATTATTATCCAATTGCTCACTGCTGCGATTCCATATTTAGAAAACTTACAAAAAAATGAGGGAGAAGCAGGAAGGCGGAGAATTTCCCAGATAACCCGCTATGTAGCTTTGGGTTGGGGAATTTTACAAAGTGTGTTCTTAGCAGCATTTTGGTTAAGACCTTTTGCCTTTAATTTTGGCCCTATTTTCGTAATTGAAACAGCTGTTGCTCTTGTCGCTGGTTCAATGTTTGTTATGTGGGCATCAGAAGTCATTACGGAGCGTGGTGTTGGTAATGGCGCATCTTTGTTGATTTTTGTCAATATTGTGGCAACATTGCCTAAATCTCTCAACGATACTATTGCTTATATTCAAGGTAGTGGTCAAGAAATTGTTCGCGAAAGAGTAGGTCCAGTAATTGTATTAGTCCTAGTTTTTCTTTTCACTATCGTTGGGATTGTATTTGTTCAAGAAGCAATTCGTCGCATCCCAATTATTTCTGCTCGTCGTCAAGTTGGTCGGCGGATTTTTGCCGAACAACGTAGTTATCTCCCCTTGCGTCTGAATCAAGGTGGAGTTATGCCAATCATCTTTGCTGCTGCAATCCTGAGTTTGCCACTGTTTATTGCCAATTTCACCAAAAATCCAGAATTGGCAAATATCATCAACACTTATCTCAGTCCTGGTGGTTCTCAGTCTTGGGTATATGCCCTTGTCTACCTAGTTTCAATTGTCTTTTTCAGTTATTTCTATTCTTCTTTGATAGTAAACCCAGTTGATGTGGCACAGAACCTGAAAAAAATGGGTTCTAGTATTCCTGGTATTCGTCCGGGTAAAGCTACTACAGAGTATATAGAGCGCGTTTTGAATCGACTTACTTTTTTGGGTGCTATCTTTTTGGGCTTGATTGCTATCATCCCCACTGCGGTAGAAAAAGCTTTAGGAGTACCAACTTTTAGAGGTTTGGGTGCTACCTCTTTGCTGATTCTAGTAGGTGTGGCGATTGACACAGCTAAACAAGTCCAAACTTATGTGATCTCTCAGCGCTATGAAGGAATGGTGAAGCAATAGTGACGCGATTAATCTTCTTGGGACCGCCGGGTGCTGGTAAAGGAACTCAAGCTAAAACATTGGCCAATCACTGCGATATTCCCCATATTTCCACAGGTGATATCTTGCGGCAAGCATTGAAAGACCAAACTCCTTTGGGTATAAAAGCCCAAAATTATATGGATAGGGGTGAGCTAGTTCCCGATCAGCTTGTGGAGGAAATGGTGGAAGAACGCCTCGCTAAACCGGATACTAAATCAGGTTGGATTTTGGACGGCTTTCCTCGGACTGTTAAGCAAGCAGCTTTTCTAGGAAAATTACTGCAAAAACTAGAACAGCAAGGAGAGAAGGTAGTCAATCTAGATGTGCCAGATGATATTGTAGTTGATCGTCTTTTACAACGAGGGCGTGCTGATGATACAGAAGAAGTAATTCGCCGTCGTTTGGAAGTCTACCGCTCTGAAACTGCTCCCTTGATTGACTACTATGGCGATCGCCACCAACTGATTACGGTTAACGGCAATCAGTCCCTAGAAGAAGTCACTACCGATCTTAAAAACGCCATAGCATCTTAAAATTAACAAAAAAAGGTTATGGGGATTGGGGATAAGGGATCGGGGATCGGAATCCAAAGAAACAAGAGGAATAAACACCAATGCCTAATGCTCGTTACTCCTTATAGGGAAATCAATATTCCCCGATCCCCGATACCCAATCCCCAAGCAGATACATGTAAATCTTAGATAAGATATATTAATAAACTGTTGATATTTTTCTAAAAATATGTTCATTTCCAGACTATAAATATCTGTAAATGAATAAAGAACTGTTGAATTGAGGGAATAATAAATTGTCTAAGCAAGATTTGATTGAAATGGAAGGTACAGTTACAGAGTCATTGCCAAACGCCATGTTTCGCGTTGATTTAGACAATGGCTTTAATGTCTTAGCTCATATATCTGGTAAGATTCGCCGTAACTATATCAAAATTTTACCTGGCGATCGCGTCAAGGTAGAGCTAACTCCTTACGACCTGACAAAGGGTAGAATTACTTATCGATTGCGGAAAAAATAGATATATGTAAGTTAATATACCACATGTTCAAATCAATTGCTTTTCTGAGCGACATTTAACTGAACATTTATCTGAAAATGCTATAATTTAACATTTGGAGTCAATTAGCAGAGCATGAAAGTTAGAGCTTCAGTCAAAAGAATGTGTGAAAAGTGTAGCGTGATCCGTCGTCGGGGTCGCGTGATGGTGATCTGTTCAAATCCGAAACACAAGCAGCGCCAAGGTTAGAACAAATTCAAGGTACGACTCTTAAAACTTGGTGAAGTGAAACGATCAAATCATCGTCCACACACTAAATTAACATCACTAGCAAGCAAATTTAGGGAGACAATTGTTGTGGCACGTATTGCCGGAGTAGACCTACCACGCGACAAGCGTGTTGAAATCGGTCTGACTTATATTTATGGAATTGGTCTATCGCGATCGCAGGAGATTTTAAAGTCTACAGGTGTAAATCCAGACACCCGTGTAAAAGATCTCAGTGATGCTGACGTAGCAACCCTAAGGGGAGAAGTAGAACAAAACTATCAAGTCGAAGGTGACTTGAGGCGCTGGGAATCACTAAATATCAAGCGCCTAGTTGAAATTGGTACATACAGAGGGCGTCGTCATCGCATGGGCTTACCAGTAAGAGGACAGAGAACTCGTACCAATGCCCGTACCCGTCGAGGGAGACGACAAACAGTCGCTGGTAAGAAGAAAGCACCAGGGAAATAAATTTTTGACAACGCTTGCTGTTAGCAAGTTTTACATTCATCCAATCACAACGATATGGCGCGACAACCAAGCAAAAAGACCGGGAGCAAAAAGCAAAAACGCAACGTACCAAATGGTGTTGCTTACATCCAATCTACTTTCAACAATAGCATTGTCACCATTACTGATCAAAACGGAGATGTGATCTCTTGGGCGAGTGCTGGTTCTAGCGGTTTTAAAGGAGCAAAAAAGGGAACTCCCTTTGCAGCCCAAACCGCAGCTGAAAGTGCAGCACGTCGAGCGACCGATCAGGGAATGCGCCAAATTGAGGTCATGGTGAGTGGTCCAGGAGCAGGTCGGGAAACAGCAATCCGCGCACTGCAAGGAGCAGGACTCGAAATTACGCTCATTCGAGATATTACCCCAATTCCTCACAATGGCTGCCGCCCTCCCAAACGCCGTCGAGTCTAAATGCGACTTGTTGGGTGGTAAAGGTAATCAGTGAACAGTTAACAGTAAGCAGATCAACAGCCAATGATAACTAGTAACAAGTAACTAATAACTGACAACTGAGAACTGTTTCCCTCACACGCATAGTGGCCGTCCGAAGTCCAAAAAGCCCTAGTTATGACGAGGGGCTACAAAACTTCGGAAAACCTAAAACATAGTAGCGCCTGTAAAGTTTGTAGATACTTGAACTTATTGCTTATTAATCAAAGTATTTAGTTTAATTAACTTCAAACACAAGGCAAAAATCCAAATGTGTGGGCAGTATATCTGTCTACTAGCAAGACCTGAAAGCAAGGGAGGCTACTCCGTGGCGCAGTTTCAAATTGAATGTATAGAGTCCAGTACAGAGGAAAGTCGGAGCCATTATAGTAAATTTATCCTAGAACCTCTAGAGCGGGGCCAAGGAACTACCGTTGGCAACGCCCTCAGACGGGTATTGTTGTCAAATTTAGAAGGTACGGCTGTAACAGCAGTACGTATTGCAGGAGTAACGCACGAATTTGCTACCGTTCCGGGTGTGAGAGAGGATGTACTAGAAATCCTCATGAAAATGAAGGAAATAATCCTCAAAAGTTATTCTGCTCAACCCCAGATAGGTCGTTTACTGGTTACAGGCCCCTCTACAGTCACATCAGCACACTTTGATTTGCCGAGTGAAGTTGAAGTGATCGATCCGACTCAGTACATAGCGACCCTCGCAGAAGGAGGAAAGCTAGAAATGGAATTTCGGATTGAAAAAGGCAAAGGGTATCGCACCGTAGAACGGGGTCGTGAAGAAGCGACATCTCTAGACTTTCTCCAAATTGACTCGGTGTTTATGCCAGTCAGGAAAGTTAACTACAGCGTTGAAGAAACTCGTGGCGATAATGGAATGCCAAGAGATAGATTGCTGATAGAAGTCTGGACAAATGGCAGTCTTAGCCCTCAAGAAGCTCTCTCCTCAGCAGCAGGAATCTTGGTAGAGTTATTCAATCCCTTAAAAGATATTGATATCAGGCAAACAGATACAGATTCTGATATCCCAGATGATCCTACAGCCCAGATTCCGATTGAAGAGTTACAGCTTTCTGTGAGAGCTTATAACTGTCTCAAGCGCGCTCAAGTTAACTCTGTGGCGGACTTGTTGGATTACACCCAAGAAGACCTATTAGAAATTAAAAACTTTGGTCAGAAGTCAGCAGAAGAAGTAGTTGAAGCACTACAGCGACGTTTGGGTATTACCCTACCAACTGAAAGGGCTTCTAAACACGGTTAATCAATACTTATAAAGTAGCCGCACAGCCTAGAAATAGGTCGAGGCGGTTAGGACTGCTTGAACCAGTCAAAGCCCCTTTGGGGCAAAACAACCTTGCGGAGTTCGATTTCTAATCGGCGTAGCAACAACAATAACCTTCAAGAAGGCTAGCGCGCCAACAGAATGCTCTCGTGTTTCCAACCAGAGGAGAGTTTAAAGACTAACTAACAACTTTCTTAGTAAGTACTATCTTTAAAATGGTTCATAGTTATGCGTCATCGTTGTCGTGTTAAAAAACTCAGCAAACCAGCTGATCAACGTCGCGCCCTGTTGCGCGCCCTCACAACTGAGCTAATTCGTCATGGTCGAATCACCACCACTCTGCAACGAGCTAAAGTGCTGAGATCCGAAGTCGATAAAATGATCACTTTAGCCAAAGACGGTTCTTTATCATCACGCCGTCAAGCTCTTGGTTACATTTACGACAAACAATTAGTTCATGCTCTGTTTGAGCAAGCTCCCACTCGTTACGCTAATCGTCAGGGTGGCTATACCCGCATCCTGCACACCATACCTCGTCGTGGTGATAATGCTGAAATGGCAATTATTGAACTAGTTTAAGTTATTGGTCATTGGTCATTAGTTAGTAGTTGACGATTGATGAGAATAACCAACGAATGACAAATGACAAATGACAAAATCCTATGTTAGAAAGCCACCAGCCTCCACCAAAACAGCGAGTCGCCCTGGTAATTCAATACCTGGGGACTCATTTTCATGGCTGGCAAAGGCAACCACAACACCGTAGCGTACAGGAAGAAATAGAGAAAGTCTTAGCGAATTTACTAGGTCATTCTGTTACGCTACACGGTGCAGGACGTACTGATAGTGGGGTTCACGCCGCCGCTCAAGTAGCTCATTTTGATGCGACTGGTAAAATTCCACCTCACAAATGGGCAACGGTGCTAAATAGTTACCTGCCCGAAGACATATTGATTTTAGCTTCGGCAGGTGTAAGCCAGACTTGGCACGCTCGCTTTAGTGCGGTATATCGGCGTTATCGCTACACCATATACACTGGAAAACAGCCCAATTTGTTTGTGAGGCACTTCAGTTGGCATTACTACCATACACCCCTGGATGACTTTTTAATTCAGGCTGCATTGAAACCCCTACTCGGAAACCATCATTTAGCAGCGTTTCACCGCAGTAACTCAGCACGTAAGCACTCTTGGGTTGAAGTGCAAGCAGTAGAGTGTTATCGAAATGGGCCTTTTATTCATATTGAGATCCAAGCAAATGGATTTTTGTATGGCATGGTGAGGCTATTAGTAGGAATGTTGGTGCAGGTAGGTAATGGAGAGCGATCGCTTGCTGAATTCACTGATCTCTGGAAAAATGAACGCCGGGAAGAAGTGAAATATGCTGCACCTGCCCATGGCTTATGTTTATTACGAGTCGGTTATCCAGATTTTCCTTTTTTAAAAGAAGTCTGGTTTGACACTCAGCCTCTATTTGTCATTAGTCATTAGTCAATGCAATAGTCATTGGTGATTACAAATGACATAGACGCGCAAGCGGCTACCTACGGTAGGCGCGTAGCGACTTCTGGTAAGTAGCCACTCCGTGTCTACCCGCAGGGTAGGACAAATAACAAACAACAATTAACAATGAACAATGAACAAAACATATCTTCCTCCTACAGATTCTATAACGCATGATTGGTACGTCGTAGACGCCACCGACAAACGTCTTGGTCGCCTAGCTAGCGAAATAGCTATGGTTCTGCGAGGCAAAAACAAACCCCAATTCACGCCCCACATGGATACAGGCGACTTTGTGATTGTAGTCAATGCCGAGAAAGTAGCCGTAACTGGTAAAAAGCGCACCCAAAAGATTTACCATCGTCACTCCGGTCGTCCTGGCGGGATGAAAACAGAAACTTTTGCCAAACTTCAAGGACGTTTACCAGAACGCATTATTGAACACGCTGTCAAAGGAATGCTACCGAAAAATAGCTTGGGACGACAGTTGTTCACCAAGTTAAAAGTGTACGCTGGTCCGACTCATCCTCACGAGGCTCAAAAACCCAAAGAGCTAAAAATTAATACTATTCCAGGAGCACAAGATTAATGCAAGCAACAGAAAACACTAGCGGTCGCGCTATGTACTGGGGTACTGGCCGACGTAAGTCCGCAGTCGCACGAGTACGCCTAGTTCCAGGTACTGGACAATTGGTTGTCAATGGTAAACCTGGAGATTTGTATTTCCAATTCAATCCTAATTATCTCGGAGGTATCAAAGCGCCTCTAGAAACTTTAGGATTGGAAAACGAATATGATATTTTGGTGAAAGCCGAAGGCGGTGGCTTAACTGGACAAGCCAATTCGATACGTTTGGGAGTGGCTCGTGCTTTATGCCAACTCGACCCCGATAACCGCTCACCTCTCAAAGGTGAAGGCTATCTCACCCGCGATCCCCGTGCAAAAGAACGGAAAAAATACGGTTTGCACAAGGCTCGCAAAGCACCCCAGTACTCGAAGCGTTAAGAGATTGGGGATCAGGGATTGGGGATTGGGAAAATTATCAATATCCTAATTTCATATCCTAAATTACCTTTCCCCGTCTCGCTGTACCCCTTCCCAATTCCCTTTCCCTGATCACCGATCCCCAATCCCCGATTCCTATTTCTAGTCGAACACCAAAGTTATAATCGTAGTATATTCACCACATAAGGAACAATGGCTAAATCTGGTATTCATCCTGAGTGGTATCCAGAGGCTAAAGTTTACTGCAACGGTCAAGTTGTGATGACCGTCGGCTCCACCAAGCCAGAACTGCACGTAGATGTTTGGTCTGGAAACCACCCCTTTTACACTGGCACTCAAAAGATTATTGACACTGAAGGTCGTGTTGAGCGCTTTATGCGGAAGTATGGCATGAGAGGCGGCGATCAAGCTTCTGGTGGCAAAAAGAAAAAGTAGCGATTTGGCTCTGTTGCTGGTAATGACGACCCTGCATCTGCTGGGTCGCTTGTCATAAATGCTCAGGCCAACTTGTTATTTTAAGGAGCGATCGCACTCATCATGGCTGAACAATATTTACTGGAGAAACTTAGATCTGTTGAACAAACTTTTAATGAATTAACCCGTCGTCTTGCTGATCCCGATACCGCCAAAAATCCTGATGAATATCAGAAAGTGGCAAAGGCGCGTTCAGGGTTAGAAGAGATAGTTAATACTTATGAAAATTGGAAAACAGCCCAAGAAGAACTAATAGGGGCGCGGCAAATACTGAAAGAATCTCACTTAGATGCCGAACTGCAAGAAATGGCCGCCCTGGAAGTTCAAGAATTAGAAGAGAAAATAGAATACTTAGAAAACCGTTTGAAGATATTATTACTACCCCGTGACCCCAACGATGATAAAAATATCATGTTGGAAATTCGGGCTGGGACTGGGGGTGAAGAAGCTAGTATCTGGGCAGGGGACTTAGTACGGTTGTACTCTCGCTACGCTGATACTCAGGGTTGGCGAGTCAAGCTAGTCAGTGAATCCCTAGCGGAGATGGGTGGCTTTAAAGAAGCAATCCTAGAAATTCAAGGAGACAGTGTTTACAGCAAATTAAAATTTGAAGCTGGAGTCCATCGCGTTCAGCGTGTACCAGTCACGGAGGCGGGAGGAAGAGTTCACACTTCTACAGCCACCGTGGCGATCATGCCAGAAGTCGATGATGTGGAAATCCACATTGATCCTAAAGATATTGAAATGACTACAGCGCGATCTGGTGGTGCTGGTGGACAAAACGTCAACAAAGTAGAAACTGCCGTTGACTTGATGCACAAACCAACGGGGATTCGGATTTTTTGTACTGAAGAACGCAGCCAGTTACAAAACAAAGAACGGGCTATGCAAATTTTGCGAGCCAAGCTGTATGAAATGAAGTTACGCGAACAACAAGAAGCTGTAACTTCCATGCGGCGATCGCAAGTAGGTACAGGGTCACGTTCCGAAAAAATCCGCACCTACAACTATAAAGATAACCGAGTTACTGACCATCGTCTTGGTCAAAACTTCTCTCTCAACCCAGTTCTCGAAGGTGATATAGAATCATTGGTTCAGTCTTGTATCTCTCAAGACCAGCAAGAACGCTTGGCAGAACTTGCTGCTTCTGGAGCGATGAATTAATCCCTTCCGCCGTGGAAAAAAACCGCACGACCTCGCGCAATCATGCGTGGTTTATTGGCTGAGTCAACCATTTTTTCTTCGCATTTGGCGTGTGTTACGGACAGGCTTTTTTGTATTGTCGAGTTGCTAATTTGGCTAGTCGCAGAGTCTTTAAAAGTCTGTCCGTTTCTTCTAGCTGATTACCTGAAAGTTCCCGTTTTAGACCAGCGATGATAAACTGCCAAGAAGCATCTATGTCAAAAAAATTACTATTATTCCAACCTCTGCGTATTATCTTTATTGCCCTCACTGTTGGACTTGTTGGGTGTAATTATGTCGGTAATTTGTTTAATTCGCCTGCTATAACCACTGAATCTTCGGGTGAATCAAACAAGAATCTGCCTAAAGTTGTTGCTACCAATAGTGTAATTTGTGACTTAGTAAAACAGGTAGCAGAAAAGACAGTTAATCTGACTTGCTTAATTTCTCCTGGTGTCGATCCTGATCGCTATCAACCAAAAGCAGGCGATCGCCAAGCCATAGAACAAGCCAAAATAATTTTTTTTAATGGATATAACTTTGAACCAACAAATTTATTTAAATTAATTAAAGGTAGTAAAAACGGCGCAGCTAAAATAGCAGTTGCTCAACGTGCAGTTCCCAAACCATTGCTGTATAGAAAAAATGGCAAGTTAGTATCTAATCCTTATGTTTGGCATCATCCAAAAAATGGCATCAAGATGGCAGAGGTAATTAGTGCTAACTTAAGTAAAGCCATACCTGACAATGCTTTCTTATATGGAAGAAATACACAAAAAATCAAAAAACAATTAAACCAGTTGGATGTATGGATTAAGTTACGTATTGATAGTATTCCAGCTAAAAATCGTAAATTTGTTGCAACTAATGATGATGCAATGATTTATTATACGAAAGCCTACAATCTTGCATCTATAAACGCTTTAGAAAAAATTAATAATGTTAAACCTACATCTGGAAGAATTAAAGAGGTAGTTCGAGAAATCAGAAGATCAACAGTGCCAACTATTTTTATAGATAGCACAAGTAACTCTAATGTTATTAATACAGTTGCCAAGCAAGCACAAGTGCAAGTTGCAGCAAGGCAACTTTTGGCTGAGAATTTGGGTAAACCAGGTGACAATGGAGATACTTACCAAAAAATGTTAACTGCTAATACTCGCACAATTGTTGAAGGTTTGGGTGGGACGTATTTAATATTTGAACCGCAAGCTGTAGCTAATAAAAATTAAGTTATATTATAATATTTAACTTTTTTAAAAATACATGAATTAGGGACGTACAACTGTACGGGAGCATTCCATTTTTTCAAACTTAACCTGGCGACTAGAAGTCGCGGCTATACTAGCAAACCTCTCTCCGCAGCCTAAAAATAGTCCGCGCAGGCGGAATTGGTTTGTGAGTCAGCGACGTCAGCGACTTCCAGTCTGCGGGGAATTTAAACATTTGGGATGCTCCCAAGCAGACTGGTTGATCTATTTGAGTTGTCTTTATACGACTTGTGCTATGAGCAAAGAGTTTAAACTCTTTGCTTTTCAAACAACCTCTAATATTTCTAATTTATCATTGATATTTTATTTGATCTCGCTATGACTAGCAAAAACAAAATGTTTACGGCGATTACCTTTACTGCTATCAGGCCATTCGACTAAATAATGCCCTTCTTCAAAATGAGCATCTACAATTGGATAAGTACCAGGTTTAATCTCTATACAACTTTCCTTTGGTAAATCTTTAACTTGTTCTGTTGAAGGCTTGAGGAAAGTAGGCGTTTTAATGATTAAATTGTGTGGTTTGCTAGTTGTTTGAGACTTGCCTATCAAACCTTTTGTAATTGCATCAGCCATTTTTTGAGCATTATATTTTGCCATATCAATTGGCGAATCGCAAAAGCAGCATTCAATCAAAATAGCTGGCATATCAGTATTTTTTAAAACGAAATAGTTAGCACTTTTAACTCCTCTATCTCTAAATCCTAGTCCAACAATTTCATCTAGAACTCTATCAGCAACTTCGCTGGCTTTTGGACTAATAGCGTAAACTTCTGTACCATTCGCTGTCCCATTAAATTTATTAAAATGAATCGAAACGTAAAAATCTACCTTTTCTCTGTTAGCTTTATTTGCTCTTTTACTCAGAGAGTCATTCAGGTCAGTAGCAGAACTAGGAGTACAATTAACAACTGTATGACCTGCTTTTTGTAAGTTTTGAATTACAATTTCGCCAACTGCTTTGGTTAAATCGTCTTCTTGCTTAATTCCTGTCGCGCCTATATCAGGTGGACAGTTGTGACCAATATCAATTCCAAATTTCATACTATAAACTCCTAAAGTGTGTGAAGTGGGACAAGTGTACTTGTTAAACTCGGAATCTTTTGTTTTGGGTATGCTTTATCACTACTTCACATTCAATAAGGGAGTTTTCGGAAAATAAAACAAAATTTGGATTTTATTTACTATAGCAATCCGTGTAGAAGTTGTGAAAATTGAGAAAATTAAATCCTCGACTTCTTTTAAGCAATTGGGGATCTTGTTGTTCACGAATGATTTAGGATTGCTATATAGCAGTCCGAATTAAAGGATGAGATGATACGTAGATTAAATATCAAAAATAAGAGTAAAATTTTATTCAGTCCTGGCGATTATAAATCACGGCTACACATACGAAACCCGCCTACGCGGGTTATTTTATAAAGTTCACTTAGGTAGACTTTATTTATGTAGTAGCGAATTTTATTTGCCAAATTGTTTCCAAGTTTCTCACGTTGGCGCAGCCTACCCAAAGGGCTTATGATTTAGGATTGCTATAGTAAATGACTAATTTATTTTCCACGCCATAAACGCTGTAATAACTTAAATATTCTCACCATCATTTCTTCTAACCACAACATAGTGCTATCTAACCATCCTAGAATTTGCTCTAATGGATGTTTGTCATAACCAATGGTTTTGGCTTTTATTTCGATCCAGTCTGGTTTTGCTTCTACTTCTGTAGTTTGCTGATGTTGCTGCTGAGAAATAGCAAATACTGTTTGTGTTGCAATAGATATTTTTTGAAATGTTGTTTGAGTAGAAGTGAGATCAGTTACTGGATTTTGCTTTTGTACCAATCGTTCTTTGGATTGTAATGTGAAACTTTGCAAGCGATGAATCAAGGTTTGCAGAGGATATCTTGCTGTTTGATTGCTAGGAAAAACTGAGTTTGAAATCGGAGAATTGCTAACTAAAGGATTTGTTTGATTTGAATTATCAAGAGATTTACCTATAATTTGAACATCACCAAAAATATCACTTTCACTCAGCCACAAGTCTATTAATTCATGACTTTGCATTTTAGAAGTTTTCTGTAACTTGTGGGATTTTCCAAATAGTTTTTTGTGATGATTGATTTGGAAACCTGAAGAAATTTGATTTTTGGATCTAGCCTGATCTAATTTTTTACTCTGACTTTCTCCAAAAAAGAAGTTGATTGCTGCCCAAATCAAATTTTGAATCTTTGATGTTGGATTATGGGAATTATCAAGGGTGGCTGTTGTTTGTTGATTAGTTGCTATTTGCTCTTTTCCATAAATAAATATTTGCAACTGAGTTTGCAAGATTTGGATGAGTTCACGGCTAGTATGAGAAATCGGCTCTAAAGCATTTGACTCTAACTTAGCAACAGTTGCATCTAATAAAGCTAGCGATCGCTTGGCATTTAATAAAGATAATTCTTCTGGATTTTGGTCTGTGTTCGGTGATAGTAGTGCTGGTGTTGTGTTTTTGTGATTACTACCAGTTAGCTTTGTGAGTAAGCGATTAATTTCACCAATTACGTTTGTTGTTTCTTCTTTAACTTGAGATAAGCGCCATTGACGCCAATAATTAGCAATTTCTGTAATAATATGCTCTTCTAACTTTTGTTGTTGTTGGGGCGTTAATATATCTAAAATTTCATTTTCTAGGGTAACGAGTACCAGTTGGCGATCGCACAATTGTGAGGCGATTCCCTGGATGTTAGATGATAAATCGAGATGTGGAGTAATTCTAAACCCTTGAGTCTTGAGTCTTGAGTCTTGAGTCTTGAGTCTTGATATAATTTGCAGATTCTCCACAACCTTTAGCACTTGCTGAATGGGGATATCGGATGCTGGGGGTGCTTCTGACTGAAAATCAGTATAATTTGCTATTTGTGGATTTTGTGTTTGCTCTCCAGTGGCTTGTAGTTGTTTACCAGCTGACTCTCGCGCTTTTTGAAGCAGTATAAATACGGGATAAGCTAGTGCTTCTAAAGACCAATTGGCAGCAACCTGTAGATGACGAAAGGTGCGCCCTACTCCTTCACTCCAACGTCGAGATTGTTTGTGAACGAAGTTAAAAAGTCTGCTTTGATAGCGTTCAGAGGAAGCAGAAGACATGGTAGTGAATTTTTGTTGAGAGCTTTGCTATTTATCCGATTTCCACTAAAAAATAAAGTGGTTGTTTGTTAGTAGGGGCGTAGCATTTGTACGAAGATATTTAGTTTTTAACAAAGATACCCATACAAATGCTTCACCCTTACAGTAGTTAGTAATTAACTACTAACCACTATCCACTAACATTCCAAGAGAAATACATTAATATTTACGCCATCAATAATAGCGAAAATATGACCTCTCCCGTATCGCCATCCAATACCAAAATTATCTCAGCTGCAATTGAGAAATTGCGCTCTTTTTGTCAAGAGAATATTCTCTCAAATTGGCGCTGTTTTGCAGGTGATTTGGCTGTGACTGATGTGAGTGCTTCTTCCTTGTCTGAGTGGACGCCTGTTGAGATTAATCCTAAAGGAAATATTGCTTGGGCTGGGGGACAAAAAGTTTTGTGGCTAGCACAAAAATTGGTGATTCCCCAAGACTTGCAGGGTTATGTGCTACAGGGTTTGTCTTTGCGACTGGCGTTGCTTTGGTGGGCGAATTCTGCCAAAATTTATGTGAATGGGGAGTTGGTGGGTGAAGGAGATTTGTTTGATTGTTCACCTCGGATTTTAGTTAGTCAGACGGTAAGATCAGGGGAAGAGTTTTTTATAACTATACGTTTGGTGAGTCCGGGACATTGTGATGGGGCGTTGGTGCGATCGCTTTTAGTTTATGAATCTACTGATGATCAATGTCGTGATCCTGGTTTTGTGGCTGATGAATTGGCGGTGACGCAGCGTTTTTTGCAAAAGTTTGCACCTGAGAGGTTGGATAGTTTGGCGGTGGTGGTGGATGAGGTGATGAACCGCACAGACGCGAAGAAACAGAGCAGAGAGTTTGATAATTCTCTGTTGTCATTGCGGGAGTGTTTAATTAAATCCAAAATCGAAAATCCAACATCAAAAATTTATCTGTTGGGTCATGCTCATTTGGATATGGCTTGGCTATGGCGTGTGAGTGAAACTTGGGAAGCAGCGCAGAGTACTTTTGAGTCGGTTTTAAGATTATACTCAGATTTTCCGGAGTTAATTTTTTGTCATTCGACACCAGCTTTGTATGCTTGGGTGGAGGAAAATCGCCCGGATTTATTTAGAGCCATTCAAGAAAAAGTTGCGGCGGAACTTTGGGAAATTGTCGGTGGTTTTTGGGTGGAACCAGAATTAAATTTAATTGCTGGTGAATCGATAGTCCGGCAATTATTGTATGGTCAGCGTTATGTGCAAGCAAAGTTTGGCAAGCTGGCGAGTATAGTTTGGGTTCCTGATACTTTTGGTTTTTGTGCGACTTTGCCACAGTTTATGCAGCAGTCTGGAATTGAGTATTTTGTGACGCAAAAGTTGCGTTGGAATGATACGACGAAGTTTCCTTACGGTGCTTTTTGGTGGCGTTCTCCTGATGGTAGCGAAATACTGAGTTTGATGTCCGCGCCTGTGGGTGAAGGTATCGATCCTGTAAAGATGGCTGATTATGCCATTGAATGGCAAACTCAAACTGGATTTACAGACTCGCTTTGGCTTCCTGGTGTCGGCGACCACGGCGGTGGTCCCACTCGTGATATGTTAGAAATTGCCCAACGCTGGCAAAAATCCCCTCTATTCCCCCAAGTAGAATTTACGACTGCTCAAAAGTATCTCCAACAACTGCAATCAACGAGTAATTCTCAAACATCAACCACTATCCCCATCTGGAATGATGAACTCTACTTGGAATTCCATCGTGGTTGCTATACTACTCACAGCGATCAAAAACGTTGGAATCGTCGTTGTGAGAATTTGTTGTACCACGCAGAATTGTTCAGTGCGATCGCCACGATTAAATGTGGAGTAAATTATCCAAAAGTGGAATTGGAAGCAGCTTGGAAGCAAATTTTGTTTAACCAGTTCCACGATATTTTACCTGGTTCCTCAATTACTGAAGTCTACGAGGATGCTTTAGTTGAGTGGCAGGAAGTGGAAAAGGTCGGTACGAAGATATTAGAGGAATCCTTGCGAGCGATCGCATCTCAAATTTCTTTCCCAACGCCACCACAACCAGATAGTTTACCTATAGTTGTCTTCAATTCCTTAAATTGGCAGCGTTCTGAGGTCGTGAGCGTTGGTTTACCCTCTACCACTGCACCCAATCAAGAATGGCAGATTTATGATTATTCTGGAAACAAACTCGTTTCCCAGTTGGGTGAAACTTCCACACTGCTGTTTTTAGCAAGGGATATTCCAGCAGTTGGCTACCGTGTTTTTTGGTTGTGTTCTTGTCAAGTAGAAAATGCACACAACAAAACCCAGTCTGAAGATACCAAATTAAGCTTGCAAAAGCAAGAACAAATTTCGTCAGAAAGATTGATTTTAGAAAATGAATTTTTGCTGATCATTATTGACGAGCAAACTGGTAATTTAGCGAGTGTTTTTGACAAGGTTAATAATAGAGAAGTTCTCAATCAAGCAGGCGGGAATCTATTACAAGCTTTTCAAGATAGTGGTCAATATTGGGATGCATGGAATATTGATCCCAATTATGCCCAAAATCCTCTACCATCAGCTACTCTGAAATCTATCCAATGTCTAGAACAAGGGCCAGTACAACACCGCTTGCGTGTGGTACAGCAACTTGGTAAATCAGAGTTTTGCTGTGATTACATTTTGCCAAGAGCTTCATCTGTGCTGAAAATTGCCATGAAGGTAGATTGGCAAGAAGAGCATATATTAGTGAAAGCAGCCTTTCCTCTTAATGTTGAAGCAGACTTTGCTACCTACGAAATTCCCTGTGGTGCAATTGCTCGTCCCACCAAACCCGCAACTCCAGCAGAAAAAGCAAAATGGGAAGTTCCCGCTTTGCGTTGGGCAGATTTGACGGAAGAAGTGAGGGACAAGGGGGACAAGGGGGACAAGGAAGAACTTTTCACCAATCCCCAATCCCCAATCCCCAATCCTTACGGTGTGAGTTTGCTGAATGATTGTAAATATGGTTATGATGCTCAACCAAATCAACTACGGCTAACACTTTTAAGAAGTCCTAATTGGCCTGATTCTCAAGCAGATAGAGGTGTACATGAATTTACTTATGCTTTGTATCCCCATGCTGGTGATTGGAAATCAGCCCATACAGCCCGACGCGGGTATGAATTAAATGTACCTTTGCAAGTAATTGTGTGTCCAATTAACCATCCTCAATCATCCAATGTTTCCGAATCTGTTGACCCAGAGGGGTTAGGAGTGAGTTTCTTAGATTTATCAGCAGAAAATTTAATTTTAATGGCATTTAAACAAGCAGAAGATGAGTCGCAAAAGTGGATTTTGCGTTGTTATGAGTGTCATGGAGAAACAGCCGAGTTGTCTTTGCAGAATGATTTGGGGCTGATTTTGGAGGGATCAGTCGATTTGTTGGAGCGTCCTTTGTCTATTAGTGAATCTGCATCTGTTTCAGAAAAATTAACGATACAACCTTGGAAAGTTGTTAGTTTTATGTTGCAACTTACAGGTGGCGCACCGTGACACCAAGTTGTCATAAACTGAGAACAACACTGGTGTCGTTGCGATCGCCTCTGTCACATAAACATGCAACTCTATTTTCAAATTAATCTTCATGATCCTCAAAGGGATCGCTCAACTGCTTAGAGGGCGGACCGAAAGCAGTGTAAATGGATAGCGCTGTGATGACGATCACAACTGCACCAACGGAAATGCTAAGAACTGTTGCGGGTTCCATAATTTAAAGATGGATTATGAGTGCTATTCTTATAGAATATTACAGAAGATTAAAAAATGCTTTGGCAACTATCTTAAGGTGAGATATGGCACAACGGACGCGGTTAGGAGATATCCTCAGACCTTTGAACTCTGAATACGGTAAAGTTGCCCCAGGTTGGGGTACTACTCCTGTGATGGCTGTTTTTATGGGCCTGTTTTTTGTGTTTCTGCTGATTATTCTGCAACTTTATAACAAGTCAATTATTATCCAAGATGTCAGAGTCGGTTGGTAGAGCTTTGTCTATTAACTGAATACATAAGCTTTACCTTCCATACCCGGTTAATCCGGGTTTTTTTGTCACCGCTACGCGAATTAAAACAATGCACTTACTTCATCATGATAATTGGTTTACTAGAGTTGACAGTCGCTTCGCTCCAAGTTAAAAGTAAAAAGTTAAAAGTTAAAAGGCACTCATAAAAAACTTCAGTTGTGGGTATCAAGCCCACTTAAACACTCATAATTTTACCGAGACACGTAGTGCAAGGTAAAAGGTGTCCTTTTTTTCAAGCCCACAGATTTATCAGTGGGAATTTTACTTTTTACTTTTTACTTTTTACTTTTTACTTTTTACTTTTTACTTTTTACTTTTTACTTGTTTTGACAACAACTTTTTTGCGAGGTAAGAAGATTTTTGAGCAAGGACAGGTAATTTGTGCGGTGTGTGAACCACTAGTGCAAAATCTCTGCTAACACAGCAGCGAAAATTCCCAAAGCAGTCTCAATCTGATCACTATCAATCACCAATGGTGGACAGAAACGAATAGCTGCTTTTCCACAACCAAGCAATAACAAACCATGTAAAAAAGCTGTTTGTAAAATGCGATCGCGTAACTGTCGATCCAAATTTCCTCGATCATCAAACAAATCCACCGCCACCATCAAACCTTTACCACGTGGTAGGGAAACTCTGGGAAACTGTTGATGCAAATTCACTAAACCAGCTTGCAGTAACTCTCCCATTTTGGTAGCATTTGTCATTAAACCGCTTTCCAATAGTTCCAAAGTGGCAAGGGCAGCAGCACAAGCAACAGGGTTTCCACCAAAAGTGGTAGCATGGGAACCAGGCGGCCAAGTCATGATTTCTGATCGGGCGAGAATTGTACCTAGAGGTAAACCACTAGCAATACCCTTAGCGGTAGTAATAATGTCTGGTGTAACGCCCCAATGTTCGATCGCAAACAATCGACCTGTACGCCCCATACCCGATTGCACTTCATCCACTATCATCAAGATGCCGTAACGATCGCATATTTCGCGAATCCGTTGTAAAAATCCCTCCTCTGGTACAATATAACCACCTTCGCCTTGAATTGGTTCAACGATAATTGCTGCTACTTCATGGGGTGGTAGCATGGCGGGAAATAATTGTTTTTCTAGGTAATCTAAACTGGCGTGAGTTCCATAAGGAATATGTGTTACCCCCGGAACTAGAGGGCCAAAACCTTCTCTTTGCACTGCTTTGGAACCAGTCAGAGACATGGCTCCATAGGTACGTCCGTGGAATGCTCCTAAAAAGGCGATAATCAGGGAACGTTTAGTGTAGTATCTCGCCAGTTTGATGGCGCCCTCGTTAGATTCCGCACCAGAGTTAGTAAAAAATACTTTCGCACCATTGGGAAAATCTACGTTTTTAACTAAGCTTTCCGCTAATTCCACCATCGGTTCATAGTAAAAATCAGTACCTGACATGTGCAATAACTTGCCAGCTTGTGCTTGAATAGCCTGCACAACTTTTGGATGCGCGTGTCCTGTGGCGGTGACAGCAATTCCCGCCGTCATGTCTAAAAAGACATTACCATCCACATCTTCTACCATACAGCCTTCACCACGAGCCACAACTAAGGGATAGTCGCGAGTATAAGAAGGAGAAGTTACAGCGCGATCGCGTTCGATAATTTTTCTAGCACAAGGCCCTGGCAAAGAAGTGACTAAATAAGGCGATCGTGGTAAATGATCATTTATAGAGATGCTTAACATGATTTTTTTTAATGTTTAAAGAATATTTATGATTAAATGCTGAGGTGATATTAGTTGCAGTAACTTATGATTCTATTTACAGTGTATTCACAAAAAAACAGGGAGTAAAAAATTTGCAAACTCACACACCTCCCTGAATTTGATTGGTTATTGGCTACTTTTATAGTGAATTTCTAATCATCGTCATCCTTGTCATCGTCATCACTATTATTGCGCCGTTGGTTATTTTCTCTGTCGTCATCATCGTCATCTGAGTCTGATCGATTTGTGTTATTCTCTCGTTGTTCTTGGCGTTCATCTTCTGTGCCAAAGTTGCAACCAACTAATCCCCCTGGCAAGATCACTAAGCTAGCAACAGCTAGAATACTCCAAATATCTTTTTTGATCCAACGCTCGCTTTTGTGCAACATAAATTTTATGTTTTGAAACTCTACTTATTTTTAAGATACTGCGAGTTGGAATTTTCTAATTAAACAAGCTAGGGGAGCATCCCAATTTTTTCAATATATAGCTAAGGGTTTAAACCCTTAGCTAATAGCACAACTAGTCTGCTTAAGCAGACTTTCGCTATGAGCCTGGAACTTTAGTTCTAGGCAGGATACTCACGCTTGCTGAAATCTGCTGTAAATATTTTTGCGTAGCTGCTTCAATGAAATTTTTACTCGCGATGGCTTTCACATTTGCAGCAAATCTGATTTAAACAATGAATCAAAATTTTACTTTGGTAACAAATCTGAAAACTTTATTTATTATTAAAATCATTTTCATAGATAAAAATTTTACTTTAGTGGCAAATCTGAAATTTTTATCTATGAAATAAAACTATTTTCATAGATAAAATTTTACTTTAGTGACAAACGTTATCATGTTTGTTATGGGTGCAACTATTTTTGTAATCAACGTTAATCTTAGTAAGTGCGAGTTGATTTTTTAAGTTATACAAATGTCTCCTAAACCGAAAGCGCCAGTTTGTCTTGTAAAATCCTGTGACTGGCCGATTGAACAATTACCAGGATTATCCCAGCAAGAAGTCTCCCAATTACAAAACTGTGGTATTAACACCACAAAAGCATTAATTGAACAAAGCCAAACTCTCCAGGCGAAAGTGACACTTGCCAATAAACTGCAAATTCATCTTCAGTATGTCAACAAATGGGTAGCATTAGCAGACTTAGCGCGGATTCCTGGTGTTGGTACTCAACATTGCGGTTTATTACTTCATGCTGGCGTGGGTTCTGTAGCTTTGCTGGCGACTCTTCCCACTCACAGATTGCACAGACAAATCTTGCGTTTGCAGGTAGCAACAATGCAACGACGAGATCTATGTCCTTCTGTTGAACAAGTACAGCAGTGGATTCAGCAAGCCCAGGCGATTAGGGGATAGGGGATAGGGGATAGGGGATAGGGGATAGGGGATAGGGGATAGGGGATAGGGGATAGGGGATAGGGGATAGGGGATAGGGGATAGGGGATAGGGGATAGGGGATAGGGGTTAGTTGAAAATTATATTTACACAAAGACTATGACTTAAAAATCCCTATCCACATAAAGGCAATGGCATTATTAATTTTTTCATATCTCATTCCCATTCCCTGATCCCTAATCCCCGATCCCTGTTCCCCGTTCCCTAATCTTTAGCTAATACACCATTGAGGAAAATATCAGCAAGTCCTTCCGCCATTTGCTGCATTTGTTGAGGGGAAGCATCAGGTTCCATCAGGGTATTGTGAGAAAAGCCTGCGATCGCAAACATTCCTAAGAATACTTTGGCTACCAATTTGGCATCCATTTGGCGATAAATGCCTTTATCCATCGCTGTTTGGAAAAATGCTTCGGCAACATCGGTCATTTTGTCAATTACTTCTGACTGGATGCGATCGCGCAAATCTGGATGAAATTGTGCCTCCATAAAACACACCCGCATCAAGTCGGCACTTTTTTGCATGTTCCACATCCGGCGGCGCATTACCTGTGCCACAGCTTTATAGCTGCCCATTTCACTTAATTCTGTAAGCAAATCCGTGAGAATCTCCACCCAGCCAGCAGTTGCTACCTCTACCAAAATGGCCTTTTTATTCGCAAAATGTCGAAATAGCGTTCCTTCCGCGACTCCTGCTGTTTGTGCAAGATCGCGAGTGGTGGTGCCATCAAATCCTTGGGAGGCAAACAAGCGCCGTGCTGCCTGTAAAATGCGACCACGGGTTTGTGCCTCTGATGGTGGAGGAGAATTAAAAACACGCATAACAGTTATAGTGAAATATCCGGAACAGGACTCGTAGCATTATTGTCTTACGACAAGTACAAAAAGCACAAAAAGCTTAATACAAGATTAACGCTCTACTCGCAAGTAGGCTCGATTTACAGTAACAAAAGTTTACTTTTAACTTTGCTTATGAATCATACTAATTTTAGATTTGGGATCTTAGATTTTGGATTACGAATGTTTAAACAGAAACTAAATCGCTTGACTACTATTCTGCTTTTGGCATTAACGTTGTGGTGGGGATTTTTACCAGAAGTTGCTTTAGCCAAGACTCAAGCTCCACCAGCTCAAAGTTCGATTCAGCCCTATCTGAATCAAGTCATTAAGCAGTTGACGGAGTTTCGCCTCGACAATGGGATGAAGTTTATTGTCTTGGAACGCCACCAAGCACCAGTTGTTTCTTTTCTTACCTACGCTGATGTTGGTGGTGTCGATGAACCAAATAAAAAAACTGGTGTTGCCCACTTTTTAGAACATTTAGCTTTTAAAGGTACAACTAGTATTGGTACAAAAAACTACAAAGCAGAAAAACCCCTGCTAGATAAATTGGATCAATTGGCTGTGCAAATTGAAACAGCCCAAGCTGCTGGTAAGAAAGATGAAGTAGCTAAGTTGACAGCGCAATTTGAGCAAGTAGAAGCACAAGCGGCAAAAATTGTCAATCAAAATGAATTAGGACGAGTTGTCGAACAAGCAGGAGGTGTAGATTTAAATGCTAATACCTCCACAGAAGCCACTCGTTATTTTTACAGCTTTCCTGCGAACAAGTTGGAATTGTGGATGTCGCTGGAGTCAGAACGTTTCCTTGAACCTGTATTTCGGGAGTTTTATAAAGAAAAAAATGTGATTTTGGAAGAACGACGCCTGCGGGTAGATAATTCTCCGATTGGACAGATGTTAGAGAAGTTTATCGATACAGCTTTCAAAGTTCATCCCTACAGACGTCCAATTATTGGTTATGACGAAGATATTCGCAATTTGACGCGGGAAGATGTCCAAAAGTTTTTTGACGCGTACTATGTGCCGAGTAATTTAACTATCGCTGTTGTGGGAGATGTCAACCCCAGTCAAGTCAAAAAACTAGCACAAATTTACTTTGGACGCTATAAAGCCAAACCTAAAGCTGTAGCAAAACTACCAGCAGAACCGCCACAAAAACAAACACGGGAAGTGACAGTTAAGTTAAAATCTCAACCTTGGTATTTAGAGGGTTATCATCGTCCATCACTTACCCATCCAGATGATGCTGTGTATGAAATTATCGGTAGTTTGCTGAGTGATGGACGGACATCACGGCTGTATAAATCTTTGGTAGAAAAACAGCAATTAGCACTTTCAGCCCAAGGTTTTAGCGGTTTTCCCGGAGATAAATACCCGAATTTGATCTTATTTTATGCTCTGACGGCTCCTGGTCATACTGTTGATGAAGTGGCGATCGCTTTACGCAAAGAAATTGACAAACTCAAGACTGAACCTGTGTCAGCTATAGACTTAGAACGAGTCAAAACCCAAGCAAGGGCCGAATTGTTGCGATCGCTCGATTCTAATATGGGAATGGCGCAGCAGTTGTTGGAGTATGAGGTAAAAACTGGTTCTTGGCGAAACTTATTTAAGCAGTTAGACAAATTGGAAGCTGTAACATCTGCGGACATTCAACGAGTCGCTAAGACAACTTTTACACCGGAAAATCGCACGATTGGTAAGTTGTTGTCAAAAAATAGCGGTGTAGGGGAATAGGGGAATAGGGGTGTAGGGGTAAAAATTTTCGAGTCTTTTAATGATTAATTTCAAAACACTCTTATTTCCTCTTACACCCTCACACCCTTACCTCCCTACACCCCTATTTTTTGACTAGGTGATTTTGACAACAAAGGACATAAATAAAGGTATGAAGAAGTATAAAAGAACAGGCAAAAAGCAGATGAAAATCCAAAGTTTTAAATTTAAAGGGTTAGTTTATGCAGTGGTTGCTGCTTTTGTCTTGGTACTTTTAACTTTTAACTTTTCCTGGGCAGCGACAGCAGCGAAACATTACACTGAGTTAGAATTTGCGCCATTACCGGAAATCAAGTTGCCGAAATATGAGCGATATAAGTTAGAGAATGGCATGGTGGTATATTTGATGGAAAACCATGAATTGCCATTGGTGACTGGTGCGGCGATGATTGGTACTGGCGATCGCTTTGAACCATCAGATAAAGTAGGTTTAGCTCAGATGGTAGGGACGGTAATGCGAACTGGGGGAACGAGTTCGCATACACCTGATGAGTTAAATCAGATGTTGGAACAACGGGCAGCTTCAGTAGAAACTGATATTAATGACAGTAGTGGTACTGCTAGTTTTGAAGCACTCAGCGAAGATGTCGAAATTGTATTGGGGTTGTTTTCTGAGATCCTGCGAGAACCGACTTTTGCTGAAGATAAACTAGCTTTGGCAAAAACACAAGAACGAGGTAAGATTTCCCGTCGTAATGATAGTCCAAATGAAATTGCCCAACGGGAATTTAAGAAATTAGTCTATGGTAAGGAAAACCCCTACGCGCGTACAACAGAGTATGTGACGCTCAATAAAATTTCTCGCCCAGATTTGGTGAAGTTTTACCAACAGTATTTTTATCCCAATAATATGATTTTGGGAATTGTGGGCGATTTTGATCCTCAAAAGATGAAATCTCTGATTAAAGCAAAGTTTGGTGACTGGAAACCCAACCCCAATTTGACGAAACCCCAGTTACCAGAAGTAGCAGCTAAAGGTAGCGGTGTCTTTTTCGTCAATCAACCACAACTGACTCAGAGTAGTATTCTCATCGGCCATTTGGGAGGAGAATTTAAAAGTCCTGATTATCCAGCGTTGGATGTGTTGAATGGAGTGTTAAATGGTTTTGGCGGACGTTTGTTTAATGAAGTGCGATCGCGTCAAGGTTTAGCTTATTCTGTATACGGTTACTGGAGTCCCCGTTATGATTATCCTGGTATATTTGTTGCTGGGGGACAAACGCGATCGGATGCGACTGTGCAGTTTGTGAAAGCTTTGCAAACAGAAATTAAACGCATCCAAACTCAACCAGTCACACCCAAAGAATTGGCTTTTGCTAAGGAATCTACTCTCAATTCGTTTGTGTTCAATTTTGAAGATCCTGCCCAAACTTTATCACGTTTGATGCGATACGAATACTATGGATATCCCTCTGATTTTCTCTTCCGCTACCAAAAAGCAGTAGAAGCAACCACAGCAGCTGATGTCCAAAGAGTTGCAAAACAATATTTGAAACCAGATGCGTTAGTAACTTTAGTTGTGGGTAATCAAACGGCGATTAATCCACCTTTGACACAGTTAGCGAAACAAGTCACACCAATAGATGTGACTATTCCTCGCTCACCCCAAGCACAAAGTTAGCTTGATGGTTGATTAATTATTATGAGAACTCGGTTCATTTGTCAGCCGGGTTTTTTATTTATATAAGTTCGTAGTGAGGACTTTAGTCCTTACTACAAACGAAAAATGAGAATTGTGTGTGAGTAATATAAAGTTTTTTTGCAATTCTGTATAAATTTTTCTTGTCTTAAGTGGGAATATTACCCTACTTGCTTTTTGAGCAATGTTGTTATAGTAGCAAAAAACACAAATACCTTTGTGCTGACGCGGTTGTTACTAACATGGATAAAGAGTTGCAAAATAGTTTCCAACACTTTACTGATTTAAAGTCTAAGTATCACGCAAGTAGATATGAAGATTCATCTCTATCTAGTTTACTGTATTTAATATTACAAAAAGTAGACTTAGGAATTAAGCTGACAACATTAGAATTTGATTGGTTAACAGAGCATAAGCTTTTTGAAACTGTTGCAGCTATCAGTCAGGAAGAGAAACGAAATGTAGAAGAACTTAGAAAATTAGAAAAAGAATTTTATTATCTCAAAAATCAGTACAAAGTACCCAACTTTTGGCAAGGTTTCAAAGATGATATTTCTGTTCCTCTATATCCAATTCTTTGGAAGCTTAACTCAGAAAAAAAGTTGAATCAGTCAGAGATCAAATGGCTGCAAAATCATCAACTTGTTGAAACGCTTCAAATTGTTCATGAGATGGAACTAAGTCAGCACTTCTTTAGATTAAAGACCAAGTATAAAGCTATTAAATATCAAGATTCATCATCTAAAAGCCCACTCTATGAAATTTTGAAAAAACTGGAAACAAAAACTTTATTAAATAAGTCTGAATTGGAATGCTTGAAGAAGAAAGAATTATTTGAAACAATAGAAATTGTTGAGCAGCAAAACTTAGAAAAACAAGCAGATTTTGCTTATTTAAAAGAAAAGTATCAAGCAGTTCAATACCATGATGTATCTATATCTAGTCCACTATACCCAATTTTGCAAAAACTAGACTCAGATAAAAAGCTAATTTACTCAGAGATTTACTGGCTAGAACAGCAGGGACTGATTGAAACACTTGCTATTGCTAATGAACTCGAACAAAAGCGAGAATTTACAGCTTTAAAAGCTAAGTATAAGGCAAGTCAATATGAAGATTCCTCACCTTTAAGTCATTTGTATAAAATTCTCAAAAGACTTGATTTAGATGGAAAATTAAGCGATCAAGATATTAATTTTCTCAAAAAGCGAAAATTAACTTAAATTCTGGCGATCGCTCACGAAAAGTATGCTTATAATTTGAAGTCCAAGGTAGAATTAGGAAACTTGTTGACAGACACAGAGATTGACTGGTTGAAAAAGCATGAAAGAGAAGATATTATTAATCTCGCTCATAAAAAGGAATTTGTAGCGCTCAAGAAAAAGTATGGACTTTTAGATCCTGGTAATCAATTACCACTTGAACCATTTTACACAATCATGACAAAACTAGAGAGAAAAGAGCGATTAGATCCTCTGTTAGTGGTTCAGCTGATAGAAAAAGGACGTTTATCTGGTGATGGCAAGATTGTTATAGCACATTACAGCCTGGAAGCAGATTTTTATGAACAGGAATTTAAACGTACTGGAAATAAATGGCACATTCCTACTGCTAGTAGTTATTGGCGTAAAGCAGATGAACCAGAAAATGCATTAAATATAACTAATTTAGACTTAGATAAAATTAGAGAAAGTAAGCTGCAATCAGCTATTTTAGTAACTAGAGGTGCAGCTTTCAGAGATATTGGTGATTTAGTTAATGCCGAAAAATCTGCCAAAAAAGCTATTGAATTTCACCCAGTAAGTTATCAGCCTTACACTTTAATGGGAGCGATTTATTATGATAAAAGTGAATATTCAAAAGGAGATTACTGGTTTACAGAAGCAGAAAAACGCGGTGCGAAAACAGATGATATAGATGATGAAATTAAGCGAGTACTTAGAAGTACAAAAGATGAGATTAAACGTCAACAAGCTGTAAATTATTTATTGAAGAAAGATTCACAAAGATATGCTTGGGCTAAGTGTTATCTTAAAAAATCACAGAAATGAGAGTGAAGTTTTAAATTAATTTTATCACAGTGCGATCGCGTAGCGTCTCCTTTGGAGAATCCCTCTCATTTTGAACTGCACATTAGATTAGCATAGGCAGCATCGGATTTATTCTTTATACACCTGACTATAGGATTGCTATAGTACTTTAAGTATTGAACCTGATGGATTTTATTACAATTATAGGATTGGTAGCTGCTACCTTAACAACCTTTTCTTTTTTACCACAGTTGCTGAAAACATGGCGTACTAAATCAGCCAAAGACGTTTCCTATATTATGCTCATTAGCTTTAATATAGGAATTTTTTTATGGCTAATATATGGGCTTTATCTGTCGGCTTTACCAATAATTTTAGCTAACTTGATAACTTTAATTTTTAACCTGATAATTTTATGGCTTAAAATTAGATATAGATAAATATAATCTTGCTGAAATTATTACCTGTGACATCATCTGTTTTTTCTGCCGAACGCCTTTTATTTACACCTGCGGCTCCTGAAACTAACGCTATTTCGACAATATTTGCTTTTCCCAACGAGTATACGGTAGGTATAACTAGCCTTGGTTATCAGATAGTATGGGCGACTTTGGCTATGCGTGCAGATGTGCAGGTAAGCCGCTTGTTTACTGATATGCATGAATCACTTCCCAGAGAACCAGAATTACTCGGTTTTTCTGTATCTTGGGAATTAGATTATGTGAATATTTTAAACTTACTGGAATTTTTAGAAGTTCCAATCCGCACAACTAATCGTGATGATCATCATCCCATAGTTTTTGGTGGTGGGCCAGTTCTTACAGCTAACCCAGAACCCTTTGCAGATTTTTTTGATGTTATTCTTTTGGGGGATGGCGAAAATCTGCTTGGTAATTTTATCGATGCTTATCAAACTGTGAGAAATGCAGCTCGGCAAACTCAACTAAAAGCATTAGCACAAGTACCAGGAATTTATGTTCCAAGTTTGTATGCAGTGGAATATCATGATATTGATGGTGGGATTAAATCTATTTGTCCTATTGCACCAGAAATTTCAACTGTAGTCCAAAAGCAAACTTATCGCAGCAATATTTTATCAGCTTCTACTGTAGTAACTCAAAAAGCAGCCTGGGAAAATATTTATATGGTAGAAGTGGTGAGAAGTTGTCCAGAAATGTGTCGTTTCTGTTTAGCAAGCTATCTCACTTTACCTTTTAGAACTGCTAGTATTGAAGAGTCATTAATCCCAGCAATTGAGAGAGGTTTAGCAGTTACAAATAGACTCGGATTATTGGGTGCTTCAGTGACTCAACATCCTGAATTTGATAATTTATTAGATTATATTAGTCAGCCAAAATACGATGATGTGCGATTGAGTATTGCTTCGGTGCGAACTAATACTGTCACGGTGCAATTAGCGCAAACTTTGGCGAAACGAGATACTAAATCTTTGACTATTGCTGTGGAAAGTGGTTCGGAAAGATTACGGCGAATTATTAATAAAAAGCTAGACAACGATGAGATTATCCAAGCAGCAATTAATGCGAAAACTGGAGGATTAACAGGTTTAAAACTCTACGGGATGGTGGGAATTCCTGGTGAGGAACCAGAGGATTTAGATGCTACTATTACCATGATGCGTCAGATCAAAAAAGCTGCTCCTGGTTTACGCTTAACACTGGGATGCAGTACCTTTGTACCCAAGTCGCATACACCATTTCAATGGTTTGGGGTAAATCGTCAAGCAGAAAAACGTTTGCAGTTATTACAAAAACAGCTCAAACCCCAAGGGATAGATTTTCGCCCGGAAAGTTACAATTGGTCTATAATTCAAGCTTTGATATCGAGGGGCGATCGCAGACTATCACACCTATTAGAACTGACTCGCAACTTTGGGGATTCTCTCGGTAGCTACAAACGTGCTTTTAAGGAACTCAGAGGGAAACTACCTGAGTTAGATTTTTATGTTTATGCTAACTGGTCAACTGAGCAAGTCTTACCTTGGCATCATTTGCATGGCCCATTACCACAGTCTACCCTGCAAAAGCATCTAGCAGAAGCCACAAATCAGTTTAAACCATCTGAGCAATTGCTAATGACTAATGGTTAATGATAAAAAAATAATTCATTGGCAATTAGTGATCCAAAATCTAAAATTGATAAATGCAAACTACAGCAGAGTTTTATTGTGCTTATTGTGGGGAAACAAATCTGACTTTTGTTGACTTGAGTGGAGGTGGACAACAATCTTATGTGGAAGATTGTCAGGTTTGCTGTCGTCCCAATATTTTGTATATCCGTGTTGATGAAGAGACTCTGGATATTGAAATTGATACTGAATATGAAGGCTAAGTTTGAGGTTGTTCTCAATGCTGGACTTTAAGTACTCCTCAGTAATTAATGCACCTGTAGAAGTTGTGTGGCGATTTCATGAAAGGCCGGATGTTTTACAAATGCTAACTCCACCTTGGCAACCCGTGCAAGTCATGCGTCGCGAAGCAGGATTGGGTGTGGGTGCTGTCACGGAATTTCGTCTTTTTTTGGGGCCATTACCTTTACGTTGGTTAGCACGTCATACTGAATATGAAGAATATCATTTGTTTACCGACGAGCAAATATCCGGCCCCTTTGAGTATTGGGTACATCGACATCGATTTGAACCCGAAAATGGTAAAACCAGGTTGACTGATGAAATTTCTTTTTCTTTACCTGGTGGATCTCCAGTCGAATTTTTGGGTGGTTGGTTAGTCAATGTGCAGCTAGAAGCAATGTTTCGTTATCGTCATCACATTACTCGACAGGAGTGTGAGTCAAGATGAGGTGGGGATTGGGGACAATAACTTTATTTAAGAATTAGATTTTTAAATAAATAAAAAAGTCCAGGACTTTTAGTTGTTCTGGACTTTTTTTCGTATGATAATAATTTCAAATTTCAACCGTTAAAATGCTGATATTTAAACGTCGCTAACTACTTATTTGCGGCGGTAGACTTGCTGTAAAACAAAGAAAAACATGAAGATTTTACAATTTAAATTGTATCATAAAGTAAGTTTAAACTTAGTTTTTGTCAGTCTCGGCTGCTTGTCCTTTTTCTCACCTTTCGCAAAGGCAAAAGAACAACATTACAAAGAATTGAAATCAGGAAATAACTTCAATCTTCACCCAGTACAATTGCTACAAAAACAAGTTTGTCCATCTGCACAATTGCTACCGAAGCGAATTTTTGAGACAGCGAAATATTATGTTTATATTTGTAAGGGAGACGAAAAAACTTCCCTAGGCTATTACGTACAAATTTCTAAAAATAGTGGTAGTCAAATTACCCTTCCTGTCAATAAAAAAGTCGGTGAAGCTTACTTTGCTAAGAATACTGGGGTAATATATACTGTTACGCCTTATGAATTATTAATAACTAAATTCACTAAAGGTAGTAGTGTGGTTTTAAGAGAAAAAATTAATAGTGCGATCGCAGCTGATGGTCAATCTTTATCTAAGAGTTGTCCAACGGGGAATACTTCTTTTGTAGAAGCTGCAACCAAAAACTATATTGTATATATTTGTGGTAGACAAACACCAGAGATTTATGTAGCTATTACTAAGAATGGAAATAATACAATTACTCTACCATTACAATCAAACTATAATTATTCTACAAACACAGAAGATAGTGAATATATTGCGATTAAAGGTAAAACTTATTATCTTCTCAATCGGAAAATTCTCAAAGTATCTCGCAATGGACGCAATTTAGTTAAGGAAAAAGTTTTATATTGGCATTAACGATTTAAAGGAAAAAATTCATATTTATTTGCAGATGTGCGGTTTGGTTTAATCTGAACTATGATAATATCATTTTTGTTTTGAATATAGCGATCGCCTGATTGTAAAAACTGAATTTTACCAGTCGCACCGTTAGCTGAAAATTTGGGATTACGTAAGACTTTTTGCAGTTTATCGCGAGTTTTACTTTGCTGCAAACCGTCAGCAATAGCTACAGTTGCATCGTAACTTGTCGCAGAACGCCAAGTGACTAAGCTACTCCAAAGTTTCTGAGAGTTTTTACTAAATTCACTCTTCATATTACTTCTAATTTCCCAAGGGACAGCTAAGACTAAACCATTAACATCAGCTTGTCCTTTTTGTAGAGTTTGTGAAGTATATAGTGAAGTGCTGGCAAATAATTTGAGTCTACCTTGATTGGCTTTGGCTAAATCTAAAGCTTTACTAATTCTATCTATATGGGGAGCTAAAAATAAACCTGTAGCACCATTACTACTTGCATCCGCAATAATTTTTTGAGGATTGAAATCTGCTGCTGAAAAATCACAGTTGATATTCACAATATTTCCACCGCCGGCGATAGTAGAAGAAGTAAATTCATCGCGAAAAGATTGATTATCTATAGCTTTTTCATCTACACAAATCGCCAATTTTTTGATTCCAGCATCATTAATAGCATAATGAGCAACAGAATCAGCTAAAAAACGTAGATTCGGAGAAGTGCGAAATATATAGAAACCACATCCTGATAATTTCAGCGAAAAGCTAGTAGGAGAAATATTAACTAGTTTCCCTTCTTCGTAAATTCCACAGGCTGCGACAGAAGCATCGGAAGCATTATGTCCAATAACTGCGAGGATTTGGTTATTTTTGACAAAAAAATTGGCAAGTTGTTTAGAAATATCAGGATCATTGTCGTCATTAGCTATTTCTATTTGCAAAAAAGATCCTTGAATGCCACCTTTATTATTAACTTCATTTTGAGCTTGAGCCACACCTTGAAGTATTTCTTTGGCAACATTGATATTACTACCAATAGGGACGCTAACAGCAATTTTTAAAACTTTACCATGACGAGCAGCCAGAGCATTTTGTAAGTATATGTGTGTTTCAGGATCATTGGGTATTTTTTGCAGAGATTTTTGGAAATATGCGATCGCCTGATCATAATTCTCTGTAGCAAAAGCTTCTACGCCTGCTTTTTTCTCGCTACTGAGATTATCTTTAACTAAAATTTTGTCCCCCAAGCTGAGACGATTAAAAATCGAGCCTTTGAGTACGAATTTGTAGTGACTCGCATTTTTCGGATCAATTTTGACTTCTACTAACACCGCCGTACCAATGCGATCGCCCCAAGGTGAAAATTGAATAGTTCCCGTAGCGCCTTCTAAAGAAAAACTATTAGATAAAGCTTGTTGGATGCCATCTCTAGTGTTATCATTTTGCATTAATGCTTGGGCAATTGTGTTGGTAGCATCATAAGCATTTGCTGTACGCCAAGTAATAGACTCTGGATTATGCCATAATTTATAGGCATCTTTAACAAAGTTTTTATTAGCAGAAGCATCGGCGTGCCAAGGAACAGCCATCACTAAATCATTGACAGCTTTACCAGCCATCAAAGTTTTTTTAGTTTGCATACTGGGATTGCCAAATAGCATTAATTGCCCTTGATTAGCTTTAGCAATTTCTATAGCTTTATCAATTCTGTCAACATGGGGATTGAGAAATATGCTATCGGCTTTTTCTTGTTTAGCACGTTCTATGGCAACTTTGGGCTGAAAATTTTTAGCTGCTAAATCGCAGTGAATATCAATTAATTGAGTGTTATTTTTAGCAAGTGCTGAAGCTATCGCAGGTTCATAAGACTGATCTTTTGATTGAGAATCACGACAGATAGCAATCCGAGTTTTGCCTTCTTTTTTTGCATAATCAGCTAAAGTTTCAGCAATCACATCATTTCTAATTACAGTTCTGTAAATATAGCTGCCATTAATGCGATTTTGGGGATCAGTTACCAATGGAGAAGAACTAGTTGGTGAAATCATCACCAATTTTCCATCCTGATAAATTTTAGAAGCAGGCACGCTAGCATCACTACTATTATGTCCAACTACCGCTAAGATATTTTTCTCTTGTACAAATCTCTGGGCAACTCTTTCAGCAATAATAGGATTATTATCATCATTGACGATTTCTACCTTTAATAACTTGCCATCAATACCACCTTTGAGGTTAATTTCTTCTTGATATTGTGCTACCCCTCGTAAAATTTCTTGTGCGACATCAGGATTTGTACCAATCGGAACTGGAACTCCTATCGTTAATGCTTCTTGACCAGCAATCTTGGCATTATTCAGATATATTAATGACTCTGGATCATTAGGTTGAAGTTGCAAAGATTTTTGGAATTTATCAATTGCACGATTATATTTTTTTCTAGAAAATGCTTGTACACCTTGTTTTTTATATTCTGTTTCTACTGTTTTAACTAAAATTTTATTGCCATCACTAAAGCGGTTACGGAAGTTGATTTCATTAATACCATATGCTAAAACTGCACCAACACACCCCAACGAAACTGTAACAATAGCTGTGCGAAAAGCCTTTTCTTTCCAGTTAATAATTCGGGGATATTTGAGTTCCCTTGCAGCTGGATTCTGAAAAATTACAGGTAGCCAAGAAGCACAAGGATAGTCTCTTTCCCACTCTTCATGTAAGCGTTCCCGTGCTTGGTTTACAGATGTATATAAAGATTCACCGTTAGTGAATGCTGTGAGAAAATATTTTAAAAACTCTTGAGCAATAACATCAGGTACAGGTTCCCGCATGACGATGGTATAGGGAATGCGTAAATTAGCTAAATTGCGAGCTAATCCTAGTCCATCGCAAGAGTTAAAAATTGCTAATTTTAATCCCTTTTTTACAGCATGTCGGAGAGAGTAACGCAAGTTTTGTAATGATAAATAACTCTCATTATCATTGATTTTAATTTTTCCCCCATCGTCACCTTCTTGACTGATACTATGACCAGCAAAAAATAAAATATCCCAAGATTTATTTCTCAGATTTTCAATCAACTGGCGACGTGTAGGTTCTATTAAAGATTCAACTTTTGCACCTGGTAAATTATGAAGAGAATCTAAATCTTGTTGAAGGTCAATTCCTTCGCTACTACCTAAAATTGCTAAAATTTTGACTGGTACTTTCAGTTGCTTTGTTGATGGTTCGTATTCGGAACTAATTACTATTTCGGCTTGGGGATGGCTAGTGGAGAAAAAACCCCATAAATGCCAAGGTAATCTTCGCAGCAATGAATCTTGAGTCTGTAAAATAAAGCGAACATCTTCAGAATTACCAATTTGTTTTGATAATTGTCGTTCTACTTCTAAAACAGATGCTTGATTTAACCAGGTGTTGAAACTATCTTTAAATTTTTGAGCAGCTTGATTACAAATACCTTTACTAGAGAAGTTTGTAATCTGGTTTTTCGGGATAATAATCAACCAATTTGCTTCTAATTTCTCATAAATAGATTGCCATACAGTGTATGTTGTAGGAACATTTGGTGCAGGTGGTAATCTACCAGAAATCTCCGCAATATGAGGTTTCCCAGCTTCACCAATTCTCACTCTGACAGGAAATCCCCTCTCAAAAGAACCCTCCCCGATTTCAAAAATGACTAGTTTAACTCGCTTAACCACATTTTCCACCCTTTTCATTTATCAGTTATCAGTTATCAGTTATTAGTTATCAGTCATCATTTATCAGTTATTAATTTCATCACTTGGAACTAAACACTATACTTATAGCGGTTCTCGCTCAGATGAGGTACATTCTCAAAGTTGAAATGATTTATCTATGAAGTCTAGCTATACTTCATTAGCATAGGAAACGCTATATTAAGCTAAAGAGATTGCTGACGCTTGTTATAATCCCCCAGCATACGTCACCAGGACTTTCCACTAATTTAAATCATAAAATTTTCTGTAATCACAGCATCATTTAAACTAATCCTAACTCGGAATCTTTCACCAAATTCCGCACAAAACTTTAATTGAATATAATCATCCTCTTCTCTAGCTTGAACTTCTAAAAATGGCTGTCCATTATCGTATAATCCTGCTAATTGTAAACCTGATGGTAAATAAGCATTATTCATTGGATAAACCCGCAATAACACGGCGACTGTTTGATCTGGTTTAGATAAAACCGCTACCATCAAAGCAACAGCGCTACTATCTAACTGCATCCCTAAATCCATGATGCGTCTAGCACTCACAGCAGGATGATTAGGTTGTAGAGTCCACAAAATTTCTGCAAGAGTCCAACGTGTTTCTTCATCTTCAGTCGTTTGAATTAAATGAACCAAAAGATCTAGAAGTTCGGATGAAAGATGACTATTATTCTTTATTTCAATATTTTCACGACGATTGTTGAATTTTTTTGACAAAAATTTGGTTGGTAAACATTTTTGCCAACTATGATTGGGGTATAATTGCTCGATTATTTGCCAGACAATATCTGGTGATTCTAATTTCAATCCTCTGACACGTTTAATAGAACGATATGTAAATTGATGTTTTCTTTCACGAGTAAATTCTTCAACTGTTTGCCATTCAATTGCGTATATATTTTCTAACCACTCTCGCAAATAAACTAGATGCGATCGCTCAATTAATTCATCTAATGGTTGTAGCTGGTTCAGATCAATTTCTGCTGCTGTAACATGGGGTAAAAATCCCCAAATTTTACCTTCTTTACAAGTTTGATTTATTTCGACAACCACATAACCAATGCGATCATCCCAAACCTCCGGCGGAATGTCACAAGTGCGATCGCCTGTGCGAATTGCTCGACATTCCAAATGTCCTACTCCAGTCAACACTAAATCAGCAACATTATCAATTAATCTTCTATAAGGATTCCAACTATAGCTAGATGCTAAATCTGTAGGAATTTCTAGCATTTGCAAATAAGTATTAACTACTTGAACAGCTAAAGTATTTAAATAGACTTGTTTGGCTCTAGTTTGTGTTGGTTGTTCTCTAGCAAATCTGAGGGCATTTTCTCGAAATTCTTCAGAAATCGGGATAGATATGGTTTGATGTTCGATGATGTAATTCATAGTTGTAAACTGAAACTTCAAATACAGTTAATCAAGATAGCCTTGGGATCTACAAAACTCTTCCAAAATCGGAAGACATTTTCTTTTGTAGAAACCACTGAGAGTAGGAATCGATACACTAAAATCCTGTGATATATCTTTCCACGCAACTTCCAAAAGAAAGCGGCGTTCAATCAAAACTTGACAATTAATATCCGGGCGATCGCTAATATGAATACGCTGTAATTTCTTGGCTTCTATTATCAGCCATTCCTGGATATCTTTGATTAGGGGAGATGGTTCGGATGGTGCAGGAATTAAACTTACCGGATCTATTTCTTCACCATTTTCTCCTGTTATAGGAGAGATGGTTTTTCTCTGAGTTTCTTGTCTTTTGCGGTAAATATCTTTCAGGCGATAATTCAAGTAAATATTTAACCAGCATGTCACACAACCTTTATTCGGATTGTAGGCTTGTTTAGCAGTTGTAGCTTCACAGAGATTTTGATAGAAATATATCCAAGTTTGCTGCAAAGCTTCTTCAGCATCAGGTACACCATTACCCCGCAAAAGTTTACCTGACTTTTGAATCAGATAAATAATTTTATTTAATTTCCTTTTGCGTTCTAAACTACCTCTAGGATGCTGACAAGCTTCTCGAACAAGCTGGAGGATTTGCGCTTTGAATTCATCCATACTGTAAAGGATTGGTTAACTTTTAACAGTCTTGGCTCAATCTACTGCTACAGTTTCTAGGGGCGTTTATCCAGATTTGATTTCACTTCTGGGATCAAAATTTTCCCGTCACTCTTAAGTTCATTCATCGCCTTACTAACATCGATACCAGTAGTCTGGCGCAACTGTTCTAATAAAGAAGCAACTTTTGGGATACTACCACCATTTACAGCATCAATCACAGTTAAATTTTCTACTTCAACTTGCGGAACTCCCTGAGCCATCATCTTCAACAACGGTTCTAACTTCTGGAACAAGAAGATTTCCCGCGCCGACGCACCAGCATTTTGCCAAGATTCAGCTAAACGCTGTGTACCTGCGGCTTGGGCTTTACCATCTTCAATAATTCTGGCTGCATCGCCCTTCGCTTTGGCGATCGCTTGCTGACATTCTGCTGTAGCTGGGGCGATCACATCTGCTTGCAATTGATTTTCTACTTGTTTAATGCGTTCGTTTTGTACCGCCACCTCCGCCTGTACCCGCGCAATCTCTGCATTGACTATCGCCTCTACTTCTGCCACCATCGCTGTTCGCTTCGTCAAAGCATCTCTAACTCTGCGTTCCGCCTCCGCTTTTGCCACTTCCAAATCCCGTTCGATTTGTCTTAACTTAGTAATGCGATCGTTTTCCGAACCTTTAATAATCGCCTCCGCTTGAGCTTGAGCTTCCGCTATCCGTGCATCTCGTAACAACTCCGCCTGCTGCTTACGCCCAATCGAATCTAAATACCGTACCTCATCAGAAATATTTTTGATTTGTAAATTATCCAAAACTAATCCCAATTTTTCTAAATCATCCTCAGCCTCTTCCAACAAAGTTTTCGCAAAAGTAATTTTATCTTCATTCACTTGTTCTGGCGTCAGATTCGCCAACACCCCTCGCAAATTTCCCTCCAAAGTTTCCTTCGCTAACTGTTCAATATCTTTGCGAGTTTTACCCAACAATCGTTCAATTGCATTGTAAATAATTGGTTCTTCTCCAGCAATTTTGATATTCGCTACGCCTTCCACAGTCAAAGGAATACCACCTTTAGAAAAAGCATTCACCACCCGCAATTCAATAATCATATTAGTTAAATCCATGCGGAAAGCTTTTTCAACTAAGGGGACTTGAATCCCACTTCCGCCCTTCACCAAACGGTATCCTACCGAATTTCCATCGCTTCTAGAAGTGCGACTACCAGCGAAAATTAACACCTCACTCGGCTGACAAATATAGTACAAATTGCGAATCACCCACCAACTAGCAGCAGTACCAGTACCAAAAATTCCAAGTAGTAAAGCAATAATTTCCATGATATTTTTCCTTGAATAGTGATCGGGGATTGGGAATTAGGGATTGGAGATTGGGAATTAGGAATTAGGGATTGGGGATTGAGAATTAGGGATTGGGAATTAGGGATTGGGGATTAATAATATTTCCTAATTTCTGTTCCCTATTCCCTGTTCCCCGATCCCCGAACGCGAGTGCGTCTCCTCTGGAGAATCCCCAATCCCGATCACTCCTGATTCAGAGTTCCCGTGACATCAATTCCTAACGTCCGATTCACATTTTCTAAAAACTGCAACACAATCTCTGGATAAACATTCACCAAACTAGCCAAAGATTTACCATCGCCGTTGTCAATCACATTCACTTTATCGATTTGAATTCGCTGGGGAATTTGCACCGCTTCTTGTAGTACCATTTCGATTTGTTGAATTAAAAACAACTTCCCAGCTTCTGTTCCTGTTTGCTGCCAAACTTGGGAAAGAATATCGTTGACTAAAGCTGCTGCTTTCGCATTTTCTTCCAAAGCGGCGGCTTTACCTCTAGCATGGAGTTCTTGGGCTTGGGATTGGGCTAAGGCTGGTAAAACTGTATCTGCTTCTAAACGCAGACGTTCCAATTCAGCCCGTAATGCTTGTAGTGCTTGTTCGGCTTTGGCTTTCTTTTCTTGAGCTGCTGCTTTGGTAATCTCTTCTTCGGAACGGGCTTTTTGTTCTAATTTGGCTTTAATTTTACGCAGTTCGTTTTCTTTTTCTAAAACAATAATTCTGTCTTGGGTTTTAGCAACTTGGGCGTGTTCTTCACATTGCGCTTCCACTTGTTCTGCTTGGGCGATCGCATCTGATTCGGCAATTTCTGCATCTCTGAGAATTAAGGCTATTTGTTTACGCCCCAAGGATTTGAGATAATCGACGTCATCAGAAACACTTTGAATTTTTAAAGTATCGAGTTGCAATCCCAATTTTGCCAAATCACGACTGACATCAGAGGCGATACGTTCAGCAAAACTTAGTCTATCTTCGTTGAGTTCTTCTGGTGTCAGAGTAGCCACAACACCTCGTAAATATCCTTCTAAAGTTTCACGAGAAACACGCGTTAACTCTGAACGATCGCGATCCAAAAAACGTTCGATCGCATTACCCACCACCGCCGGATCAGTAGAAATTTTCACATTGGCGATCGCTTGAATATTTAAAGGTGTCCCCCCTTTAGCATAGGCGTTTCGTACCTCTACCCGCACAGGCATTGTTGTTACATCCATGCGTTTGACAGTTTCCACAATGGGAATTCGCATAGCGCGCCCACCCACCAAAACCCTGTAACCTAATTGTTGTCCATCCTTGTTTCGCCATTTACGCCCCGAAAGAATCAAAATTTCATTAGGCTTGCAAATACACAAAAACGACTTCAAAAACCAGACAATAATAATAGCGCCAAAAATTGAAGCAGCGATCGGGAGGCTAGTAAACACTAACCCTTCTATCCCATTATCTTGATTTTTTGTCACAGGCCGATCAGCTGGAATTTGCCCGACTTGTACAGTTGCGATATTTTTCATAATTTGGTTTTGGTTAGTTGTTGATGGTTGACGATTAGTGTTTTCTGGGTAGAGGCGAAGCATTTGTACGAAGATATAGCAGTTCTCGGTTGTGTCCAATACGTACCCCTCCCCTTAATCCCCTCCCCGCAAGCCTGCGGTGTACACATAAATCCTCTGATCCCCCTAAATCCCCCTTTTTAAGGGGGACTTTGATTCTAGTTCCCCCTTTTTTAAGGGGGGTTAGGGGGGATCAAAACGCTACTAGGCAACTTTATAAGACTTCTGTGTACACCGCAGGCTTGCGCTTAGGGGAGGTTTTGCGTCAGCAAAGCCGGGGTGGGGTTCCGACTGTATTGCAATCGAGTGAGAAGTGCGATATTTAGTTTTAGACAAAGATACTCATACAAATGCTTCGCTCTTACAACGGTTAATCGATCCACAATCTCGAAAGTTCTAGTTTGAAACCCGAAAGTTCTAGGTTTGAACCCGAAAGTTCTAGTTTGAAACCCGAAAGTTCTAGTTTGAAACCCGAAAATTCTAGTTTGAAACCCGAAAATTCTAGTTTGAAACCCGAAAGTTCTAGTTTGAAACCCGAAAGTTCTAGTTTGAAACCCGAAAGTTCTAGTTTGAAACCCGAAAGTTCTAGTTTGGAACCCGAAAGTTCTAGTTTGAAACCCGAAAATTCTAGTTTGGAACCCGAAAATTCTAGCTTTGAACCCCGATTCCCAATCCCCATTACCCCTTCGCCCCTAATCCCCACTCCCTTGGGGGGAGTGGGGGCCCCGAGTTCCTCAGAGGAGACCCCTACCTTCCCCAATCCCCAATTCACACCCCCACCACCCACACCCTATTACCTTTCATCCTCACAACAACAACGCGATCGCCTTGAAAAAATTCTTGAGTTTCATCGGTGAGGGCGACAAAATCTACTAGGGAACCTTTGAGATTGACGCGGATTTTTCCTGGACTATTGTGATTGAGAGGAATTTCCACAGTTCCGTAAGAACCGACGATATTATCCATGCGTACGAAACTGTCTATTGCGAGGCGTCGGCGTTGTAAAAAAATCAGTAAAACGATGAACGCACCAACTAAAACTCCCAGGGCGACTGTAATACCAGCAATTACCAAAATTGAATTCTTCATAAATATTCCAATTTAACCGCCACAGCCACCACATCCACCACCACATCCACCACCGCAACCACTCCCACATCCACCACCACATCCACCACCATCACCACTACTGCTGCTAGTGCTTGGCGGTGTGAAGACTTGTTTTAAATCTGCTAAAGAACCTATTAAGACTGCACTACCAAATAAAGCAAAAGAAAATGCAATGTTAGATGAATTGGAATAGGATAAGCGATAGTAATTGAGGGTGCGATCGCCAAAGCGAGTGCGGCGTGGTTTAGTCAATAGCAAGAAGGCAAAAATAGCCGTCAAAATGCACATTACTATTAAGAAACCTACAGGTTTACCGCGTGAAACTCCCACAAATATTTTGCTTATTCCCAACAACAATAATGCTAGAACGGGTATTGCAGTTGCAATTTGAATCATCCTCGCTTGGCGATCGCTAATTAATAAACCTTGGTTTTCTAAGTTTCGCTTAATTGAATTTGTTGCTGATACTAATCTTGCACGGATACTTTCAATCGGAGCATCATTGATACCACTAATGCTTTCCTTAATCATTGCTTCTGTTATTGATTTTTCCAAAGGGTGACTATTGGCAGATGGAGCATTTTCTAAATGTAAAGTCCGGCTTGTTGCTGATACTTTGATAACTTTGTCTTGAACAAGTTTGGCGATCGCAGCATCTACGGCTCGATATGCACCACCATTCAAATATGCTAATTCATAAGCATCTAAAGAGGTAGATTCACTCAGAGAATGATTAACAGATGTACTTAAAAACCAACGTAAAGTTCTAGCAATCACCAAAGTAACACTTGCCAGCAAAAAATAAAACCAGAGAAACTCATATCCATTTAACTTCAATGGATTATTAATCGAAGCTGCTAACAAAGGCTCATTATTTGCTACTATTAATCCCAAAGAAAATGGCATCAGTAAAACTGGTGATATATTTCCTATAGGACGTAGTGTAAAACAAGCTAAATTTATCTTTGGAAACTGGAATAATTCTTTAGGCAAAATCCAATTTTCATGAGTATTCACCCGCACAAAATTAGTATTACGATCAAAACGAATATGCGGTGCTAACCAAATATCTGCTGGTGGAGTTTGCCCAAAAAAATGCTCGTAACTTGCCAAAGTTTGAATATACAAATCTTGGAATTTATGATGTTCAACACTACCACCACGAGTCGGATTGTGATGCAGTGGTGTTTGTAAAACTTTTGAACAAAACTCGTCCCAATAAGAATGTGTATAAGTTAAGTGGAGATGCCAAACTTGATCTACTTGTTCTGATGGCGTTACCGTATGTTCCGCAACAACCGATAAAAAAGCAAACTTTTTATACTCCTCAATTGCCCGTTTGGTATATTCAGCACTCCAACCATTTTCTTTCGCTAGCTTGTTGCTGAAAGGATAAACAGCATCCTTTTCGTCTAAAGAAAACTCTTGAATACGTGTATATAATTCTGCTTGTTGAAGATTCATCATTTTCCTATCATCCACTATTCACAGAACTCTCCCAATCGGCGCCTTGGTTCTATAAGTTCTTCAGTTGGAACAGGAAAAGTTTATTGCTGTGTTTACATAAATTTACAATTTAGCAACAGTTTTCTTCTTATACCATTTCCATATGAAGATGCATAGAAAGAACCCCACCGCCTTCGGCACCTCCCCTTACCAAGGGGAGGTTGGGAGGGGTTAAAATAATGTGCAGCTTCATATTTAATTGGTATTACCTATCTACTCTCCGGAGTTAAACATCATTGAGATATTGTGGCGTTTTATTAAATATCACTGGCTGCAAATAGATGCATATGGCACATGAAGAATAAAACAAGTTTAATTTGATAACTGATATGTTTCCCCACTCTCCCTTGTCCCCGATTCCCGATCACTTTAACAGATTTTAATTTATTTTTACAATCTGTAAATATAGCTCTATTGCCTTCCCCATCGTGCTGTATTGCATAATACTAAAGACTTGATACTTAAAAAATATTAATAGAAATTCTCATCAAATAGCTTTATTGTAACGTTTTAGTGGCTTTTGTAGCCGTTCTTAACGGGTTGCAGAAGTCCCCATCCTACGTGTCGTTTCCTTCTCAGGTTTAAAGACGCTGAGTTTCCCACATACCGAGCATTTTTATGAGCAGTAATTTAGCAACTAAATTGCGTGTAGGCACAAAAAAAGCCCACACGATGGCAGAAAATGTTGGTTTTGTCAAGTGTTTTTTAAAAGGAGTAGTTGAGAAAAACTCTTACCGTAAGCTGGTTGCCAACCTCTACTTCGTGTATTCGGCGATGGAAGAGGAAATGGAAAAGCACAAAAATCACCCCATTGTTTCTAAGATTAACTTTCTAGAGCTATACAGACAACACAGCTTAGAAACAGACCTAACTTATTACTACGGTACTAACTGGCCAGAGCAAATCCAATTATCCCCTGCTGGAGAAGCATACGTCCAGCGCATCCGGGAAATCTCTGAAAAAGAACCAGAATTGTTAGTAGCCCATTCTTACACTCGCTACCTGGGTGACTTGTCTGGGGGACAAATTCTCAAAGGAATTGCCCAAACAGCAATGAATCTAAATAGTGATGGTGTCGCCTTCTATGAATTTGCAGATATTGATGACGAAAAAGCATTCAAAAACAAATATCGTCAAGCCTTAGACGAACTCCCAATTGATGAAGCCACAGCCGATCGCATTGTTGAAGAAGCAAACGATGCTTTTGGTATGAACATGAAGATGTTCAACGAATTAGAAGGTAATTTAATTAAGGCGATCGGGCAAATGCTTTACAACACCCTAACCCGTCGTCGGACTCGTGGTAGTACTGAAACCGGACTCGCCACAGCCGAGTAAAAGCTGTAATAATTTTGGATTTTGGATTTTTACAAACAATAATTTAGTTGCCAGTCTAAAACCAAATGATACTAAATCTTGAATAAAAGATCTTAGGGGTAGTAGCCTTGAGATTACCTGTACCAGTTATAGGTAAGCGCAAGGAGACTACCCCTAAAACAATTCAAAATACCTACATGCCTGTCGCTACGCGTCTACAAAATTCACGCATTGCGAGAACAATAGTAGAATTTCAGCTTAAAATAACAGAGGTTAATTTCCACATCAAACTAACTTCAGTACCTAGTAACATAATATAGTTACCAGTTAAATACTGACAATTACTTATTTTTAAGACTACAAAAGATTATTTTCAGCATGGCTAAAAAAATTCCTGTCACCGTCATCACCGGGTTTTTGGGAAGTGGTAAAACTACTTTGATTCGCCACTTATTACAAAATAATCAAGGACGACGGATTGCGGTTCTAGTCAATGAATTTGGTGAACTTGGTATTGATGGCGAACTCTTGAAATCCTGCCAAATTTGTCCAGAAGATAGTGAGAGTGAAGATAATATTTTTGAATTAACCAATGGTTGCTTATGTTGTACAGTGCAGGAAGAATTTTTGCCGACAATGCAACAATTACTCAAGCGACGCGATCGCATTGATTGCATTTTGATCGAAACCTCTGGTTTAGCATTACCAAAACCATTAGTAAAAGCATTTCGCTGGCCAGAAATTCGTTCTGGTGCGACAGTTGATGCTGTGATTACCGTCGTAGATTGTGCAGCAGTTGCAGGTGGAACCTTTGCGAGTAACCCAGAAGCAGTAGAAGCGCAAAGACAAGCAGATGATAGCTTAGAACACGAAACACCCTTACAAGAATTATTTGAAGATCAACTTGCTTGTGCAGATTTAGTGATTCTCAATAAAACTGATTTAATCGACGCAGAAACAAAAACACAAGTCGAAGATTTAGTCAAACAAGAATTACCCAGAGTCGTCAAGATAGTAGAAAGTGATCAAGGTAAACTTGACCCATCTATATTATTAGGATTTCAAGCCGCAGTTGAAGAAAACTTAGATACTCGTCCCAGTCACCACGACACTGAAGAAGATCACGATCACGACGAAGAAATCACATCAACTCACTTAATTTTAGACCGTGATTTTGACCCGCAAATACTGCAAAAACAATTACAAAACCTTACCCAACAACAAGAAATTTATCGCATCAAAGGCTTTGTTGCAGTACCCAACAAGCCCATGCGTTTAGTTATGCAAGGCGTGGGAAACCGTTTTGAACAATTTTACGATCGCCCTTGGCAATTAGATGAACCAAAGCAAACACGGCTAGTTTTTATTGGTCGCAAACTCAATCGAACTGAAATTGCAGCGCAGTTAGAAGCGAGTTTATGTTAGTAGTATGGTAGATTATGGTTTAACAGGTAAAGTTGCTCTAGTAACAGGAGTTAGTAGACACATCGGAATCGGTGCTGCGATCGCTCATTTTTTGGCAAAAGCTGGGGCTGATGTGTTTACAACGTACTACAGACCATTTGACGAGTTGATGCCTTGGGGTAGTAAATCCACTGAAGCAGAAGAAATTATTGAATCACTGAAATTGCTAGGTGTGAAGTCAGAAGGCTTTGAGGCGAACTTGGCTGAACCTCACATACCTAAGCAAATATTTGATCAAGTCGAGAAATCTTTTGGTTTTGTGGATATTCTGGTGAACAACGCCGCCCATGATCAACAGGTAGATATCTACTCACTATCAGCCGATTTACTTGATGCTCATTATGCCGTAAATGTGAGAGGCACTACGCTGTTATGTGCTGAATTTGCCAAACGCCATGATGGAAGACCAAGGGGAAGAATCATTAATCTTACTTCTGGTCAAAGTCTCGGACCCATGCCTGAAAATTTACCATATGCTATTACCAAAGGCGGAATAGAAGCACTTACCATAAGCCTCAGCGCTAATCTTGCCAAAAAAGGAATTACTGTCAATGCAGTCGATCCAGGCCCGACAAACACGGGTTGGATGAGTGATGAACTTTTTTCAGAACTTGAGATAAAAGCACTCTTTGATCGTGTTGGTACACCAGAAGATGCTGCACGTATAGTGTTATTTCTTGCTTCATCACAAGCCCAGTGGATTACAGGACAGATTATTCGTTCCAGAGGTGGACAGTAGCTTTTCACTACCGAATGTTTACCTGAATTAAAAAGGGTGTAGGGGTGTAAAAAGAGTGATATTCTTATTCACCCCAGTATACGCAGTTCATGACGACTAAATTTTGTAATAAATTATGATAAGTAATCAACTGTTTAATATTGCTAATCTTTACGTATTGCCATTTTGGCTAGTAATGATTTTCTTGCCTAACTGGAAAATTACCAAACGGGTAATGGAATCATATATTCCTTTTGTGCCGTTAGCATTAGCTTATATATATTTATTTGTCAGCAGCATTACACCAGAAAATGCCCAAGCATTATCGAATCCTCAATTAGCTGATATTGCCAAATTTTTTGCTGATGAAAAAGCAGCTGCAACAGGTTGGATTCATTTTTTAGCCATGGATTTGTTTGTCGGTCGTTATATTTATTTACAAGGACAAAAAACAGGAGTTTGGACAATTCATTCTCTAGCCCTATGTTTTTTTGCTGGACCAATGGGATTGCTTTCTCACATTTTGACTTATTGGGTAACGAAGAAATTTTTTCCAAAATCAGACAATGAGACAACAACAGTAGGAGAAAATACTATTTCATTAACTGATAACTGATAACTGATTAATGTGCCACAGCACCACCAGTCGGCTTGATTTTCTTGAAAAAAATAATTGCGATTCCACTCAGTAATAAAGAAATACCAATAAAGTAAAAACAATCATTAAACGCCATAACAAAAGCCTCACGACGAACTACATTATCAATAGCTTTAATCGCTTGGTCTTGGGCTGTACTTAAATCTGCACCTCGACTAATAAAATATTGGGTTAATTGATTAATTCGTTCTTGAGTTGCTTGGCTATATAAAGATACTGATTCTCCCAATCGATTAGAGTGAAATTGTTCTCGATTAGTTAATAAAGTCGCTAGAGATGCTATACCAATAGAACCACCCAAGTTACGCATCATATTAAACAAACCACTACCTGAACCAGCTTCTTGCGGACTCAAACCAGCAGTAGCAATAGAAGAAAGTGGAACCATAATTAAAGGTTGTCCCATCGCCCTCACAAGTTGTGACCATCGCAATTGATCTAGTCCAGTTTGAGAGGTCATATTAGAATTCATAAAAACACTGATAGAAAATAAAGTCACTCCCACTGCAACCATGAATCGTACATCTATTTTTTGCATAATTTTGGGAATCAAAGGAATAATAAATAATTGTGGTATTCCTGCCCACATCAATACTTCACCAATTTGCAATGGATTATATTGTTGAATTTGGGCTAAGTATAGCGGCAATATATAAATTGAACCATACAAACCGATTCCCAAGGCAACATTGACAATACTAGCTAAACCAAAGTTACGTCTTTTCAAAAGTCGCAAATTAATAAATGGCTGTCTACGAGTTAATTCAATCCAGAAAAATAACGCCAAAAAGATTGCTGCAATGATACTTAAACGCACAATAAATTCTGAACTAAACCAATCTTTGCGGCTACCTTCTTCTAAGACAATTTGTAGGGAACCTAAACCAATTGCCATGCTAATGATTCCCCACCAATCACCTTGTTTTAGTAAATTAACTTGAGGTCTATCTTGCCTGATTCCATACCAAACCCCAGCCAACATTAACAAACCAGGAATTATGTTGAGATAAAAGCTATATTCCCAACTAAAGTTTTCTGTTAACCAACCTCCTAATGTCGGACCAATTGAAGGTGCAAAAACAGCAGTCAAACCAAATGCAGCTAACCCCACTGATTGCTTAGAGGGAGGTAAACTTGTCAATACAACCGTCATCGCAATCGGAATTAAAACCCCTCCTGTAAAACCTTGGGCGGCGCGGAAAACAATCATAGACATGAGATTCCACGACCAAGCACAACATATAGAAAAAAAGATAAATAAGATAGTATTAACTAACAAATAGCGTTTGAGAGTAAATACTCGCGATAGCCATCCTGTTAAGGGAATAACAACAATTTCTGCTACTAGATAAGCAGTAGAAATCCATGAACCTTCTTCTAAGGTAGCACCCAAACTAGCTTGGATTTGTTGTAGTGAAGCATTGGTAATTTGAATATCTAGTACCGCCATGAATGCACCAAGCATACTAGCTAAAACACCAATCCAAGTTCTTAGCGGTATTTGGTCGGAGGAAGATTGAATAACTGCGTTTTGTTTAGCCACAGTAGTACTCCGAATAATAAATGTTTAAGAGTTCTAAAATATTAGATTATCTAGAATTGGGGCAAAAGGGAAGTATTTTAAGTTCTCTCTTGAAAAAAGATTTAAGTAAGTCGGCACAAATAAAGCTAACTAGTTGGGATCGTTATTTTTCATACTCTACCTTGAAGCCGAAGAAGGCACGTCTATGTCATTGGTTATTGGTAAGGCTTTTAGGCATGTTTACTCTTCGTAACTCAGTTATGTTTATTCCTGCCGACTTACTTAACTTAAGTTCAATCTTTTCAGCTTCTGCACGTCTAAAAATCTAATGTATTTTAGCAGGTAGAATTCCTCTTTCTACATAAATAGGACGTATCAATTGCCTTAAATTAGGTAGCTGTCTGGAAAAATATATAGAACCTAAAATACAAACTACTCCATCAAAAATTAAAGTATTAGTAGCACCAATACTATCAGCTAAAGCCCCTCCCAATAGATTACCAAAGGGGATAGTACCCAAAAAAGCCATTGTCAATAAACTCATAACTCGCCCACGTTTTTCATCTTCAACAATTGTTTGTAAAACTGTATTACCAGCAGCAATTTGAAAAATTGTTCCCAAGCCAACAAATAACATTGTGAATAATGAAAGTGGTAATAAACGTGATAAGGAAAAAGCTATTAATCCCATTCCTAAAATTGCTGGTCCTACAACAATTAATTTCCCAAGTCCCAAGATAGTTTTACGTGATGCCAAATAAATTCCACCAGATAATGCTCCGACACCAGAAGCAGCCATCAAAAATCCCAGTGTTTCTGCATTACCTTGTAATATTTTTTCGGCAAAAACTGGAACGAGAACAGTATACTGGAATCCAAAAAAGCTAACTATGGCTGAGAGCAACAATATTGCCCGAATAGGTGGAAAACCAAAAGCATATAAAAATCCCTCTTTTATTTGTTGTAAGGGATTACTCATACTAGCTACAGTTTTTTGAGGCTTAATTCTCATTGCTAATAAAGCCATGATTACGGCAATGTAACTAATACCATCAATTAAAAAACAATAAGCTACGCCCACACCCGCAACTAACAAACCACCAATCGCAGGGCCAATTAAGCGCGCCCCATTAAACATTGTGGAATTAATCGCGATCGCATTCGCTAAATCTTCTTTATGTTCTACCAAATCCACCACGAATGCTTGCCGTGCAGGTGAATCAAAAGCACTAATAATTCCTTGGAACAAACTTAAAACAATAATATGCCAAATATGAATCACACCAGTTAGTGCCAATATCGCTAAGATCAATGACTGAATCATTGCCAATACTTGGGTACCAATTAAGGTGCGATAACGAGAAAAACGATCTACAAATACGCCACCAAACGGAGCAAGAAGAAAGCTAGGAATTTGACTGCTAAATCCCACCAGCCCCAGCATCAAAGGCGATTGAGTTAAGCTATAAACCAGCCAAATTGTAGCAGTTTGTGTCATCCATGTTCCAATCAAAGAGATACCTTGTCCAATAAAAAACAAACGGTAATTTCTCGATCTTAAGGCTGGTAATAGCACCTGTTCTTGGGCTTGTGTTTTCATGCTGGTTAATGGTAATCAGTCAACAGATTTACCTAATTGACAATAATGAAAATATTTCACTTTCACCCCTCTCTATTGACGTAAACGGAAGTAGTCGTCAGGTGGAAGTTGGTGATTGGGGATCGGGGATTGGGGATTGGGGAAAAGGGAAGGCGGACAACTAATGACAAATGACAAATAACTAACTTACTTAACTTTGACGCTCACTTCCGCAGACATGCCTGGTACAATCTGTGATTCATAGCCCTTGATGCTGTTTTGATCAAAAACGATTTTGACCGGGACACGCTGTACAATTTTGGTAAAGTTGCCTGTGGCGTTATCTGGTGGCAATAGGGCAAATTGAGCGCCGGAAGCTGGAGAAATACTGTCAACATGACCCTCAAAAGTATGATGAGGTAAGGCATCCAGTTTTATTTCTACTGGTTCTCCTGGTTTCATGTTTTCAAGTTGGGTTTCTTTGAAGTTAGCAACAAGCCAGTTCTCGTTATCAACGATCGCCATTAATGGTGTTCCCGTTTGTACTCTGTTACCAACTTCCACATTTTTCTTACCTACCCGTCCACTACTGGGGGCGGTAATGTTGGTGTAGGATAGCTGCAATTGAGCATCGTTGAGAGAAGCTTGTGCTTGAGTGATCGCTGCTTTCGCTGCGTCATACTGACTGCGTTTTACGGCTGTGTCTTGCTTAGTAGCCGTGGCTTGTTGTAATCCTCCTTGGGATGCTGCGAGTTTAGCTTGGGCGCTAGCAACTCCTTCTTGGGCTTGTGCTAGTTGGGACTGCGCTTTGGCAACTCCTTGTTTAGCAGCAGCTAGTTGTGCTTGGGCTTGTTGAACTCCCTGAACGGCAGCATTTTTTTGTGCTTGTGCTACACTATAAGCGGCTTTGGCTGTATCCAATTGCTGACGAGCGATCGCACCTTGTTGATATAAAGTTTGGTAGCGGTTATAGTCAGCTTGGGCTTTTTGTAAATTCGCCTCGGCTTGTGCTACTTGTGCTTGGGCTGCTGGAACCGCAGCTTCGGCAGAACGAACTTGAGCTTGGGCTGTGGGAATACCTGCTTGCGCCTCTTTTACTGCTGCTTGGGCTGTGGAAATTGCTGCTAAAGCAGCGTTAACATTTCCTTGCGCTTGATTTGTCTGAGCGCTGCTAGTTTGTGATGTTAAAGCAATATTTGCTTGTGCAGCCTCCGCTTGAGCCTTAGCATTTACTAAGGCTGCTTGTGTCTGCTGGACTTTACTTTGGTAGTCTTGGGAATCAAGCTTTACTAGCAACTGTCCCTGTTTTACCAACTGGTTATCATTTACCAGTACTTGAGCGACAGTTCCTGGAATGCGCGTGCTAACTTGGTGGACATGTCCCGCTACCTGGGCGTTGTCGGTTTCCTGATGAGTAGAAGCATACTCCCACCAGCGAAACCCAAAACCACTAGCCGCAACTGCACCCACACCCAAGGCTACCAAAATTAGCTTGATTGGTTTCTTACGTTTTTGAGGTGAAGAGGGCTGTTGCTTCTCTGCTTCCGGCGCTTCTGGCGTTGCTACTGGCTGGGTACGAGTTTTCAATTCTTCTGTATCTATAACTAATTCTTTTTCCAAGACTGCTGTTTTGCTGTGTCCGTTATTGTTGTTGAGATTAGTAGTGCTTGAACGTTCCATGATTGCCAATTCTCCTGTTCCAGCGCGAAATTATATAAATTATTTAGGACTCGTAATATCGATCTAAAATTAGTTAGGGAATAATTATTTCGTATGCTTACTATTTTTTAAAAAAAAACTGAATGTCACTACACCCAATTGGGTGATATGTGTCTATTCTTCAAGAAAGATAAAGGTTAGTTGTTGGTCAACTATCAATTGTCAAACATCAATCGTTATTCTACCCATCTGCCTTGTTCCCAATTCCCAATCTTACGACAAATTCGCGATCGCCTGATTGATCATGCGGGCAAATTGTTCGCGTTCAGCATGGGAAATACCTTGCAAAGCTTGCTCACGCACTTCTACAGCCAGTTCAGGTAGAATAGCTTCTAGTTCTTTGCCAGCATCAGTTAACCAAATTCGCCAAATGCGGCGATCGCGACAATCTCGTTCTCGGCGAACTAAGCCACGCTCTTCCATCCGATCTAGTACCCCAGTTAATGTACCTCCGACTTGTTTGAGCCTTTCGCCAATAGTGGAAGTAGGTAAACCGTTTTCCTCCCATAAACAACATAAAATTACCCAATGAAAGGGAGTCAAACCATAGGGTTCCAGACGTTCTGTAAATTTGCGATACAGGAGTTGAGATAGCAATTTGATTCGATAGCCAAGATTGTATGGCGCTCTAGTTTGCTGCCACGACTCCAAAGCTACAGAATTTTCAGATGTAGAAACCATTTCAGGAAATACTTAGCGTGCGTACTATTATCATAGCACTGATTATGGAAAAGCTGCAAAATGATCGCATTCCGATAAGAAGTCGGAATCTGGCTGTCTCAATTTATCTTGAAAGCAATCTTGCGTTTAATGCTTTGGTAATGCGATCGCTCGTTTCTTCAAGATGAGCGAGTGTGTAAATATCAAGGTTTTCATTTTGGTACTTCAAGCTAGTATCAATGGCTTGGCGTAGTTGGCGCAATTCAAACCAAGCTAGTGTCCGTCCATCTTCTGGGACATCTGTATTACGCAACACCATATCGAGCAAAATATTTAGGTATTCTCGCTGCAAGGAACGACGGATACTAGAAATTGGTTTTGCTTTTCTAGCATCTACAACTTCTGTCCAAATGTCTTTTTGCAGAGTGTTGAACAATTCTGGCATGGAAAGTGCTTGTCCGCCAGTTGTTTTGAATTCGATATCCCGGAGATGATTGAGGCGATCGCTATCTAAGAGCGATCTTAATATTACAGCTTGAAAACGTTGAATACGTTCGTGAATTGGATAATCAAGGCGAGATACAGGTATAAAGTTACCCCAGTGTTGCCAGCGTGAAGGTGCTAGCAGATTCAACAATTGTGGCGAAAAACTAAAAGCATCCTCTGCAAATACATACTCTTGCAGTTTTGCTAAGACCTGGCGTTGCTGTTCTAGAGAAACTGCTACAAAACTGGGGCGCATATTTTCATCAGCATGATGACGCCCAAAAGATTGTCCACCTATATATTGAGTCAACAAAAACGCATTACGAAAATAATATTTGAGAATGCTATTAAATAACACCCGCAAGTTACTATAACTTTCTCCTTTCAACGGGTAACGCTGATCAAGACGTTGCCACATAGCGCGAGCATTATCCATTTGCCATTGGGAATAAACTAGCACATCACTACTCATATCCCAGACATTTGCCAGAGGATTGATATCCCAGATATCTTCATCTGTAGCGTAAGATAATTCTGGTTGCGGGGACGCCAAAGCAATCTGTTCCAAAAAATCTTTTTCAGCTTCGGGAATTACTGGTTCTGCCGTAAAATCTGGGTGAGGTTTGTAACCATACACAATTGCCCATTCATCATAAGGACCAATAATTGTGGGAAAATAGTCGCCTTGCTGTATTCCTGGAGGTGCTATATTCACAGGCAAATAATCCATCACAGAACCTGCCAAACCTTTGGTGTGAGTGATTTCTGTATTATTTAATTCCTGGGGTGCTAACATAGTGCTGCCGTGAAAATTGTGGCGCAAACCTAGTGTGTGTCCGACTTCGTGAGCAATGAGAGAACGTATATATTGATGCACGTATTCTTTCATCTCATCACTACTTGGTGTAGCGTCTTGCAACAGCGACAACGCCAAGGCCCCCATCGCTGCTTGCGTTGAAGATTCCATCCCATAGCAGAAGTCAGAATCTTGTTGAGAAGTCAACAATCCAGTATTCACAGTCCAAGGTAAATTATGATCAGTGCATTCAGCAACTGGACTGACTTTGCTATTTTGCAATCCCAGATTCGCAATTTTGAACCCTTGACCATTGACCCCTGATTCCATCAAAGCACGATATTCTTGCTGAATTGAGCGCACCATATTGGCATCGACGATAATATCTGCATCTAATATTTCTCCAGTCATGGGGTTGACGCGGGCTGGACCTCTAGCAAAACCTGCATCCAAAGAATTGAACCAGCGAATTGTGTTGTAGCGCACATCTGCTGGATGCCAATCAGCATCATCTGGCATTTGTCGGACTTCAATAGCATTTTGGAATCCTGCTTTGGCAAATGCTTGATTCCACATCAAAACGCCTTCACGCATAGCGTCGCGATACTCCAATGGTACAGCATTTTCAATCCAAAATATTATTGGTTTTTTCGGTGGAGACAAAGGTGCATTAGGATCAGATGGTTCAAGATGCCAACGATTGATATAACGTACAAATGATTCTTTGCTATTATTATGAGAAAAATCCTGGAAAGCAGTAATAAAATATCCGACTCTATCATCAGCAAGTCGGGGAATATACCCATTATTTTCGGGTAGCTGGGAAAAACTGTAGTGTACTTTTAAAGTCAACGCTCTGCTATCAGGTAATGTAACTAAATATGCTCCCTCTGGTGATGAAAAGGTGTAGATAGATTCAATCTCTAAGTTGTAAGGAAAGCTGTCAAGATCGCCAAAATATGATCTATTTTTTTCCAGGTGATAATCAGCCCGTAAATAATATTTTAATAAGGAGGTTAATCCCGGGAAATCCTGCATCAGCAGGTCATTAAGGTCAACAAGAATATTTTTACTATATGGATCGATACTGTCAATTTCGAGGGCATAAAGAACTGAGTCGCTAAATGAACGAGCAAGCGATCGCAATTCTGGTTCATCTTGTTCTGTGCGAAACTTAACATTACGAACAACAAAATGCAAATAATTGTTTACTCGCCGAAAGTAAAACAGAAAATCTTGCAGAGGTAGTCCACTATAAATCCCACTTTCCCCAATGCCAGATTCTAGTGTTACTGTACAAAGATAATTTTTATTCAGTTGTTCTGGCTTCAATTCTAAATAAATTTTATCGTCTTCCTGACTACGATAAATTGTGAATACTCCCTCTAATTTATTCGTTCCTTTGACTGCCTCACGAAATCGCCACAAATCTTCCTTTCTGTTCTCTTTAAAACTATAATCAGTACTTGCTAATTGTTCAATACCTGACAGTGTATTGAGTTGCTGGACATAAATATTTGCAACTTGATTGGACATAGCATAATTAGTGCCAAATAACAAGTAATAAAATAACAATACATATACTGTTAACTTTGTGATCCAGTTATTCATTTTTTGGCTACCTTATGAAGCGCTTTTCCTCTTTACAAGGGAGCATCCCAATTTTTTTCAACATCCCGCTAAGAGTTTAAATTTTTAGCCAATAGCACAAATCGTCTTTATACGACTCTAATAAATCAAACAGTCTGCTTCAGCTGACTTGAGCCGATACACTGCAATTTCAATCGCAGGCGGATTTTTTGGGCCGATTTTTTTAACATTTGAGATGCTCTCCTTACAAGCCGCTTGAATAATAAAATAGGTATTTTTTATCTTTCATGTAGTCCTGTTTTTACTGAATTACTGGGAAATTATTTAATTAACTATTAATTTCTTCCTGTATTCAAACAATTATTTCATCTAGGATTAAATTATTAAGTAAATCTCAACATCTTAAAATATGCATAAGCGTAGACAGATATAGCGATGTCTACGCTCACTCGATTATGAAAAGCAATAAGTAATGAATCTAATTTCATGTCATCCTACCAACCAAAAAATAGGTAGTGAACTGTAGATATGCGTGGGATCATTAATCCTAAATTCTACGTTAACCACAATAAATGTCTGTGGCGAATGTTACAGCATCATTTTCAACATGAGAGTATGATCTGTTTTTCGATTTCGGCAGAAAAACGTTTTTTTGCTAACTCCCTTTAAGAAAGTAAACCCAATAGCTTGCCGTTGGCATGAGTCAAATGGATGAGATTTTGACGAGTATTACATACAGTCAATACCAAAGCGATATTTCTGGTTAACCTCCATCAATTAGAATAGATAAAGCTTGACGAGCATGTTTTGCTCCTGCTGGAGTTCCTTCAATTGTTGCCATCAGACTAGCACCACCAATTAATAGCAAGTACTGCTGAGAGAATGCTTCTGGATTACGAATTTGAGCTTCGATTGCTAGTTTCATTATGTGAGTGCGGATCGCCTTACGTAACGATACAGAAACATGATGAGCTGGATGATTTGCATCAGCAATTTCCAGAACTGCATTAATGAATGGACACCCGCGAAAATCTGGTTGAGCATACCACTCTCCTAGCACATCAAAGGTTGCGAGTAGTTTTTCTTTAGCTGTTTTTCCTCGCTCCTCAACAGACTTTTGAAACCACTGTAACCACTGCTTTTTGCGATAGCGCATCACCTCCAAAATGAGTTGATCTTTTGAAGGAAAATACTTATAAAACGTCCGTTTTGCAACGTCGGAAGCAGCTATTACCTCATTAATTCCGACGTGCTGAATCCCCTTTTGATAGAAAAGCTCCGAAGCAGTTTCTAGAATGCGATCGTAGATTTGGTTAGTTTCTGGTGCCATAGATAGATCATTAAGTAGACAAACTTGTCTACTTAGGATATTCTACTAAAAGTAGACAAGTTTGTCTACAAAGCGAGCGACAAGTGTGTAATTAGCATTTTTGACAGGGTTTTTACCCTTCGACAGGCAATGTCGATAATACCAATACCTTAAAAAATACAACACAATGGAATTCACCATTTATACTCTTGAAACAGCACCAAAAGCATCTCAAGAAGCTCTGCGCCACGCCAAAAAAACATTTGGCTTCATTCCCAACTTAGAGGGTATCTGCGCTGAAGCTCCTGCACTTTTGCAGGGTGGTATGGCTTTATGGGATCTTTTCAGCACAACTAGCTTTAGCCCAATTGAACAGCAAGTAGTCTACCTGACAGCAAATTATGAAAATAATTGTCACTATTGTATGGCAGCACACTCAGGCTTGGCAAAAATGGTTGGCATGTCCATCAAGGATATAGATACCATGCGAAATGGTGAACTCCTGCAAGATCCAAAACTCCAGTCACTCCGGGAATTTACCCAGCGAATGGTGCAAACTCGTGGTTGGGTATCTGACGAAGAAATCGAGACATTTATGAAGGCTGGTTACACAAAGCAGCAGGTTCTTGAGGTAATTCTAGGTATCGCTGTGAAAGTTATTCACAATTACACCAATCACATTGCTCAAACGCCACTGGATAAAGAGTTTAAGCCTTATGCTTGGTCAAAACCTACCGTGTAGAGAGATGCAACTATATTTTTGACCATCAAGAAATAACTTTAAAAGTTTTTAACTCAAATCTACTAAATTAGCAAAATCCAATTATTTAGTCATCTTGAGATGACTTCTACATATCAGCCTAGAACTAAAGTTCTAGGTATACTTTTAGTTGCCAACGCAAAATATATTAACGATTATCATATTTTAAGTAAAAATTTAAATATTTTTACTTGAAATATGATAGACAGCTAGTAAACAGTATCATTATTATATATGCCTGGTATGATATACCAGGCAAAATACTTAAATTCTATTTGCTATATCGGCAATTAGTAATAAACCTATTAAAAATTCAATACCAGCAGAATTATCAAACAATCGAGCAGAGGATAAAAAAATGAAATTTGGGATAGATAGCGGACATAATTGTCCACCAGATACGGGTGCAAGAGGAATCAAAATAGAGGATAATCTGACTTTGGATGTAGGCAACAGGGTTACATCTAAGTTAAAAGCTTTAGGACATCAAGTTGTAGTATGTAAACCAGACAGAGCCTCTACAGTAGGTGATTCTTTAAGAAAAAGATGCGCTACAGCAAATGCTAATAAAGTAGATCTTTACGTATCTATTCATTTTAATGCCTTTAATCGCCAAGCAAATGGTACGGAAGTATTTGCAGTTAGCGATACAGGCAGAAAATTTGCCAAACCAATATTAGATGAAATTGTAAAATTAGGCTTTTTTAATCGTGGCATTAAAAATGGCAGTCATCTATTTGTCCTCAAAAATACCAATATGGCTGCGATTTTAATAGAATGTTGCTTTATAGATTCACAAAAAGACATGAATCTGTATAATCCAGAGGCAATGGCGAATGCGATCGTCAAAGGTTTAACAGGTCAATCACCTACTACTCCTGTTAATCACGTAGTCGATGAAGAAGAAAATCCAGACACAACTATTAAAAGATTGCAACAAGCTTTAAATAGACTCAAAATTACCGATAAAAATGGTAGATCTTTGTTAGAAGATGGCATAAATGGTGCTGCAACAAAATCAGCAATTGAAAAATTTCAAAGTATTGTTGGTATTCAACAAACGGGAATAGCCGGAGACACTACCTGGAACGGAATTAATCAAATTCTAGCGAAACGAGTTATTAGATTAAATCATGCAGGCGGTGTAGTTATTAGATACTTACAATTCCGCTTAGGTGTGGAAGTTGACGGTGTTTATGGTCCACAAACAGAAGCTGCTATGAAGAGATTTCAGCAGCAAAATGGTTTAACAGCCGATGGAATTATTGGCCCTATTACTTGGCAAAAATTGATTGGTTAGTGCATGTTTGTTGTTGGTTGTTTGTTGGTAAGAATGATCAATAACCAACATTTAACAACCAACAAAGCACACTTGAGGAGAATTTTATGACTTTTAATATTGACTTACTGAAATTACCAGTTCTTAGACTTGGTTCTAATGGAATATATGTGAGTGCTTGGCAAAGTTTTTTAAAAGAAGCTGAATATCCTGTTCAAATTGTTGACGGTGACTTTGGTAAAATAACTGACCAAGCTACTCGTCTTTATCAACAAAGAAATAATTTAGAAGCTGATGGGATTGTTGGTAATGGCACATATAGTAAAGCTGCTAATCAAGGTTTTCTTGCTAAAATACCTAATCTTTCAGCTAGTACATTGCTGAGTTATCTTGGCTTTGGTGATACAGAAGTTAAGGATTTACAAAAGTGTTTGAATCAGGTAGCACAACTCAATCCCCTATTAATAATAGACGGAGATTTTGGTAATACCAGTACCAAAGGATTAGCCGAAGCATATAAAAAAAGAGATGTACGTCTACGTGGTGAATTAGAACAAGCTTTGAGTAATGCAACTAAGCAAAAATTGGGGACAGATTTTACTCAAGCAATGGATATATTTAACGCCTATGCGAAAAAATTAAGATTTCGTCTGAGTGGTTCTCATTGGATTGATTACTTTCCTACAAGTAAGTTAATTGCTGATTTAGCTTCTCCATTTCGTCAAAAGGTAGAAGCATTTCAAAATGCTCTCATTGACGCTGGTTGTCAGGTGATTGTTACTGCTACCCATCGTCCCAAAGAACGTGCCTACTTGATGCATTATTCTGCCAGAATTAATCGCCAAGAAATATCTCCCCAATATATACCAGCAATGAGTGGAGTTGATATTGAGTGGGTGCATTATACGAATGCAGGATCACTACAAGCTGCTAAAGATATGGTAGAAGCTTATGGTGTGGGTGGTAATCCTGTATCTTTAAATTCTCGCCATATTCAAAGATTAGCAATTGACTGGAATGTAACCTGGGATGGCAAGATTAATATTAAGGATAGATACGGGAGAATGATTAGTGTTGGTGAACCGTGTAATGCTGCTTTAAATAAAAATGTATGGAAGGTGGGCGAATCTTACGGTGTATATAAACTAAGTAATGACCCTCCTCATTGGTCAGTGGATGGTTATTAGTAACTAGTTCAAAAATCAAAAGTTAAAACAAGAAAACCCAATAATCTATCAAATTAAAAAATGATGGTGCGTTATGGTTTTAATCTAACGCACCCTACAATATTACTGCACTATTACAAATATTTTTTATTGGGTAGTGACTGGCTCTAACGGTAAAGATTGACCATTTAAAATTGGTCTATGAGTTTTTAAATCAAATTTATATCCGTGTGGCAAAATATGAAGTCTTGCTCCGCAAAATGCTAGAGCTTCATCCTTCAAGATCTCGTCAATATTGTTATGTATCACCTCTGATTCATCTACAATTGTTACAGAGCCTTCTCCAATGACCTCAACTTGGCTGTCAGTAATAATCATTGCGGTATTTTCATCAATACCAAATCCTAGTACAGCAGGTTGTTGCGCCAAAGCTGATATTAACCTTCCTAAACGTCCTCTTTGAGAGAAATGTTGATCAATTACTACGCCAGGTAAAAAACCTAAACCGGGACCCATATCTACAATTTCAATCCGAGGATTTGTTTCAGAATCGCCTTCTACAATCATGACATCTGGCATGACAGCAGCTCCAGCACTTGTCCCTCCCACTACTATACCTTCAGAAAAGCGTTTGTGAATAGTTGCGTCTATTTCAGTATCTTTAAGAATACTAGTAATCCTTGCTTGATCTCCGCCAGTAAAAAATACTCCTGTTGCTTTATTAATTGCTTCCAAAGCAGTAGAAGAAGAAGCATCATCACGGGTTTCTGTATCAATTATGCGAACATCTTCTGCTCCTAGCCGCTCGAATACTCTTATATAATTTTCTCCTACTTCTCTAGGTAGTTCTGTCGCTGCTGTCATAATCACAATTCGCGCTTTAATACCACCAGCACGACGCACAAACTCCCGTAATATTTGACAGTCTCCTTCTTTATCTTCTGCTCCTCCAATAATTACCAACTGCCGTTTAGTTTGGCTTTCTAACATAGCGCCTCCAAGTATGAGTTGATATCAAAAAATGAATCAATAATTACTAATTTTGGTGAAAAATTAATAATTCTTTATATTGAATCAGTCAATAATACTCCCGCACTGGAGAACACGGGAGTACATCGGTTCAAAACTGAGTAATTTGATGATTTAATACAATTTTCTCAGCTATTTTTTGAACAAAAAATCTCACTTACTTGGTTGTTAAACAGCAGATCTACTAGAAAAGTGTGTGCTTCTTCCAATGGTAAATGTCTTGGTTTTCCTTGAAAGACTATTTGATATTCGTTAACATCTGGCCCATCTCCAAAGCCGGAAATTAACTTACGGTGAAAAGCTTCCTCAGCTAGATAGTGAACTTCTTTTCTGAGAGCAGCTTTGGTGACATTCATAATCTGCTGTCTCCTAAGTTTTTTTGATTTTACTTGTTCATTCTATTATTTATATGTATTTGGGGATCATATTTCACCCCTCAAAAGTTATAAGTTGTTAGGTATATAAAATAATTTGATTTGTTGGTTGTTGTTCGTTGGTTTTCTCTTTTGTCTCCCTTTGTCCCCACTCTCAACCTTTATACCCTGGGATAGCTCAAAATATTTCTCAATAGAGTTACACTGATTCCTGGATACACAAGAACTTTGACAAATTGATTTAGTAGTAAATCTCGGTAAACGCAAATTAGTATCAAGACACCAGAGTGTTTCGTCAAAGGTATATAGTCAATGGTTCAAGATAGAAGTACCGATACAGTCCGCATTAATGCTAGAAAAACAGATGCTTTTGATATTTTCAACTTTCAGCACTATACTGGGCCGAACCCTTACTTAGATACAGGAGCGCTAGTATTTGATTTTGCTATGACAGAGTCTTGGCGATCGCAACCTGTTGAAAATTATCTAAAAATTATTGGCGATCGCTACCCCCAACTCAAAAACGAAACCTATGATTCTCATGCTCAACTGTTTGCGCGCACTCTGTCGCAAGTAAATAAGCTGGATATGGATTTGCACCTTGATCGCTGGAGTATCCAACCCAATGGCCGATATACCAAAATCGCTGTCCAATCTCTACACGAAGACACAACACGCTCTGTAGCTTATTTTGTTTGGGATTGGTTTGAAGCTATTACTCGCGAAGATGATATTGAGTTTGAACAACAATTACGGACGCTGCAAAAGGAATTTCGACTTTCCGCTTACGGTGGTCCCACAATTTACGCCTTATTGCGAACAGCTTCCAAAAAAGCAATTCCTACCTTTCATATATGGGAAGAAAGACTAACACAATACGGCTACGGTAAAAAACAAATTCGCGGTGTTGCCACAACATTTGACAGCGATAGTCACTTAGACTCAGATTTTACTACCCGCAAAGATGACTGTAAAGAATTCTTGAAAATCTTGGGTTTTCCAGTACCCAAAGGTGATATAGTTTTCTTCAAAAAAGAAGCTTTCAGAGTAGCCAGAGAAATTGGTTATCCAGTCGCAGTCAAACCTGTAGTCGGTCACAAAGGTATTGGTGTAACCGCAGATGTGCGAGATGAAGATGATTTAGAAGCCGCTTATGGCAGAGCAGTCCAAGCTATTGATGAAAATGAGCCAATCCGGATCATCGTAGAAAAAAGTATTCGTGGGAAAGATCACCGCTTGCTGTGTGTGAATGGTAAATTTGTCGCCGCAACCGAACGTCGTCCAGCATCAATTGTTGGTGACGGATACTCAACAATTGACGAGTTAATTGAAAAAGAAAATCGTAAACCAGCTCGTTTAGATACACCCACCTCACCTATGAGTAAAATTCAGCGTGATGAGGCGATGGAACTATATTTAAATGAACAGGGTTTATCATTAGATAGTGTGATTGACAGAGACAAAACTGTCTATCTTCGCAAAGTTGCTAATCTTTCTGCTGGTGGTATGAGCATTGATGCTACACGCAATGTTCACCCCGATAATATTATTTTGGCACAAGATATTGCCCAGCACTTCCGATTAGTTTGTCTTGGAATTGATGTCATTTCCGAAAATCTTTCTCAATCATGGAAAGAAAGTGAATTTGCGATTTTGGAAATCAATGCTGCTCCTGGTATTTTGATGCATCTTAACCCCGCTATTGGTGAAAGTGTGGATGTACCTGCATATATTTTAGAAACCTTTTTTAAGACAGAGTCTGATTCGAGAATTCCAATTCTCACCTTTAATCAAATTTCAGTGAAAGAACTACAAGAAACTATTGATCATATTCTTTTACAAAATCCAAATTGGACAATAGGAGCTGTTTGTCGCGAAGGTGTGTTTGTGAATCGCTCCGAAAAATATTTGCATCAAAATTACAACAGCAACGTCTACACTTTGTTGCGTAATCCTAAACTAGATTTATTAATTGCTGAGTACCAAGATGACATCTTAGAAAAAGAGGGTATGTTTTATGATCGCAGCAATTTAGTAGTGCTGAATAATCCTACAGAAATCGAGATGATGTTGATGCGGGATGTCTTGGAAAATTCGACTGTGGTAATTAGAAAAGGAGATAATATTTCAATTCACCGCCAGGGTTTAATTGAAGAGTATACATTGGGAGAAGATGAACCATTGACTAGGGTTTATTTGAAAGAAATTAGCACTATTTTGTAAACATCTAGTTTTGGCTATTCTAGCCCTGGCGATTAGAAATCGCGGCTATACAAACTAAGTCCGCCTACGCGGACTAATGAAAATTCAAGAGTTATATCAAGTTTGGATAATTAGTTACACTTACCACAGTAATTGTACCCCACCCCGGTTTTGGCGTTAGACAAAACCGGGGTGGGGTTCTAAGGGTATTATAAGTAATTAAGCTAACCTGATATTATAAACCCACGTAGGTGTTCTAAGCTCGCAAAATCGATTTTGGTGACTCCCGAAATAATAATTGCGCTCGCAAAATCTATTTTGGTGACTCCTGAAAAACAGTGATCAACAGGGAGCATCCCAAATGTTTAAAATCTCCGCAGAGTGGAAGTCTGAGGCTACACAAACCAAGTCCGCCTGCACGGACTCTTTTTAGCCTACGTAGGTAGGCTAGGTTATGTTTTTGTGTGACTCTGGATCAAATTCTGCAAAATAAGGATATATAACTAAAGAAATCATTAGCACTCCTATTGATTGGAGGGCTTACCAATGCTTTATCTTCTCCAACGTCTTACCCTGATCATACTTTGTCTGACTTTCCTGATTGCGTGTGATTTTTCAATTCCCCAATCTCCGACAACACAGACACCAACAACACAACGCCGTACAAAAGAAGCTTTGCAGTTACAACAACAGGGACTGCAACAGCTTAATCAAGGTAAGTATCGCGAAGCTTTAGTAAATTTTGCACAGGCTTTAGCTATTTTTAAAGAAACTGGGCAGCGTCAAAACGAGATTACCACGCTTAAATATATTGGGCAGACTTACGAGAAATTGCGCGAGTATCCTAAAGCCCTAGAATATGATCAACAAGCTTTAGCGATCGCCAAAGAAACTGATAACAAGACTGAGGAAATGGAAATTCTCAGTCACATAGGTGTAATTTACTACAGAACTGGTGTTTATACCAAAGCACAGGAGCTTTATCAACAAGCTTTGGTGATGGGCAAAGAAACTGATAATATGCAAGCCCAAGCAGAAATTCTTCACGAAATAGCTTCTCTTTTGGAAGCACAGCAAAAGCCAGAGTTAGCGATCGCCTTTTACAAGCAAGCGATTAATGCTTTGGACGAAATGGAAGTTGATTCCAAACTATCCCCGCAAAAACCAATTCAGCATTTTTCTACAAACAGATTCACAAATACTTATCGCCACCTAGCTGATTTGTTACTCAAGCAAAACCGTGTAGTAGAAGCCCAAGTAGCTGTTGACTCGCTCAAAGTCCAAGAACTAGATGGTTATCTCAATAATGTCCGAGACAAAGCCAAAACACCGCAGCGCATGGAATATCTGCAACCAGAACAGCAGGTTGTAGATAAATTTAACACTGAAATTTCTGTTGTAGTCAAACAGGGCAAAGAACTAAGCGAATTACAAAAAATTCCTGAAAAAGATCGCACCCCCCAACAAGAGACACGCAGACAAGAACTTGAAGCTGCTCAAAGAGAAACTTTAAAAGATTTTCTCACATTTAGCGATAGTCCAGAAGTTATGGCTCATGTCCGAGAACTCAGCCGGACTACTGGTGGCGAAAATCTTAATCCTAAAATACTTAGACGTCTGCAAGACTTGATTAAGCAATTAGATATAAATGCGGTTTTACTTTATCCCCTAATTCTAGAAGACCGCTTGGAACTAGTGTTAGTCACTCCCTATACACCTCCAATCCGCCGTTCTGTACCTGTGAAACGCCAAGAACTAAACCGGACAATTGAGGAATTTCGCAACGCCTTAGAAGATCCACCAAAAGATGCGAAAAAACCAGGACAGAAACTGTATAATTGGTTAGTCCGACCGATTGAACCTGCTCTGAAAGAAGCGAATACAAAAACCATCATTTACGCACCGGATGGAGAATTGCGCTACATACCCCTGGCAGCGCTTTATGATGGCAAAAAGTGGTTAGTGCAGAATTATCGGGTAAATAATATTACTGCTTTAAGTCTCACCGATTTAAAAGAACGTCCACAGAAGTTGAAGATATTAGCAGGTGCTTTTACGCGGGGAAATTACGATATCAAAGTTGGTAAGCGTACTTTCAAGCTGGGCGGATTACCTTTTGCAGCAAAAGAAGTCGAAAATGTGACGTCGGCGTTTCCTGGTTCGGAAAAGTTAATTAATTCAGAATTCACTGAAAAAGAAACTTTAAAGCTGATGAGCAATTTCCCCATTCTCCATTTTGCCACCCACGCTGCTTTTGTGCCGGGTGCGCCGAATGAATCTTTTATTTTGTTTGGTGATGGGAATGCGGCGAGTTTTCGGGATTTACGATTTTGGAATCTTTCTAACGCTGATTTAGTGGTATTGAGCGCTTGCGAAACTGGCTTGGGAGGAGAGTTAGGCGATGGTATAGAGATTTTGGGATTTGGCTATGTGATGCAAGAAGCAGGTGCAAAAGCTGCGATCGCTTCATTATGGCAAGTTTCTGACGACGGTACACAAGCCCTGATGAATGCTTTCTACGCCGCACTCCAACAAGATAAACTCAGCAAAGTCGAAGCCCTACAAAAAGCCCAATTATCATTAATCGATAGTATTTACGATCATCCCTACTACTGGGCAAGTTTTATTTTAATTGGCAATGGGATGTAATAAAAATTATGAAATATGAATTATCGCAGAAAGGGACGATGCTCTAACTACACAGAACGTAAATCTTAGAACATTCTCAAAAAAATTAGATTATTTCTGACAACTTTTCAGGAAATCTATCAATTGATATTGGTGTTATTTCAGGGGCAACCCCAAAAGTGTATATCTCAATCGAAAATAAAACTATGAAACGCACAATCTCATTGGTAATCGGTATCTTTATCTCATTTTTGATGATGTTTAGCTCTGTTGCAATGGCTGATGAAATGAAAGTTGCAACACCAGTAACCCCATCAGAACTAACTAAATCAGAAGTAGTTAAAGTCACACCAACCGAAACGAAACAAACCTCAGTATCACAGCCAAAAGCTAGCGATATCGTGGATAAAGGGGAAATGAACCCCATTAAATTAAAGCCTGAATGCAACGTCCCGTGTCCAGGTGGTGCTGGTGGATATATTTCATATGGCTATTGCATACCATGTTAAAACTGACGTGAATTAGCGATAAATTAATAAATATTAAGGTAGGGTGTGTTATGGCGGAACGCCTAACGCACCCTACAAGTTGGATATTTTTTGAAGAGATTGTTTGTCATTCCACCAGATGTAGAGACGTTGCAGTGCAACGTCTCTACATCGGCATAAGCATATAAGTAGCATTTTCACAATGTTTCTGCTTACTGACTATCAACAAATAATTTGTATATGCTAAATAAAATTATTCCTAATTCATAATTGTTTATGAAAAAGCGGAATCACCATTTTTGCATAACTAGTTTAGTTTCCTTATGCTTTCTGGTTAAAACCGATTTGATTCAGGCACAAGTTTCCTCAGATGGAACTTTATCAACCCAGGTTACAACCACCAATAACCGAGATTTTAATATTACCAACGGCAACAAGGTTGGTAGCAACCTTTTTCATAGCTTTAAAGAATTTTCTGTACCAACAAGTGGTTCAGCTTCCTTCGCCAATGACTTAGATGTTAAAAATATCATTAACCGAGTGACAGGAGGTTCAATCTCAAACATAGACGGACTGATTAAAACCAACGGTTCTGCCAACCTTTTTTTAATTAATCCTAGTGGTATTATCTTTGGTCAAAATGCCTCATTAAACGTCAACGGTTCTTTTGTTGCCAGTACAGCCCATAGTATCAACTTTGCCGATGGCACTCAATTTAGTGCCACTAATCCCCAGTCAACACCATTACTAACTGTCAATCTCCCCATCGGTTTGCAATTTGGGCAAACTGCTCAACCAATCCAAATAGAAGGGTCGAATTTACAAGTTCTGCCTGGTCAAACTTTAGCAATGTTGGGTGGTGATTTATCAATTAAGGGTGGTACGCTATTAGCACCCGCAGGACGAATTGATATTGGAAGTGTCGCTCCTAACAGTTTTGTCAGCTTGGCTCCTGTTACTGAAGGTTGGGCTTTGGGATACGATGACGTGCAAAATTTTCAAGATATACAAGTATCCCAAGCTGCTAATATTTTTACAACTGGTGAAGGCAATGGAGCTATACAGTTGCGTGGCAGAAATATTGCAATTACTGATGCATCACAGGTCGGAGGAATTACCATAGGAGATAAACCAGGTCAACCTCTAACAATCACAGCCTCTGAATCTGTAGAAGTCAGTGGTTTCAACCAGAATTCTCCTAGCCAATTAAGTACTTTTACTTTTGCAACTGGAGCCGCAGGCGACATTACAATTGCAACAAAGCGATTGATTGTTCGTGATGGTGGACTCATAGAGACGTCTACTTTTACCTCTGGCTCAGGAGGAAATTTAACTATAGATGCCTCTGAATCTGTACAAGTACTAGGAAACAATAGACGCTTTTCTAGCTTAAGTGTTCGGACTCTTAGCACCGAAAAAAATGCTGGAAATGCGGGAAAAGTGCAGATTTCCACCAAGAACTTAATTCTCCGTGATGGCGGACAAATCTCAACTTCTACCCTTGGTGCTGGTAATGGGGGAACTGTGATAGTAGATGCCTCTGAATCGGTGGAAGCCAGTGGTTTAATAGTGATACCTCTTACCAGATTTGACGCGAATGGGCAAAGAGTGGAAGATACTATTAATTTCCCCAGTGGCTTACTTTCTGAGACTAGAAATTCACGGCCACTCTTCACACCACCCATAGGTAAGGGAGGGGATTTAATCATTAATACCCAGCGTTTAGTTCTCAAAGACGGTGCTAGCATCTCAGTTGCTGCTCTTGATGGTAGTCGAGGACAGGCAGGAAGATTAGATATCCATGCCTCGAAATCTGTAACAGTGACTGGTTCTGCCATTGGTGCAAAGGGACAAGTTGTTCCCAGTACCCTATTAGCTAGAAGTGAAGGCCCTGGTAGTGCGGGCGATTTGAGAATTAACACAGGGAAGTTGACTGTCAACAATGGAGCAGAAATTAATGCCAACAGCCTAGGTTCAGGTAGGGGAGGCAACCTTAATATTACAGTTGACGACCTACTGCTAGACAACCAAGGCAAACTCACCGCTACAACTACAGGCGGACAAGGAAATATTAACCTGCATTCTGGAACTTTAATCTTACGTCGTGGCAGTGCCATCACCACCAACGCCACAGGAAGCAATGTGACTGGTGGCAATATCAATATTGATACAAATAATTTAGTTGCAATTCCACAAGAAAATAGTGATATCACTGCCAATTCTAGAGACTTCCGAGGCGGTAATGTCACCATTAATGCTCAATCTATTTTTGGTACGCAGTTCCGTCCAGAACCCACATCCTTAAGTGATATCACTGCCACTGGGGCAAATTCTCAGTTAAATGGCAATGTCCAAATCAATATCCCGGATGTTGATCCCAGTTCTGGTTTAATAGAACTACCAAATATTCCCATCGATGCTACAAAACAAATTGCCCAAGCTTGTCCCACAGACAAAGACAATAGCTTTGTCGTCACTGGACGTGGTGGTTTGCCATTTTTACCAAACGAAGCATTCCGCACTCAAAATACTGTACAGATGCCTTGGGTTCGTCTTGATCATCGAGAAATCCCTATAGGAGGCGAGTCATTAGCCAAGTCTTCAATCCCAGATCACATTGTCGAGGCTACAGGTTGGGTAATTGATAAATCTGGGGAAGTGGCGTTGGTAGCAGCAAATACCACACCTGTGAATTCTTGGTCAAATCCCGTAGCTTGCCCAACGCGCTAAAGGTGGGAGCATCCCAAATGTTAAAAAAAAATTGGTGTGTACCAGACGCGATATATCGCGTCTGGTACAAAATTTAAACCCTGTAGAGACGTGCCATGGCACGTCTCTACATGCCTAAATGATGACGAAAAATCCTTAACCGAACCGTATTGCAAGTTGTCCTACTCGCTAAAAGGAAATTATGCCTGATTGAATTAGGGGTGCGACAAGATTTATGTTTTAGGAATCAAACACAGATGCACACCAATGAACACCGATGAACAGACGTTATCTTTACATTCGCAGGTGGTTGAAAAGATGCTTTCTTGCTTTGATGACTGCACTTTTGGTTATTTTTGAGTTTAATCTTAACTTTGGTATACAACTTGCTGTTCCTTTTGCTCAAGCAAAAAGTAATTCTAACCAATCAAATGCCCAATCTTTAGTTGCACAAGCTCAAAAACTTTATGAGAATGGAAATTACACTCTAGCAGTCGAAATTTTACAACAGGCAATAGAAGCTTTTCAAGCGAGTGGAGATCAGCTAGAACAAGCTATGGCGTTGAGCAATCTTGCTTTAGTCGTCAAGCAACTCGGACAGATACAAACTTCGTATAGCTATATTACAAAAAGTTTAGAAATACTTAAGATTAATCGGAATCCACAACTCCTAGCCCAAAGTTTGGAAATTCAGGGAAATCTGCTATTGGAATTAGGCAAAACTCAAGAAGCTTCAGATACTTGGCAACAAGCAGCTAAGATCTACACGCAATTAGGTGATGAAGTTGGTAAAATTCGTAGTCTAATTAATCTTGCTCAAGCTGAACAAACTTTGGGGCTTTATCTTCAAGCACGTACAAATTTACAGGAAGTGGTTAAATCTGTGGATAAACAACCAGATTCTGTAATGAAAATAACTCTCCTCCGTAGTCTTGGTGATGTTCTGCAATTAGTTGGTGAGTTACATGATTCTGAAAAATATTTGCAGCAAAGTCGTAATTTGGCTCAAAAATTACGATCGCCTGAACAATTAGCAGAAACATTGCTCAGTTTAGGTAACATTCAACGTGGTTTCGGTAATAGTGCTAGCAATCAAAAAAATGCTATTAATGGAGAACGACCCACACCTTTACGCTACATCACCTCTAATCTAAATAATCCCATCTCTAGTGAGGCTTCTAAATATTATCAACAAGCTGTCCAATTTTATGAGCAGGCGGCTACTGTATATAATTCACCAGTTGTGCAAGTTCAGGCAAAACTCAATCAATTAAGTGTATTGCTAGAAATGCATAATTGGTCACAAGCACAGCAATTATATACTGATATCCAATCTCGATTAAACCAAGTTCCGATTAATCAAACAGCAATTTTTGCTCGGATTAACTTAGCTCAGAGTTTAGTACATTTAAAACAAGCCACCAACGTAGATATACTTACTTGGGAAGAAATTGCTCAAGGTTTAGCAACAGCAATTAAACAAGCTAGAAGTATTGGTGATCAACGTTCAGAAGCTTACGCCTTGGGTGCATTAGGGGGAGTTTACCTAGAAACAAAAGATTTTGCCAATGCTCAAAAGCTGACTGATCAAGGATTAAAAATAGCTCTGAGTATGCGAATGGGGGATATTGCCTATTTATGGCAATGGCAACTAGGATACATCTTTAAAATGAGAGACAATATTCCAAGTGCGATCGCATCCTACAACGATGCCTATGATACCCTGATATCTCTTCGTAAGGATTTAGTTGCTCTTAACCCAGATGTGCAGTTTTCCTTTCGGGATAATGTCGAACCTGTTTATCGCCAATTTGTAGATTTACTTTTGCAACCCCAAGATCAGAGTAGAAAAATTAGTAAAGAAAATTTACAACAAGCTCGTACTGTAATTGAAGCTTTACAGTTCACAGAACTAGAAAACTTTTTTCGACAAGCGTGTTTGGAACCTTCATCCAAAAATATTGATGACGTGGTTGATAAAACTGATTCTAAAACCGCAGTCATTTATCCAATTCTTTTAAAAGACCGTCTCGAAATCATTCTCAAGTTGCCAAATAAAAGTGAACTTGAACACTACACAGTTTATAAACGGGCGAATGAAGTTGAAAAAAACCTAGAGGAACTACAGCGATCGCTCGCAGAACCAGACGAAACAAAGGATGTGAAGAAATACTCACAGGAAGTATATAACTGGTTGATTAAACCACGAGAAAATAAATTGGTAGAGATGAATATCAAAACATTGGTATTCGTATTAGATGGTTCTTTGCGAAATATTCCAATGGCTGTTCTTTATGATCAGCAAGAGAAAAAATTTTTAATCGAAAAATATGCTATTGCTTTGGCTCCAGGTTTGCAGCTAGTTGATCCCAAGCCTTTACAAAGAAGAAAAATTTATGCTTTAACTGCTGGAGTGAGTCAAAAACGTAAATTTGGAGATCGATCCTTTGCTCCTCTCAAAAATGTAGAAGTCGAATTGCGGGACATCCAATCAGCTATACCTAAACATAAACGACTTCTCAATCGGAATTTTACTGAAGAAAATGTGCGTAGTCAAATCAAAGAAGCATCATATAATGTTGTTCACATCGCAACTCATGGTGAGTTTAGTTCTAATGCTGAGAAGACTTTTATTCTAACTTGGGATCAACTTTTAAAAGTCAAGGATTTTGACCAATTATTGCGTTTAGGTAACTCTAGTAAATCTCGTGCTATTGAATTACTTGTGCTGAGTGCTTGTCAAACTGCTGTAGGAGACAAGCGAGCCACCTTGGGACTTGCTGGGATCGCAGTCCGAGCAGGTACACGCAGTACGTTAGCAACTTTGTGGTCTGTTGATGATGGGTCTACGGCTAAACTCATGATTAAATTTTATCAAGAGTTAGAAGACCCTAAACTTACCAAAGCTGAAGCTCTCCAGCGCGCTCAATTGGATTTGTTAAACAAACATAAGATTCCCTACTTATGGGCGCCCTATATTTTAGTAGGGAATTGGTTGTAGGGATTGGGGATTGGGGATCGGGGATTCTCTTTACGGAGACGCTTACGCGAACGGGGATCGGGGATTCTCCTTACGGAGACGCTTACGCGAACGGGGACTGGGGATCGGGGAAGATAGGAGTCCCTCTGGGGACAAGGAGGACAAGAGGGACAAGAGGGACAAGAGGGACAAGAGGGACAAGGGAAGGGAGCAGAATTTTTCTGGTGTTTCTGGTTTTTCTGTACTAGGTTAAGTCGTCTAGCTGCTAGGAATTTTGGCTGTTTGAGATTTAGAATGTCTGAACGCAGGTACAATAAGCTAAAGCTATATGCAGCTAGTAAAGAAAAAACAGTCAACAACCCAGGTCTAAAGACACGCTTGTTTCTAGCCTAAGACTAAGACAATAGTTGACCAGACTAAGTTCTTAACTGAACTACGTTATTGGCAAGAGTTAAAGACCTACCAGGGAATGCGTAGCCAGTTTCCTGCTCTAGAACTGGAAGATTAAACAGATTTATTGGGTTAAGTCGGTGTCTTCTGGATAGTACAGACCAATAACATTGTCGTTCGCCCTTGGCGTTCCCGAAGGGTAGCTAACATTACTTCCGCAAGGAAAGGCTCCTTGGAGCAAAAGCCGTTATGCGTACAGAGTTGTGAGATTTGAAATGGTAATTGTCAAGCTTGAAAGTGCAACACAATAGCACACCGAGTTAAACAATCTCCTTGCGCGATAATGGTGCAAATATTTAAGGCGGTTAAAACCGCACGTGTCGCTTTCCTCTCAGCACTTAAGTGTCTGAGTTTCCCGCATACCGTGAGGTCTTATGACTCAGCTTATTGAAGATTGGGTTGATCGCTTGCCCAATATAGAACTTGACAAAAACTCAACTGCACTCCAATCTCAACAACCTACGGTTGATGTTGATTAGAGTGCGTCTCGTTTTTGAAGCGTCACTACCCCACCCTATAGAGGGATGGGGACTTCCGCGCTACGTTAAATGATTAAATCCGTATAAAACTCATTTATTCTTCATTTTGCTTACTCTATATTTGGGGTATTAAAAATTTATCTTGTGTGTCTACGGGTATATAAAATAGAGAGAAGCTTTTTTATAGTGTTCAACTATCAGAAGGTATAAATTTAGTATCAATTTTTGCAGAATCGGTTCAGCAACAACTAGTATTCAAGAAAAACCACCGCATCTATACGCTTTTGACATTTTTTATGACTTCCCAGATTCGCTACTTGATGTGTCCGCCTGACCACTACAATGTGGACTATGTAATTAATCCCTGGATGGAGGGGAATATTCACAAGTCATCGCGCGATCGCGCTGTGCAGCAGTGGCATAAACTTTATCACATCCTCAAAGAACACGCGATTGTAAATTTAGTGCCACCCCAGCAGGGCTGGCCAGATATGGTGTTCACGGCTAATGCTGGTCTGGTGTTGGGAGAGACAGTAGTTTTAAGTCGCTTTTTGCATAAAGAGCGTCAAGGAGAAGAACCGTATTTTAAGCAATGGTTTGAGGAAAACGGCTACAAAGTCTATGAGTTACCCAAAGACTTGCCGTTTGAGGGAGCTGGTGATGCACTCCTAGATCGGGAAGGACGCTGGCTATGGGCGGGATACGGTTTCCGTTCAGAGTTAGATTCTCATCCCTATCTGGCAAAATGGCTGGATATTGAAGTGTTATCCCTGCGGTTGATAGATGATCGCTTCTATCACTTGGATACTTGCTTTTGTCCATTAACAAATGGTTATTTGCTTTACTATCCTGCGGCTTTTGATTCCTACTCCAATCGTCTAATTGAAATGCGAGTAGCTCCAGAAAAGCGGATAGCGATCGCCGAGGCTGATGCGGTGAACTTCGCCTGTAATGCGGTGAATGTGGATCGCATCGTGATTATGAACAAAGCTAGTGATTCCCTCAAGGAACATCTGGTGAATGTGGGTTTCCAAATTATTGAAACACCACTGACAGAATTTCTCAAAGCGGGGGGTGCAGCCAAATGTTTGACTCTGCGTTCAACAGAACCAGTCAGAGAAGAAGTTCATGCTACTGTGTCGGTAGAAAGCCGCATCCTTCGCATGGAAGGACACTTGCTTGATGCGGGCTTGATTAACCGCGCTTTGGATTTGATTGTAGATAACGGCGGAAGTTTCCAAGTTCTCAACTTTAACTTAGGAGAACAACGACAAAGTACCTCAGCCGCAGAGGTGAAGGTCTCGGCTCCCTCTCATGAGGTGATGGAAGAAATCATCTCCCAACTCATTGATTTGGGTGCGGTTGACTTGCCGCAAGATGAGCGAGATGCCAAGCTAGAACCAGTGATTATGCCTGGTGTCGCTCCCGATGATTTTTATGTCAGCACGATTTATCCCACCGAGGTGCGGATTAATGGTGAGTGGATGACAGTACACAATCAACGCATGGACGGAGCGATCGCAATTTCCCAAACTCCCCAAGGTTTGATAGCACGGTGTAAAATCTTACGCGATTTGGAAGTTGGCGAACAGGTGGTTGTGGATGTCCAAGGTATCCGCACTATTCGCAAAACAGAATCGCGGGAAAAACGCAATGCTGAAGAATTTAGCTTTATGTCAGCAGGGGTTTCCAGCGAACGGCGCGTAGAATTAGTCGTTGAGCAGGTGGCTTGGGAACTACGTAAAATCCGCGATGCAGGTGGTAAAGTTGCTGTCACAGCTGGCCCAGTAGTGATTCATACTGGTGGTGGCGAACATCTATCACGGCTGATTCGTGAAGGATACGTACAAGCGCTGTTGGGAGGAAATGCGATCGCTGTTCACGACATCGAACAATCGATCATGGGTACTTCCCTCGGTGTTGATATGAAGCGGGGTGTAGCAGTACGCGGCGGACACCGCCACCACTTGAAGATCATTAACACTATCCGGCGTTACGGTAGTATTGCCAAAGCTGTAGAAGCTGGGGCAATTAAAAATGGTGTCATGTATGAATGTGTAAAAAATCACGTACCTTTCTGTTTGGCTGGTTCAATTCGGGATGATGGCCCCTTACCTGATACCCAAATGGATTTAATTAAGGCGCAAGAACAATACGCCGAACTGCTCAAAGGTGCAGAGATGATTTTGATGTTATCATCAATGCTGCATTCTATTGGTGTGGGTAATATGACGCCTGCGGGTGTGAAAATGGTTTGTGTAGATATCAACCCAGCAGTAGTAACAAAATTAAGCGATCGAGGTTCGATTGAATCGCTGGGTGTAGTGACAGATGTAGGATTATTCCTGAGTTTGTTAACCCAGCAGTTGGATAAGTTGACAAGTCCGTACACAGCCAAAATGGGATAGGAAAAGAAGGCAAAAGGGCTATTTCATTCTTACCATAACCCGCCCAGAAATAAATTTCCGAGCTAACAGCAAAACTCCACTGAAAGTCGTTTTTAGACGACTTAAGCTATAAGCCAAAAATTAAACTTCTTGGCGGACTGGACGAGAATGAAATAACCCTGTTTTGATGTAAAACATTCGACACGATAGAAAAATATTCACCAGTTTGAGAAAGCCCACAAAAGTTCCAAAGGGATGAAAAATGCAAGGAGTTGCTTTTACTAGAAGGTTAAGAGTTAATTGGGTAAGTTTTTTTGCTGATTTTCTGTTAGCAGGAATGGTGATAGGGCCCCTTGCTGCTCCTTTTTTGGCAGCTTCTGGGTTGTTTGTTTTACCTAGAATTGCGGAAATTATTTATTTCATGGGTCGTCATGTCTGTCCTCAACCAGAGATGGGAGTGAGTTTGACATCACCGTTTCTCATGGCTGTATGTATGCGTTGTTACGGGACAGTTACAGGTTTGCTGTTGACTCGGTTGCTGTATAGGATGGATGGTGGTAAAAATTTTTACTGGCTGCATCAATATGGTTGGAATGGTGCAGCACTTACAAGTATCTTGATGATGGCTTATCCGTTGGAGTTAGCCGCAGAGGTGTTAGGGTGGTGGAGTTTTAATAATTATGTTGTAACTTTGTTTGGATTGGTGACGGGTTTGGCGTGGGGATTGTTTACTATCCCACTATTACATGCAGGAAAGCCAAATTTTCATGCTTGGCGGTGAAATTTTTTCAAAGTTGAGAAGAGCCAAAAGCGATCGCAAACTACAAACTGTTTTTTCTCGGAATCACATTTCTGATGCCACCTTTAGCACCAACAGTATCACCTTTATAGCGTGGAATAATATGAATACTGGTGTGCATCATATTTTGACCAGCATCTCGATTGATGTTCATTCCTACATTGAAACCATCGGGTGCAAATTCTTGGCTGAGAATTGCTTGCACTTTATTAACCATCAGCCAACAAGCAGATTGCTCTTTAAATGGTAGCTCAAAATAATTACTCACATGACGTTTTGGGATAACCAAAACATGACCTTTACTCACGGGATAACCATCAAACATTGCATAGGCTGTTGCTGATTCAGTTAATACTGTGAGGTGTTTATAAGGATTGCAAAATATACAATTATTAGAAGAATTTCTCTGTAAATTATAATGCTTATACTCGTAAACTTCGTAATAATCATCTAACTGAATTGATTGAAAAGGAAGTTTAACAATACATTGATATGTAGGTTTTTTATGGATATAATGTTCTCGAAAACCTTCTTTTTTGATATCCCTTCTCACTGCATAATAAGCTTTGCCTCCTGGCTTCAAAAGATGTGAAATTTCCATGAGAACATTTGCTTGTTCTTCAGTAAATAAAACATTTAAAACATAAATACAAATTATGGTGTCAAATTTTTCCTTCGGATATTGGGGAAAATAATAAGGATCATAAGCCGTAATATCAAATCCTTTTTTTTGCAATAATTTAACATCATTACCAAAGCCACAACCAAAATCCAGAACTTTACCTTGAAGCAGATTTTTATCTAATAAAAAATTTGTCGGTACTGATAGATAAACTCTTTCAATTGCTGTGAGGTGACTAAATTGATTTTTTTGCTTTTTCATGAAAAAATAAATCTTCCAGGAAGATTTGCAACAAGCGATCGCCAATTATAATCAAGTGTTCTGATCAATTTTATGAAGCGATCGCACCCATGTCCACAAAAAAGCAAGCGTAATAATACAAAAACCCTAAATCATAAAAAATAAGATCCCCGACAACTCCTGCGAAGTCGGGAATCTGGAGAATCAACACCAAAAAATATCCTAGTACCGCTTCCTTGGAAGTCAAAAGTCTTTTATTTCAGGCTTTTGGGCTGTTTGAAACGGTCAGTTTATTTACGCCGACCTGTACTAATGCCAAACAAACACTTTAGCTTCGTAAGGGCCAATATCAATCATCATGCCATCATCGCCAGCATCAACATCATAATTTCCTGTCCATTCGTGCCATGTTCCACTAATAGGAAAGTTAGGAACCTGATAACCAGCTAAGAAATTTTCCGAGAAATTAGTGACAACAACTACACGGGAACCTTCATCATTCCAGCGACTATAAGCTAATACTTTTGCTTCTGGATTCTCATGGATAAAATCAATATTTTCTGTGTAAAGAGCATGATTTTGTTTTCGCAGGCTAATTAAACCTTTGTAGTACTCAAATAAACCACGATTCAAATCATTACCTAGTAGATTCCATTCAATTTTTGCTGATTCTGTAGTCTTAGGTTTGTACTCACCAAACTCTTCACCCATCCAAACTAAGGGTACACCAACAGCCGTCATTAAAATTGCAACACCAAGCTTGATTCTCCTGAAAGCTTCCTCATCAAAAATGTTGCGATCGCCTAAATCAACCATCAAATGGTTATGGTCATGGTTTGTCACATAATTGACAACATTTGTAGCACCCATAAAGCCTTGACGCTTACAGTCAATGATATCTTTGAGTTTTTCTATATCAAATGTTTCACCACAAATATGTTCCTTTATACAATGATAAAAACTATCATGCCAGCAACCATCCATCGGCCCATCAACATTTGTAATGCTGCTAGTTTCAGGAATATATTCAGCAACATTATAAAAAGGTTTTGCACCAGCAGTTTTCTTAGCTTCTTGTACGATCCAATGCATGAAGTCGTAATTCGCAATTTGACGCGCTGCATCATAGCGAATACCATCAAGATGATATTCTTCTATCCAAAAACGGATTGTATCACCGATAAATTTTCGTGCAGGATAAGTCTCTAAATTTTCATCATAGAATTCGTAATTAAACTCAGGACCCCAGCTATTATCAGGGTCACGTGGAGAATGATGATACCAGTAATCGTGATCAATTTGAGTCAATGGACTAGATGCTTCTGAGTGATTATAAATCCCGTCCATAATCACGCGAATTCCCCTAGCATGGCACTCATCAATCAGATTTTTTAAACCAGATGTCTGACCATAACTTGATTCTGTAGCAAAAAAATAGCGGGGATTGTAACCCCAGCTATGATCACCTGGATATTCTTTAACTGGCATTAACTCAATAGCATTAATACCCAATTCACAAAGATAATCTAACTTTTCAACTACATGTTTATACTTTCCGCGTGCGTAGGGATCATCTTCACCACCAGAAAAGTCACCAACATGTAATTCGTAAATTACTAATTCATGGTCAGCAGGTAAAGGTTTATCATCGTGCTGCCAAACATAAGTATCAACTATTCTTTGTCCGTCTTTAATATGTACAATACCGTTATCTTGACCACTTAATTCATCTATATCTATTGCATAAGGATCTGTAACATCAACCCATTGATCTTCTTCAAAAAACCATGATTTTGACTGTACACGAAATTTATATTGATAATCTCCATCCTCTAATTCAACTGTGGTACGGAAATAACCATCCTCACCTTTTTCCATTGGAATTTCTTGCCAATCAGAAAAAGAACCAATTAAAGCTGCTGCTTTGTTATATGGAGCAAATAGATTAAATTCAATTGGCTTCGCCATCATACTTAAGTTTATTTATGTTAGTGAATCCTTGCATGATTATTCTCTGATTTTCAGAAAGAATAGCCAATATTTCCTTAGAGATAAATAAACAATTATGACTCTATCTTCAGAAATAAATCTTTAAGAAATAATCAAAGAATACTTAAGTTAGTTGTTGGTAGTTGGTTATTAATTATTCTCCCTTGTCCCGATCCTCGTTTGCATAGGGTCGTTCCAAGCTTTGCTCTAATTGCTTCTATCAAGTCAGTGAGATACCCTTGGATGTGAGGGAATGGACTTGCCCTCACTGCGGTACCCATCATGACCGAGATGGAAATGCAGCAATTAATATTAGAGCAGAAGGAGTCAGAATGCGTGCATACGGATGGTTCAACCGTCTGGATCTATAGGAGGGCAGATAAGACCAAAGATGGGGCAAAAGTCTGTTCTTCGGCACTTGCATGACTACACAAACCCTGTCCGCCTAAGCGGTGGGGAGTTCACAAATATATAGGGCAATGCACACGGGGAAACTAACGTGAGTCAAGGATTTGATTATGATTTAGTGATTATCGGCGCTGGAGTAGGCGGACATGGGGCTGCCTTGCACGCCGTTAGCTGTGGTTTGAAGACAGCGATCATTGAAGCGGCTGATATGGGGGGAACCTGTGTCAACCGAGGCTGCATTCCTTCTAAGGCATTGCTAGCAGCCTCTGGACGTGTACGGGAACTTAGAGACGCCCATCATCTCAAAGCGCTGGGAATTCAAGTCGCAGGTGTACAATTTGAGCGGCAAGCGATCGCAGACCATGCTAACAATCTTGTCGCGAAAATTCAAGGCGACTTAACCAATAGCCTCAAACGTTTGGGGGTTGATATTATTCGAGGTTGGGGCAAAATCGCAGGCACTCAAAAAGTAGGTATCGTAACAGATAGTGGTGAAAAAACAATCACTGCTAAAGATATTATTCTTTCTTCTGGTTCAGTTCCCTTTGTTCCTCCTGGAATTGAAGTAGACGGTAAAACAGTCTTTACCAGTGATCAAGGGGTAAAATTAGAATCATTACCAGATTGGGTAGCAATTATTGGTAGTGGTTACATTGGGCTGGAATTTTCTGACGTTTACTCGGCTTTAGGCTGCGAAATCACTATGATCGAAGCACTCGATCAATTAATGCCAGGATTTGATCGTGATATTGCCAAACTTGCCGAACGAGTGCTAATTACTCCCCGCGATATTGAAACCCATGTGGGAATATACGCCAAAAGAGTCATTCCAGGTTCACCAGTAGTGATTGAATTAGCCAACTTCAAAACCAAAGAAGATGTAGATGTGCTAGAAGTTGATGCTTGTTTAGTCGCAACCGGACGCATCCCAGCCACCCAAAATCTCGGTTTAGAATCAGTAGGTGTAGAATTAGACCGCAGGAATTTTATTCCCGTCAATGACACCATGGCTGTGTTAAGTGGGGGTGAAATAGTTCCACATTTGTGGGCAATTGGTGACGCTACCGGCAAAATGATGTTAGCCCACGCTGCATCTGCTCAGGGTATTGTAGCAGTAGAAAATATCTGCGGTAGACATAAAGAAGTAGACTATCTTAGTATTCCCGCAGCAGCTTTCACTCACCCAGAAGTTAGCTATGTGGGGATAACCGAAGCACAAGCCAAGGAAAAAGCCACCGCCGAAGGTTTTGAAGTCGCAGTGGCAAAAAGTTACTTCAAAGGTAATTCCAAAGCCTTGGCAGAAGGCGAAGCCGATGGTATGGCAAAAGTAATTTATCGTAAAGACACTGGTGAAGTTTTGGGAGTCCATATTTTTGGAATGCACGCCTCCGACCTCATCCACGAAGCCTCAGCTGCGATCGCCAACCGTCAGTCTGTCCACACCCTCGCCCATCTAGTTCACGCCCACCCCACACTCTCAGAAGTCCTAGACGAAGCTTATAAACGAGCAGCCAGTTAGGGATTGGGGATCAGGAATTGGGGAAAGGGATTGGGGATCAGGGATCAGGGATCGGGAAATAATTTAGTTCCTAGTTTCTAGTCCTCAATCCTGAATCCTAGTTTCCAGTCCCTTTTCCCTTTCTTCAATCCCCTTTCCCCGTTCGCGTAAGCGTCTCCGTAAGGAGAATCCCCGATCCCTTTTCCCTTTCTTCAATCCCCTTTGTGTCCCCCGATCCCCGATCCCTTTTCCCCAATCCCTACTATGCAAATCCGTCGCCGTCCACCAAATCCAACTGTTGCAGTGTCTAGTCTAAGGTATCAGGTTGCCACTCATGATGCTGAACCAATGAACATCTTAGAAAAAATTGTTTGGCAAAAAGAAGAAGAAGTAGACAAAATGCGTGAGAAGCAACCCCTAACGGAGTTGCAAAAGCAAGCTTTAACTGCACTCCCAACCCGCGATTTTGTGGCAGCACTGCGAAATGGTAAAACTAAACCAGCTTTGATTGCTGAAGTCAAAAAAGCTTCTCCCAGCAAAGGTGTCATCAGAGAAGATTTTGACCCAGTGGCGATCGCTTTGCAATATCAGCAAGGCGGTGCTAGTTGCATTTCAGTGTTAACCGATGAAAAGTTTTTTCAAGGTAGCTTTAATAATTTAGCTAAAATCCGCACTGCTGTAGATTTACCTTTATTGTGTAAGGAATTTATTATTTATCCCTATCAAATGTATCTAGCCCGCATTCTTGGTGCAGATGCAGTTTTGCTAATAGCAGCTATCCTTAGCGATCAAGATTTACAATACTTTGTAAAGATTGCCAATGCTCTCAACATGAAAGCATTAATTGAAGTCCATACTCTTGCAGAACTTGACCGTGTATTGGCTCTAGATGGTGTTTCATTGGTAGGAATTAATAACCGCAATCTTGAAGATTTTTCTGTTAATTTACAAACAACTTGTCAAATTTTATTAGCAAGAGGCAAAGACTTGCAAGAAAGGAACATTCTAGTTGTGAGTGAGTCAGGATTACATACCCCAGATGATCTAAATATAGTAGAACAAGCAGGGGCTTCTGCCGTACTCATTGGTGAATCATTAGTCAAACAATCAGAGCCAAAAGTGGCGATCGCTAATCTTTTCACTAAATCTTAATTACCTAGTAAAACCAGGATTCAAGCAAATATTTGTCGTCTATGTAACAACTAGCTGATTAACACACAGTCTTGGATTTGAAATCAAAAGGTACAATAAAAAATAAATTTCATGGAGCAAATTCCTCTACCTTCACCCATCCATTACGAACTCATACTGCAACTACTAGAAAGACAAACAATGTTAGCAGTGAGTAAGAATTCAGAATTGCGAAATCAAGTGAATCAGCTAATAATTACCCTCCGCAAAGCTGCTGTTCAACAAAAACATCTAGAAGAAATTTGTCAGTGTTCATCTATGAGTGTTGATCATCGTTGGTCACTGAATCATCTCAAGACGGAGCAAGTATCTTCACCTGATTGACTTGAAAAATTCTTGGTGTCTTTGTGTCTTGGTGTCGAAAAAATTATATTTTTACCACCAAGACACAAAGACACAAAAGTTCACTGACTATTAGCGATATTTAATTTAGAAGCATCTAAGTTTGGCATCACCGAAGAATGATCAAACCCAGCAAATTTTGTATGATCAAATGCGTTAGGATGATCAACCGTATCAGCACCAATTTGTTGGGGTTTGAGGTAATCAGAGAATTGATTAGGATTACTATTAGCTTGACCAGTCAAAATTTCACGTAAGTCACTTCCATATTGATTCGGAGCAAAATCAGTATTGAAATCTTCTTTGTTTTGTGTGTTGTTATCCACAAAGCGATTGCTAACAACACCAGCAGCTAACTTATCTTCTCCTGCATTACCGATGAGGCTATCATTACTATTTGCTTGAAGTGTTGGTTCAGAAGATGGAGGGTTTGGTATCTTGCTAATAGGGTTAAGATCACCACTACCAAATTCCTGACTCCAATAATTGTTATGGAAACCAGCGCCGATTTCAGTATATTTGGGATTGAGAATATTTTCTCGGTGTCCAGGACTGTTCATCCAATCTTGGACCACCTGCTCAGGAGTTGTTTGACCTGCGCCTATGTTCTCTCCCATCGTTTTCGCTTCATAACCAATAGCCTCAGCTCGCTCCCATGGTAGAGAACCATCTGCTCCTGTATGACTTAAAACACGACGTTCTGACATCTGTTTAGCATATTCGTCAGCAACATAGTTGAGTTCAGCATTCTCTCTTAAAGCAGGAAGATTATTCTTCGCTCGTTCTTGGTTAGTTAGTTCAACAACTTGTTGCTCAAATGTCATGTTGTTTGAAGTCATCTATACTGTCCTCGCTATTTTCAAAATAGATTTTGGATTTTGGGTTGACCCCACTTATTATCAAAGGCGATGCGACTTGGTGTCTTGGTGTCTACAGTTCCGGTAGGCGCGCAAGCGATTTCTGCAAGTAGCCGCTTGCGCGTCTATGTAGTGAAAAAATAAATCTTAATTTAACCACTAAGACACAAAGACACAAAGAAAACTATGCTTTGAAGGTTACACCCCCTACTAACTAAGAACAAAGTTACTGGGTTTTAAGCTTGATGCATCAACGTTTGACAACATGATGAAATTCTCTAAACCGCCAGATTGTTGGCTTCCGTCCATGTCTAAGCGAACGGCTGTATCAGCACCAACTTGTTTTAATTCCAGATAGTCAGAAAATTGATTTGAGCCTGTGTAAGCTGAACCAGACATAATTTGACGTAAGTCGATCGCATCTTGATTGTGGTCAAAATCGGTAATGGTATTCCCTTTGTTTTGCAGATTCTCATAGATAAAGCGATCGCGTCCAGCACCACCAGTTAATTGATCTGCTCCTGAACTCGCTATGATTTGATCGTCGCCATCGCCACCATTGAGAAAATCTTTGTCTTTACCTCCTGATAGTTCGTCATTACCTAGACCACCAATCAGGACATCGGTTTCGTTTTCACCGTCAAGGCGATCGTGCTTATATCCCTTGACTTCGGTTTTACTCTTAATAAATTCTTGTTCGGCTTCCCATTTTGGAGAAGTAGATTGATTGACGTGTTCTAAAGCGCCCCAAGCACCCCATTTAGTTGGTGTGGTGATGTCATCGTAAATTACGAATTCACTACCGTTACTTTGCTTATCCCATCCTTGGAGATATTCTTTATACAACTGACCCATACGTGGATCACGGTTAGCTTTGATGAATAAATCCGTGATGGCGTCATTATTTTCTGATCCATTAAGACCTGTAAGATGCTGTCCACCTTCATAGCCAACTAAATCAAGACCATATTTTTGAGCCTGTTCTGACTGTTTGCTGATGTTGTCTAGTTGTTTAGGTAGTTCTGTGTTATTTAGGTAGTCAAAGACTTTGTTCAAACCTCCATCTGATTCTTTTGTCCAGCTTTCTACTTCTGCTTCTGCGGTTGTCCAATCTTGTTTACCTGGAGTCACAAATATCCCTAGGTAAGGAGCGATGGCGATCGCATCCACTGTAGAGTTTGGATCATACGCCTTCACCTTCTGCATCAGTTGATCAGTCAACTGTAAGTTACCATTCTGAGCGCCGAGTACTGTGACTACTCGATTGCTATCTTGACCAAAGGCTTTATCCCAGATATCACCCATTTGCTCTGTACGGCGACTATGCCAGTCTTTCCAGTCACCGTCTAGCTTTTGCCCTTGATCTTGCGCCCATTGATGTTGACCAAAAGCACCATTCCACACTTCGTTGGAATATTCTACATAAGCTTTCAGGTTGGGGTTAAGCTTTTCTTTGACAACTTTGGCAAAATTTGCAATGTACTCATCCGATGCTTGGTGAGGCATATTAAACCAAGGATTAGCCCCGGTTCGATTGGCCAAATCAACCATCACTTCTACAGGCACACCCTTGTTAGAGTAAATGTAATTAGAACTATCAACTGTCGGTCGATTTTTCCAATCACTCTGTTTAGAGTTGTTAGTACCCATCCAATCCATAAATCGGAGGGTAGAAAAATTGTCAGTTTTATTGACAAAGGTAGGATTAAATACCTGAGTCTTGTAGTTTTTTTCCTCGGCTTCTGGTACAAGATGAATGTCGCGAAGATAATTTCCTGTACCTTTAGGATCTGTTTCGGTAAGCCATATAGACATACCCTTACTAGAGGGTGTGACGTCGATAACATCACGACCAGGTTTAGAAGCAGCTGTATCTAGTTTGGCATCTGCCCCATACTCTAGCTTGCCTTCGCCGTCGTACAAAACAACGTATTTACCACTAGGATAATTTTCTTTGACTCCTGGTGTGGCAGAGATGAGATCGACAAGAGTTTGAACGCTATCATAATTACTCTCTCCTGATTTAGGTAAGGATTTTACCCAGCCATTTTCATCTAGATTCAGTTGAATTCCTTGTGGCTTTTCCCCTGTTTTGAAATTTTGAGGCATCCAGTTACTAGCCGTTTTGAAGTGATCCAAGAATGGTAATTGGCTAGACCAGTAAGAAACTCCACTTAGATTTGTGCCTAGATTATTTGCCATGACTATCCTTTAATTAACGCCAAATGGTAGATTCCCTGGAATATGAGTATGAGTGTAAGGGTATAAGGAGATACTCTTACCTAAGACTGGAACTCATAAGCACCAATATCAGTGCCTTTACCTTGACCACGTTGTTTACCGTCGTGATCCAGCTTTGCGTAATCACCAATTGCTGCGGAAGCAATATCAATTGCTGGCGAATCTGATGTGAGTTTGAAATTCTTGCCATTTAAATCAGCAAATCCCATTGACTCAGCCTGAGTGTTATTTTCAGCTTTCAAATTATTCACTCCATTGCCAGTTTCATAGACTTTTGCAAACTTACTCGTGAATAAGTTGTGGTCTAAGGTCACATTATCAACATCTTCAACTAATCCATTACGAAAACTACTATTAGCGAAGATATTGTTGCGAACTAAAATGTCATGAGGCCGATAACCGCCATAGTTGTCAGAGCCGTCTATCAAGAAACCTTGAACATTGCCATCAACCGTATTGTTGACGATTTGAACATCACTAACATTACTGCTGACACCAATTCCTTGACCACTATTTACCCCGTCCTTACCATTGCCAAAAACAATGTTGTTGTAGACACGGATACCAGATACATCCCCTTGATTGGGAACTTCATCTGTAATCACAAGTCCACCAGCAGTGTTATTGGCTACAACATTGTTGTAAACATCAATGTTGAACATATCAGCACGGTTGCCTTCAATATAAAGACCAGGACCACCACTGTAACCGTTGGGTGTACCGCTAACTAAGGCTTGACCAGTAACAGTATTGTCGTGGACAGAACCATTGCGGGAACCTGTTTTGACATCTATACCTTCGCGGTTGCCTTCTTTAACAGTGTTATTAGCTACCTCGAAACCATCCACACCCCAGATACTTAATGATTCCTGTGTTCCAGTTGTAAGGTCGAAACCATCGTTTATATTGCCTTCTTTAGAACCGTTACCTTTCCAGATCCAGCTAGCTCGTTCAACAGTGTTGTTGAGTACCTTGATATTTTTACTAGTCACCTCCGCTTCCCCACCGTTATAGTAGGTATCAGGCATGACGATGATACCGGAGGCACCAGTTTCGTAGGTGTGGTTGTTCTGCACAGTCATGTCGTAGGCATCACGCAAAGCAATTCCCGCCCAGGATGTGTTCTCAATCCGGAAGCCATCAATCACCCAATGACCTTTGCCAGCTGACTGAATCACTCCTTCCCGGAAAAACCCACTATTGGGGTCGGGGTCACGTAGTGTAACATCGCCATTGGCTTTGAGCGTGATGTCACCCAACTTACTATCACCAGATTTACCAAGGGTGATAAGTTCTGTGTAGGTTCCAGCCTGAACTAAGATCGTGTCACCTGCCTTGACAGGAGAACTGTCATTCACCGCATGGTTCACACTTTTCCAGGGTTTATCAACTGTACCTGGATTCTCATCACTACCATTGGGTGCAACGTAGTAGAGATTCTGGGAACTATTGGATTGACTTGAGTCTTTACTCGTTGCTAGAACAGTCGGTTTCTGGGTAGATTTGCTAAAGTCAATACTCGTGCCTAAAACATCTGATGTTGTAGTTTTTGGTTGAGTATCAGAACTAGGCTGTATTAAAGATTGATCAGCATAATTGCTGAATTCCTTGATACCATTGCCTTTGATTCCAGTTAGAATGTCCCTATTGTCACCACCGAGGGTTTCATTGCCATTGTTGCTTAGGAGTTGTCTATCCTCTGTCTGAGAAAATTGGCTGTTTCCTTTGCCAGCATCTAACCAGTTATCTTTCGTGCCTAAACCTTGATCCTGCCAAGCACTAACTCCTGAGTTGGGTAAGGACTTTACCCAGCCATTTTCATCTAGATTCAGTTGAATTCCTTGCGGCTTTTTCTCTGTTTTGTAATTTTGAGGTATTAAGTCACTAGCCGTTTTGAAATGATCCAAAAATGGTAATTGGCTAGACCAGTCATAAACCCCACTTAGGTTTGTGCCTTGAGTATTCGCCATGATAATCCTTTATTCACGCCTAATTAACGCCAAATGGTAGATTTTCTGGGATACCTACGGAAAAAATATCAACAGAGTTGAAGTGAGAATAACTTGCAACTACTGTTGTCTTCAGTACGCAGAAGCTAGTAACCCATTTGTTTTGTGATTAGTCATTTGTATTTACGCACGTGTATTGAGAACAAGTGACTAATGCAATTTTTGAAGCAATTCTTGAATCAGAAAAGATATATACGCCTAAAATCAGTTTCGGTGCAGGATAGTTGAACTCACAAGATTGTTGCGACTACGGTAAAAAGCGGTAATTACGAAATATTCACTCATTCAGAATAAAAGCTACAGTAGCTTTTCTCACGCTTTTATTGTGACAGTTGAAAGACTGTCACAATGCATTAAAAGTCAAATTTATACAAGTATTTTTCATATACTTTTATATATTTAAATTTGACATCATTTAGGCATTTTTAGTAGATTTCTATACTTTGCTTTTGATATATTCGTCAATTTGTGCAACAAAAATGACTTTATCAAGTATTTTTGTTGACAAAAAAAATTTTTTATTAGAAAGTTTTTACTGTAAAAAATAAGTTTTTGTCAAAACAGCTGCAAAACAGTATATGATGTAATGTTTTGGTAAAGTTTAGTGATATTGTGGATAAAAAATTGACGAAGTCTTATAAAAAAAATTCCTGATGCAACTCAAAACCTGATGTATATCCAATAGAGACAGGGTCTATCTATTTGTAGATTGACTTTTGTGTCCTCTCACCCCGGTGAGATGTTTAGATAGATTTTTCAAACATTAGAAAACCGATCGCGCAAGCTAGGAATTATGACGATACAAACCTTGCAAGTGGGTAACGAAGTACTTCAGGCAGATCAATTAATGTCTTTGCTACATCGTTATCAGTTGTTACCGCAGGTATTACGCGCCAAAGTCATAGATGAGGCGATCGCTTGTTTCAGTTGCACAGATTTAGAGAAACAAGCAGCAATTAACGACTTTTACCAGCGTTACCAACTCACCTCATCAGAGGTAAAACAAGCATGGTTGCAAAAGCACCAGCTAACAGAAGCAGCAATGCAAGAATTGGCTATTCGCCCGGTGTTGAGCAAAAAATTTCAGCTTGCAATGTGGGGCAATAAATTAGAGTCTTACTTTATGCAACGCAAAGGAAATCTAGATCAAGTCGTATATTCTCTAATTCGTACCCAAGACGAAGGACTAGCCCAGGAATTGTATTTTCGGATTTGTGAAGGAGAACAAAGTTTTGCTAGCGCCGCCGAGAAATATTCCCAAGGTCCAGAAGCACAAACAGCAGGGATTTTAGGGCCAGTTCCATTGTCTCAACCCCACCCAGTCATTCAACAAATCTTATCTGTGAGTAAACCTGGTCAACTCTGGAAACCACGGGCCATAGCCGAGTGGTTTGTAATCATTCGCCTAGAAAAATTACTGTCTGCACAATTAGATGATGCTATGCAGCAGCAGTTATTGGATGAACTCTTTGAAAACTGGATACAAAAACAAGTGCAAACGCGTCTACAATCTTCCAACCATCATTTGGAAACTGCGGCAGCGTAAACTATCAACACTATCTCAGTTTTAGGGGCAACCCAGATAGCCGAATTTGTGAAAATTTGGGACAGTAAGTGAGGTTGTGAGCAAAGGAGACAAGAAAAATTACACTTTTTCTCCCCAAACCCCACCGACGCCTAAAAGTTGGTGTGGCAGACTACTAGGTTTTGTGGGAGTTTCTAGGAGAAATTCAGATGAAGCCAGCTATTACCCAAACCGACATCATAAAATTCTTAGCCGACACCCCCCCTTTCAACAAACTATCACCTGCCACCTTAGAAACAATTGCAGGGAAATGCCAACTGTTGCAATATCGTACTGGACAGTGGATGGTGGTTAAAGAAAGAATGCCAGCGCAAGTAATTGTAATTTATCAAGGACAAGCGCGGCTATTGGGCTATGACCAGCGTACAGACTCTCAAATTAGTTTGACAGTGGTAGAGCCAGGAGAGTTCCTGGGTTGGCTAGGATTAATACGTGGGGTAAGTTGCGAAGCAGCGATCGCCTCTAGCGAAGTCATAGCCATTACTCTAGACGCACCAATATTTCTAGAATTGATGGCTACACAACCAGAGTTTAAACAAGCAGTGCGATCGCGTCCTCAGATCATAGAAGTGTTTGAACTCCTGAGTTTAGAACTCCAACGACAAGCAGATGCAAGCACCGATTTAAAAGACTTAGTGCGTCAGGTTTGGCAACAAACAACGGTTGTGAATGCACCAGCAGGGAAACTAAATTCGCAGCAATTGAATGATGACTACCTTTGGCTAATCAGCGCAGGAATGTTCGACAAAATGAGCGTTGGTAGTCGCTTACAGTTAGATCACAACCAGCAGAAAATTTGGCACAGTGAAACAGAAATACGCTTAATCGGTATTCCCTGGAAGTCTCATACAGAGAAATCTCGCAATGACAATACCTCCACTCTAGCAATTTCTCCTGCCCCAGAATACCCAACTAATCCTGCTGTCGAATATATCGCCCCACCAGACACCATATTTGTATCAGGACAAGGCACTGTTGATGCTCCCTTGGCATGTTTCCAAATGTTACATCGCATCTTAGGGGGTTCTTTTCGCCGTGACTTAATTCGCAAAGTCTTAACAAATCAACTCAAATCTCACAAGCAGATTTCACTGCAAGTAGCAGGGGCTATTGTAGAAATGATGGGTTTGCAGGCCCAGTTAGTCAAAGTCCCTGTTAACGTTATCAACCGTTTGAGTGCGCCAGCAGTAATTTACTGGCAAGAAAACTTGGCCTTACTGTACAAAATCACAGAACATGAAATTGTTGTAGCTGCCCCAGAAAAAGGTATTTCTCGCTATTGTGTAGCGGAATTTGGTAACATCTGGGGGCAATCAGGACAAGTCTTGGTGATCGAAAAACCAGAAGAAGAACGTCCAGAAAAATTTAGTCTGCGTTGGTTTTTGCCTTATATCTACAAATATCGCTTGGTATTGATTGAGGTTCTGATTGCTTCGTTTTTTGTGCAAGTATTTGGTTTGGCAAACCCAATTATTACCCAAATCATCATTGATAATGTATTGATGCAAAAAAGCCTCGATACTCTCGATATTTTGGGGATTTTCTTGCTTGTAATCGCAGTATTTGAGGCAATCTTAACGAGTCTGCGTACCTATCTGTTTGCTGATACTACCAATCGTATTGATATCCGTCTGGGTTCAGAAGTCATTGAACATCTGTTGCGATTACCGTTGAGTTACTTTGAGCGTCGCCGCGTTGGAGAATTAGCAGGAAGGATTAATGAACTAGAGAATATTCGTTCTTTCTTGACAGGAACAGCATTGACTGTGGTACTAGATGCGGTATTTTCTGTGATTTATATCGCCGTCATGCTGTTTTATAGTTGGGTGCTGACACTAGTTGCTTTGGCTTGTGTACCATTGTTTGCCTTACTCACAACTTTTGTGGTTCCGGTTGTGCAGCGACAATTACGGAAAAAAGCCGAACGCTATGCTGATACTCAATCTTATTTAGTTGAGATCCTCACCGGCATTCAAACAGTCAAAGCTCAGAATATAGAATTAAAATCTCGTTGGCAATGGCGCGATCGCTATACCCGCTACATCAGCGCTGGATTCAAGAATGTACAGACTTCCAGCACCGCCAACTCCATCAGTGGATTTTTAAATCAATTCTCTAGTTTTGTATTGTTGTGGGCAGGCGCTCATTTAGTTATTTCTAATCAACTTACCCTCGGTCAATTAATTGCCTTTCGCATCATTGCTGGTTATGTTACCAGTCCTCTGTTACGTCTAATTCAACTTTCACAAAACTTTCAAGAAGTGGCCTTGTCTATTGAACGTCTTGGTGATGTCTTAGACACTCCGCCAGAAGTATTGCCAAGCGATCGCCAAAATATCCAACTACCAGAAATTGAAGGCGCAGTCAAATATACAGACGTTTCCTTCGGTTTCAATCCTGACAATGCCTTACAACTGCTCAATATCAATCTTGAAATTGCCCCTGGTACTTTTGTCGGTATTGTCGGACAAAGTGGTTCCGGTAAAAGTACAATGACAAAATTGTTACCCAGACTCTACGAACCTTTAACAGGGCAAATCCAGATAGATGGCTATGACATTAGAAAAGTAGAGTTAAATTCCCTACGCCGTCAAATAGGGATGGTATTACAAGATACCCTGTTGTTTGAAGGGACAATTCAAGATAACATTGCCCTAATTCGCCCAGAAGCAACTACCGAAGAAATTATTGCAGCTGCCAAAGCTGCTGCTGCTCACGATTTCATCATGGCACTACCCAACGGCTACAACACGATTGTGGGGGAGCGAGGTTCTGCACTTTCCGGTGGACAACGGCAAAGAATCGCGATCGCCCGTACAGTTTTGCAAAATCCACGACTACTGATTTTAGACGAAGCCACCAGCGCCTTAGATTACCAATCAGAACAACAAGTCTGTCGCAATCTGATGGAAGTCTTTGAGGGGCGCACCGTCTTCTTCATCACCCACCGTCTCAACACCGTCAAAAATGCCGATGTCATCATCATCATGGATCGGGGTGCGATCGCTGAACAAGGAACCCATGCTGAACTCATGGCCATGAAAGGACGATATTACTGTCTCTATCAACAACAAGGACAAGAAGAATAGTCAATTGTCATTTGTCATTAGTTATTCTCCTTGTCCCCTTATTCCCTCACTTCCCCACTTTCTACACCTCCTTTACACAGAAAAAACCATGCTTGATCCATCTTTGTTTTTGCTAGCTTGTACAAACTGTTCAGAAGTGTCACCTAATACTCCTGAAACAATTAGTAATTATTGCGAGCAAATTCTTGCAGATCAGACCACAACTCAATCAAACTCTGAATTGGGTAATTGCATTAGTGAACTCGAAGGCACGGAAGTGGCTTTTTCATCACCTAATCAGTCGATCTTGAAATTTGGTAGTCAAGGCACAACTGTTTTTCAACTGCAAACTCAACTGCAAAAATTAGGATATTATCATGGCGCAACTGATGGTAAATTCGGTGTACTTACTCAAGCAGCAGTTATAAAATTTCAGCAAGAGAAACTATTAAACGCTGCTGAGGGTGTTGTTGATACTGCCACTTGGAAGGCACTACAACCATCCCTACCCAAGGTTACGACTACTAAAACTAGCTCTGAAAATGATTTTATCGATCACAGCGATCGCCAAAAAACAACTCAAAAAACAAATCAAAACACAACCCAAAACACAAATCAAAACACAAATTACCATGTAAATTACTTAGAAGCCGCCCCACGTCAAGGATCTATTTTCTTGCCTCTGGGTGGTTTCATGTTTTTACTCACAGCCGGGGGATTAGTATTTATTTGGAAACGTGTGCCAAAATCTCAGCGTGAATGGCAACTGCTTTTGCAGGGAAGTTCAGCAATTTTCAGTTCTGGAATTAGCATACCTCGTGAAACACCTCGTGAAACACCTCGCGAGGTAAATGACTTTGATCAGCCCGTCATCTTAAAACAATCTCGTGTTTGGTCACATGCTATCATTTGGAGCATCGTTGGTGTAACTAGTTTTGCATTTGTCTGGGCTTGTACAGCTAGAATCGACGAATCTGTTCCCGTACAGGGCAAACTTGAACCCAAAGGTTTAGTCAAAGAAATTCAAGCGCCAGTGGGGGGAGTAATCGACAAAATTCATGTCCAGGAAGGGCAAAGAGTCGAAAAAGGCGATCTTTTGGTGAGTTTTGACCCCACAGTTGCTCAAGCAAAATTACGCTCTCTGCAAGAAGTTCGAGCTAGCCTAGTTCGAGAAAACATTTTTTATCGTACCCAGATGCGAACATCGACAGCGAATTCTACAAAAAGAGAATTCCAAATATCGCCAGAGTTAGCATCACTTACAGAAAACCGTGTGGCATTAGTACGAGAAAATGAACTTTATCGTGCAGAATTGCTTGGTAGTGCAGCAATACGTAACCTTAGTTCAGAGTTACGAGAACGTTTTATTAATAGACAAACAGAAAGAGACTCTCGAATTGCAACAGCAAGATTAGACGTAGAACAATTAGCCAAGCAGTTAAATCAAGCGCAAGTCCAATTAACGAGTGCTAGGGGTAGCCTCACAACAAATTTAGAAATAGTCAGCCATTTAAACTCCTTGGTGAAAAAAGGAGCCTTTGCTCGCTTACCTTATTTAGAAAAACAACAAACAGCAGACGCTAGTAAAGCCGAAGTTAACCGCCTTGTGCAAGAAGAACAACGACTACGGTTGGCGATCGCCCAATCACAAAAGAAATTAGAAAATGCGATCGCCTTGTCTAAGGAAGATTTACTCAGCAAAATTGCCGAGAACGACAAGCGCATTGCTGAAATTGATAGTCAACTTACCAAAGTGATGGTCGAAAATAAAAAACGCATCCAAGAACTTAATAGTCAAATTAGCGAAATTTTTTCGACTTTAAAATATCAAGAAATCCGAGCCACAACTAGTGGAATTGTTTTTGATCTCAAGCCTCGTAGTTCTGGTTACGTCTACAACACCAGTGAATCTATTCTCAAAATCGTACCGCCAGAAAATCTTGTTGCCCAAGTTTTTATCACCAATAATGATATTGGCTTTGTCAAAGATGGAATGCCCGTTGATGTGCGAATTGATTCTTTCCCTTACACAGAATTTAGCGATATTCAAGGTGAGGTAGTTCGGATTGGTTCTGATGCTTTACCTCCTGATCAAAACACTCCATATTATCGCTTCCCGGCTGAAATTCGCTTATCCAAACAATCCATCAACATTAACGGTAAGCAAGTACCTCTCCAATCTGGTATGTCTTTGAACGCCAATATTAATGTCCGTAAACGAACTGTAATGAGTATTTTCACAGAAAAATTCTTAGGCAAAATAGAAAGTCTGAAATATACTCGTTAGTTTGTAGTGAGGACTTTAGTCCTCTTTGAGCGCTCAAGCGCTCACTACAAACTTCCATCTTCATACCTGTAAAAATTCAATTTTTGGTAATAACGGATCAGAAACCACAGCCACACCGCCAAAACCCCAACGTTTGAGCAAAGCCTTTAGTTGTGATCCTGGAATAGATTCCACACCAAAACGATTCGCTAATTCTCCAGCGTGCGTGTTGAGATAGCTCAGAGCATCAGAGTGTTCGCGAAACATCAAAAGATAACTCACACCTTCTGGGTTGGGACGGGCTGTCAAATAACGACCGTCAGTTTGTGACCTTACCAAATAATAAATTTCGGAAAACATAATTAAACGTCATTGGTCATTGGTCATTGGTCATTGGTCATTGGTCATTGGTCATTGGTCATTGGTCATTGGTCATTGGTCATTGGTCATTGGTCATTGGTCATTGGTCATTGGTCATTGGTCATGGATTAATAATTACTATTTCTTACAAATAACAAAGGACAAATGACTCATGACTAATGACAAAAAACTAATTTAAATTTTCTAAACGAATACGAGGATCAGCTACTTTAAGCAGCAAATCTGCTATTAAATTACCAACTATTAATAGCACTGCGCCCATCACCAAACTTGCCATTAGTAAATATAAATCTTGATTCTGCACTGCTTGCAAAGTTAGTCTTCCTAAACCAGGCCAATTAAAGAAAAATTCGGCAATAAATGCACCACTTAATAAACTCGCTAATTCAAAACCTAACAAAGTAATTAAGGGGTTGATGGCGTTCCGCAGAGCATGAACGTAAATGACTCGATTTTCTGGTAGCCCTTTGGCGCGAGCCGTTTGGATGTAATCTTGACGTAGTACATCCAGTAGCTCACCACGAGTGATGCGCTGCAATCCAGCAAAGCTAGTAATACTTAGGGCGATGGTGGGTAAAATCATGTGCCAGGCGATATCGATGATTTGACCAAACCATGTCAAATCGGTGTGATTGATGCTAGTCATTCCACCCACGGGAAATATGGGAGTAGTTAATTGAGCAAAAATCAGCAATAACAAAGCAGTGATGAAACTGGGAAATCCTTGCCCAGCATAGCTAACCACTTGTAAAATCCTGTCTGTAAAGCGATTTTGCTTCACAGCAGCAACGATACCTAAAGGAATAGCGATCGCCCAAGTCACAACTAAAGAAGAAATAGCCAACAATAAAGTTGCTGGAACCCTCTCCCAAATCAGTGAAGCTACAGAACGTTGGTAAACAAAACTTGTGCCAAAATCCCCTTGAGTGATAATGCGCCCCAACCAGAGAAAGAATTGCTCTGGCCACGACTTATCCAAACCAAATTGTCGCCTGAGTTGCTCTATTCTCGCTGGATCGATTTTCGGGTTTTGCTGTAGCGTTGACAAGAAATCCCCTGGAGCAAGTTGAATAATAAAAAACGACAAAGCTGACGCCAAAAACAAAGTTAACAACGCCTGCAATAATCTTTTAATCACATAAAGAAATGTTTCGTTAGCAACTATTCTTACTAGCCCATCCCTAAATGCTTCTGGGGAAATTCTTGTGGTAGTCATTTGTCAATTGTCCTTTGTCCGTCATTGGTCATTTGTCAATTGTCCTTTGTCATTCGTCATTTGTAACAATTAGTAACTATCAATCAATGACCAATGACCAGTAACCAATGACCAATGACTAATATTCAACAAGGCTGACAATCGGCACATCTGGCAGATTTTTACGTCCTTGTAAATCTCGTAGCTCGATAATAAACCCAAACCCTACCAGTTCGCAGCCAATTTTTTCTACTAATTTTGCAGTTGCACCTGCGGTTCCACCTGTGGCAATCAAATCGTCTACAATCAAAACTCGGCTTTGGGGGTGCAAAGCATCTTGATGTACTTCCAAACAATCTGTACCGTACTCTAGTTCATATTCAATTGAATGTACTGCTGCTGGTAATTTGCCCGGTTTACGAACAGGGATAAAACCAGCTCCTAATTGATAAGCCAGAGGTGTGCCAAACATGAAACCCCGCGACTCCATTCCGATCACGTAATCTGCCTTCAGTCCGGCTTCTAGAATTTTTTGTGTAAACAAGTCTATGGTGTGGCGCAGCCCTTGGGGATCGCGCAGTAGGGTGGTAATATCCCGAAATAAAATTCCGGGTTTAGGAAAATCTGGGATATCACGAATCAGAGACTTTAGATCCATAAGTGAAGAAATATAGCGTATATGAAGGTGGAGCAAAAATCTAGGAAAAAGGTTTGAAGGAACTTGGAAATTATTCACTCTTCCTTAGCCTTTATCCCTTAACCTCTTAGTTGCCCCCATTTTGCTGATGGAAATACATCGGGCAGTTAGGGCAGATACCTGAAAAATCGTACACTATTATGTCGTACGCTTGGAAATATTCACAAACCTATCTATTGGTGATTACCAGAAACTACACCCAGTTAAAGATGAAATGATACTAAGTAAACTATAAGAAACAACCGTGATTGGAAAACTTGCATTTTGTGTATGCGGAAAACTTTAAATAGAACGGGTAAGTTAATGTATATATCGAGCTACTATGCCCTGAACACAAACAAACACATGCCAATTTGGCTATATATCTTAAATTAGTTTTACCGACTCTGTTGCAGCTGCACAAGGTATTTATAATGAATGTCTCCGCTAGTTTAACGCCATATAACAGCCCTATTCCCCAGTCACCGCCAATGATTTTGGATACTTTACCTGATCCTGCTATTGAAGGACAGGCTTCTTGCCCCCGTAAAACTAGGGTGCAAATAGACTTGATTTTATTGGCTATTGAAGCTTTAGAACTTGGTAGTTCAGAAGCCATTTTGTCATTTGCACAAGAATTGGAATTGAAAGGAATTATTAAAGACAGGGTGAATTTGTGGCGAATGCGTAGCACTAATCCCCTCAGAAGAGCGCATATTCGCCGTTCTTTGACAATTACGGAGGCTAAAGCCTTGGTGGTCATTGCTTCTTATTTAGCACGGCGCTTGACAGTTGTCATTCGTCAGTTGCTCATGATATACCAGCAACTGGATGAAAAGCAGATTCCACTCGAACAAAATTTACGATTATCTAATTACTTAGAACGGTTTAGAGCACATTTTAAAAGCCGGATGAATCCACGACGTTCTGGGGTTATGGCATTAAATTCAGATGAAAAATTAGATGAGTTGGCTATAGATTTGCTGGGTAAATTACTATTTTGTACAGGTACGGCTGGAATGCAGCGCTTCTGGATTAGTCTTTTTGACGGTGAAGTGGAATGAATATTCAACGTAAGTATAGTTTACCAAATTGCACGTTAGTTCTAGAGGGTTTAAGTGATGCTACAAGGGCTGCACAATTTCAGGAACTGCGCCCAGCACTATCTATATTGGTAAATGCAGAATGTTATTTATCAGGTTATAGCCAACCACTATCGGGTGGTAGAGAATTTTTTGAAAGTTTGGTGAGAACAGTTAGTGCTTATGCCCAAGAATTTTTAAGTAGTGTTGCTCACCCACAAGCACACAATTTTGATTCTGAATTGGTGCAAATGCAGAAGCTTGAGTACAATCGACATCGATTGATTGTACATTCGGAAATTCCTAATGGGCAAATATTACAGCCTAATTATGTTCATGATGGCAAGCAGCCAGTTCAAATAGATTTAAATACAGTACAGTTATTTGATTTGGTAGAAGCCGTTGATCAATTTTTTGCTGATACCCAAACTCTACCTGAGCTATCACTAGAATTACAACCAGTTCCTAGACGTTATGGCTCTAGTAGTGAAGGTTTGGTCAAGCAGGCAGTACCAGCTAGTGTCGGGGTAACTAGTTTGGCGGCTGCGGCGATCGCTTTTGCCATGATACCACCTCCTCCTCCACCACAACCAACTACACAGCAACAATCTGACTCAAATACCTCAAGTGTTACTCCGTCAACACCAGCCACTAATCCAGAAGCGACTACTAGTCCTTCGCCAGCTGCCAACCAATTTGTAGCAACAAATCCTACACCTAATGTCAATGCACAAATAGCTGCGACTCCCGAATTTACCCCCACCCCGACTGTCAATGCTCAAATAGCTGCAACTCCAGCATTTACTCCTACTCCAACTGCTAATGAACAGATAGCAACAACTCCCGAATTTACCCCTACACCCACTTCTACAACTGTTGCTAACCCCACACCGAGTTCAACATCTGTAGTTAATCAAGATTTAGAAACACTTTTAACTAATGTTCCTGAAATCACAGATGCATCTCAGTTACGTGCCTTAAATCGGCAAGTTTATAACCAAATTCACCCCAACTGGAAAAATCGCCAAGGACTGAATGCTGATTTAGCTTTTCGTGTAGGTGTAGCAGCAGATGGTGCGATCGTTGGTTACAAAGCTGTCAATCCAGAGGCAAATCAAGCAGTAAATCAAACTCCTCTACCAAATCTAATTTACAATCCTGCTGTTCGCCCTCCAATTACCAATGAACCGATCGCTCAATATCGAGTCGTCTTCACTAGAGATGGTGTACTGCAAGTTAGTCCTTGGCGTGGTTACACAACCAAACCAGATGTAATCGGAGCTAAAATTTCTGATGCCATTCAAGTTGAACAGTTAAACCAACAACTGTATGATGGTATTCGCCAAAATTGGCATGGTAAACCCAGCTATACCATCGATTTAAAGTATCGTGTAGCAGTCAACAAAGATGGCATCATTACTGATTATGAACCACTCAACCAAGTAGCATTTGATTATTTTCGAGAAACACCTCTGCCACAAATGTTCCAGTCATCTGACCCCTCAAATCAATCAGCGTCAATAAACAAAGAACCTCTGGCTCATTTCCAAGTCATCTTTCAGCCGAGTGGAAAGTTAGAAATTACACCTTGGCAAGGGTATCAGTAAATTGGGGAGCGGGGATCAGGGATCAGGGAGCCGGGAGCGGGTATTGAAAATTGGTTAGTGTATTATTCTCTCCTCCTTGTCCTGCTTGTCCTCTTTGTCACCCTTGTCTTCCTTCCCTTCCACCTGATCCCCGATCCCCAATCCCCAATCCCCAATCCTTATCTCACAACTCTACCCATATAATTTCCCCACAATTGGGCAGCTTGAGCGCTACTACCAGATGTTGGGGAATTGTTGTCGTTGCCTAGCCAGATACCAGTTACTAGTTGACGACTAGGAATAAAGCCAATAAACCATAAATCTACGTTGTTATTGGTTGTACCAGTTTTACCAGATACCGCGAAATCACCGAGTGCAGCGCGACCACCAGTACCATTTGTTACTACTCCTCGGAGTAAGCGAGTCATAGTAGCGGCGATATCGTTTCGCAGTACGCGTTTGTTGGCTTCAGCATCCTTATCAAAGGCGTAAATTACACGGCAAGTCTTTAAATCTTTGCGATCGCGGCAATCACTGCTATCTAAAATGCGGCTAATTGCATGGGGACGGTTCCACACACCGCGATTACTTATAGCGCCAAAAGCACCAGTCATTTCCAAAACATTGACTTCGCTTTGTCCTAACACTAATCCTGGTACTGGATCTAAGTTTGATTTGACTCCCAAACGCTTTGCCATCTCTACTACTCTATTTAGCCCAATTTGCCTAGCAACTCGTAGGGCGATAGGGTTTTCAGATTGGGCAAGTCCAGTAGCAATACTTAAACTGACATCAGAACCTGCTCGACAAGGTTTATAGGTAAAACCCTGCCAAGTTAAAGGAGAGCAGGAATAACTATTAGCGGGTGAAATTCCTTGTTCTATGGCGGCGGCGTAAGCAAATACTTTAAAGGTAGAACCAGGTTGTCTTTTAGCCTGATAAGCACGATTGAACTGACTAGTTCTATAATCTGTACCACCTACCATTGCTCGGATAGCGCCAGTACTGGAATCTAGGGTAACTATTGCTCCTTCGGAAAACTTAAAATTGCTCCCAGCGTTGTTAACATAGTTACGCAACGAAGCTTCAGCTTGTTGTTGCATTCCAATGTCTAGCTGAGTTTCGATAATAAAGTTACCTTCACCCGCCAAGTCTTTTCCCAAGATGGATTCCAGTTCTTGGAAAATGTAGCTGTACAAATACGGGGCGATGGTTTTTGCCTGCTGTTGACAGACTTTTGGGCTGACATCTACAGGCGATCGCCTGGCTCGATTATAATCATCTTGCTTGATTTTACCCGCTTCAAGCATCCGTCGTAAAACGCGGTTACGATACTCTATAATCCTTGTTCTACTTTGATTATCGCCACAGAAATTAAAACTGTTAGGTCCAGGCAAAATACCCACTAAAGTAGCGGATTCAGCCAAAGTTAATTCCTTGGCTGACTTATCAAAATAATACCGTGCAGCATCTTCAAACCCAGAAGTATCAGCCCCTAAAAATACTCGGTTTAAATAAGTCAATAAAATCTGATCTTTGCTATAAAAGGTTTCTAATTTTAGAGAGACAATCGCCTCTCGAACTTTGCGGCCCAGGGAATCTTGTCTACCAACATAATCACGAAACAAACTGCGAGCAACTTGCTGGGTAACTGTACTAGCGCCTTGTTGCACATCACCACTGCGGGTATTGATGAGGACGGCTCGGAGAATGCCATAGGGATCTACGCCAAAATGCCAGTAGTAACGGCTATCTTCAGAAGCAACTACCGCCGACGGCAAATACGGCCCGAAATCTTTGAGTCCTTTCATGTCTACATGAGCAGTATTCCTTGGCTCACGTAGCGGTGTTTCCCCATCACCTGCATATACAACCACAGGAGCGCGAGTTGGGTTAGGTAGAGGTCTAACACGAAATCTTAGGGATTCAGCACCAATTACTAGCACTGTCAGAGCGCTAACACCACCCATTCCGTAAGCAGTCCAAGTTGCGGCTTTGACGTACCAAGGGGGTGGATCAACGTATTGTAGCTTCACTGAAGCAGCCAGTTCTGGTGGTCCCAAGGTGAGGACATCACCATGACGCAATTCTAGGGATGTAAGCCGACGCTTGCCACGATAAATGCCATTTGTAGAATTTTCATCTTTGATGACAAAAATAGGTTGCCGTTGAGTCGAATCCCGTGACAGTGACAAGTGAATTTGGCTGACAACCGGGTTGCGGACGACGATATCACAGGATTTGGAACTGCGACCTAGCATATAGCGATCGCCCAATAACGGATATACTTCTGCCTTATCCGCCCCTGCATCCTGCACCCAGAGTTCTGGTACTCTGGCATTAGGCTTAAGTGCTAGTTTGGAAAAATCAACCCGAGCTTGAATTGTTTGTACTGCTTGCGTTATCTGACCAAGCAATGTTTGTGGCTTTTGAGGGGGTTGGGGGGAACTCATCGGCTAAAGAAACCACGGATATTACTGAAAAATCGGCGAACTGCCATCTTGGTGTTTGTATTCCACCATTGTACTCATAACGTTACAAGGACGTTAGCAGCACAGAGTGGTTCCCAATTTTTATTGACATCAAGATAATATATATCAATATGACTTTGAACGTTAGTTTTTTTACATGTTGATCTAGTTAATAAATTTTCTTTTGGTTCTACTCGGTTTTATGTTTAAATAGCCTATTTACTTGGATTACAACAACTTAAGCTGGGTTTTGTAGTATTTATTTCTACTAAAATTTTATTATTTAATGATTTAATTTTTACAACCTAAAAACAAAAATCATATAAAATCAAAAAAAACATCTACTTTTAGGAAGATTTTATAAAGCCTATTGTTTGATTTAATGGGCCGAGTATTCTTTAAAGGTGTTGAGGTTAAGTAATATGAAGGGGAAATTTATTACCCTGACAGGCGCGGCCCTGACTCTGGCATTAACCAGCAATATTGCTGCTGCCCAAATCACCAAATTTCCTGAATTAAGCCAGCAGAATCAAGAAACCACTACTTCACCCCCAGAAATTAAACTTTCACCAGAGGGGAAGAAGATTCTGTGTGAATATTTTCCATTAAATTCCCGTTGTCAGGGAGCATCGAGCAACACTACAACACCAGATAGTACAACTCCATCTCCTGACAGTACAACTCCGGCTCCTGACAGTACAACTCCAGCACCGGATAGCACAACACCGGATAGCACAACACCGGATAGTACAACTCCAGCACCGGATAGCACAACACCGGATAGCACAATGCCGGATAGTACAACTCCAGCACCGGACAGCACAACACCGGATAGCACAATGCCGGATAGTACAACTCCAGCACCGGATAGCACAACACCGGATAGTACAACTCCAGCGCCTGACTCTAGCAGCCCAACTCAGATTATTCCAGCACCGGATAGTACAACTCCAGCACCTGACTCTAGCAGTCCAACTCAGATCACTCCAGTACCGGATAGTACAACTCCAGCACCTGACTCTAGCAGTCCAACTCAGATTATTCCAGCACCGGATAGTACAACTCCAGCACCTGACTCTAGCAGTCCAACTCAGCTCACTCCTGGTAGTGGTACTGGTACTGGTCAATAATCATTTAAGATCAGGCTTCACCTTGTTTATGAGATGATTCTGATACAGGTTTCTTAATTTTTGACGTGTTTAAAAATTTGCTGCTTTTTTAGGATGACAAGAGGCTATATAAAATAGCCTCTTGTTTGTGTATTTTGGGATGTGTAGGTGTGGAAAAAGAAAAGTGAGGTGCGATCGCGAGCCATCAAATCATTCCTCCTACACCTTTTTTTTGATAAAATTTACCTGCGACTAGAAGTTGGTGTTTTTTGAAAAGTGGCAATCAACAGACAGACAATACCAATATTAATAAACACATCTGCCAAATTAAATACAGGAAAGTTAATCAGTCGAAAATCTAAGAAATCAACAACATAACCTAAAGCAAAGCGGTCTATACCATTACCCATAGCACCACCCAATATTAAACCATAACCCCACTGCTCCCAACGGTTTAAGTTTGGGCCCAACCATGCCAAAGCTATTAGTGCTAAACTCACTCCCAAAGATAGCCAACGTAACCATTCTACTTTTCCTGATAGCAAGCTAAAAGCTGCACCAGTATTAGTCACATATGTTAAATGAAATATACCAGGTAACACTGGCAATGTTTGTTTCAAACTAAAGGTTTGTACCACCCAATATTTTGTGATTTGGTCTAAAAAAAAAGCAATAAAGCCAGTAATCCAGAAGAATTTATTTTTAAAACGCATGGCAAAATAGTCAAGAATCATTAGTCATTAGCCATTAGTCATTAGCCATTAGTCATTAGCTTTTGACAAATGACAAATGACAAATGACAAAAGACTAATAAAACATTAAGTGACGTAGCACATACGCTATGACAGTGACAGCACAGATCACAGCTAGTTGTCCTGGTAATGCAAACCAAGAATATCTGAGGATTGCTTGCATCAGGGTCAGAGTTTCTGTACCTTGTAACTGTAAAACATAGCTGAGAATCAAATAACTAATACCGCAGACGTGAACAGTTAACAAGCCACAAATACAACTAAATGCTAGTGCTTCCAGTCGAGGTCTGGCTTTAAAGGCAAAAAAGCCACAAATCCAAGCTCCTGGAATAAAGCCCAGTAAATAACCAAACTGTGATAGCTTAACATAGCCAAGACCACCACCACTAGCAAATACGGGTAATAAAGTTAGTCCCATCACCAAATATGCTATTTGTGAAATGGCGCCAGCATTTTTGCCACCTAAACATCCTACAAGTAGCACCCCGCCGATTTGAAAAGTGACGCCCAAGGAAAAAGTGTGAATTCCGTGCTTACTCCAACTCCAAGGTAAGGTGGTAGTATTTGCTTCTAAGAAAGTACCACCCATAGTTAGCAGTAAGCCAATCATAGACCATAGTAATTGCAAAGTCCTTGTATTTTCAATATTTATAGCCTTCATCCTGAGTTTAATGCTCATTAAACGCTCAAAACGATAATTTTATGTGTTTATTAGCTAATATCGAGCATCTTTTTATACAAAAATAAATACTCAATTGATGCTCATGACTCTTACACGCCTTTACATCTTTTTATAGCGCTTCTCGGTTGTGTGCAATACGCTGCGCTCAGACGTTACATGTAACGTCTCTACATTGTTCATGGTGGTGTATTTGATTCAAATGAGAACCGCTATATCTTCTCAACTTATTCAAAAAAGTTATTCAATAACTTTACCAAAATTCTTCGCTGCAAAGCCCCTAGCTTCTAGCTTGAGAAATGAGAATCGATTGCAATCAAAAACCTTAGTCAACTTAACAAAATTAAAACTTGTATAAAAATACTAGTTAAAAACATCATAATCCTTGTGTCTTTAACCTTCTCTTTACCAAAAAGCTATATCATCATAGGGGTTTAGCTGGAAAAATTAAGACCCAATATCATAATCCATGCTTTCCCGTACGTCAGTAATTCATAAATCTCGCCTAACGAGAACTATTTCGGTATTAGCACTAGCGATCAGCCTAGCTGCTTGCGGTGGACAGGAAGCTCAAAACAACACTTCCACTGGCGACGCAACTCCTGGTGCTGCTACTGATACAACTGCTTCGAGTCCTGCAAAATTGGATCTTGGTGGAAAAGTATCGTTAACTGGAGCTGGTGCAACATTTCCAGCGCCACTGTATAGTCGTTGGTTTTTTGACTTAAACAAAAAATATCCTGATCTGCAAGTTAACTATCAGTCTGTTGGTAGCGGTGCTGGGGTTGAGCAATTTACCCAAGGTACTGTAGACTTTGGCGCTAGCGACGTAGCGATGAAGGATGAAGAAATCCAAAAAATACCAGCAGATAAAGGCGTACTAATGTTACCCATGACAGCTGGTAGCATTGTCCTAGCTTACAATTTACCAGATGTTCCAGAATTAAAGCTTCCACGGGAAGTTTACACTGATATTCTGCTAGGCAAAATCAAGTCTTGGAACGATCCGAAAATCGCTGCTGCAAACCCAGGTGCAAAACTTCCTAACGAACCACTTACAGTAATTTATCGTTCTGATGGTAGTGGTACTACAGGTGTATTTACAAAACACCTCAGCGCCGTTAGCCCAGAATGGAAGAGTAAAGTCGGTGACGGTAAAACTGTCAACTGGCCTGTAGGAGTTGGTGCTAAAGGTAATGAAGGTGTGACTGCTCAAATTACCCAAACAGCAGGCTCAATTGGTTACATAGAATACGGCTACGCCAAACAAAATAATCTCAAGTTTGCGGCTTTGGAAAATAAAGCAGGTAAATTTGTTGTACCTACTGATGAGTCAGCAGCAAAAACCCTAGAAGCAGTTACTTTACCTGAAAATCTCCGCGCCTTCATCACAGATCCTGAAGGAGATGCTTCCTATCCCGTCGTTACCTATACTTGGCTTTTGGTTCACAAAAAATATCCTGAAGCAGCAAAAGCCAAAGCAATTGAAGCTATGGTTGAGTACGGCTTGACAGAAGGTCAGAAAAATGCTCCAGAGCTAGGTTATGTTCCTCTACCTGCAAACGTAGTAGAGAAAGTAGCTGCGGCTGCGGACGCGATCAGCCCTGACTATAAAATTGCCGTAGGTTCAAGCAATGATTCCAGCGCAAGTAAATAATATTTAGTCATTTGTCATTTGTCATTTGTGATCAGTACTTAGACAGAGTTAATGACACAGATTGTTTTCTCGTTAAGAGTTCCCTATTCCCTGTTAAAAGTCTCCACAAACAAATTTAATTTTGTCCAGATACTTAAATCAATGACGAGTGACAATGACTAATAACTAATGACTAGCAAGGTTCGCTCCCACTTTTTGAACCGTTGATGGGTAAAGTCATTCATGAATATATCAGCCCAAGGTGATAAGCCTACTATTAGTCCTCGTTCTGAGTTTGAAAAGTCTTTAGATAAAGGCTTTATTTGGTTAACGCGAATATTTGCTCTGGCGATCGCTGCTATCTTGTTGTGGATAGCCATACAGGTTGGTATTGAATCTGTACCTGCAATTAAAGAATTTGGTGTAGTCCGCTTTTTAACAGAAAGTACTTGGAACCCTGTAAATAATGTATACGGTGTACTACCGCAAGTATACGGAACTTTAGTTAGTGCATTTATTGGTTTATTACTAGCTGTACCGATTGGTGTTGGCACGGCTATACTTTTAAGCGAAAATTGGCTACCATTATCTGTACGTACAGTATTGGTGTTTTTGGTAGAACTTTTAGCAGCAATTCCCAGTGTAGTCTATGGTATCTGGGGAATTTTTGTATTGATTCCTCCGCTTACTGCTCTAGGGAAATGGCTTCATAATTCTTTTGGTTGGCTGCCAATTTTTAGTACTGTTCCCACAGGGCCAGCGATGTTTCCGGCGGGAATCATCTTAGGTATCATGACTTTGCCAATTATTACAGCAATTTCTCGCGACGCGTTAATTTCTGTACCTTCTAGTTTGCGTCAAGCAGCTCTAGGACTCGGAGCAACCCGTTGGGAAGCACTTTTTAAAGTAATTTTACCTACTGCTTTCTCTGGAATCGTCAGCGCCGTGATGCTGGCTTTAGGTCGGGCGATGGGAGAAACAATGGCTGTAACAATGTTGATTGGTAACTCGAACAGAATTAGCCCTTCATTGTTTGCACCAGCTAACACCATTTCTTCTTTACTAGCAAATCAGTTCGCCGAAGCAAGCGGTCTGCAAATATCTGCTCTGATGTACGCTGCTTTGATTCTGTTTGTTTTAACTCTGATAGTAAATGTTTTGGCTGAGTTCATAGTCATGCGAGTCAATCGACTGTAGACTGTAGCATTTTTGTGTTTTGAAGTGTGTTGAAATATGGCTTATACAGACAAATCTCAAAGTGCATCTCTCCACAATAGTATGGCTCGTTCGTCGTCACCCCGAACGATATTCAACACTGTGATGACAGTCATTGCATTTATATGTGGAATATTGGCACTCATACCTTTAATAGCAGTACTTTCCTACGTCATAATTCAAGGCTTTGCTAGTCTGCGACCAAGTTTGTTTACTGAGTTACCACCACCACCATTGGCGCCAGGAGGGGGTTTTGGTAATGCCATCATCGGTACAATCATCATGGTAGGCATTGGTGCTTTGATTAGCATCCCCATAGGAGTTTTAGGTGCTGTTTATTTGACTGAGTTTAGCTCTGGGAAAATTGCTCGCTGGGTGCGCTTTTCTACAAATATTCTCAGTGGTGTCCCTTCAATCATTGCGGGGGTGTTTGCTTACGGGATTGTGGTAGTGACCATCGGCTCGTTTTCCGCTTTTGGTGGGGGAGTAGCGCTGTCAGTATTGATGCTACCTATTATTGTAAAGACTACAGACGAAGCCTTACAGTTGGTATCAGATGATTTGCGCCAAGCTGCAACTGGTTTAGGAGCAACAAACTATCAAAAAGTGGCGTGGGTAGTTTTACCAGCAGCTTTACCAGCAATTGTCACAGGTTCAACACTAGCGATCGCACGAGCCGCAGGTGAAACCGCACCGCTATTATTCACCGCTTTATTCTCTCAGTACTGGTTTGATGGTTTGTTTAAACCCACAGCTTCCCTTGCAGTTTTAGTTTATAACTTCGCGATCGCTCCCTATAAAAACTGGCAGGCAATGGCTTGGGCTGCATCTCTAATTTTGGTGTTGATGGTGCTGCTTACGAGTATTATTGCTCGTTTGGCAACTCATCGCAAAAAATACACATGATGCCAACTTATTATCACATCTTTATTACATTGTCAAGTTAGCAATATCTAGCATTTATGGTAACAAACATCAGCACCGCCAACCAAACAGATACTGTTTTACGGGCCGAGGGTCTTAACATCTACTACGGTAGCTTCTTAGCAGTACGTGATGTCTGGATGGATGTTCAGAAAAATCGCGTTACAGCCTTTATTGGCCCCTCTGGATGTGGTAAAAGTACTTTACTTAGATGTTATAACCGCCTGAATGATCTCATTGAATCATTTCGGGCAGAAGGTAAAGTTTTTTACTATGGTGAAAACCTCTACGCACCCCAAGTTGACCCTGTAGAAGTACGCCGTAAAATCGGGATGGTGTTTCAAAGACCCAACCCTTTCCCCAAATCAATTTATGACAATATCGCTTTTGGGCCGAGACTCAACGGCTACAAAGGAGACATGGATGAATTGGTAGAGCGATCGCTCAAACAAGCTGCTTTGTGGGAAGATGTAAAAGACAAACTCAAGCAAAGTGGTTTATCTTTGTCTGGTGGTCAACAACAGCGTTTGTGTATTGCTCGTGCGATCGCTGTTCAGCCAGATGTAATTTTAATGGATGAACCTTGTTCGGCGCTTGATCCTATTTCTACCTTGCAAGTTGAAGAACTCATCCACGACCTCAAACAGCGCTATACCGTGGTGATTGTGACTCACAACATGCAACAAGCTTCCCGTGTGTCGGATATGACAGCCTTTTTCAACGTCCAGACATCAGAAAAAGGTGGTCGGACTGGCTATTTAGTGGAATTTGACCGCACAGAAGCAATTTTCCAAAATCCTCAACAAGAAGCCACTAAGGAATACGTTAGCGGTAAGTTCGGTTAAAGACTGTACCTTGAACAGGGCAGCAATTAAGATGCATAAAGAAAGTGCAAAGCTAGTTCTTTTGAGGGAAAGAGAACTAGCTTTTTTAATATTTTGTATATCGAATACCGATGCATACAGATGCACACAGATAGATTACCTGATGTGTTGGTAGTAAACCAGAAGAATTTGAAAAACCTCACAGCGCAACAGATTTTTGACTCGGTTAGCTAAAGTTTAAAAAATTTGGCACAAAATATTGTAAGCAGATTTATTACGATTAGCCGGAGAGTGATGCTCCCGTGTGAATTAGGGCTTGTTGCGAATTTAAAACTCGATTTAATTTACCACTGCTATAACCTTCCAAATCGAGAGTTACGTAGATAAAACCAAACTCTTGAAATGTAGAAACTACTGTTTTTAAATCCGTATTTAATACAAAATCTTTGATTTGTTCTGATGATAATTCAATTCTGGCAGTATCACCTTCTGAACGTACTCGTAAATTTTTCCATCCCAACTTACGCAGATAAATTTCTGCTCTACCTACACGTTGTAACTTCGCTACAGTAATTTCTTCACCATAGGGAAAACGTGAACTCAGACAAGGTTGGGCGGGTTTATCCCACCAAGGTAAACCGAGTTGTTGGGAAAGTTGTCGGACTTCGGCTTTGGTAATACCAACTTCTGCTAGAGGCGATCGCGCACCTCTTTCTTTCGCCGCCTGAATTCCTGGGCGATAATCATGCAAGTCATCAGCATTTACCCCATCGATTACGTAGGGATAACCCATTTCCACAGCTAAGGGTTTGAGAGTATCATGCAATTCACTTTTGCAGAAATAACAACGGTTAACAGGGTTGGAAGTGTAACTAGGATTTTCCATCTCGTGTGTAGCGATGATTTGATGCGGAATCCCCATCGTTGCTGCTTGAATTTTGGCATCTTCCAATTCTTCAGGTAACAGACTTGGTGAAACAGCTGTTACAGCCAAAGCGCAATCGCCCAAGACATCATAAGCAACCTTAGCAACTAAAGTACTATCAACACCACCAGAGTAAGCAATTAAAGCTCGCTTCATCTCTGCAAATATTGCTTTTAATTGCTCAAATTTTTCTGTTAACATCATTTTATGACCTAACCAAAAACTACAGCACCCTACCAATTACATTTTACTAACTCCTTAGTATTTAATGGTTGCGATAGAAGGTTTTATATATATTTTTTGCCACTAAACTTGCTAACAATGGTAAATCTATCGGTTTAGAAATATATTCGTTGACTCCTGCTGCGAGACAAATTTCGCGATCGCCTTTCATTGCCATTGCAGTTTGCACAATTATCGGAATATTTCGATACTGCTGATGTTCTCGCAACTTTTGTATGATTCCTAGACCATCCTCATCTGGTAGTTTAATATCTAGTAAAATTACAGCTGGCTTTTGCTGATATAATATTTTCCACATTTGCTCTGCGTTATTGACCAAATTTATCTGATAACCCAATTTTTGCAGATAAATTTGTATTAATCGGGCATTATCTGAGTCGTCTTCTACTAACAAAATATTTGGGAAATAATTATTTTTGGAGAATGATTGAGAGGTTCTAGATATATCTTCTGTCTTCGCTTTTTTCCCTACTTTCCCCAACTCCTCCACTTCCTCTACTTTCTCGGTTTCACACTTCTGTTTGAGGGGTAGTACAATAGTAAATCGAGAACCATGACCTAGTTCTGATTCTACTTCTACTCTACCACCATGAAGTTCAGCGAGTTTTTGAGTCACAACTAATCCTAAACCAGTGCCTTCGTTTCGACTAACTACGCTGTTAGAAATCTGAAAATAAGGTTGGAAAAGTTCTGCTTGATGTTCTTGAGATATGCCAATACCAGTATCCCAAACTGTAAAATATATCCAATAATTTTTGAGTTTAACTTGTAAGCCAACGCTGCCATTAGTGGTGAATTTAACTGCATTAAACAATAAATTCAACAACATTTGCTTAAGGCGCAAAGAATCAGCTAATAAGGTATTAACATTCGGATCTAATTCGAGTGATATCTTTAAACCTTTATTAGTGGCTTTTTCTTTTAATAAAAGTAGAACATTGCGACATAATGTTGGCAAATCCACTTGTTCCCATTGCATTTCTAATTGATTGGCTTCAATTTTAGACAAATCTAAAATGTCGTTAATCAAAGCCAACAGATGCTTACTACTAGATTGAATAATGCCTAAATATTCTTGATGACGTTCTTTAGAGGGTTCATACCCTTGGGCTATCAGCAGGTGGATAAAACCAGTAATTGAACTTAGAGGAGTACGGATTTCGTGACTGGTGTTTGCTAAAAATTGATTTTTAAGTTGATTAGTACGTTCTAGTTGTTGATTGATAGTTTCTAACTGTTGACAGTGGCGCTGTAAAGATTGTACTTTTCGCAATTGGGTTATGGTGGTAACGCATTGTTGTACAGCGCGTGTCAGCAGTTGTGGTGTGATTTGTATACAAGTATCTTTGAATGCATTAGCATCAGACTCTACAGGTGTTCTAGCAATAATTAACCAACCAATCACGCCATCAATATCATTGGCTAATTGCCAAACGCCGGGTGGTTCTTGTTGTGCAAGCAACTGCAAATCATCAATATCTATTTCTTCTGCTAATCTCAAACGGAGTTTTTTTTTCTTTTTCACCATCCCTTCAATCATTAATGATGATGAATGTTGAGAGGTAGAAGTTGGAACAAAACAAACCTTGCCAACTTTTTTTTGTGGTTCTACAAGTGCGATCGCTACCTTGGTGTTATTCAAAACACTATTTAATTCGTTAACCACAGTTTGAAAAATTTCTGCTTCTCCAGCCACTGTTTGTTGATTGCTAGTTAAACTTACCAGACAATCATTGAGGCGATTTTGCAACCGACTCAAGCTGTGTTCCAGCCACAACTCAGCTTGCAGTTGTTGGATAGTTGTCAAAACAGTTGGTGTTGCATCTACTTGTGAGTTTGGTTCTGGTAAGCTTGAATACTGCTGCATGGTCAACTAGACCGCTTAAGAAGTTTAGCTTTGCACAAAAGTGCAAACAGGATGCTATGTATATTAACGCACTCCTCTTTTTATATTTACAGACTAAAACTGGAAATGTCGAGTTTGAAAGCAATACAAAAATTTTTTGATGAAACTTTTATGCTGTAATAGCTTAAAACAAAAGTAACGCTATGAATGCACAACTAGTTCAATTAATCGTCAACGGGATCTCAGTAGGGAGTATTATCGCTTTGGGTGCAGTTGGACTTACTCTCACTTATGGGATTTTACGGTTGTCCAATTTTGCCCATGGTGACTTTCTCACTCTCGGTGCATACTTAACATTGCTTGTCAATTCCACTGGCATAAATATTTGGCTGTCAATGATACTAGCAGCTGTAGGGACTGTTGCCGCAATGCTATTGTCAGAAAAATTACTGTGGTCAAGAATGCGTTCGATTCGGGCTACTTCCACCACCTTTATTATTATTTCTATTGGGCTAGCCCTATTTCTTCGCAATGGTATTATCTTTTTCTGGGGTGGTAGCAATCAAAAATACAATGTACCAGTTGCTCAAGCTTTGGACTTTTGGGGAATAAAGATACCTCAAGTCAAGCTGTTGGTGGTTGTTTTAGCAATATTAGTAATTTTAGTTCTGCATTACCTCCTACAAAATACGAAAATCGGTAAAGCAATGCGAGCCGTTGCTGATGATATTGACTTAGCACGAGTCTCTGGTATTAATGTTGACCAAGTTGTATTGTGGACTTGGGTGATAGCAGGTAGCTTGACTTCTTTAGGTGGAAGCATGTTAGGACTAAGTGAAGCTGTACGCCCTAATATGGGTTGGTTTTTAATACTACCTTTGTTTGCTTCAGTAATTTTAGGTGGGATTGGTAATCCTTACGGTGCGATCGCTGCTGCTTTTATTATCGGTATTGTCCAAGAAGTGAGTACACCTTTGCTTGGTTCTCAGTATAAACAAGGTGTAGCCCTGTTAATTATGATTTTAGTACTACTGATTCGTCCCAAAGGTTTATTCCGAGGCACGATCTGATCTGGGGATTGGGGAAAAGGGGATCAGGGATTGGGGATCGAGGGTAGAGGTTAATGGGATTGGGAATCGGATATCGGGAATTGGTTATTGAGAAAGGATTTTCCCCAGTCCCTTATCCCTATCCCTGATCCCCTTTTCCCCGATCCCCATTCCCAGTTGAACCGCTTAATTATTCAACGATATGGAAGTAATAGGCAGCTACAAGGAGATTGAGAGCTAAAAGCGCCAACGCCCAACCCGTACGAAATGGGTAGGGGGGTTTAGCTGCTGTTGATTTAGCTACGGGTAAATCTGCTGTAGTATCTGCTTTAGCCATCGGATGAACTCCTAACTTAAGGACTTCTTCAGAAATACCAAACAGATGTCCCTATTTACCACTTTCGTTAAAAATATTTTCGTGATTTTGGGTAGATCTGGATCGGGGATTAGGGATCGGGGAAAAGGGGAAAAGGGGACATGGGGGATAGTTAACAACTAACCACCAACAATCTTCTACTCTTCTTCCCCAGCATGATAGGAACTACGAACCAGAGGGCCGGAACGGACGTGGCTAAATCCCATTTGTTTGGCGATCGCACCCAATTCATCAAATTCTGCTGGTGTCCAGTATTTTTGCACTGGTAAATGTTCTAGAGAAGGACGCATATACTGGCCAATTGTCAGGCGATCGCATCCGACTTGGCGTAAATCTGTCATGGTTTCGATGACTTCTTGGACAGTTTCTCCGTGTCCTAACATCAAACCGGATTTAGTAGGGATAGTGGGGTCGATTTCTTTAACAATTTGTAAAACTAAAAGCGAGCGATCATATTTTGCGCCTCGGCGTACTGGTCCGCTTAACCGTCGCACTGTCTCGATATTATGGTTATAACAAGCTGGTTTTTTGTTGGCGATCGCAGCTATACGTTGCCATTCTCCATAAAAATCTGGAGTCAACACCTCAATTTGAGTCTCTGAGTTCACTTGGCGAATCGCTTCCATTGTTTTCACAAACCAACCAGCACCTTGATCAGGTAAATCATCACGAGCTACAGAAGTCAGTACCACATAACGTAGTCCCAACAGTTGTACAGCTTCTGCCACCTTTTTGGGTTCTTCTGGATCTAAAGGCATAGGTGCATGACCTTTATCTACTTGACAAAAAGCACAAGATCTAGTACATGTTGGACCCATAAGTAAAAAGGTCGCAGTTTTTTGGGCGTAACACTCCCCTCGATTTGGGCAACGTCCTTCTTCACAAATAGTATGAATCTGGCGCTGCTTGATAATACGTTGTACTGTCGAGAGTTCACTAGCTTTGCCAATTGGGCGACGTAACCACGTTGGCAAAGCAGCAATTTCAGACTTGAGTTGATTTGTTCTAAACGAGGTCATGACATCCAAAAAATTCACTTGAGTTGATTTGACCGGGAGCATCCCAATTTTTTCAATATACCGCTAAGGGTTAAAACCCATAGCTCCATAGCACAAGTCGTCTTTATAGACTCAAATAAATCAAACAGTGAACATTTGGGATGCTCTCATTTGAACTGGGGCAAAAAGTTAAAGGGTAAACAAGAAAGCAAGTGTTTATCCCTTTAACCGTTACTCTTTCCTGACTTCTGCAAAAAGTCTACTTTTATCACCATGACATAAATTGCAAATCACAACAGCCAAAGTTTATTAAAACACTTTCATTACTCAAAGTTTCTCCATAAAAATACTATCCCCCAATCAAGATAAATATTGAGTATAGTGGGAGAACTCAGAGCCGTAAGGCAGTAAAAACACTATCAAAACCTAAAGTTTCTGTTAGAGCAAGCAGTCGTGGTAAGTAACAAAGTTTTAGTTATCGATGACACTACAGTTGTCCGAGTAAAAGTACGAGAAATGTTGCCTCCGGGTAACTTCGATGTATTGGAAGCAAAAGATGGTCTAGAAGGATTGAATTTAATCCGCCAGGAAAAACTCAGCTTGATTATGTTGGATTTCTTGTTGCCAAAAATGAGCGGCTGGGAAGTTTTTCAGCAGATTCAATCTCAAAGCGATCTCAGGAAAATTCCTCTGGTGATCATGTCTGGTCGCAAGGAAGAGGTTACAGAGAAAATCTCAGAACCCTTTGAACATTTTGAATTTCTCGGTAAGCCTTTTGATCAAAAGCAACTCATTGGCGCAATTAAGTCAGCCATGACAAAGGCTAAACAGCCGCGTTCAGAACAGACATCAACAGCAACATCTACTGCTGACAACAATCTAACAACAAGTCCTGATGTCGGCATTACTTCCTCAACTAATGAGATTCAGACATTAACTGAAAAAATTGTCAAAATGCAAGCGGAAATAGATGCTTTGAAGAAACAATTAGCTCAGGTTGTAACCTTTATAAAACAGAAAATCAAGTAGTATTATTTGAACTTTTATGCTCCTACTTAGAGCCACTAGCCTGCCTAAGCAGGCTTTTTTGTTTGAATAATTATTATTCATATATATAATTTTTAATTTTGTATAGTCGATGTTTGAGTTTACTTAATATATTGCACAAAATATACATGATTTTATGAAATTAGGTGATAGCAGTAATAGAACAGTGGGAATACTAAATTTATGGATACTATAATCAGACTCAGCTAAAAAATGTTATTACCATTAGATAGAGTTATTTCCTTTCCCGGTTATTGCATTACTGATCAAATCTACTTAGGTAGTAGAACTATTGTTTATCGGGGTATTAGAGAACAAGATCAACAACCTGTGATCATCAAACTGATGCGAAATGAATATCCTAGCCTCAATGAACTCGCTCAATTTCGCAATCAATATATAATTACTAAAAAACTTAATTTTCCAGGCATCGTTAAAACTTATACTTTAGAAAATTATCACAACGGCTATGCCATTGTCATGGAAGACTTTGGTGGGATTTCACTTCAACAGTGGATAAGCAAAAACAGCATAGAAATCTCTACAGTTGACAACATTAACAATTTTGAATTACCCCTCACTGATTTTCTTGATATTAGCATTCAAATTGCTTCTATTCTTGATCAATTACATCGTCAACGTGTTATTCATAAAGACATCAAACCTGCCAATATTTTGATCCAACCTACCACAAAAGAGATCAAAATTATTGATTTCAGTATAGCCTCTCTTTTGCCAAGAGAGATTCAATGTCTTACCAATCCCAATGTTTTAGAAGGTACGCTATCCTATATTTCTCCAGAACAAACTGGACGAATGAATCGGGGGATTGACTACCGCACCGACTTTTATTCCCTTGGTGTCACCTTCTTTGAACTGCTCACAGGACAGTTACCCTTCATAGCTGCTGACTCGATGGAGTTAGTTTATTCTCATATTGCCAAAGAAGCACCAAAACCCAGCGAAGTTAATTCTAAAATTCCGCCAATATTATCTGAGATTATCAGCAAGCTAATGGCAAAAAATGCTGAAGATCGCTATCAGAGTTGCTTAGGTTTAAAGTACGACTTAGAAATATGTAAACAACAGTGGCAAGAGACTAGTAAAATAGACTCCTTTGAGTTAGCTACTAGGGATATCTCAAACCGTTTTCTCATTCCCGAAAAACTCTATGGTCGTCAACGGGAAGTGGAAACTTTACTTGCTGCTTTTGAACGTCTTGCGACTTTTCCCTCTGCTTGTTTAGCAGAGATGATATTAGTCGTTGGTGATCCTGGTGTAGGTAAAACTGCTGTTGTTAACGAAGTTCATAAACCAATTGTTTATCAGCGCAGCTACTTTATCAAAGGAAAATTTGACCAATTTCAACGCGATATTCCTTTTTCTGGGTGGGTAGAAGCTTTTCAAGATTTAATCAGACAATTGTTGTTAGAATCTGATGCTGAAATTCAACGATGGAAAACGAAAATATTGTCAGCTTTAGGCAATCAGGCTCAATTACCAATTATTAGTAATCAATTATCAAAATATAAGTTTGTCCATGATCGAGTTCAACAAGCTGCCTATTCACTAATTCCTGAAGATCAGAAAAAATCAATTCATCTCAAAATAGGAAAGTTGTTATTTAAAAAAATTCCAACTCAACATAGAGAAGAAAATATTTTTACTCTGGTAAATCAGTTCAATATAGGGCTAGATTTAATCGCCAACCAAATAGAAAGTGATGAACTCGCCGCTATGAATTTAATTGCTGGACGTAGAGCTTTAGCATCCACAGCTTATGTGACAGCAATTAAGTATTTAATTACTGGTATCAAATTATTAAAAGATGATGTCTGGAAGAGAAAATATGAACTAATTCTATCCTTATATGAAACAGCAGCAGAAGCGGCATACCTGGCTGGCGATTTTGAACAGATGGAGAAATTTGTTCAGATAGTATTAGCACAAGCTAAAACACTGCTGGAGAAAGTGAAAGTTTATGAAGTCAAAATCAAGGCTTATGGGGCGCAGAACCAAGCACTAGAAGCTGTCAATACTGCACTATATGTTTTAAAACTGTTAGGGATGGAATTTCCGGAAAATCCCACTCAATCTGATGTACAGCTAGCGATCGCAGAAATATCATCAAATTTAGCTAGTAGGCACATTGAAGACTTAATTAATCTACCGCAGATGACTCAAGCCCAATCACTAGCAATAGTGCGTATTCTATCGAGTGCAATTCCTGTTGCTTATCAAGTGGTTCCTAACTTATTTCCTTTGATTCTCGTCAAACAAATCAACTTATCGCTCCAACATGGTAATGCTCCCTTGTCGGCCTATGCTTATGTTACTTACGGATTAATGCTCTGCGGCGTAGTGGAAGACATTGAATCTGGTTATCAATTTGGCAAATTGGCTTTGAGTCTAGTGTCTAAATCTAATGCTAAAGAAGTTAAAGCTAAGATTTTTGGGACATTTTATGGCACTATCAGTCATTGGCAGGAACATGCCAAAGAAATATTAAAACCTTTACTAGAGACTTACCCTGTTGGACTAGAAACAGGAGACTTAGAATTTGCAGCTTATTGTCTTAAGTTTCATTGCAGCTATTCATACTTCATTGGTAGAGAACTCACAGAGTTAGAACGGGAGATGGTGATCTACAGCAATACTATCAGTCAAATCAAGCAAGAAACAGTTTTTAACTGGAATGCCATCTATCGGCAGAGCGTGTTGAACTTGCTAGGATATGTAAAAAATCCTTGTCGCTTAATTGGCGAAGCCTACGACGAGGAAAAAATGCTGCCACTTCATCTTGAAGTTAAGGATGGAGTCGGACTTTTATATTTATATTTCAGCAGCCTACATCTGTGTTACCTATTTCAGGAGTTTTGGCAGGCAGTTGAAAATGCTAATCTGGCGGAGAAATATTTAGAGGGTGGCACAGGACAACTAGTTGTTCCTCTATTCTATTTTTACGATTCTTTGGCGCGGGTGGCGATATATCCCAATGAAATTGGATATGAGCAAAAGCTCATTCTTAAAAGAATACAAGCTAATCAGGAGAAAATTCAGCATTGGGCAAACCATGCTCCAATGAATTATCTACATAAATTTTATCTAGTAGAGGCAGAGCAGCATCGGGTTTTGGGTGAATATCTCGAAGCAATTGACTGTTATGATCGCGCTATTGCCCTTGCCAAAGAACATGAATATATCAATGAAGAAGCTCTTGCTAATGAACTCGCTGCAAAATTTTATCTAGAATGGGGAAAACAGAAGATTGCTCAAACATATCTCACTGATGCCTATTATTGCTATATGCGCTGGGGAGCTAAAGCCAAAGTTGACGATTTGATCAAACGCTACCCCCAATTACTTGCTCCTATTCTTCAGCAAGACAAACTAAGTCCATACATAAGTGAAAAAAGTACTTTTTCTCATCAGACAACATTATCCACTCAAAGCAGTCACCAGACTTTAATTAGCTCTGGTAGTAGTGTTTCCGACTCTTTAGATTTGACATCTGTGATTAAAGCATCACAAGCACTCTCTGGAGAAATTGAACTGGAGCAGCTGTTAACTACTTTAATGAAAGTAGTCATGGAAAATGCAGGAGCTTCTAAATGTGCTTTAATGCTAAATCCAGGTGATGATTTGGACTTAACCGTTACTGCTATGAGTTCCAATTCCAGTTTGGCATCTACTTACACAGAATTTCCTGCAATTAGCCTTTCTTGTAGCTATGACCTTCCGGTTAATTTGATTAATTATGTCAAACGCACAAAAGAAAGATTTGTTGTTGATGATGCCAACTTTGAAGATTTCCTAGCAAATGATCGCTATATTCTTCGTGAGCGACCCAAGAGTCTTTTATGTATTCCAATTATTAATCAGGGCAAATTTATTGGCATTTTGTATCTAGAAAATAATTTGACAACAGCAGCATTTACTCGCGATCGCCTAGAACTTCTACAAGTAATTACTACCCAAGCAGCAATCTCTCTAGAGAATGCCATACTCTACAAGGGTTTGGCACAAGCAAAGAAAGACCTAGAAGAACATAACCATACTTTAGAAAAGAAAGTTGAACGCAGAACACAGGAACTCAACGAGAATAATCATCGCTTAAAACAAGCAATCGTAGATTTAAAAAACGCCCAAACTCAACTGATTCAAAATGAAAAAATGTCTAGTTTGGGGCAAATGGTAGCAGGAATTGCCCATGAAATTAATAACCCTATCAACTTTATTCATGGCAATATTACTCATGCACAAGAGTATGTGCAAGATTTATTAGAGTTGATTACTATTTATCAGCAAGAATATCGCAATCCCTCTGCTCAAGTTGCTGATAAATCTGAAGAAATAGACCTAGATTTCTTGGTGCAAGACTTACCAAAAGTATTGGATTCTATGAAAGTGGGAACGTCGCGTATCCGCAATATTGTTTTGGGTTTACGCAACTTCTCCCACTTAGATGAAGCCGATATGAAGCCTGTAGATATTCATGAGGGCATCGATAATACTTTGATGATCTTGCAACACAAACTTAAAGCAAACAATGATTGTCCTGATATACAAGTCATCAAAGAATATGGAGAACTGCCAGAGGTTGCTTGTTATGCTGGTCAGTTAAATCAAGTGTTTATGAATATCCTGAGTAATGCGATCGATGTATTAAATGAGGGAAATAGGTTATGGACTATAGGTAATGGAGAAAAAGATTCTCGATTACCTACAATTATTATTAGTACTGAATTAGCAGAAAAAAATATGTTCAGGATTCGTATTGCTGATAATGGCAATGGCATGAATGCTGAGGTGCAACAAAAAATCTTTGACCCATTTTTCACTACTAAACCAGTTGGAAGTGGTACAGGTTTGGGATTGTCGATTAGCTATCAAATTGTTGTGGACAAACACAAGGGTAAGTTAATTTGTAATTCTACACTAGGAAAAGGGACTGAGTTTGTCATTGAGATTCCAATGCAACAGTGAAGGATATCATCAAAAAAGTGAAATTGGATAAGATCGCTTACTTGATATCTTGCACCTATCCCATATCCCGCCAGAGAATAAATTGTCGCAGCAATAGTACAAGTCCATTGAAACGGACTCAAACACTCTCCTAGTCAGATTTATCTGACTTTAGCTACTAGCCCAAAAATTTTTTTGGCGGGATGAAAAGCTGGTGCAAGATATGAGTTACCCTAGTTAACCTTACAGTTTGAGCAAGTCTAGTTTTTCCAGATTCTGATAACGACCAGAGCGAAGAGACCAATCAAGGTTTCCACTTATCCAGGAATGTAGTCCTGAGATATATTTGGTTATTTCAGAATCTAGTTCTTCTCCAAAAGATGGAAGAAAATCTTCTAAATCAATCATTTTTTGTATCTCTTGATTGTGCATTTCAACAGCACGTTTCATCGCTTGTTCGAGAGAAAGATTCTGTTGATAATGCAGTACTAATACTAAATTGTGAACATCACCACTCGCCATTTCTCTAGATGCTGAAAAGATATCGTTACACCAGCAAACAATTTTATTCGTCAAGTTTGTGAGCTTTCTGAGAATATCGTTTGCTCTTAAAACATCGGGAATGATTAAGTGATTGCAAAATTCAATGAATTCCATGCTAGATTCCATCGCACCACTTAACATATGTATACTTGTATAAATATCTACGTTCGGTACAATTCCTTGTGATCTGTTTTCTGCCTCTAAGATACATCCAGTAAAATAATTCTCAACAGCATGAACAAAGTAATCAAACCATCTTTTAGTTCCTTTTTCTAATATTCGCTGTTGTATATTATCTAAAGCGTAACTAAAGGATATATCGTTACTGGTAACTTCTGCACCTTTTAATACTTCTAGAAATCTATTATGAAAAAACTCAATCAATTCAGGTTTTTTCCCTAAAGCTGACATGTCGCATACATCATCCCAAATAAATAGCCATGTAACCCAATCATTTACAACTTTTAACTCTTCCAATTCGCATTCAGGAAATGCTGCTGCTGATAGTAAAAAAAATTTTGACTTCGAGAAGCGCTCATAACTTGATTCATTTGCCAGAAGATTGAAGCGCAACACCCATTCAAGAGCATAATCTTCCAGAACATCAACATACTTATTGATTTGAGATGGAAATGGGCAGTACAATTCAGGTAAAGTAAATTGATTCATAAAAACTCTGTAAGTCAAGTAAACATCAAATCAACTTGACCCCACAAGTAAATATGCGTATAAAAATTGAAGGAAATACTTGTGCGTACTAAGGAAGAGTACAATTTATTTTGTTACCAAATATCTATATATAGCAAACTTATTTGATTTCTTTGATTTCTAAGATAACAAGTTGAATCCTCTAGTGATGACTAAAAATTCATCCTTAACGTTACAAAGGGCGGCTTTATCTGCAATCTACCGCGCTATATGTTTTTAGAGGCGTCTACACACATATTCTTGAAATCAAATTAGAAGATTATTTGGTAGCAGTATATATCCACACAGTATCTGCTTTTTTCCGATACACAAACTAAACAAAGCTAAGAGTATAACTAAGCTTTATCTGGGGTATGTAATTAAATTTTGCAGACATAAAAAACGATAAACTGACCAATATAAAGGATGAAATTATGAACATCCCAATGATTGGAAATGCTGGTGTTTTGGACAAAAAAGTTATCAGTTCGACATATAAAAAAAGTTAAACAGTATTAAAACCAAATTTTAGAATAATCACTCATACTGTCTACTTTGTTTGATTATTTTTTATCCTAATACCATCAATAAACATAATGTTTAATTTTTTATTATAAATCTATCCGTAAATACCAGGAAATTTAATGTTTTTTATATTTAATAAATACCTTGTATTATTAATAACTTATAATTTTCTTTACTTACTTAACTTTTCTCAAAGAAAATATCAGTATAAGACTTACGTAAGCAATAGCCAATACTTTGATTTGAAGTAGAAGTTGCATGACAAAAGCTTAAACTGTTCATATTAAGCATATTTATATTTAGATATTTGTACTTATGGCTATAGATTGCACTAATATTTATTATAAATAAGTATAATAAAGAACTATAAATTTAAGTATTATTGTTTAAATGTCAAGTTTTAATTACATTTTATAGATAGATATTTAATTTGGTTATACAGTACTACGTCAAAAAAGTAACTATTTATTTGCAAACTTAAAAGCCAGTAAACATACTTGTTTTGACTTATGCACAGCTTTACTAGTTAGTAAAGCTGTGATTTATTTAACTTGTATAATAATCACTACTGAAGTAAATAAATGACAATATAAGCATTTTCTTAAGTAATAAACATATTCATTGAATTAATATCATGCTATTGATAGATTGACATCAATATTATGAACAACAACTGTGCGGCGAAGTTCAAGTAAATTTTTACCTTTCGTATTTCAATTTTGTAAAAACTCAGGAAATCGAAAATTTTTTCCAAAGTGCGATCGCAAAGCTTTTTTTGGTCTGCTGATACTTTTAAAGGATTGTCTCACATACCCTTTTTCAGTAAAACCGCCGATTTTGATCGCATTATTTTTGTGCTGTAATGAAACTCTAGAGCAATTAACCAAAAAGTTACGGTGAAATATATAATTCCTGCATTACATGCATAAAGAGGTTTTTAGTGAACTTTTCCCTTTAATAAATACAGCCAATCCACAAACTCTGGAATGGTTACTTTCGGTTGCTGTTGAACACGAATACCCAGCTGGACGAGCTGTGTTGATGGAAGATGCTTGGGGTAATGCAGTTTACCTTATAGTTTCTGGTTGGGTCAAAGTTCGGCGCACGGTAGGCGAAGATTCCGTAGCTTTGGCTATTTTGGGTCGGGGCGATTTTTTTGGAGAAATGGCTATTTTGGATGAATCTCCTCGTTCAACCGATGTGATTGCTCTTTCAGTCGTAAAATTACTGAGTATCTCTAGAGAAAAATTTATTCATATCTTATTTAAAGACCCACAGCTACACCACCGAATGCTGCAATTGATGGTGAGACGACTACGACATGCAAACGTACGCTTGCAAATGCGCTCCTGTCCACCAGCAGTCAAACTTGTTCACACTCTTGTCAGCTTGGGCGAAAGCTGTAGTGAAGAATCAGACAAAGGTAGAAAAATTTTTAACATCCCTTTTAAAGATTTAGCAGATGTCACAGAAATTGGGGTTGAAGAAACTACCAAAATTATGAAAAAATTAAACGAAAAAGGTTGGATAAAAATTGACACTGCTAATCAAGTGGTTTATCTCGTCAATTTTCGCCAAATGATCAATCTGGCTGGCAAAGTTTAATACTTTCAGGTCATTATGGCAGTTTGTGCATACAAGAGTTATGAGTTAGGAGTTATGAGTTAAATTAATCTTTTGACTCATAATTCTGTAAGGTTTACTCTTAAGTTCAGATGAATGAAACAATAGCACCTTGTACCGATACGCGCCTTCAAAAAAAATTACCGACCATTCACTATCAGGTGGCAATGCCTCAACCAGAAAATCATCTGTTTGAGGTGACTTTACACCTTGTGGGCTACCTGTTTTCTACTCTCGATTTAAAATTACCAGTTTGGACTCCTGGTTCTTACTTGGTGCGAGAATATGCTAAACATCTACAAGATTTCACTGCTGTTGCCAATAATAAACCTCTAAATTGGCGAAAAATTAGTAAAAATCATTGGCAAATCGAAACAGATAATGTATCAAAAGTTACTATAAAATATCACATTTTTGCTAACGAACTTACCGTACGTACAAATCATTTAGATTCTACACACGGTTACTTTAATGGTGCAGCGCTGTTTTTTCGGATACCAGAATTTGACAAGCAACCAATTTTCGTGACAATTGTGACACCACGGCCAGAATGGCAGGTAACTACAGCGCTACCGCCTGTTCCGGGACAAGTCAACACTTTTTGTGCTTTGGATTTCGACACCCTTGTGGATAGTCCTTTTGAGATTGGTTCTCATCAACTATATCACTTTCAAGTACAGGGTAAACCTCACGAACTAGCTATCTGGGGACGTGGCAATTTTCAGGCGCAGCAGATGATTGCTGACATCACGAAAATTATTGAAGTTGAAGCACAAATGTTTGGCGGTTTGCCTTATGAAAGATATGTGTTTCTGGTGCATTTATTTACCCAAGCTTACGGGGGTTTAGAGCATAAAAATAGTTGTTCGTTGATTTACCAGCGTTTAGGATTTCGCGATCGCGAAAAATATGATCGTTTCATGCAATTGGTAGCCCACGAATTTTTCCATTTGTGGAATGTCAAACGCATTCGTCCCAAGGAACTGGAAGTTTTTGATTACGATCAAGAAAACTATACCCCTTGTTTATGGTTCTGTGAGGGAACAACTAGTTTCTACGACTTGCTAATTCCCTTACGGGCTGGTATTTACGATCTCAAATCATTTTTGAATAACTGGGGTAAAGAAATTACAAGATATCTAACAACTCCAGGGCGGAAAGTACAACCCCTTTCGGAATCTAGTTTTGATGCTTGGATTAAACTATATCGTCAGGATGCCAACAGTGGTAATTCCCAGATATCCTATTATTTAAAAGGAGAAATGATATCGTTATTGCTAGATTTGCTGATTCGTTGTCGCCATAACAACAAGCGATCGCTTGATGATGTGATGATGCAAATGTGGCAGAAATTTGGCAAAAGCGAAATTGGTTATACTTCAGAACAGTTGCAGGAAGTAATTACATCTGTTGCAGGAATAGATTTATCTGATTTCTTTAAACGCTACATAGATAGTACTGAGGAATTACCTTTCAATCAGTACTTAGAGCCTTTTGGCTTGCAGTTGGTAGCACACACAGAAACAGAACCTTATTTAGGTATGAGAGTCGGTAACGAACACGGACGAGACATAATTAAATTTGTTGAAATCGGTTCTCCTGCACAATTGGCAGGGATTGATCCTGGAGATGAACTACTGGCAATTGATGGCATAAAAGTAACAGCGAATCAACTAAGCGATCGCCTTAAAGATTACCAACCCACAGACATGATCCAGGTAGCAGTCTTCCATCAAGATGAACTCCGCATTTACCCTGTCAGTTTGGCTTCTCCACCTGCCAATAAGTATCAAGTACAACCTGTAGTCAATCCCTCTGCTACACAAACACAGAACTTTGACGGGTGGTTAAATGCATCACTTGCAAACCTGCGGTAGACTTTCAGTAGAGACGCGAAATTTCGCGTCTCTGGTGGGTTTAAATGTCAATCTATTTGTCTGATCCGAGCAGTATTGGGTCCATCATTAATTTTTTATTCCTTCATCCCAAAGAATTTCCGTTGCTTTTTGAGCAGTAAGCGGACGGTAAAATAGAAAACCTTGTACATCCTCGCAGTCAATAGATTTTAAGAACTCCAGTTCCTCTTGCTTTTCTACTCCTTCGGCGGTTAGCTTCAACCCTAGATTCCGCCCCAAGCTAACTATCGCTTTGACAATATGAGCCACTTTCACATCTGTAGTCAAATCACGGATGAAAGAACCGTCAATTTTTAAATTGTGGAGTGGTAACAACTGTAGACGTGACAGAGAAGAATGACCCGTGCCAAAATCATCAATAGAAAGATGAACTCTCATCTTCTCTAAGTGTTGCAACACTGTTCTAGTGAATTCGAGATCCTCAATAGCAGTTGTTTCTGTAATTTCTAATTCTAAGAAATGTGGTTCTAACCCCGTCTCATCTAAAATCAGAGCCACTGTCTCCACCAACTTCGGTTGGCGGAACTGTTTGAGAGAAAGATTGACAGCCATAGTCAAATTAGGTAATCCTTCATCTTGCCAAGCTTTATTTTGCCTACAAGCTGTTCGCAAAACCCATTCTCCAATTGGGATAATTAATCCGCTTTCCTCTGCTAAGGGAATAAATTTATTGGGAGCAACTAGTCCCATCTCTGGATGTTCCCAACGCAGCAGTGCTTCCATACCAGTGATTTTTCCAGTGTCAATATTTACGCGAGGTTGGTAATAAACAACAAATTCTTCTCGTTCTAGAGCATAGCGTAAGCTCTTTTCTAAAGTCAGTATTTCAGGAGTTTTAGAACTTATAGAAGTTGTATAAAATTGAAAATTATTTCTACCCTCGTCTTTAGCGTGATACAAAGCTGCATCCGCGTGCTGAATCAAAGTTTCAACATCAGGACTATGCTCGTCAAATAGAGCAATACCAAGGCTAGCACTGATATAAAGTTCGTTTTCTTCTATATCAAAAGCTGTTTCTAATTCTTGTAGGATTCTTTGGGCTACTTGGGCTACTTCGTCCACATAATTAACATCGGGTAATAAGATAATGAATTCATCGCCTCCCCAGCGAGCAACAATGTCACCAGCTCTGAGGGATTTCTGTAATCTTTGAGCAACACATTGTAATAATTGATCGCCGAGTGTATGTCCCAGAGTATCATTAATAGTTTTGAATCGATCCAAATCCAGAAAAATTACAGCTAAACTCTCTTCTCTACGAGTTGCATTCGGTAAAGTCCTGGCTAACTGCTCTTTAAACAATAGGCGATTCGGTAATCCTGTGAGCAAATCGTGGAGAGCTTGGTAACGAATCATTTCCTCCACCTGTTGTCGCCTTCTAGCACCACTGATACTAGCAGCCATTGTTAAGAGAGTCGATTCTTCGTGCCTTGACCACTGGCGTTCCTTGAAACAGTCTGCTAAACCCAGGACACCCCAGAAGTTTTCATCTAGACGTAAAGGCACAAGTAACAGAGATAAAATACTCTCATCTTGGAGAATTGCTTGGTCAGTAACACTTAATTGTTGAGTCAAACTTTGAATAGACTTTCCTTGAGACAGAGGAGTATACCAGTGGTTTAACCCAGAAAATTTATCGGGTTGATTTTGTCTAGTGCCTTCGGAGTGTACAGAATCGCTTCTCCATTCAAATCGTAGTGTCATCTCCATTTCAGTAGTCACAGGGTGGAGATGGTTCTCAAACAAATAAACGCGATCTGCTTGAGCAGCTTCACCCAGCACCGCCAAGGCTTTGTCAATGGCTTTTTCATAGTTCATTTCTGCCAGTAAAGAATTAGTAGCTTCTGCTACAGCTTGCAGTAGGCGATCGCGATGGTGTAATTCCATTACAGCTTGCTTTTGCTCTGTAATATCCCTAACGATAAAAGTTCTAATTAAATCACTTTCGGGAAGATAGTGAATTGATTGTTCAAACACTTCTTCACCAACTTCTACTTCGCGAATAAAAGAATTTCCTTGCTGATTTTGAACAGCGATCGCCAGTCCTGCCAAAATTGTGTGTTGTACACCTAATTGTCTGATGTTAGGAAATTTCAAGGCCGCAGCAGGATTGAGATAAGTCACTTTTCCTTCTAAATCAATCTCAATGATAGGATTGGGAATCAATTCTGGGAAAGACGCCAACCGAGCCAAAGCAACTTCACTAGCACCTTCAACACTATCTGTGGGGACACTGAGAGTTTCAAAGGGATTAACAGGATTAGCTTGTTCTGATAAGAAGCCAGATATATCCTCAGCAACGCAAGATTCCGAAAAAGCTTGCTCTGATAAGTTCGAGATCGCATAATATTTGGCTTTGACCTGATTGTTGCCAAATTCAATCACGTCTCCATGTTTGAGGTCATGAGAAAAGCATTTCATACCATTGACAAATAGTCCATTTGTACTTTTTTTTCCCTTAAAACTACCATCAATAATCCGAAAGCCATATTGCTCTGTATCTGGTAGAGTTACTCGTAATAAAATGGCGTGCTGTCTGGAGACAGATCGAGAACGAAGTACGATCGCATTTCTGATATCCCGTCCAAGAGAATATGTAGCCTCTTTCAAAGGAATAGTTCGCTGTCCTTGCAAGTCTTGCAGAACTAACAGATGACGTATTTTTTCCCGCTCATTTTCTGGCATGACTTTTCCTCAAATTCTCATCTGTTCGGCTCTTGTTCTGAAAAATATTGCTCCCATAATTCTTGATTTTGAGTAGGTATTTTTATCAGAAGTTGCTTAATCAACTTCATCTCCATTGGTGAGGGAATAGCACGACCATTTTCCCAACGGTTAACCATCTCAAACAAAACGCCCAGCTGACAAGCTAGTTGCTCCTATGAAAGTCCTAGCCTTTTTCTCAACTCACGAATGAGATTAGGAAACTTTGGCCTTTCGGTCACTGTTGTGTACTCTTTTCTCTCTTAAGTATTCAGAATAAGATTAAAGACTTGGTATAACAAATCGTATATTTGCGTAATTTTCGAGTCAAATACAGAATACTGTGAGCAAACTAGAAACCTGATATTAAAAGCAAACAGACTTATATATAGGAACACAGAATATTTTCGTTAATCACTGTTTTTTATCAAATAAAGTGTATTAGTTTAAACTTATTTTTACTTAAGACAATAACCTCTTAAGCTCTTTCGTGAAATTCCCCATCCGACTAGAGTGGTGGTGAATAGAAGTAATATTAAAGCAATATAAAAAATGTAATTGAGAAAAAAGAAAAATGGAAAAGTATGTATGCACAGTCTGTGGTTACGTCTATGACCCAGAAGAAGGTGATATAGATGGTGGTATACCACCAGGCACAGCTTTTGCAGATATATCTGAAGACTGGGTATGTCCTGTATGTGGATCAGAAAAAGATAAATTTGAATCAGAGGAGTGAGGATTGGGGAGCGGGGGTTGGGGACAAGAGAGAATTATTTAACAAGTCTCTTCCCAATCCCTAATCCCCAATCCCCAATCCCTAATCCCTAATCCCCAATCCCCGAACGCGAGTGCGTCTCCTCTGGAGAATCCCCAATCCCCGATCCCCAACGACAAATGACAAAATTGCAAATAATAATTGTAGGTGGTGGGGCGGCTGGTTTTTTTGCTGCGATCGCAGCTGCTAAAACTAATCCTCGCGCCCATGTAATTTTACTCGAAGCTAGCCACCAACCATTAGCTAAGGTTCGTATTTCTGGTGGTGGACGCTGCAATGTTACTCATGCTTGCTTTGAACCGCGAGAGTTGGTAAAAAATTACCCCAGAGGTAACAAAGCACTATTGGGTGCTTTTACGCGCTTTCAACCTAAAGATACTATCATCTGGTTTCAGGCTCATGGTGTGGAGTTAAAAACTGAGGCTGATGGCAGAATGTTTCCTGTTACAGATTGTTCAGAAACCATCGTTAAATGCTTGATGAGTGCAGCCAAAGCAGCTGGAGTAGAACTGCGTATAGGAACTGCGGTGACATCGGTGAAATTAGGAGGTATAAAGGGCAACAGTCCAAGGAAAATGGAAATTTCTATGTCTGACCCTCTATTTTCCCATTTCGAGATCACTTTGAAGTCTGAGGAGAAATTACAGTGCGATCGCTTGCTCTTAGCTACAGGTAGTAATCCCATAGGCTATAAAATAGCTCAACAATTGGGACATACTATCGAGTCACCAGTCCCATCTTTATTTACTTTGAATATCAAAAATCAAAAGCTTACAGAGTTGGCTGGTGTGAGTGTCAATCCTGTGAAATTGCGGCTAATTGTACCGGAATACCCTCATCTAGAACAAACAGGCCCATTATTGATTACCCATTGGGGTTTAAGTGGCCCAGCTGTGTTGAAATTATCTGCTTGGGGTGCAAGAATGTTGCACGCTAGTAATTATCAAGCTACGTTAATTATTAATTGGCTACCGCATCTCAAACAAGAACAAGTGCGTCAACAATTATTGACAGTTAAAAATAATTCACCAAAGCGTCTGATTACATCTCATCGCGATGTTGACTTACCCCATCGCCTCTGGCAATACATTGTTTCTTGTGTAGGTATTTCTGTTGAAAATCGTTGGGCAGAATTATCAAACAAAACTTTAAATCAATTAGTGCAAGAACTTACCCAAGGACAATACTCCATTAATGGGAAAGGAGTGTTTAAAGAAGAATTCGTCACTTGTGGTGGTGTAAATCTTAAAGAAATCAACTTTAAAACAATGGAAAGTAAATTGGTTCCTGGTCTTTATTTTGCAGGAGAAATTTTAGATATCGATGGTGTAACTGGTGGTTTTAATTTCCAAAGTGCCTGGACAACAGCTTATCTAGCAGGTTCAGCATCCATAAATTAAGTAGATAAAATTTTTGAAACTACTAGCCATGATTGTCAATCGATTTTGGATTTTGGATTACTCTTTGAGAAGCCGTTAGTGATGATGCAATCATATTTGTAATCTAAAATATGTTTTAAATAATGTTTTTCCGTTGCAAAAAAAAGGTGAATAAAAATAAATAATAATTAAAAAGTTGACATATTTTTCGTTATTTACAGGGAAAATACTGAGTCTTGGATAACAATTAAGTATTTATTGTAACCCACATTCCGCACTTCAAATTGAAGTACAAAGAGATTACATCATGAGAAAAGCGAAAAAATCAGGATGATTAAGAAATAGAGTACTGAACGAATATATTTTGAAAAACAAATAATCAAATAT